>JBKQUY010000088.1:0-35407 GCA_052325425.1 Bacteroidia bacterium | reverse complement strand
AAGTAGTCAAACTAATGAATGTCCGCCCCATATTTAACGACTCATTGAATCCAGGCATACTAACAGGATCAAATTGAGACTGCCCAGCATATTTTTGATTGGTTGTGCCTGGAACAGGCTTTGTATCGTATTTGGTAGCATAGTTATAAGAATTACCTGTATAAACATCTGTACCAAAAGAAAGTGTATTATGGCCATTGCCTAAAAAGTTTGTAATCGTAACACTTCCACCGCCCGTCCACCAAGCATCTGTACCACCTCCGCCCATCATCTTTGTATCATTGTAGATTTCAAATGAAAAATCGCCCGCTTTAGCTCCCAGTACTCCCTCTATTTGATTCCTTGGGCCACCAGCTCCGCCAACATTAAATACATAATCCCTCCCAGCAGTAAACGAATTTTGGAAATTATTAGTAACTCCTGTTAATGAAGTAGAGTTAAAGGTATTTAAAGGCGCGGCAGTAGATGTTGGAACACCACCACCTATTGTTAATGTTGGGCTAATTATTAAATCACCTTGTGGAGGGGAAGTTGCCCCAGCAGGAGTACCTAATCCACCTGTGTAACAATTTGCCGCAAAATTCAACCCAACTTGTGCTACCTTGTCTTTAACACTTCCTCCTATAGCCAAACCTAAATCTAAGTGTGAGCCTTGCTTAGAACCAAAAGTAAAAGTTACTCTTGCTTGCACACCACCATCTGCTTTTGGTGGGTCGCCGGGACCATCTCCATCTATATCACTATTCCCAATTGGGTTATCTCCCATAGTAAGATAAGGAGAAGAACCTGGATAATTAGTAACCTTTGGATCTATTGTCCACCATTTACCTAATCTTGGGTCTAACTCACGGAATGTTGTTGAGTAGCTATTCCCAACACCATATATTTCATCATCTTTTAAGCTTTTATTATATCCGAATTTATAAACCTGAGCACTGAAGCTTCTTCCGGGTTCAAGCATACCAAATGGATAGTAATCATTTGAACTTGCAACATCTGCTTCATAGTGATCAACTTGAGTACCTGACGCATTTGGTCTTGGTATTTTTCTATCTGACACAATAGCTAACGGAGTACCTAAATGGTCATCTATTTCATAGTGCTTATTTCCGAGATACCTACTAAATGTATCAACTTGTGACATTGGCATACTTCCCATCAATACAATTGATGTAGTATCCGTACCAAGCCGGCTGCTACCATAAACTTCCCGTTCCGTTAGCTTAAATGTTGTTGTATGATGAACAACATCATTACTTTCATCATACATAGTGAGAATGTGCCCCTGTGCATCGTGAATATAATAAGTATATTGCGGGAGCGCACTTGCAGGTTTAAACTCTTTAAAAACTCTATTTTGTAATGGATCATATCCATAAATAAGGCTATCTCCATTATATTTTTTAATTTTCCATAGCTTGCCATAATTAGTCCATATAATTGTATCTATTCCATTAACAGTATCCTTTGCCAATTGACCTATTAAATTATATCTATAATTATTTTTCTGATCCATAGTTCCTTCCGCTGTATCAAATACACCTTCATCTTTTATATCATTTGTAATCCCATCTATTACGCTTGTAATGGCATCATTTACATGATATAATCTATTTTGCAAAGTACGATTCCCTTCAACATTATATTTATATGTAAGTGAATCAAATACATTTCCATTTTGGTCAGCACGTTTTTGAGTAAGGATATTCCCATTTTCATCATAAGTTAACCAGTTATGATAAAGTCCCATGTATGTAGTGCCTAAACCCCAAATATTATCTGTATCAAGATTTTGATAAGCCTTCATATCAATAAGTCTATCCAGTTGGTCGTAATTATATGCGGCGCCTTGTGGTAGAACTTCGGGGTGATTCGTATCAAGAGTAGCATATCTCGTTGGTTTCATTATTGTCTTAACAGAGGCACTAATCATGCCGCTAAATAAATCGTGCCTTGCATTCATTAAATCACTCTTATAATCATACGCCTCAAAACGACTCACATTATTATTCCAAACAGTTTTATTTATAGCATCATAATCTCCAAGCATTCCAGTTGACACCTCACCTCTATAATATTTTAATGTATATCCTGCAGCATCTCGTGCAAAATACTTATTTAAGTTCTCAGTCGTCAGTAACCCATCATGCCCCATATCTCTATTTGAATCTAATAAATCACTATTAACTCCTTTGACCCATCCTTGTAGTGTGTAAGCATAATCTATTCCCTGCACCTGTTGATCTCCTATTTCAACTCGTGCTAAAGGCAAGTGAGCATAATAGAAGTACTTAGCATCATTGTCCCATAATATACTGTCTCTTGATGTACAAGCCAATGTTAAACGATTATCTGCATCATATTCGTACCTCTGATGGTACTGATCCAATTGCCCTAACTGATAATCAACTTCATTAACATTATTACTGATTAAGTCATATTGGTAATCAACCCTCTTAAATCTCTGACCATTAACTCCCTGTATGGTATCATCTTGAATCAAGGTGGCAACATTACCGTGAATATCATAGCTATAGTATGTAGCATCCCTAAACTTAGTGGAGTCAGTTCTTAATGTATCTGAATAGATTGCTGACGCTGCCCGGTTTCGTAATTCCTGTTGAGCCAAGATAGTTATAGGTAAAATATCTTGAACATCGAAATAAGTATGAGTTACTTCAGTTCTTGGACCAGTATTATCCTTTATCCATGCCAAGAATTTAGATGGCGATATAACATTGGGGTTATAAAAACTCATTATTGTATCTCCAAATACAGTATTGAAAGTAATAGCATCTGTATTTTCTGTTTTTTGCCCGACCTCAATTATCCTGCCCAGAGCATCAAATAGTGTATAACTATATGCTGGTCTTTGATAATTATGCTGTTTTGTATTTTGACTGATTGTAAGTCTTCCTATTCTATCGTACCACGATAATGTTGAATATACTCCGCCCATGTCACTGAGTAATCTTGCGTATGGATAACCGCTTGTGTTGGTACCAGTATAGGTTCCGCCAAGTACACCAGAGTAGGGGCCTGAAAATGCGATAGCGTTTATAACTACCTGATTTGCGGTGGTAACAATGTTATTCGCAGTAGGACCGTCTGCGATTGGTTCAAGTGCCCATGAAGAGCCTATAGGTGTTACTGAATAAGTCAGTGGTATATTAGGTTGTATGTTTACCGGGTCAATAACTTTTATTATTGCGCCACCTACAGATGGATTGTTACCGGCTACCCACATCGTTCTGTCGTCTCTTGCATCTATATCCATCCATGTATACGTGCCATAGCTTGCCACGGCTGTCGGGCTTTCATCATTCCACTGCGATGATGCGACAGGGTTGTAATAATATATTGCGCCGCTTGAGCCCACTACCATAAAACTGTTGTCTCTGAATACATGCAAACTATGTAAATTACTAACCGGGAATGTGCCTGTACCTGCCGAACCTGGTGCAGGTATTGCAGTACTTAAAGGAGCCACGCCGCTCGTAGCCAATGCGCCACTATTAACAGTCAGCGTCAGCACCCCGTTGTTCGAGCCTACCATATAGCCAAGGTCTGGGCACTCTGTGCATTTTTCTAAAAAGCAAACACTGGGTAGGTTGATTCCCATTCCATAAAAATAATAAAAAACACGCTTGTTTAATATTTATGGAAGCCGTACTTTTCTGTTAGGTAGAAGGAACGTTTCAGTTGTGCCATCTGATTTTATTGCAACGATATTTAGGCTATTATTAAAATCTCTGTCGTTGTTATACCGTGCATCATTAATGGCATCTGCATAGAACCGATGAATGGTTGCCATTAAATTATTGTAGTCTTCATTCAACGCCAATATACCGGTGGCCTGTAGTTGTGGCAGTAACTCTGTCCTTGAAGCAAAAAGCCCTGGTGCATTAAACGTTCGCCTTTGATTTCTTCCTATTAAATCAAACTGGTGCTGGTTATCTATAAATGTACAAACCCCTATTGCTGTTGCATTAAAAGCATGTACATTAAATACCTGATTGTTAATATTCCAAATAAGCTGTTCGTGATCTGTAACCCGGCTTTCTTCCTTAAGAACATTATTATTAATCACATCATAAATCCATGTCAATGCTGCATTCTGCATCTCGTTCAGAAAAAATACTACTCCATTTTCATACTTTATATGCTTCCTCACATGGTCATGTGTTACTTGACTGTTCTTAACTCTGCCATCCAAGGCAATGAATTGAAAACCGTTATTGAAAAGGTGAGTTATAAGTGTCATTTATTAGGTAGTCTTTCCTGTGGAGCTTAAGAAATCGTTTACGTCCTTTATATCTGATAGCCTTGTTACGGGTATGTCTTTGTTTTCTCTATCAGTTTTATTTTGGGTTCGGCCGACGACCTCAAGCATCTTTTCAATTTCTTCTTCAGCATTCAGCAGAAATACCGATATACCTTTTTCTCTCAGTTGTTGCCTCTCTTTATAAAACTGGTCGGCGAAAGACCTTGACATGAATTCAACTCCTGCTAAGTCCAGTTCCACTATGGCAATTTTAAGATTGCTTATTACCTTACACAAACCTATTGCTGCTTCCCTTGTATTTAAGGAAGCGCCATAATGTATTTTTATATCGATGGCTGCTTTCTCCATTATTGGCCGGATTCACTTATATAAATATAGTAAAAAACATTATCTTGGCTTAGTTACTAGCTTAGGTATTAGGGTTAATGGTAAGGTCATACATACCTGCGAAATTTCAGTTGTATAGACAATACATATAAAAGTCGTATATTTGTAGAAATAAGAAACTGATATGGCACTACCCATTTCACCAACCCCCGTAATAAGGGGCAACGATAGCAAGAAATTCAATGCACAACTCAAGAAGAGTGCCAAGAAACGTATTTCCAAAAAGGACAGGAAAAGGGGTATTGACCTGGTTAATGCAATCCTGTCTAAAGCCACCATCTAAAATATTGCGCCCTATTCAATGAATTTGCAAGACCTCAAATTCACCCGTCTTTCCCAAAAGAACGAGACTAAGGGTTTTGACTGTGGCGATAATGACCTTAATGACTTTATACGCAATGATGCCTGGAACTACCAGTCTGAACTTCTTGCTGTAACTTATCTTTTTGAGGATGCGCAAGGCAAGGTCATTGCATTTTTCTCTGTCTCCAACGACTCTCTGAAAGATGCCGATTATGAGAAGTGGAATAACCTTAGCCGTAAAGTTTCTAACCGTAAAAGGAGAAGGGATTATCCTGCCGTTAAAATTGGCCGTATTGGTGTAAGCCTTGACAGTAAAGGAAATAAGCTTGGCTCGCAGATTATGTTCTTCATTAAAAACTGGTTCACTTCTGAGAACAAAACAGGTTGTCGTTTTGTATTGGTCGATGCTTACAACAAGCCCGAAGTGATAAGCTTCTACCAGAAGAATGATTTCATATTGCTGACGGAAAAGGACAGTACAAAAAAGACCCGTGCCATGTATTTTGACCTGATGCAGATGATTCCTGCTGGAAATTAGAAACTACCCTAACGGGTGAAACTGCCTGAGCATTTCCTGTTCTTCGTCTTTTGTAAGGTGCTGGTAACGCTCGATGCTGCTTATCCATTTCAGGCCCGCCATTAACTGCACCTGTTCCATAGGCAATTTCAGCACATTCAGCCAGTAGCTTATCACACTTCCGCGCATGGTGGTGGGGCTCAAATCCCTGTCAGGATACAGTTGCCTGAAATTATCAAAGGAGTGCCTGATGATGGATGCCGCTTTACCGTAATGGTTGATGATGAGCCGGTCGGTATCTTCCATCAACCATTCCACACGTTCTTCATTTATGTAGTGGTGAAGTATGCCATATTGCCGTGGCTTCAATTCCAGTTCACGGGTACGCTTTTTGCCACTCCGTATGGTAACTGTTCCCCTGTCTAAATCTATATCGCCCATTTTCAAGTTTATTATTTCGTCTCCTGCAAGTGCTTGGTATATCAGCAATGATATTACTGTTTTGTTCTTCCACGGCATACGACCCCATCCAGCTTCCATATTCATTATCGTTTCGAGCTCGTCCATCGTAAAGAGGTCGCTTTGTATCACGCTTCTGTCGACCGCTTCCTGAAAGACAAAGTTCTGACAGGGGTGGTCATTGCGGTATCCTGTTTCAGCCAGGTAGTCGTAATACCTTTTCAGATGCACCAGCATACTTTTCTTCATGCTGGCTGCAAGGTGTGATTGGGATACAGTCCCGAAGTAAGCCAGGAAGTCCGCATACTTGAACTCGTCGCCCCAGGCGTTGGAGATTAAGAACCTTCTTACAGTGCCTACGTAGCTTACAATGCCGGCCGGGCTGTAGTTTTTCCCCTCCATGTAACGCCGGAAGCCTTCGAGGTGGCTTTTAAGTTTTGAGTGAGTAATCATATAACTTTGATATTATGTTCTTCCAAATGGTTCCGAAACACTTCGTACAGTTTTGCCTTCTGCTTCCTTCGTTTGGCATATACTCCCATTGTCGTATCGAGCTGCGCATGACCGAGGAATTTACGGACAAAATCGGCCGTTGCCCCTCTGTCTACCAAATGTGTTGCAATCGTATGCCTGAGAGAGTGCAGGCTGGGGTTTTTAGCAATCAGTTCCTTGTTGCCCGTCCGCTTCACCATGCTTTTGAAACGTATGTTCAGCCATTTATCGTGCATACGTGCCCCTCCGCGACGCAGGAAAAGGGCCTGTGTGGGACGGTTATAAAGTAACAACCCTGGCCTCTCATTGGCAATATAATCCCTCAAATCATTTACCACGCCCTTTGCCATAGGGACGGAACGGCTCTTGTTGTTTTTGCCTTCCCTTACTACAATAAGGTTTTGACTGAAAACTATATCGCTCAAATCCAATGCCGCAGCTTCACCCCTTCTGAGGCCGCATCCGTATGCACAGGCAAGTATCGCCCTGTCGGTTTTATCCCTTGCAGCGTCGTAGACCATTTTGATTTCCGCTTCGGTAAGCGGCACGCGTTCTTTGGCGCCATGGCTGAACCCGAAACGGGGCAAACTGCACGGTATGGTGTCGATCAGTTTCGCATTTAGCAGGTACTTGAAAAAGTGACGCAGGCAACCTAAGTTCGACCGTATGACGGTATCTGAAAGCCCTCCCTCCCTGTTCATATTGGGGCGTTTGCGCAGGTATTCGTAATATGCGATAATATCGGCTGTACGCACCTGTGCTATGTCCTCTATTTTCTTGGTCTCAAGAAAGAACAGGAATTCCCGCAGCCTGAATGGCAGACCGTATCTTCCGCCGCTGTATCCCTGGGCTACTACAGCCTGCTCGAATCCTTGCAGCATTTCTAAAAAAACGGGGTTGTGTAACGGTAAGCTTTTCATTTTATGGTTGTTTGTTGGTTCCTTTGTTTTTACTTTTCTTTCCCTTTTCGTATGCGGGCGTGTGCTCGTTGAGCGCGTAACTGTATTCTTTGGCATTTTGCAGAACACCAGAATGAATGCCTTTGTTCTCAGTGCTTTCGATGGCTTCTGGTGTTCTAAACTGTGGTTCTTGTGTTCTATGTTCAGGTAGGTCAAAGCCACTATTGAGTTTTTCAAATTGCAAGTCCAGGTCGGCTTTTATCTTATCCCTGTCCTTGCTCACATCATCGAAATAGGCTACTTCATATTTATAACCTTTGTTCGCATAGCCTATCCTTTTTACATACTCCAATTCTTGCAGTTCACCCATATACCTGAAGCAATAATTTTTTGAAAGTTTCAGGTGTTGCCTGATTTCCCGCATCGTAAAACGGTACTCCTTATCTTCCGCCTGTTTCTTTACGTATGCCTTAACCTTGTCAAAGAATTTGCGGAGTGGGGGTTCGAGCTCGTCGGTTTCCATAGCCATTGCGCTGAATAACATTTCTGCCGCGATGCGCATGTCCTGTGGTACTGCGACCAGACGGCCTTTATCGTCCCTGCTTCTCTGGTACTGGTGCACCAGGCATATTTGTTTTACCAATGCCTGGTAGAGCAGGTTCATATCGGCTCTGACATCTTCATGCACGGGTAATATTATTTTTCCGGCATGGGGGTTAATTACTTCCATCGGCTTTATGCAACGCACCAGGTTGCGCAACTGTTCCTTTGCTTTTAGCTCCGCTTGCATGTCCACCAAGCCTGCCTGCTTCTTATTATAGTAGTGCATAACCTTATCAGATTGTGTTTGTGCATCAAGGCTTGCCACTATCATATTGGCAGTACATTCCTGACCTGGGTTCACATACATTAAAGATGAAAAGTGGCTCTGCACCTGGTTAAAGGCTGATACGATATTGCCGAGTGCGTCTTTAGTGGAGGTCGCGGTTGTCAATGTGTCTCCCTGTTGTAAGAGGCCCAGCGCCTGGTTTACTTTCTTGTCCGTTACACCATTGGGCAACAGCATCACCTTGTGCATCAACTGCCCATTGTTGCAATGGTAGAATGACCTGGCGCTGATTTGGGTTAATAGTAAGGTATCTTGCAATGGAAGGCATTGGCCTATATTATTAATAAGTGATTTTACTGAATTGTTATTGCCTGATATACCTATATGTAATGGGACATCGCTTTTATAACTTGCACCTATTATATAGAGAAGCAATCTTTGGCTGTCCTGGATACCCGCTTGTTCTATTACCTTATCTGTACGTTCCATTAGTTTAGGCTTGGCAAGGAACTCAATGGCCTCCTTTTCGCTTTCGGGCAGCATAGGGGACTGCGGTTTTCCCGCCTTGTACTTCGACTGTTGTGTTGCCACCTGTGCATCACGGTACTCCTCCAGCAAATTGGTTAGCTGTACCAGCTCTGTCATTATAAGGGCATCATTCGTGTAAAAGATGCCGGCTATTTCCGTTGCGCAGCATTTGCACTCTTCCCTTTCATACAGGTCAAGCTTATGGCGGCTCCTTTTGTCGGATGTATCTTCGGTAACGGATAATGTTACTGTCATCAAGGAACAATCCTGCGGTAAATTGCCCAATACATTATAGTTGCATATACTTCCTTTATACAACAGCCTCTGTTCGTGTATGACCTGCAAAGTCCGCATAGCGGTTCCCTCTTCCTGCTGTACTTCAGGCGCGGACATAGCTTTGGCATCGGGCGCAATGGGTTTACCATGCCCGTGTATTATATCCTGCAACTCTTTTACCTTGTCTCTCATCGCTCATTTCTGTTGTCCCTGTTGTGTTTTTACAACTGGCCTGTGTGGCAATAATAGCCTGTTGTTTTGACTGGAAAAACTAAGCGCTTATTGGCCTAATCCCTGTTAACGGCCCCTATGCTGGTCGAAATCCTCTTCCTCGAAATCTGAATCGCCTTCGGTTCTCTGGTCGTCGTTCAGGTCTCTCAACCTTTCCTTTTCGGTTGCCTGTTTCATTAAATTTGTTCTCTCTGAAAGATAGAATTCTAAAGGCTCAGCGTCTATTGCCTTGTTTATATCGGCCATTGCATCGGCCAACCTTCCTGATAGCCTGTTGGCAAATGACCTTAATGAATACAGGTTCCCTTTCCATTCATTTGATACACCAGGAAATGTTTTATTTAGCCAGTCAATGGCTTTTATAACATTGTCATATTCCCCGTCACCATAACGGTTGAGTATTATGGCGTGCATTCCAAGAAACTGGTAAACTTCTTCTGTTCCCTTTTGTTTCAATAGCTCCAACCTTTCCGCCATTTCATTGACAATATCCAGGCCCTGTTGCTTACGTACATTGAAGCCGGATTCCGTCCTGTAATAATCCAATGCGCTCCGCGCATCTTTATCTAACATATCAGGAAACCGTTCTTCAAGCCAGATTATAGCTTGCAGCACCTTTTTATGTTTCGCTGCATTAAACAGGAAGCGTACTTCGTCATTCAGCTTCTTGAATATCATTGTTCGCTCAATGCCTTTTCCCTCCAATTGCTTTAGCTGTTCTTCCAGTTTGGTGATAAGTGCAGATTTTCTTTTCTGCGCATTGCGCTTTACGGTTTGTTTTTTGTTTGTCATAGTTTAAAATTTAATTGTTATTGATTGTTCCGAATATACTTTGTTCCTGCCTTGTAAGACAACAAGACAGCAAGACACATGCCTTCCTATATTATTATAGATATTATAATCCTTCATACATATCAAGTGGCTTATCGTTTTCCGCACTCTTTTTATCTTCTGCCCCTTTCGTTGCTTCAAACTTTAGCGGTTCGACCAATGGCGGTGGCGGCAATGGAAAGAATTCTTTCTCGTTAAATACCATAGTAGTTTGTGTATCCAATACTTTCGGCAATGGTACGAGTATCACGAAATACCCCCTGTGCTGTTTGCCGTTGATGTATTTACGCCCGCCGGTAAAATGTTCTTTGGTAAGCGCCTGTATCACTCCGTGCGGATTGAGTTTTATGGGGTTGATTATTTCACGCACGTTATCACCCGTTATGATCAGCATCGTTTCTTTATGCAACCAGTCGATAATTTCTGCTTTGGTCATGAACTGCGCGCCTTCGTCGCCTTCCTTGCATGGTTTCAGATAACGCACTACCGCGTCATGTTCCGGCGAAACCACTTCAAATTGTTGGTTTATCGCATCGCGCTGCTTCTGCTCATCTTCATTGAGCTCACAGTCAAATGCAGTGTCCCGGTAGAGCGCCCATGCTTGTGCCCAGGCATCATGGATATTAAACTCTTTACTATACGCACGGTCGATAGCGGATATTTTAATGATGAGCCACCGCGTATTCTGCGTGTCTATCAGAAATTCAGGCCGGTTAGTGCTGGCCATAAAACTGCAACGCCTTTGCAGCGGTATTTCTTCAACGGCGTACGGCCGTCTTTCTTTTACCCATGCTATCGATATAAATTGTTTCAGGCGGTTCACTGAAACGAGAGATAAATCTGCCAACTCTTCTAAATTAATGAGGTAGCACTCCGTTAGTTTAAGCCAACTATCTTTGCTGTCGCCGCGTAACGGCGATTCGCTGTAATACTCACTGCCGAACGGATTAAAGAAACGGATGTACCAGCTTTTGCCCAAATCCTGTCCGCCATAAAATACCAGCACTGTGCGGTTTGGTTTACCGGCTTCGAGCGCGCACCGTATGGTACGCACCATGAATTTCTTTAGCTGTGTCTCATAGAAGGATTGGTCTTCCGCCTTAATATAACTTGCCAGTTTCTTGATGTAGTCGGTTTTACCGTCCCACTCGGGCAAGGATTTAAAATAGGTTTCAAACGGATGATAGTCGGTTACAAAATTTGAATTGAGCAAGCTAACCAGGTCGGAAAGGTGGAACCACCTGAAACCTAAATACTGTAAGTACCTGTGTACAGTGTGTTCATTTACCCGTGTCCATTTATCTTCCCATAACATCTTATATTCTTTTTGGGTGGTTACGGCATTGCGGCGGAAATTATACTTTTTCAGCAACGCCTTTTCCACCAATATTATACCGGGCACCTTGCTCTTCTTCTCGGCAGTTTCCGTTGGCCCGGTATCAGCAGCGGCGGTATTTTCTTCCTTTACATGCTCGTTGCCGGCAATGGTGTTGGCCACAGGTTCTGTAATGGCTGAACTTGTTTTGTCTTCTTTATTCTCTGGGGTGCTCATTTCTTATATGTTGAATGTGGTAATTATCTGTTGTTTTATAAAAAGGGTGGTGCGGGGCTTTTAACGGCCCCGCACTTTATCCCTTAACCAAGAATTAAAGCTTTTGCACGAAGCTCCAATGGCTTAGAAACTGTTGGCGGGGTTATTTCCTGCGGCCATAACTTGAATGGGAAATAAACCTTCTTATGGTTAACAACATAGCCGCTTAACTTTCTGCCGTCATGCAGGATTATCGTAACCTCTGTTTTAGGCTCTATAGTGTGGGTAGGCTTGTTGAAGGAGGCGCCAAAATTACCACCAATAATAGAAATACCTTCCGAGGCTTTTTTACTGATGCGGTTGAATTTTACCCTCGTACCGTCCTTGCCATAGGAAAGTATCGCCACTTTCCTGTTAGAGTCGGTTGATGGTATAAACCTGCTTTTACCTCCACTCGGGCCTTCTACAAAACCTATAACCGCAGGCAAGTCGTTTACTTCTTCCTGCTCTGCCTTTGCCATCGCCTCATCGAACGATAAAGGCGATTGTGATAATTCCGGCGACTGCCCTTCCGTTATTGCGGATGTGGTTTCGCCGTTTGTTGTTGCACCTTCGGTTTTTGACGGTTCGGTGGCTTGTTCGTGCAGGTTTGGTTCCTGCTGTTGTTCGTGTGTCATTTGAATTGAGTTTAACTTGTGTGTATTACTTTGTTTTGAAGTGGTGCCTGTGCTTTGCAGCATTATTACCAGCGTCAAGGCGGGTGATAAGATATAAGGGTTGTGCTTTTCATCGCTGCATCGGTTACACTTGTGGAACTACTACCAGTTCTGCTGGTGCCGTTACCAGTTTTTCAATGGTCAACGGGCGCAACGATGTGAAGCGAACGTTCTTACCGTCACGTGCAACCCAGGTGGAGCAATGGATCGTGAAGGTGATTCTCACAGTATCACCCACTGCACAGTCATTTAGCTTAACCATTTTCTCGTTAATGCACTCAAAGTGCATCGGTTGCTGGTTCACCTCAACGCCTATCAGACGTTTAGCGAATGTCTCGCTTCTTTTTTCAATTGCATCCATAAAGGTGATGCGGCCATTAATTTCGTACATAATGCTTGTGTTTTTTTGTTATAAATTAATTATTTGGTATTGCAAAACTAAAGAAAGACATTCAACAAACACATCAGAACTTATTGATACACAGAATAATAGCTTAACATGAAATTAATTAAGCAATTAAGTTGCAGGCAAAAAATGAAATAAAAAAGCCCCCGAAAAGGGGGCCTGATTTTTACTGCTGATGAAACTAATTATAGCTTCGGAGGTATCAACTCATTTATATCAAATGCCTCTTTAACTATTTCTATCAGATTCATACTGTTAGGTGGCACTTTATCTCTTTTGTAGATGCCTTCATTATTTACGATAAAGCCTTTGTATGTAGTCAGCATTGGCCCCATGTTAGATTTTTTAAATGAGTCGCCGCCAGTTATATTAAACCGATTCATTATATCAAGGCAGATTTTAGGTTTAATATTCCGGCCCTTCTGCCTTAATGATTCAGGATTTTCAACAGTCAATACGAAGAGGAGAACAAGAAAAAATATCACCTCACTATGCACGCCGTCCCATTCCAGCCTGTTTGCTTTTCCCCCATTAAAGAGTTCCTTGAAATCCTCAAATGTTCCTTTAACGATGTATTTTTTTTTACCCGTACCATCACATAACAGCCTATACAGCTTTATTAATTTATCCTCATTTGCATATTGGGCTATCAATGGAAAGTATTTTGGCGGCGGCAATGTTTCCATAAACCCATAAAAACCATATTGCTTCTTTATACCGGCAATCTGGTAAATCTCTTCAAATACAGGAGACACGTATGCAAGTAACTTATCAACGGCGGCGTGATACTTAATTTTATGCTTCTGTTCCTCGGGCGGGTATAGCTCAGCAAAGTCTGCAAATCTGCGTATGGCTAAATCTGCATATTCTATCAGGAGGTATAGTGGTGAGTTAATGTTGGGCACCATTTCACCAGCCTCCTCAAGGGTTTTCCTTATATTAAAAAGTGATTTAAAAGTATTGTCAACACATCTTTTGCAAGTGCAATCTTCATTGATTTTCAACACTGCTTTCCTGCTGCAACGCCGGTATATTTTATCCGCTGCTTCCCTTTCCTTCGGCGCCGGGTTGAAACGTAAAACAACACCATCGGGTGTCTGAATAGGTATCTTGCCGGAGCTGTTGTTCTCTTGTAGGTATTCTCCTTTCTTCTTTAACTCAGGGAAGTCGAAAGAAAGAGATTGGGTACTTGTTTTTTTAGTTGCAGCCATACCAATAAAGTAAAAGGGTTAGCGCTGTAAAGGTAAGGCATCTATTCAAAAGGCAATCTATTCTACTTTCTTTTCTGCTAACCCGTTAACAGGGCTAAATATTTCCGTTTGCAATTTCAAATCAATACCCATAAGCCTCCTGCCTTCATTCAGCATTTCTTCTTTGCATAAATCTTCATAGCCTATTGGCACAATTAAGGAATCGTGTATACTGAAGAGGGGCATATCGGGATTCTGCTTTGCCAGCTTCTTTGCAACACTATCCAGCACCAGCTTGGCTTCTATCTTTTGCAAAAGTACCGGCAAAGCTGAGGCTCCATGTTTTTTATATAATGAGAACACTTCATATACCTCCGGGTACATGCTCTTGAATAGACGTTTTGGTTCTGCTTCCTTTTGCGCAATGAACCTGTTATCACTGTAAAGCACCGCGAACATGGCTTCTTTAATCTTGGCCCTGTCTTTCCACTCTCTGCCGGTCAGATCCTCTAAATGTGCCCGCATACATTCATATAAATCTGATTCTACTGCATTGATATATGGCCTGAACTTTTCTTCATGGGTGCAAACCAGCCTGGTTATTTCGCCAATAGGTATCTTCTTCACCAGTTCGGGAGCAAGACGGTGGAGGTTCAACATACCCGTATCCTTTATATCCTGATAAAACTCCGGCTTTAGCAGCAATGTGCTTAATGTGGGCTGGCTGCAACGAATATCAATACTTGTAAGAATTTGGCCATCGAATGTTACGAAGTTGCGTAACCCTTTCTTCAATGTGGTGAGATAAGTATGGCATCTTCCGCTTGTCTGGTCTATCCTGAACCGTACCATGTTTTCCTTCATACAGAGCGCTGTTGCCAGGTTTGAGTTGTATTTGCGCACAGCCCTGTAATAATTCTGCTCCTTATCTTTCTGAAAGCACTGCTCCAGGTGGCTTTTGGCCCCATCATAATCAATTTGCAGCCTTTCGTCCCACCACTTGTACAGGTAGTTATATTTTGCGCACATATTCCTGTCGTACTTGCTTTTGTTATTTATGCTTTTTAAAAGGGTGTATTTACTTATATCTGTCGGTTCAATAAGCGTGCGGTATTGTTCAGCGAACCTGTAGCCCCTTGACTTGTCGCCCGGGGTGTAATAATTATCTGTCTCTATTATACCTTCTTCCAAAAGGTAATTAATGTACTGAGCGTAATTATGCACCCTGGTCTTTAATATGGTGCTGTTGAGTGGTATAAACCCTTCGCCGTTCAGCAGTTCCTTCTTCTTCGCCGGTATCTCAGTAAGCAGGCTTAATATGTGTATGAAACTGTCGCGCTGGTATGGAAAAACAGGCGGGTTGTTTTGCAGTACCTGGTCTATGTCCAGGTTATGAGGCAGGAATTGAAGCATAGGAGTTTCTTTTCCTATATATCTTGCCAGAACATGAAAAAAGCTGGTGAAAGATATTTTCTACGGTGGGCGTAACAGGAGAAGTTAAGCGCTAATGAGGATAATAATATTTCATGGGCGCTGTTAAAGCGCCCATGAAAACAAACGAGGTGGGATTATACAGGCATCGTGTGGTATACCCATATTGGGCTTTGGAGATAACTGGCAAGATTATGTAAGAAATAAAACAGAGTGTAAGTGTGCGTTTTATGTTTTTCTTAAAGGACACCAGTGTGCGCAACGTTTTTCTTTAAGAAGCCAGTGTGCCACACATGATTACTCAGTAAGACCACAGAAGGCCATTGTTGGGAGAACCTAAAGGGAAATGTATAGGTGTATGCTCTATTGGGGTATAAATTATTTATGGGGCCATTAGATGGCACAAGAGGAGCTTAAAGGACATGGTTGGTAATTATATCAGCATAGGATAATAAGTGCTTTGTATGGTTATTTTTTCCAGCCATCATTGCTGTTTATTTTAGCCCTAAGTGTTTTTAAGTAATAAGTAACATACTCAAAATTATGGAGCCAATCAAAGTGCAGCTAATCCACCCTGGGAGGCAAAAGCCTTTTCGCCTGGGCAAAGGGTACATACGATTACCCGATGGTCGCTTAGTCAGGGAATGGTGCCACGACATGACCGGTAGCGTAAAGCCCAGTGGAGCACCTACCTATAAACATTACCGTAAGTTCATACAGAATAATGGCTGGTATGTAACTTCATTGAATGCGAAGCCTAAAGAAGCTGACCTTCTGTTTTGGGGCGAGTGGGAGGGAAATTCTTTTTTTAACGAACTGCCGAACAATGGTAATGATAAAATGCCCAACGGAATTCACCGGCCGTTTCACTCGACGATAAACCGAGGCGGGCAGAATACTGACCCCTATGTGTATGGGGATTATTTTAAGTATGCGGTATGCCTGCAAAAAGGAATGTTGACCAGGCTTCCGCCATTATCACTGGTTCTCTTTGGCACGGTTTACGGCAGTGCTTTTTACCTGGATACGGTTTTTGTTGTCGGCTCATACGCTCCGGCCTCAAATGTATTGACCTACGCATACTCCCAAACATACCGCGAAGCAACCCTTCATCAGTTGGAAGAATACATTGGCTTTAATCCTTCATCTGAAATAAAACTCTATCACGGCCTTACTTGGTGGGACAGGAAAAGTTATTTCAGCTTCGTTCCCTGTAAGGTTAAGGGGGATTCAAGCTTTGAGAGGTTCAGGATTGATTTAAGTGATGAAGCTTTTGGGCTGGCAAGAAATACGCAAGGTTATTCCTATATGCCAAATTGCAGCCTGAGCCCGCAAGAATTGTGGTTACGTCTTGCCAGAAAATGCCTGAAAGACGGATTTGTTTTAGGTGTGCAGTTTCAGGAGCCAGAAACCAATGATGCTGCTTTGTGCCAATTAGGGTAATACTGATTAGTAAGTTGTATCTGGCTTATTATTGTATAGATGCCTTTTTATTAAGGTATCTTTAAATGCAGAAATTATCCTGGCAAGCGAATCCCTCGAAAGCTTCTCATAAAAATAAGGCTTGTATAAACCATTCTGATACAGGTTACCTCCCTTGAAATTACTATAGTTGAGCATTAAGCTGAAATTGTCGGATGTATCTTTCTGAAACCTGATTAGTTGCAGCAACTTGGCTTTTGTGCAATTACAAGTATACGTAATAGCCCTTGTATCATTAGGTTTAAATACCTGGTTGTATCTATCCGTATCCTTATCGGAGGCGGGCCCGTTAAAAGTTAAGATACGGGTAAAAGTTGGGATACTATTAAAATGATAATAGAAACAAACCATATTAGGCAGGAAATAAATCTGTTTAGTGGGGTTATAATACATAACCTCTAAAGAAAGTAATGCGGAATCATTCCGATATGTATAACCTATCTCAATATGCTTTGAGTCGGGAGATAGATTCGCAAAGGAATACTCAATATCTTCTTTGGGGTGGGATATATCGCGATAAGATGCTAAAGCATCATTCGTATAATAACTGAATATGTAAAAGAATGGTATTAGTATAGGTACGCTTATGAATCTCCAAAACAAATTCATCTGATTATTGAAGCATTTTGCAATGGGGATAAATGGAAGAAAAAAGGCAAGAAGATACGGTAGGAAAATCATAAGAAATCCTATAAACCCCAATGCCGTATATACTGTAGTGGTATCCTTGATACCCTTTGGTTGAATTGGCATTTGAGCTTTTTGCACAATAAAAATGACCGTAAGCCCTAAGAAAATTAGTAATTGTGCCAGGGCGAAATAATAAAAAGCATAATCTACGTACGTTCTCTTCCACCGGGAAGGGATGAACAATATTTTAGAAAGCAATACGATGGCCCCATAGGAAACCAATATTATTGGTGCGGTGTCAATTAGGAAATCCAAGAACGACATATCGTGTGCAAACGATGGCAGCATTTGGGCTAAGGAAGAAATGTCAGTCAGCTTGAGAATATTATAGTGTCTGTCTACCGTCAATACAAAAGAAAGGAATGTGGCTATAACGAAGAAAGCCAATGGGCTAAAATACTTTTCCGAAGAATTGAACTCAGGGTCGAGGCTATTGAAAACCTTAACCGGTCGGAAAAGGAGTGCCACGAAGGTTCGCAAATAATTCTTTGCGGATGAAATAACATCTACGATAGCTTTTTCAATGGCTGACATTCAGTACTTATTGGAATTATTGCTGTAAAGGTAGTGAGGAACATCGTTACAGAGTACTTTTATATGTCATACACATATAAAATGGCAGACGTATACTATTTGGCATGGAAATTGCAGTGATTATTTTAATTTACGGAATACTTAACCTAAATTCTTAAACCAATGAAGACGACAAAAATGACGACAAAGGCTGCCGCAAGGATTCAAAGCGCTACTGCCAAAACAACTGGCGGGAAAGTGGCTAAGGGTTCTTTTGCTGCAAAGGCACAAGCCGCGGCCGCTAAGAACACAGTAAAGAAGGGGAAGTAATCCTTCTTAACGGACAATAAGGGGGCTTTAGATAGAGCCCCTTTATTTTTACTCTAAATTATTCCTTATGCCAATTATAAAGCCGCCGGACACTAAATCAATGATATACTTTCAACAGGTTACCTATGATACTCAACCGTATGCAGGAGGGGTTACGTATACATTCTTTGACGATAGCGGTGACTTCGATAATGAAAGGGCATTAAAACTTTCCGAGCAGGAAATGGTAAATTGGTTATTTAACCATTCACCGGCAAAAGAAATCATTTATGATGAACTTAAAATGCCCAGGGATAGTGTACATTTTCTTTCGGTCGAGGAACCCTTCATCCAATATAGAACCGAGAAGCCTGGAGATATTGATGTACTTCTGTGTCATAAAAATGACCCGAGACATGCAATAGCATTAGAGTGTAAAAGGATAAAGGTAAGTTTTGATGATTCACATAAGGAAAACATAAACAAGATACGAGGGCTGTTAAAGGGTGTAGAACAAGCTAACGCGCTAAGTAAACTTGGGTTTGGAAGATGCTTTTTGTTTGTTATGATTGTTACTGATGGGCATAATTTGAAAGAGCAAAACCAGATGTTCAGGTATGCGAGTGCTGATAAGCTTAAAGAGGTTTACTATTTAGATGAATATAAAAACCTTTATGAAAATGTTGGCGTTATACTCTGCCTTGTTACGCAACCGTCCGGCAAGTCTATTTATATGAACGGCACAATCGCAGTCAGGGAACATAAGATTGCTAAGCAATATGAACAGCCGGCTGAACTACAGGAAAAAATCCAATCGTATCTTACCCGCAAATAATATTATGAATACCATAACAGAAGAAGAAGCAAAACAATTCAGCAGGTTATTGGATTATTTTAAGACGCTTGCAAGTGATGGTGTTTCCTCTTTGATAGAAAAACAACTTCTTCTGATGCTTGACCATACATTACCTTTTTTTGCCCACCTTGTCCTTACAAATGGGTTCCCGATAATAACGAGGCTCACAGTCAACCGTCGCGTATTAGAGGTTAATAAGAGAATTCATGAAATAAAACATTTGAAATACCCGCCGCCTAAGAACGTAACGAAGTACGGGCGATGTAACTTGCCCGGCCAAAGCGTATTGTATGGTACGTTTAATGAGCTTATAGCTTTTAATGAGTTGAAGCCAAGAATAGGGGACTTAGTTTCCATTTCTGTTTGGCGTATGAAAGAAAATGAGATGATCAAATATTGCCCGATATTTAAGATTCCACCTATAAATAATGGAACAATAAACCCTCGCCTGCTTGAAATAAGCCGTGAATATGAAAAGAAACTACTGGAGTATCCTGAGTTTATGAGAGGCCCTATCAATAACCTTGTGCAATTTATCGCAGATGGGTTTACCAAACGTGTGCCCGATAGCAACCATCTTGACTACATATTCAGCGCTTATTTTGCCGACAAGATTTTCAATGACTTTGAGAATAATACTATTGATGCCATCTATTACCCGAGTGTACAAAACAGGCTATCATTTGAGAACATCGCTATTAAGCCAAGTGTATTTGATAGAAAATATGACCTTATTGAAGTTACGGATAAGGTAATTGTTGTGGAGCCAACGGCACAGGGAGGTGGTTATTTTTCAGAAGTAGTTGGAGAGTGCAAAAGCTTCGATTATACTTCTGGTAGAATACTGTGGGAATCAAACCCCATTGCTCAATCGGATGAACGAATGACCTCCTTTAGAAATAAATACGGTGTTGAATTAAAATAGCTTAATGGTTATTGGTCTCCGAATACTCCTTTAAAAACATCA
The DNA here is from genome assembly GCA_052325425.1 of Bacteroidia bacterium. Classification (GTDB taxonomy): domain Bacteria; phylum Bacteroidota; class Bacteroidia; order JABEUT01; family JABEUT01; genus JABEUT01. Next base: position 15,279 of record JBKQUY010000088.1, on the reverse strand, counting down.
CTTTTTAGAATCAAATAAAGCATCTATTTTCTTTTTAAGAAATGCAGGAAAATCTTTATGTGCGACCAAAGGTTCCAGCCCTACCGTATCTGACAATCTATAATAACATGCGGAATACAATGTTTCTTTACTAAAGTGCTCCTTAACCTTTTCCTTGCCATTTACATAAGCAATCTTGCCATTGATAGTACTCTTGAATCTCTTCTGGTCATCCTCATCAAATATTAAGTCTTCGACAATCAAATCTAATATTTCGCGCCAGTCCCTTTCATCGTTAATTATCTTTTTTGCTTTTTTTAATGGTATCCTCCACCAGTGAATGTTGGTGCTTCTTGCTTTATTAATTGTATGTTCTACTGCATCATGGAAAAGCTCATCCGGTTCAACAAATCCTGCTTCGGGTATTGAAGCATAAGTATCTCTTGTCTGACCCGAGTAAGAAATTTCGCCATCGCTTTCAGCCAGAAAGAGAATGTTTTCGGGGAGGAGCTCTCCCATTCTAATTGCTGCCGCGTGTTCGGACACTCCCATTGTTGCACAAATAGATTTGTGCAGCTTAGCTAATGTCTCTGTCTTCTGATACATTTCCATTATCAGTTCTTGAGGCATTAATAGTTCGGCCGCAAATATATTTGCCTCCTGTTCCATTTCTCGGTAATCCATTTCTCTTAGCATACGAGATCTGATTCCCACACCTTCAATACCAATTCCGCAATGCCAGGGAATAATCAAATGCCCTAACTCATGGGCCAAAGTAAAGAGTTGGCGTGTCTTAGGAATATCTTCGTTGATAATAACTGTAGGAGTTGCCCCGATAACTTTAATGTTTAAGGAAAGTCCATCAACTCCTTCAATCGGAATAGATTTATATAATAATGTAGCGTGTTCCCTTACTAATTCCTTTAAATCAAAGGGGATTTTTAAGCCGTATTTCTTGAAGAGCTTTTTAGCGAGTTTGGCTGCGGGATACTCGCCTAATGCCATAAACCTTCCTGTTTAAGCCAAGTGATTATCCTTGAAGCCTTTTCGACATTTTCAGACCTTGCGGCAAGGCTATGATATTCTTCATTCATAATTTCCTCTATGTCTCTTCTTTCTTTATGGGCTCTCACTATAAACGGTATAACATCATCACTTTTAAGGTATAAAGAATATTCCTTTTCAGTCATACCTAAAAACGCAGACAATGGTTTTTCACTTTTGCCTTTATGCCATGATTCAACATAGTCGTCTATGTCGTCGACAAAAGCGTCGCCAGAAATACATGCTTCTATGAAATTAAACATCTATACACCTCCCTTTTACTGCTGGTTTAATTTGCTTTCCAGTTGAATCCATAACGCCTAAATGTTGTCCTCTTTTATTATAAACTTCAATTTCTCCATGTAATGAATCCCATTCATATAACCTCTTACCCTTATCAGACATCCATCTCTTTCGGCCATTAACAGCTCCCAAATAAGTACATTCATCTAAGAATGAAGGTTTAGGGATAGGTTTTCCGGCCAAAATTTATTTCTATATTTTACTCAAATGTAAGAATAATTTTGTTGATTTCAGATTCCTTCGCCAATAAGTCTCTTGACTTTTATTACTGTTCCCCTGCTTACTTCGTGTAGTCTTTCAGCCTTCCTTATCGAAAGCCCACTACGTAAATCAGCGACCAGTTTAGGATATTTCTTAAGAACCTGCTTTACGTCCTCCTTCGTATCATTTGGCCTGCCAATGTGTTTACCATTTTTTTTAGCACTTATCAGGCCAGATTTTATGCGTTCAGAAAGTATGCGCTTTTCTTCCTGCGCTAACTCGCTATAAATGGCTATTATGATATTGGTAACAAAACTTTCATTCCCATTTTCATCAAGGCTTTCCACGCCAAGATTCCTGAATACTATGTTAATGCCCTTATCGTGCAGGTAATTAATAGTATTTCTTATTTCGCGCGCATTGCGGCCAATACGGGATATTTCACTTACTATTACTTTATCAAATTGCTGGGCTTTAGCCGCCTGGAACAACTCTTGTACATCGGGCCGTTCTTCATTCTTCTTTACACCGGATATTTTAGTGGCTATAGTTTTGGTGATGGTATAGTTTTTGCTTTCACAGTATTGGGTTAGCTCCAATATCTGCCTGTCATAATCCTGTTGTTGGGTGGATACCCTGATGAACAGGCATACTCTGGTATTATTTCTTTTCATACTGGTTCAAATTAATCTGTAGGTTTATTTTACAATTACTCTCTTCCGGCCTATGCTGAAAACATTGGCTTCGGCGGCTCAGTTTGCGTATAGGGTTATTTTGAACCGCCTTTAAGCTAATTTAGCCAAAACCCGCGAATCTACGGGGTTCCTTATACCATATTGTGCCGGAAGGATATATAAAAACAAATATCACTGTAATGAAAGAAGAAAGTAACCAGCCTGAATGGGCACAAAAGATAACGCTGCCACTAAAGCCTGCTCTGTACCGATATACTAAGAGCAAAGAATCTGAACCTGGAACCGCTCAACAAGAAGATAATATGGAAATATGCTTTAGCCACGAGCAGGCATTATATATGTTTTATCTTGCAATGGGCTCTTTCGGCATCACACCATCACAGTATAAAAGATTTGCGGACGATATTGAAGCGGGTAATATTATTGAACCCTATTAACGTCTAAGGCCGGCAATAACATAAGTAAACATTGATAGATTACTTGTAGATTCTTGTATTGGGAAGCGCCTTTTTAAGTTCCCGTAATGTTTTAGCGCTTATCATATTCCCGGTCAACCCCAACCATTTCAGGCCGGTAAGGTTGCTGAGTGATTTGGGTAATGATGTAAGTTGATTTTGAAATAGGTACAACGTCTGTAAGTTACTTAGCTTACCTATACTTTCTGGTAATGCCTGAATCTTGTTCTCTGATAGAACCAGGTTCATCAACTGTGCCATATTCCCTATTGCCTCTGGTATTTTTGTTATGCCTGCTCCCCTTAAGTCCAATTTCTCTGCTCCTTCTTGCAGTTTATAGGATATAACATCATCCATTCTTTCATCTATGCCTCTCGGTATGAATATTGATTTGTCGATGTGCAGTGATTTAAAGAAATTATCTACTGTTACAAACGGATACATATAGCCATCATCAGAAGTGATATGGTGGTCGGCTGCATCGTATATTCTTATTCTACCATCAGGAAAAACGGCAACTGCAATCTTGTATGAATTTTCCGAAAGCTTGCTTTTTATTTCATCAGAACGAACCTGTATGTAGTAGAAAGTGATAAGATAATGGAGGTAGTAATGTGACCAATGGATATGATTTCTGGCTGCCGTACACCAACGAGTGCCGGAACCATACAGGCAACTGGCTTCATGGCTTTCGGGGCTGGCTATAAAAATATCATCGTTATCTAATATAATATTTGCTTCTTTCTTAATCTCGCGTTTCAGTTCCCTTTTACTGCTGATATTATTAAGCTTCTGTACATATTCATCAAGCTGTAAGAATGTTTTAAATGAGCTTATATCTTTTATAACAATCTGACTGCGGCTCAGGATTGTATGGTATTCTGAGATGCGGTTGCTTATCATATCGAGGTTTTCGCCCGACAAATAATACCTTATAATAAAAGGAAGATATTTTTGGTTGCCCGATGGGTCAAGCTCCGCAAGGAAGTTAAGGTCAGCCTGACTTACCAGTCCCTTTTTTACATACTGCTGCGTGGCGTTATTTCTGTGTGTCATTGGCTTGCGTTTAAATTGTTTAATTACTCATCAACACTATTTTTTCATTTACCATTTGCAAGGCGGTGCGATAAGCGCAATTAAAAACCTGCCGATTGTCATCGCCCTTCGCCACATTAAAAAGAGCCGTGATTCTCCTGTCCTGGTCTGCCATCTTTCCAAACTCCCATTCTTTTATAGGCGGTTCATCCAGTATAGCAAAGAGCGTATTTCGCTTATCTTCTGAAAGGCCATATAAGGCAGCCATCAGGAGCATACTGGTATACTTACGATAGCTCTTGGGATATTTCTTTTTATATACAACTGTTTTTAGCTTTTCTCTATTTTTCATAGTAGGTAAGGTTTATAAATGCGAAAGGCCCCTTTAGGAGCCCTTCGCATTTTTTGTTGTGATTATTACTCAGCCTTAATCTTCATCCCTAAAGATGATGCTACCTTTAAGAATGGCTTAAGCGTGTCCGCTGACCACTGGTTGCAGATGGCGGCCTTTTCCTTCTTGGCACCGATTTCTAAAATGAATTCCGGCTTGAGGAAGAACCTGTCTATCTTGTTTTTACTGAATGAACGTGCATCCTCCAATTTTCTTATGGTTCCGAAGCGAACCTGAATGCCGGAGAACATTTCTTCAATTTTTTCAATTGACAGTTTTTTATTGTCAGAAGCAATTTTTTTAATGACTGCATGTACCAATTTTCCCTTGCTGAGGTCTGTTTCGCCGTTGAAACTATAACGAGTGGTATCTCTGGAACCCGTCTTAATTTTTGGGCCCAAGTCTTCTTCTTCATTCTTTTTGGCAGCGCCTTTTTTCTCTGATTTCTTTTCGTCTTTAGTTACTGCTTTGGGTTCGGCGGCGGCATTCTTTTTTGAAACGAATGTATACTCACCGGCATCACCCATAGTAATAAGGTTCTCTGCCAGCAATTCCTTAATCACTTTTCTCACAAGCAGATTTGAAACTTTTGTGCCTTCGGTAATGGCTTCAATAGTTGTGCCGGCATTAGCCTTAATGTAGTCAAGCACTTTCCCCTGGTTGTCATTTGTCTTTTTCATTGGTTTGTTTTTTTTAATTGTTGATTTGATTTACTTATGCAACCTGCAAAACGCCTATGAATAGGGACTTACAAGTACTTTGAATTTAGCCTGTTTCTTTTTCCGTGCGGCGGAAACCAGAAGGTTTTTACCGGCAGATTCTCAATAGCTTGTGCGTACCCCGCTTCCTGTATGGCTTTCCAAGCCTGTTATGAAAGGTATTTTCTGCTTTTTGATGGCCGATATATAAAGTAAATAATCGCTGATATTATGGAACAAGACCCTTGCTATGAATTGTATTCCGACGAGACGGTAGAGTTAACCCATTGGGGGCTAAAGTACCCTGGCGATTCGGCCTCTTATGAAAAGGATGGGTGGTTGCTTACCATTATTTCCGATAAAGAGGATTTTTGGAAACTTGAGACGCCGGATGGTAAACTTATTATTGCCATCGGAAATGTTCTTAGCCACAAAGGTTATAATGATGAACTGTTCCGTATTAGCAGCGGCAATGAGCTTCTTTTGGAATGGATGGGCGGCATTGTCAAAAATTACGGAATGACCAAGCGTGCGCCATTAATGTTTTATATTAACGGCACCACAAGGCTGATAACTAACGGCAGTGGGTTGTGGAAGCTATGCCTGCCGGATGGTTCATTTACTGCCGGTAGCGGTGATTTATTTCGGGACGATGCTTTTTCTGGTGTAAGGGACAACATGGTATCGCAGTGCTGCGAAAAATTTACAGGCGTGTTAAAGAGGAGGTTCGACAGGCTCTATAAAAACAATGCCGAATATGACTTCAAAGTTCTGCCGGGTGAAGAACTATGGGTACTCAGTTACAGGCCGTATGAAAAGTATATGGGATTTGGTAACCCCTTCAACGATGGAATTTTTGCCCAATGCTTCAGTATTCCCGATGAAGGAAGGTTAGCGATATGGTTGAAAAACAAATTAGAGAAATATGGCATACATGGAAGAGAACCCAGGTTGTGGCATTTCGTTGAGGGTAAGTTCCGATCCATAGTGGGCGAACTTTCGGGAGGTAAGGTATTTAACCCGAATACTAAATAAAGCGATTAAGCCTATATAGAATCTACTAACGTGGGTTGTCTGACTTTAACCCACATATCTTCTATAGGTGCATTATTTATGTTGTTGATGCACTCCATCTCTGTCCTGGTAAATGTAATATCAGGCAGTGGTTGGAATACTGCTTTAAAACTTGGGTAAGCTCCTGGTTCAATGTATAAATGGCTTCCCCTGTTTAATATCTTCCCCTTATAAGTGCCATATTTGTCATATACATACTCGCCTTGTACCTTACCTATAAATCCTCCATTGCTGTCATATAGGAAAGGAACCGGATAAAAACCCGAAGTGAATTTTACTATCGCCAGAATAGTACCATTGCTCCTTGAAAGGTGCAATAAACAGCCTTGATTGCAAATAGCTATATCGGAATAAATAAACTCCCTGATTTGCTCCTTGGTATATGATGGGTAAATTTCAAAAAGCACATCTACTATAATATCCTTCTGTTCCTCAAAACGATTGTAGATTTTCTTGAACCTTAAATAGTTTTCCGCAAATGTCATATCCCAGGCAGGTTCTAACTCTAAATGATAATGGATAAATTCTTTAATATCATATTTCAATTCTTTGTGCATGTCTTTTTTTGCATCCCTATGGTCTATAAACCAATCAATGATAAATGAGGCTATAATGGGAAAATAAAGCCAGAATATTAACCAATTGGAAATGCCTATTGTCTTTTGGGATGTCGGCATTGTGTTAACATAGTAAACGCCAGCAAATGAAAAAAGGAAGCTGCATAATTTCAGCTTCCTTTTTAAATTGAAAGAGTTTGCTTTGAAGAACCGTTTAGGGTTGAGTTCAGGAAGTACCGGTAGAATGTTGTCCATAGCCTATTATATAAGGCTGTAAAGATAGCCAACAAACGAAGCGTTTTTAATAATCACTGGTACTTGGAGCGGGCTGAACGGTAGCTTTGCCATTAGCATCATAGTTTATCGTCTCTCCCTGACGACCATTATTGAAAGTGGTCCTGCTCTTCACTTTGCCATCTTCATAATAAACGGTATAAACTGAATCCTGTTTGCCCTTATTATTAAATCTGCCTTTTTCATTAACCTGGCCATTCTTATAATATGATATAAATGTTCCTGTTTCTATATCACCGCCGTAGCCATTTGAATAATAGTTTCCCTGGGTGTAAATTTCCACGCCCTGCTTCTCACCTGTAATGTAATAATCTGTTCCTTTCCATATACCATCATCGCTATAATTGATTAGCCTGTAGAAAGCCGCCTTTGACTTATCGGAAGTAACCTTCCATTGAGCGTCAAAAGTGATTTTCCACGGGCCCCATTTTTGCCCGTTCTTATACTTGCCTTTGTTCATTACTTCTCCTGTGGCTGCATCATAATCCACCCAATCGCCATTCTGAACACCATTGATGTAACTGCCGCTATCATGTGTCAGGAGTATGCCTTGTTCATTATATGTCTTGCTCTCTCCGCTTAAATTACCATTTATATAATGGCATTGCTTTTTGATTTTGCCGTTAATAAAATACTCCGTCCAAACACTATCATAAAGCCCGCTTTTATAGTATTCGTCATAATGTAATTGCGTGTATGCGCTTGCTCCATCATCTGTTGTATACCAGGTTTTCCAATGTCTGTTTTTCTTTCCATGCAGGTAATCGCCTTCAAATTCCTTGTGGCCATCCTTGTAATCAATGGAATGGCCATTGGGTAATCCATCATTATCATAGTTGGCCTCAGATAGGAGCACGCCCTTTTCATCCTTTACCGTCCATTTCCCTACTTGTTTATCATTCTTGTATGCACCCTGAGTGAGTATTCCTCCATATTGTGAATAGAGGGTATAGGTTCCGGTTTTCACACCGTAATTATCGGTGGTATAAGCTTCTTTTACATGCTGATGCTGATAATCATAATATGTCTTGACTGTTTTCTGGGAGTAGCCTGCTAATGGCAGAATACATACTAATGCTAAGAGTAATTTTTTGGTTCTCATAGTCAATAATTTTAAGAGTTATATGAAGCAAATATACTGATATTATAGCACATGTGCTATTTCAAATATCTTCCGTAATGGCTCTTTTTGCAGCATGAAACGGAAGGTTGCCGGTAAAAAGAAAATCAGGAAACAACTCTTCGATGAGGCTGGGTTGCTGGTTTTTGCTTCGCACCTGAAAAAGGTAAGGGTCGAACAGGGATTTACACAGGCGGCATTGGCTGATGAGGCAGGTATGACTACCAGTCAGATTGGGAGAATTGAAACGGCTTTTTCAAACCCTACTTTAAGTACCATATTCCAGATTGCAAGGGCGCTTAATGTTCCTCCGTCCAGGCTGTTTGAGTTCAAGTTACCTCCTGGCCCGAAAAGTAAAAATTAACCTATTTGTTTTTCTTTAGCATTCTGTCTACCTGCTTTTCAGTTGGGAGAATGGCTTTATATAATTCCAGTAAGTTAAAAAGGCTATCGGGTAAACTCATATCCCTTTCATCCCAGCCTCTTTCTGATATTGCCTGTATACAAGTGGGAATGCCTTTGAGCAAGTGCTTGTAAAACTGTTCTGGTTCAAGTGTCTCGAATTCAATAATTAGCTTCTCCTTTTCGATGCGTATCATATTCGTTTGGGTGTTTGTTGACTGGCATTTTATTTTATCTGATGCAATTCTTTGGCTTGGGAAAAACCTATCCACTTGCCTTCTTTGTCAAGGCCTCTGTTTGCCAATTCCCTTCTTACCATATATTCGATACTGTATTCTCCTTTCAATGCTTCGGTAAGCAGTTTGGTTGCCGTCATATTGAAAATATAGCGCGGGTCAAGTTCATCGCTGCGCCCATCGAATTTCTTTAACTCCTGTTCTTTGCTTATCTTCTTTGTCATAGGTTTTTGGGTATTACATTGAGTTCAATTACAATCAGCTCTGCGGCTTCATCCAGCACGTCAGAATTACTGCACCTGAAAACATCCTGTATCTTGTAATGCTTGTATTCTTTGAAACCGCGCGAACTGATGCTTTTCACATCAGGCAGTATTTTCCTGATTTCGGATTCTAATTCATTCAAATCGGCCATCCAGTGATCTGCTATAAGGGACGGGATGAATTTTACGTAGAGTGTTTCCATTAAATATCTTTCATTTGAGATTTAGAGAATTCCGTATCGAAACTTCCGTGTTTATCAGGAAATACCACCCGTAAAACTTCTCTGTCGTTTTCCTTAGCGGAAAGCATCAGAACCGGAAACCCTTCTATAATGTCTTTATATTTTTTATTGGCCCTGAACTTCTTACCTTCCCCAAGCAACCTGGCTATGTTATTCATTATGCCCTGCGCATTTTCGGGGCTTAAGGGTAAACATATCTGCACGTCCGGATGCTTAAATTTTTCTGGGAAGCCGTGAGTATGAATGTTTACGCTGAATGGGTACTCTTCGTCCGGCGTAACGAAGTGTACCATCCAGCCATACTTCTTCATTAGCTCATCATGCCGTGCGTGCATGGCTTCCAATCCGTTCTTACATCCTTCGCATTCGTGTTTATTCATGTATGATTGTTTTAAAGTTCGAGCTTGGTTTGCGTAATGGTTATTATTTTGGGATGTGGAACATCAGGCTCTTGTTCATCTCTCTTTTTACCGCTGAGCTGAGTTTCCGGTATCAACTTGCCTTCGTCAGCTTTGAGTTTGGTTATAACAGGTACACGTATGTGTCCGTGATACATAATTTCGATGGCGAAACCTCCCCATCTTTCACCTGATAGGGAGTTCATGTGATGCACTTCGCCTTGCAATCCATTGAGGCAAAGGTTAATCGTGCACATCTTCACGCACTTTATGTCAATATCGCTTGCCGAAAAAATATTGTTCCTGTTCACTTTAGCGGCGCTCAGCAACATCCTGCCGCTTCCGCAACAGGGGTCGGCGATTATTCTACCTGCGGTCGTATCTTCATCCATTATTATCTGCGCCATAAAATCACTAATATGCTGGGGCGTGAAGAACTGTTGCAGCCTGGAATTGCTGATGAATTGCTGGTAAAACTCGCCCAGGCAATCTACCAGCCCTGCACCTTGGTTGTCCATTACAATGAGCATCTCTGCCATCAGTTCACAGAACAGGTTCACTTCTTCTTTCTTGTATCGCTTAACAATAGAAAGGTAATCCTCCTCATATTTGCCGGCAGAGAGAGCGCATATAACCATATCCAGGTAATCGGTAAAAACATTCTCTTCCAACTTAGTGCGGGCAATCTTATTGAACGTTGCCGTGAATTTCTTAATGTCCGCTATCATTTGTATTCCGCTATTGGCATGGGCTTCATGGCCACAAGCGAGCTAAATAATCAAATAGTTGTGAGTGGAAGAAATACACTGCCGCTATAAAACATTCCGAGTGTAACAAATTTGCTGTACAAAATTTGCTCAAAAGTTTTTGCTTCTTTTTTTGCATCTGTGCAGTCGTTACTTTAGTTTCATCAAATAATTTAAAGACGGGCTTTTGAGCCGCAGGAAGCAGATGGTAATCGAACAGATAAATGGGAGGAAGGCAGTTATGAATGGCTCCGAACAGGTGTACAAGTTCGTGTGGGCCCACATAGCCGCAATGCAGCCTTTCGACCAGGAGAAGGAGAACCTTTTTGTCATAGGGCTCACCAGCGCTCACCGGGTAAAGTACATCGACCATGTTTCAATGGGCACCATGCACGGTACTATGGCTGGCCCCAGGGAAATATTCCGCAATGCAATACACCTGGGCGCTTCGTCTATCGTGCTATGCCATAACCATACTTCGCATTCCGTATTGCCGAGCAAACAGGATATTGAAATGACGAGGTGTATTACGCAGGCTGGTAAGCTATTAAAAATTGAAGTGGTTGACCACCTGATTGTGTCTGGCGAGGGCTATTACTCTTTTGCAGATGAGGGTGAGTTAGGGTAGTTAAGGTTCTTCTTAAGTTAGTATATCTCCTTTATCGGGAAACACTACTTACTTTCTGTATATGGGATTTGAACCAATATAATTCTCAATTTTTCTTTCTTCTCACCAGGAAGTATTTCCTTCATTTTAATAAAGAAATTACCGGAGATACATTTGCTGTCTATAGTTAGCTTGTAGGAATTCATATCATTATGAATCCTAATCTTTAAACCAATACTATCATAAACTGGGGTAGAATTGATTTTTACCTGTTTAAAAGTCATTGTTCTTTCTTGACACATTCCTAAAGAAAGGGTATCTGTATAGCTAATCAAATTAGAAAGAGCCATTTTCACAAACTTATAATCTGATATAGAGTCTTTATGCAGGTCTAAGAAATGATTAGTATAAGCTAATGGCATACCAGGACCACTAATAAATACTGAATCGAATTTACAAAGGAATGATTTCATCAACTGAACAAATCCATTATCAGGAAATTCGTCATAAACTACTGGCACATCCCCGCCTTTAAGATTTAAGTAAGCATCCCATCCTTGAAACAAAAAAATCACTACAGAATATTTTAACGGTCTGTAATCTTTTCTTTTAATACAATCGAACAGGAACTTATTTATATCATCGGGAGGAGTTGTAAATGTAGAAATATCAAGCGTATCTCCTTTATCGATATGAGTTGGTTTATAATTATTGACAAATTGCGCGCATTTCTCCATCATTAAAGAAAAAGCCGTGTCTTTTTCAATTCTTTTTTGAGCCACTATATAATTACACCCACCGATTCCAAACAAGAATACAAACAGTAAGTTCCTTTTAATTCCAAATAAGTACTTCATTTCTTCAAATAAATATTAAAACCGCAATTTACTCACTGTCTTCACAACTTCATTTGCTATAGCAATATTTTTTGCTTTTTGTATTGTTTCCTTATTTAAAGTTTTACCTAAATTTATATCCTGCATCTTACCAAATTGATCCACAATATACAAGTGAAAGCCTACCTCTGATTTGTTTAAAGTGGACTTATCTGCAAATGCAGTACGCCCTTCTTTTCCATAACTTGTTGCACCGTAAGCACCAATAGAGGCAATTCCTGTTTTCTGTGTAAAATCCTTAGCTATTGAATACACATTTGTGCCTTCATAAGCAAGCTTATGGTCACTCCAACCACTGGCTGCTGTATAACAACCAGCAAAAACAACAAGCGCACCGGGAGCGAATTTGATTTTGGCATCATCTGTAATATAAGATAGTGTGTGCTCGGAGAAATTTCTACCAAAATACTGCCCCAGTCCATGATTATAATCATTTTCCTCATCGCCCTTTACAGGTTGACCATCATTTAAAGCAATTCCTCTACCTGCAAATCCATGAGTATAAATTGAAAGATAACCTATACTTCCTTCTTTTTCCGTCGCATCTTCTAATGTAGAACGCAGTTTTTCTCCCGTGTGAACGTCAGCGGTTTGTGTAGCAGTGTTCCAGTCATTCTTCTCTCTGGTAGCTTCAGCTTGAAATCCTCCTCGGCTATATAATACCGGGCCACTGTAACCCGCTGGCTCGAGTTCAACTCCAGCACCATACGATGCAATCTGCGCCTCAAGTCCCATTAAATCAATTGCTGAAATAGGAGTATTACTTGCAAATTGATATGTTGAAAGCATGGCATAAGTCTTTGCCAGTGGGTCGACTGTCATGAACCTTCCTAACCTTGGATCATAAATGCGTTCTCCGTAATCATATTCATCTCCATTTCCGTACGTCTCATCATCCTTTAATTTTCTATTAAACCCATATTTATAACTTGGAGAATTGAAATTTCGGCCTGGTTCAAGCATCCCGAATGGATAATAGTCATTCGCGCTTACTATATCTACTTCATAGTATGCTATTGAATCTCCCGCAGAGTTAGGCCTCGGAATCTTCCTATCAGAAACGGTTGCTAAAACATTTCCTAAATGGTTATCCAATTCGTAATTTTTTTCTCCTAAATATCTACTAAAGGTATCAATTTGCGATACGGGAGGAGAACCAATTAGCTCTATCTCTGAATTTTCAGTACCAATTCTTCCTGTACCATACACATCCCTCTCAGTAATTGCGAATGACATTGCAGTTCCTATTGTTTTCTGAGTATAGATTGCTAAAATATTTTCCGTCGCATCTCTCAGGTAATATGTAGTGACAGGTGTTCCTGCGGATGGTTTATATTCCTTAGAGATTCTACTTCCATTGGCATCGTATGCAAAAATAAGACTATCACCATTATACTTTCTTATTTTCCATATTTTACCACGAACATTCCAAATAATTGTATCTAATTTACCAATACTATCTTTCGCTAAATCTCCCATAGCATCATATCGGTAATTATTCTTTTGATTAATTGTCAATTGTGTTGAGTTAAATGTCCCCTCATCTTGAATATCTAAGTGGCTGGCGGATGTTGCAGTATTATTAACATGGTACAATCTATTCTGCAAGGTGATACCGCTTTGAGTATTATATTGATAGTTCAAGGTACTCATTAGCCCGCCTATCGAATCGTATCTTACCTGTGTCAAAATATTACCATTTGCATCATACGTCAGAGTATTGTGGTAAAGATTCGCATAAGTACTACCAGTGCCCCAAGTATTAGTGGACGTGTTTAGATTCTGATATGCCTTCATCTCTATTAGCCTGGTCAATTGATCATAATTATAAGCGGTTCCTTGAGGTAATGTAATAGCAGCCTGAGCTCCATTAGATTCCTGATAAAGTTGCGGCTGGGTAATAGTAGTTATCATTGCAGTTGGGTCTGCTGAAAACAAATCGTGTCTTGCGTTCATCACATCACTATGAACTGCGTCTGCCTCAAAGCGATTAGATACATTATTCCAGTACGTCTTATTTATTGCATCATAGTCTCCTGTGAAATATTTATAAGTGCAGCCCATTGCGTCACGAGCAAAATACCTATTAAGATTACCAGATTGCTGTAAGGCATCATGTCCCATGTCATGCACTCCATCTAATTGGTCACTATTAACACCTTTTAGCCACCCCTGTAAAGTATATGCGTAATCCCTACCTTGTACTTGTTGATCCCCCAATTCAATTCTTGCTAAGTTGCCTTGTGCATAGTAAAAATAATTGGCATCATTATCCCACATAATACTATCCTTTGATGTAAAAGATGAAGCCGTTCGATTATCGGCATCGTATGTATATTTAGTATGATATTGGTCAATATTGCCACTTTGATAATCTAACTCATTAACCTTAGAAGCAACTAAGTCATATTGATAATTTACAGTCTTATATCGCTGCCCATTAACACCATAGATTGAATCATCTTTTATCAAAGTAGCAATATTTCCAAGAACATCATAACTATAATGGTTTGCATTATTAAACTTAGTTGAATCTGTTCTTAAGGTATCTGAGTAGGTTGCTGATGCGAGACGGTTTCTCAATTCTTGTTGGGCAAACACATTTAACGGTAAAATATCCTGAACATCATAATAACTATGTACAACTTCAGTTCTTGGTCCAGTATTATCCCGTACCCAGGTTAAATATTTTGTATTATTCATCACTGAAGGATTATAAAACCCGAGAACAGTATCACCAAAGATGGTACTGAATGTCGTGACATCAGTATTCTCTATTTTTTGTCCTGTTTCAATAATTCTTCCAAGTTCATCATAAAATGTATATGTATATGCTGGTCTCTTATAATTGTGCTGCTTGGTAGTTTGACTAACGGTAATTTTTCCTATCCTATCATACCATATAAGCCTTGAAAACACTCCACCTCTGTCATTAAGTAGCCTTGCATACGGGTATCCACTGGTATTGGTGCTTGTATAACTTCCGCCCACAAATAAATCGTATGGGCTCGATGCTGCAATTATATTGTAATTAATTTGAGTTGCGTTTGTAACTATATTATTCGCCGTAGTTCCATCTATTACTGATTGTGCCACCCATGCAAATGCTGAACTTGGTGTTTGTATTTGTTGTGAACCAATTGTTTTCACAATCTCACCTGAAGTATTTGAGGCACTATCTCCAACCATCCATCCTGTGATGTCGTCCCTGAAAACAACATCTCTCCATGTAAAGTTGCTGTAACGAGCAGGTAGCTGAGTGGAAGGTGAATAGTCCCTCCAACTCGTTCCTGTATAATAATAAGCCACACCGTTAGCACCTACAGTCATTACACTGTTATCTCTGAACACCCATAGGCTGTGGAAATCCGCTGTGCTTGGTGCTGGGTTTGTGCTTGTGATGCTGGTTATGGTATTTAGTGCGCCGCTTACAACGTTGAGCTGCATGAGCTGTCCGCCGCTTCCTACCATGTAGCCGGTCGAAGGATAATTGGCATTGAACCTTGCCTTGTACCAGGTTTGCGTGTTGCTGCTGTTGTATGCGTATCCTGTGCCTGCGTTTGTAACTGTATTGCTCGGCCCAGCGCTTCCCACGAATCCACCTGTTCCGCCAATGATGGCGTTGCCTGTGGAGGTTGTCCAC
>JBKQUY010000087.1:0-26919 GCA_052325425.1 Bacteroidia bacterium | reverse complement strand
AATTAATAAAACATCCCGCATTTGCGGGATGTTTTATTAAAATATGAAGAGATGTACTTATTGGGCTTTTACAATTTTCCTTGTAATAGCCGTACCGTCCTGGTTCAATATTCTCACTAGGTAAATACCTGTTGCTTTGAACGATATATCAAAATGCATAGTAGAATTATCAGCAATAACGCTGTTTAATTTTTGGCCTATGAAATCGTATAACTCAATCACCTGGCCTTGGGTTACACCATCAACTGTAAAGTAACCGTTGTTGGGGTCAGGATAAATGTTAATAGATGAGGAATTGCTGAGGGCATCAATGCCGGTACCCAATTCAATGGTAATACAAGGGTTGACTGTACAACCATCCATATCGCTAATAGTGCAACAATAAGTTCCTGCACACTGGCCTTTTATTGTATCTGTGGTTTGATGGCCGGTAGTCCAGAATACTGAATATGGAGATGCGCCTCCTGATATAGATGATACAGCCGCAATACCATTGCAACCTGACGTGGCAGCAACAGAATCTCTTTTATAAGTTATAGGCGGAGGCTGGGTTATGGTGGTAGATGATGTAGCAGTGCAACCGGAAGTATCAGTCACAGTTACAGTATAGGTCCCAGCGCAAAGAGCAAATTCTGTAGTGTCTTTGCCGCCACCGGGAGCCCATGAATAGGTATAAGCAGGGAAGCCCTTGGTAGCAACAACTTTTACACTCCCATTGCAACTGCCATTGCAACTGATATTTTCTGTCGTAATTGCAACGGCTGTCAGCGTGCAGGTATTCCAGCTAAAAATTATTCCATAATCATTATTACCCGTTCCACCCGTTCCACCCTGGTATGTCATACCATACAATAATTTTTTCGAAAGCAAGACAGAGCCGTAAGGCCATTGTCCGAATGTTCCGTCGAAACTATTCAGAATGGTATATCCGCTGCCATTTGTATCAATAGTAAAAAGGCATCCAACATGGTTACTTCCTCCAAGCGGAGTCATTCCGTACATTGTATTTCCTGAAATAGTTAAATTGCCTTGTGGGGCCCTGCCGGTCGGACCCGTGAAATCATAAATGTCTTTATATCCGCCTCCATTGGTATCAATGGAGAAAATACAACCTGAATCTTTAGCGCCGCCAAGTTCTGCCATTGCGAATAGCTTTTTCCCCGAAAGGGTAAATGAACCGAAAGGGCTCGAACCATTTGCACCACTGAAATCAAAAAAATCTTTAAATCCTCCGCCAGTAGTATCAATGGAGAACATACAGCCATCGTTATTCGCACCTCCATGGGGAGCCATCCCGTATAATTTTCTTCCCGCAAGAATTAAGTCTGCCTGAGGGTTTCTGCCATACGTGCTGTTAAAATCGTACATATCTTTGTATCCTCCGCCATTGGTATCGAGGGAAAAAATACATCCATCATTGTTCGCGCCTCCATAATAAGTCATTCCATATAATTTTCCACCTGAAAGGGTTAGATCGCCCTGTGGGTAATTACCATTTGGGCCTGTAAAATTGAGAAGCACTTTAAATCCCCCTCCATTGGTATCTATAGAAAAAACACATCCGTAACCACTTGAACCTCCTGCACTTGTCATGCCAAATAATTTTTTCCCTGAAAGTGTTAACGAGCCAAGCGGGGATGCACCATTAGTATCATTAAAGCTATGCATGTTTTTATAACCGGTGCCGTCAGTATGGATAGAGAAAATATTACCATTTGTTTTTCCGGGGACACCATAAGTCATACCATACAATACATTTCCTGAAAGGGTCAGGCTGCCATAAGGATATGCTCCATTTGTAATATTGAAGTTAAGCATTCTGGTAAATTGTGCATGGGACGCTCCTATTGAAAGGAATAGCAGTGATACAATTATTAAGTAATGTTTTTTCATATTAATGTATGGTTTGATTTTATACAAAACTAAAAAAAATTAATCAGATTATGAGAAGAAAGTTAAATAATAACCTTTATTTAATGTTGTGATTAGCAGGTAGTAATAGGCGTTTTATGAGTCTAACCGGATTAATAATTTTTTTGAGCGATGGTTTAGGCTGTAAGCTTGTAAACCGTAAAATAATTTATCTTCCGATAAATAACTTTTTTTCATAATTAACTTTTTCACTTTTTGCAGTAACAATATAAATACCATCGCTTACATTGGGGTATAGTTTAATGGTATTGTTTCCAATTGCTACCGAATGATTTTCTGTTAAAACAGGCTGGCCAAGAAGGTTGAAAAGTGTGATGGTATAATAATCGTTTGTTAAAGAATTTATAGATACATTAATTACTCCATTTGCATTATAAGCGTTAATAGTATTGGGAGCTGTTTCACATTGGGTAAATGGTATAGTATTTAATAATGTGGTATTACCATCATCATCTGTCTGCGAAAGGCGGTAATAAGAAGTACCCGGCAATGGGCTATAGTCAATATATGAATAATCATTGGGAGTGCTACTGGTTCCGGCACCTTCAACTATTCCGATAGTATTGAAATTAATACCATCAGCGCTTCTTTCAATGGTATAGTGGTTGTTATTTATTTCTGTTGCCGAACTCCATTTAATCAAAACATTTCCGCTATCGCAATCGGCTGAAAACGCCGTTAATTGTATGGGTAAGGGGTCTGTGCTGCTTGAAAGTGTCCAGGAGCGGAAAAAATTGGCAGTTCCTATGGCTGCATTTGTGCTTACTGTAGCTGCGCCTGTATTATTGAATCCTGTGGGTCCCAGCCAGTCGCCCCAGGTACCGGAGGTTGAATTGAAACGCTGTGCCAGAAGAGTACCATCGGAAAGAACATTAGGCGCAGCAATTTCAGATGCAGCACCCGAGTTAATGTATGTAAATGTAATAATAGGGTTGGGTTTTGCTGTATATCCTGTATTTGGGTCAATTATCCAAAAGCGGTCAACCACATAATAAGAATCATCAGTAGCCGTGGGAGAAGAAGCAGCCGAATGAAAGGGGTCCATATTAAGCACATCGGAAGGCATATAGCACAAATTATCGGCTATAGTGGCGCCACCGGTGCATCCGTGTGCAACACCGGTAAGGCCATGATAAGTTGAAAACTTAATAGTGCCTGCACCGGTTCCTCCGCTACCCGCGGCAACGTTAAAGGTTAGTGGAATGTAATTAGTTGTCGAATATTGAAAAGGCACAGTATATGTACCTGTATTGGTTCCAATATTCCACCAGATCATATTATACTCTGCCTCAGAAATAATTCCACCGGCAGTACGGGTTATGGCAGAAGTTGCCCCGTTATTTATAACCAGGTAAGTAGGTTTTGCAGCCACCCCATTAGCCAAAACAACATACCCGCTCTTAATTACAAATTCCTCTGCCTGCGAGTAAGCTAATACCGGCAATAAAACAAAAAACAAAAGATATTTTTTCAGATTAGAGAGCATTTCTATATTACTGTTTCACATATTGAATTAAAACCCTGATTTTTATCAGACCACTAGAACCCGAGGCATCTTCCAAAGCAACGCCGATAACCATGCCGGATTTAGTGGCTTTCATCCCTTCGCCGGGTGTAGAGGAGCTAGTGATCAAATCTCCTTTTTTAATTTGTCCGTTTTCAGAATTATATTTTACATATACTATGCCCTCTGAAACAAGTGGTTCAGTTGTCATCATTGCATTATGAACTGCATTGGGTCCCAGGTAATACACCCCAATAATATTTTCGTCATAAGACTTGGTTGCCATTCTGCGATTATCCCTTGATGTGGCATTATCCGAAGACATAATAGTACCATTGGAAAAGTCATTGCCTGAAGTGGCGGTACCTTGCTGGGCAAAACTATTTGTACAAACACCTAGCAATAATATAATCAGGTATGCAGCAACATTGCTTTTTTTGTTTTTTTTGAGTTTCATGCTTCTTAAGGTTTAAAGTTCGTATAATAAAATAATCTAAATAGGCTCAATTTTTAATCGAATATTGTTAAAATGCATTCATCAGCAGCGGCAGCGGCAGGATTGCATACAACATAAGCGGGGTTACTTGCCCAAAGCGCAACAGGTTCCCATGCCAGTGTTATAGTATGGCTGCCGGGGGCAACGGTAACAGGGTACCCGCAAAATGAAGCAGTACCGGTTGTAACAACCCCATTGTGCGAATCATAGTCTGTTATTGTACTGCCAGACCAGGCAATTACGCTACCATCTACAATTATTTCCAAATCAACAATGGCTTGTCCAAACTGGGCTGAAGTACCTGTGCCATTATCTAAGCGGCAAGTAAGCGAAGCAAATACATAAAACGTATTATGAACAGTAGTCATGGTAATTGTCATGCCCGGAATATTACTGTAATTGTTCCAGTTATTGGTCTTTTGCATTGCACCTATTGTAACACTATGGGCATTATTACCATATACTAAAATATTGGTAGGCGCTTCCCAATCAGCTACACCCGAAGCATTTGAAGTAAGTATATAACCGGCTGCCTGGTTTCCGTCAACAATTTTTAAGGTAGTGCCATTTCCGCCCTCAACATCAAGTTTTGTTGCGGGTGCGCTTGTGCCTATACCTACATCATTTGCAAATATGCCTCCGCCCGCCGGTCCTCCGGCGCCACCATACCCGCTAGAAAAGCTGCCGTTAGTGGCAATAGTACCTGTATTGGCCCAGATACTCGCGTTATTATATGTTCTCAGCCAGGTGCCATCCGCAGCATACCAGCCAACGCCATACGATTGCCAGTAGAGGCCATTTGTGCCCGATACCCTGAACCAGCCGCCGTTGGCATAAATATCACCATCGGTCTCTAATTTATATGCAGGAGAGATTGTAGCAATACCTACGTTGCCACCTCTTGCATTCAGGGCCAGGTTAGCTGTTGCGGTTCCCCATTGTACTGATTGAATATATGATACCGCATTGGATTTATCTGCACCCATGTATAAGGTGTAGTCAGTTCCGTTTGTATGTCCTGTCGAGGTTTGAAGGCCGTTTGTTGCCCCTTCATTATTGCTCCATGTGCCCGATGCCCAGGTTTCTAATTTACCATCCGGGGAAGTAGTACCAACCCCAACATTTCCGCCTTGCGCTATAAACATTCTTGTATTCCACGATAAAGGATTTGTACCTCCCGAAGCATTATTAAAGAAAAGTTCCCCGGAAACTAATTGTATGCCGGCTGCCCAACCTCCATAACCACCACCATTTACATAGTTATATTGATTTGTACCGGTATTCCACCATGCATTATCTGCAAAGTAAGCTACCCATCCATTATCCATTCCAATTCTTCCATAGTTCGTCTGGTCTGCGGCATCAGCACGGCAAAAACCGATTTCACCGCGGCCGAGCGATAATTCTGCCTGCGGGGTTGTCCACCCAAGCCCTAACCATCCATACGCACCTGAACCATTATTCATAAGTGTCATGCCAATTGTTCCATATGTGGCAAAATCTAAACTATTTCCATCGGTAGTTCCTACAAAATTTGTTCCAGGGGTGGTGCCTCCGTTGCCTTGCAATAACCATCCTCCTCCGCCACCTGCAGCAGCATTGTTAGTGATAAATGGTAGCCATTTGGCTCCATTCCAGAACCAATAACCAGCCCATCCTCCTGTCATACCAGCATTGGTGTTATATACCAGCAATCCGCTGGGCAAAGCGCCATAAGTGCCTGTAGGAAAGTCAGATACATCTGTAGTGCTTGCCAGACTAATTTCAGGAGGAAGAATACCCCTGTCCCCATTAGCAGTATTGAAGGAAGTATTGCCTGTATTTAAGTCTAACAAGGCATGGCCACTTGGAGATGTTCCGGTTGTGTTTATGCCAACATTTTGTGCCTGTATATAGGTTGAGGATATTACAAGCAAACCCACGGTGATTTTGCTAAGTATTCTATTTTTCATGGGAGGTAGTTTTAATTTAATGCGCTAACTATTAAAATATTATTATTACTTTGATTTATATCAATGACATAATATGATACACATCATGATTATACGGAAATGATTATTAAAGGTTACAAAATTTGTAGAATTGTTTTTTATTCATTTACAGATAGTTAAGTGCAATAATAAATTATTATGTCATTAATTCCATTACATACAAAGATATTAAATAAAATTGAAAAAACAATAAAAAAACGTGTTTTTTTATAATTTTTTATCAGATAGTTGTACTAAATCGATTTTAGAAATATACCTGTTATTTCATTTTATTTTTTGATTTGCAACAAATTAATTTTTGTTTTCATTAGCTTCATATATTTGGGATAAAATAAAAATGTGAAAGTTCGATTATTGTTATTATTAACCTTATTGCTCATATATGGTGTTTCCAACGCCTCTATAGGTTTTACAAGTTATTATAATATTGATAATCAGATAGATACGTCAGTTATCAGTTTATCGCGGAATGCAACCGTAAGAATTATTGCTTATGATGATATAAACGCTGATATTTCTTATGGTACAGGTTTTTTTGTCAATGATAATTCAACAATAGCCACTTGTTTCCATGTAATTGGCAAGCTGGGCTTTCTTCATAATCGTGTTTTTGGCAGTTTCTATAAAACAATAAAATGCATAACAAGTGCCAATGACACAATTGAACTTACTCCCAAATTAAACCCTAAACCCGATTCAAACTGGTTGCAGCATGATTTTGCTGTTTTAGAATTCAAAAACAAGGCATTTCCCTTGAAAAATGCCAATTCCATAAGGCATCTTTCTTTAAACGGAAATATAAGAGTATTTGTAGGCGAAGTAGTTTATTTCAGTGGGTTTCCCCTTTCGCAGGGATTAATAACCAATACCGGAATGATTTCAGGTTTTTCGCACGATAATGCATATATGTATATACAAGGGCCTGTGAATTCCGGGAATTCAGGAGGGGCAATATTAGATTCAAAGAAAAATGTAATAGGTATTCTCGATTTTAAAATGGGAGGGACTAAAAATCTTCAGCCGTTTAAAGATTCTCTTAATTCAGCAATAGCATTCGATAAGAATAAAGCTTTGATCGCAAAAACTGTCGTACAAACCAATAAAAATAAGGTTAATGAAAGTATGCCCCAGCTTACCGGGAATGCATTTACTCCTTCACTTCAGATGAACTTAGACCTTCTTAATACAGTTACCGATTATCTGAATGCAGGTGTTGGCGGAGCAATAGATATAAAATATCTTTACAGGTATTTCAATAAATAGCTGTAAGAGTAAGTGATTTTTTAGCCCTGAACATCGTGGGAAGCCCCTTTAATAATTTTAAAAGTATGAAGAATATAGGGGAAAAGGGCATCCATATAATCAACTGCTCCGCTTACTGAACCGGGCAGAGCGAGAATTATGGTTTCACCTTTAATGCCTGCAATACTCCGCGATAACATGGAGTAAGGCATGCGCTCCATACCATATTGCCTTGCCGCTTCCATGATGCCCGGTATTTCCCTGTCCAATAATGGCCTTATTGCTTCAGGTGTTACATCGCGTGGTGAAAGGCCTGTACCGCCTGTAAGGATAATAATATCTGCCTTTTTTTTGCAGAGTTGCAGCACACATTTTGCAATGGCATCTTTCTCATCAGGAACTATAATGTATTCAGGCTCAAAAATCCGGTGTTTTAGAAGCTTTTCCATGATAATTTTTCCCGACTTATCTTTCTTTTTACCGGCCGAAATACTATCGGAGCAGACTATTATGGCTGCTTTCAGACCTTCAGGATAATCAGTTGTAAAAGAAGATTTTCCACCGCTTTTTTCCAACAGCTTAATGGACGTGATTTCAATTTGCTTGTCTATCGGTTTCAGCATATCATAGATTGTCATGGCCACAACCGAGGCGCCATGCATGGCTTCCACCTCAACGCCTGTTTTGGCAATGGTACGCACCTCCACCTTAATCCTGATTTCAAGGCCTGAAATATCATACCCGACAGAAGTAAACTCTATAGGAATGGGATGGCAGCCGGGTATCATATCACCGGTGCGTTTTACGGCAAATAATCCTGCTGTTTTTGCCATTTCAAAAACATCGCCTTTGGGAACACGCTTTTCTGAAATTGCCTTAATAGTCTCTTTATGGCTGACTTTAACGATTGCCTGCGCAATGGCTGTCCTGAGCGTTTTTATTTTATAGGTTATATCAACCATGATTACACGATTTCAATTATTTTCTTTCCATTGATAGGTATTGTCTTCAAAAATCTCCTTGCCCCAGACGGGAACGGTTTTCTTAACTTCATCTACAACCCACCTGCATGCGTCAAATGCAGCCTTACGGTGAGGTGATGAAACAAATACAAAAAAACAAATTTCTCCCGCTTTCACCAATCCTGTGCTATGGCATATATGTAAACAGGAAAGAGTAAATTTTTCCAAAGCCTGTTCGCTGATTTCCGCAAACTTATCTTCAGCCATTTCTTCGTATGCCTCATATTCAATGGCAACAACTTTTTTACCATCAATACTGTCGGCACGTACCTGCCCCAAAAAAATATTATGCGCCCCAATACCGGTTTTACTGCTATGATTTGAAACAGACTGAACCACAAACGAAGGATTTATAGCTCCAACTACCAAAGTTTTATTTTTTATTTTCTCAGCCATTTCATCCTCCCGAAAAAGGCGGCAACATGACAACAGTATCTCCATCATTGAGAAGATAGTTGCCATTAACTGCCTGTTTATTTACAGCCATAATTGATGCGTACCGCTCCATACCGGGGAATTGAAGTAAAATCTTTTTTTTGAGAGAGGCTGTATCCGCAACATCATTTATTTGCAAATGGTTTGTACCTGCAATATTTACCAATGGCCCGAAAAATTTTACTTGTACCTTCATAATTTATATTCCCGGTATTTTATGAATCTCAACCTGTTCTCCTTCTTTAATATTGCTTTTATCCGCAGGTAAATATATAAGACATTCGGCCAGCGCGAATGAATGTGTTTTAAACGATTCCTGCCCGCTTACCGGGACTGCTTTTTGTCCGCGGACTATTGCTCTGACATATTCGGAATAGCCTGCATTTTTATTGTAATCGGCGGCGATTGGCAAAAAAGCCGATTCGGCAGATAAACTATTATTGCCGCATTGCTTGCGTATGGCCGGCAAAACATATTCATAAAAGCAAAGTAACGAGGAGGTAGGGTTACCGGGCAATCCAAAGGCGAGAGCGTCTCCTTTTCTCCCAAAAAAAAGCGGCTTGCCCGGTTTCTGGCTTACTTTGTAAAATATACTCTCCACCCCAAGTTGCTTAAATGCCTCACCCACATAATCGTAATCGCCGACTGAAATACCTCCTGTTACCAATACCACATCAGAATGACTAAGGGCCAGGCTGATGCGTTTCGTGATTTTTCCCATATCATCAGGCGCTTTATAGGTATCAATATTTTTAATGCCTATGGATGATAAGGCGGCGCCGAGGGCATGTGTGTTCGAATTATATACCTGTCCCTGCTCAAGTTTATTGCCGGGTTCCTGTAATTCATTACCGGTAGCAATTATGGATACTATGGGCTTTCTGTAAGCGCTTATAGTTTTAATACCCAGGCCTGCAATGCAACCGATACACCCGGGTGTAATATTAGTCCCGGCCGGCAGAACAATTTCTCCTTCCCTGAATTGCGCGCCTTTGGCCCTGAAATTATCTCCTTTCTTAAGCAGCGTATCATGTATTATAAGCGAATCTTTTTCAACGCTTGCATTTTCCTGCATTACAACAGTATCCGCTCCATCGGGTATGGGGACTCCTGTAAAAATCCGTACCGCTTCCTTTTCAGACAGTTTATGGCCGGGTTTATTACCGGCAATTGATTTACCGGTTATGCGAATGTTCCCGGGGGTTGAAAGGGCATTGTAATTAAACGCGAACCCGTCTTTATCTGATTGGTTGAAAGGCGGGTAGTTTATAGCGGAGTAAATATCTTTAGCTGTA
This sequence comes from Bacteroidia bacterium, assembly GCA_052325425.1. Lineage (GTDB taxonomy): Bacteria > Bacteroidota > Bacteroidia > JABEUT01 > JABEUT01 > JABEUT01. Next base: position 17,002 of record JBKQUY010000087.1, on the reverse strand, counting down.
ACATATCCCAATGACTCTTCAACATTGATATTAATTACCGGAAGAGTTTTCGCGGATGATAGAATTAATTCTTTTGCCTGTTCAACTGTAACCATACTGTCAGATTATATTGAAATGGCTAATATCAGGATATATAAAGATATATTTTATGATTACGGTCATAGTAATTATGTTTGGCTATAAGTAGTTTTACTTTTCATTAAGAAAAGGAAAAATGAAAAATAAGACTACTCATTGTGTAAACTGCATGTGGAAGGAAGCCGCTTTTCCTTCTCCCAATAATCCTGGTGATGCAAAAGATAAGCCAATAGTTAATGTGGTAAACCATAAGTTTTCTAAAGGCGATGTGCTCTTGAAAGAAAAAAACTATTCAAATGGTTTTTTTTGCATAAAAAAGGGTTCTGTTTATACTTCAAAAAATTCAGAACAGCCGGAAAACTTTATTCTCTGGCATTCCAACCCCGGCGATGTGGTGGGTATTGAATCGTATGTGATGAAAGAAAAACTTGGATATTCCGCCTATGCCGCCAATAATGTCTCCGCTTGTTTTGTTTCACTGCAGGACATTGAAAGGCCCGGGTATGAATTTCCTGAAACGTTGATTAAGCTTACAAAAAGCATTTGCAACTTAATTAACAGCATTGAAAAAAAGTAGGCGTAGCCTTCCGGTGCCTGTTATTGATTGCGATGATTAAGTTGCTTAAAAAAATCACAGGCAGGCTGGTTTTTTTCATTTTTTAAAAAGGTGATTTCTTTAAGGGCGATTTTTTCTTTTGCCAGTTTGCCGGTTACGGTAGCATAAAATTCCTTTTCGATGCCTTTGCCTAAAACCCTGCAGCTAAGAAGGTAATTTTCAATAATGTATTCATGGCCATTTATTTTGATTAGCATCATTCCAACAGTCCCGTAATCGCCATATTTATCGCTTACTTTTAATGAATATATCCTGTTTTTATGCTGTATGAACGATTTTAACCCGTCAACAGTATAGGGGTGTTTATTGAAATTGAATTGGTTTGTTTTCTCAGTCAGTTGTGAAAGTCTTGCCAAATCATCCATGTCGTTCAGCCGCACGTCTAATTTGATACCCAGGTTTTTAATAAATTCCTCCATATCGGAAAACTGTGTTTTCTCCTTCTCCCGCAACTGCTCAGTTTCATAATGCCTGGTTTTTTCCCTGTCGGCCTGCAATACTTGCTTCCTGCGGAATGAAAGCCGCCTGGTCAGCAATAGGAATTCGTTATAGTTTCCGTCCAGGTGAATACATTCAACTCCCTTTATTAACTCACTCACCGAATTTAGTTCAAAAGGGTTATCGTCAATAAAAATAAAGGAACCGGGGGAAAGATTTAATTCTTTGGCGATGCTGTTTATGTTATCAATTTTATCGGCCCAGTTTATTTTTTTTACAATAAAATCGTTCCATTTTAAGGGAAACAAATTTCTGTCGAATGCCGCTTTTACGTCCGGTTCATTATTCCTGGAACAAAGGCAGAGCAGGAAGCCTTCCTCCTTTTTGGCTTTCAGAAACAACTGCAAATTGTAATATAATATGCCGGCAGAATTTTTATCGCACACAATTCCTTCAATACCGTCTTCTCCCACTATCCCTTTCCATAAGGTATTGTCACAATCAAGGACTATTACTTTTTTTTCTTCGGTAAAGAGCCATAATACCTGTCCGGCAAGGCGCTGAGCCAATAGTTTGATGCCCTTTTGCGTGTATGGCATTTGATAAAGATGCCCCAGGTTATAGTTATAAAAACTGTCTATGCCTGCTTGCATGAGCATATCGCAAAAATCAAATACAAATACGTTCGATTGTTCCAGCAGTCCTTTAAATTCATTCTTGTAAACATTGGCTGTATCATTGTTATACCCGAATGAATGTTTTACAGGCATGGCACTATATGATTGTGAAAAAGCATTAGACAGAAGAATTGTTTTATTGAATTTCCGGCTTAATTCTTCCACTGCATGGCAGAAATTTTTTTGCCATTGCTGGTCGCGCTGGTGAAATAACTGGTCGGAATGAATAAAAATAATATCATGCTGCCTGATTTCTTCTTTAGTCAACGACATGAGTTTCAGAACCAGGTCCCCGGAATAAACTGATTTTATGGAAACATTATTATTGGTAAAGCTTTGAACTTCCTTTGCAACCAGGTCAAGTACGACATCAGATAAGGAAAGCATTGAGTACATCTATCCGTTTATTAAGAATTCAACTACCTGGTAATTCCGGGTATAATAAAATGCGACTTTTTTGCCGTTAAACAATAAAGCGGGCAGGGGGGCAAGCACTGAAATTAATTTATACTTTTTCGCGTTTTGCTCCATTTCTTCAACTGAATTTACCGAATAACAGAAATGATTAAAATGGTCGCCCGATTTAACCAGCGAGTTCCATGCAAAGGCTTTCTCGCTTAAAGGTTGTATCAATTCAATAAAAATATTTCCGAAATTTTTATATAAGGCCAAACGGGCATTCTGATTGGGGTCAATTACATCGCCTACTTTCTCTTCGTATATCATTTTTTTCTCCCAGGCATCAATATCTTTAACAATAAAGCCGGTATGATGAAGTGCTAACATATTCAGAATGAAATAGATAAATATTTGCCGGCAACCAGTATTGTATTATTCATTGTCTTTCAGGCGTTGTTCAATATGTTTTACTAAAGTATCTACTGTATGAAAGGGAGAAGATTCGTAACTCATAGTCTGTTCATCAGCTATTAAAATATTCTTTCCTGTTTCGGTTGATATTTTATCCTCAATATTAACTATAAGCTTTAACAGGGTAAGGCTGTCTAAATTGCCTTTTTTACCAAAGAGTTCAGTACCGGGTTTTGCATTAATAAGATGACGGTTCTTTTCTTCTGTGCCGATTTCTTTTACCGAACGGATTACCAGGTCAATTATTTGCGACTTATCTGTCTTTTCCATCTGCTTTACTCATTTTGCATTATAAAAATACTATTTTTTTAATTGCGTTCTTAAGCCCGTATATAAAATACTGTTTAAATTTAGCTCATGCCAGCCTGGATGAACAGTTCGGGCAGGGCTAAAGCCGCTAATATTGGTTATTACCAATATCTCCGCCTTTAAAGGCGGGGTTAAAAGTTCTGCTACATGACAAGGCTTTAGCCGTGAAATGGCAGTTAATTTCTGATAGTAGCTTCCTTAGTATATATGGTTATTCCATTATTGGCAAGCCATTCCATTCTCTTATACAGTTCACATGAATTGGCTGTAAAATATTTCACCCCCTTTATTTTTATATCCCTGCAAATTGTTTCCGACACATTTTTTTTCATATACTCTTCAATATCCCTGAATTTTATCTGTTCATGCGGGACACGGGTTTTTACTATTCTTATTTCTCCCTTTTCATCGCGCACACGGGCGTTAAATACATCGTCGGTAACTGTTTTTACCGGAAATTTATTTTTCATGACATCTTCAATGCAATGCACAAATGAAAGGTTATAGGTGCTTACTCCTATACCTATAATAATGCCATTGTAATTCATAATCTTATAAAAAGGGCTGTGCTCATCGCCGGGATATTCTGAGTTTATATGGTCTTTGGTAAGTTCCTGAGCATACTTTCCAATTGCTACTACTGAACTTGTGGGATGCAAACTGCGGTAAGCGTTTTTATATCTCCTTGCAAATTCAGGAAGAACGCCCATAACGGTGGGGCTTTTCAGCACATCGAACAATTCATCTTTCTTCAGGTAATCTTCAGCCCGGTAGTCAAAATGCCAGCAGGGAAATACAAGCGTGCCTTCTTCACCCACAATTTCAAGTAATATGGGCAGGATGCGGAAAAAAGGAAAGCCAAGGTTTAAATTAGATACCGAACTATGCACAAAAACTACGGAACCTTTTTTTACCCCTAATTCCTGAGTAATGATTTTTCTGAAATCATCCTCGCTTTGTTTGGGATACCAAATATTTTTTACCTTATGATACCATTTCCGGGCATTTTTAAAACCTGCGGGTGAAAGGATTTTAAGCAGTATTTTACCAATGGACATAAATACTATGTATGTTTTTGTTCATTGAAAATTTGCTGATAGGTGCAAAACTGCACTTTTTCTCCGTACTTTTCCCTGGTTTGCTCTATAAACCCCTTCATTAACTGAAATGAATAATCGCCCATGCTTTTAGGATGAGCAATAGCGCTCAGCATAATTGTCTCATGGTTTGAATATTTCCGGGTATGGTAATCAAGAATATCCATAAGGTATGAAACTGAATACGTATAGTTATCGAAATTGAGCATGCGCGATGATAAAGCCTGCCTGAATTTATAAATAAGGCCGACCGGGTTACTTGTATGAATTTGAATTCCATGATTCTCAGGCGCCCTGTCCCCGTATTTTTTCATTTTAAACCTTGTGGGTATTTCAAGCAGGCTTTTGGGTTTTCCGGCTATCGGGATTTCAAGTATTCCATTATCCGAGATGCTGTTATAATTTCCGTTTGAACCGATAAACCAATTGGGAACGGAGGGGACATTTTTATAATTGACCTCTGAAATAGACGATTTAAAATAATACCCTTTGCAGACAGAGCTGTCGTACCGGATACCGTTTTCATATAAACCAGTGAAGATTTTGTCCGACTCAGGCGCTATGCTATAACCTCCGCCGCGGTATGCAATACATTTGTAATCTGCATTAGCTTCTGAACAAACTGATTTTAAAAATGAAATACCGGTTTCGATGATTCCGGGGATATTATGGGGATATTCCTTGCCGGCAAAATCGGCTAATTTAAAATCGTCCGATGGCCTTACCGACCCATTTATAAAATCTGATGTAAGCCAGTGGGGATGTAAATGCAACTGTACATCGTGCCCCTTTGCAATAGCAGTTTTCAACTGGTTTATATAAGGCATATAAAACCCTTCCTTATCCCATTCTTTAAAGCGTAAAGCGCATAATACGTCGGTAAATAAGGTTACCCTTACCTGCAATTCTTCCGCAAGTTGCATTACCTTGTAAGTAGGCTCGAACATGGCTTTTTCAAAGCTTGTATTCAACCTGCCCAGGGGAAGTTCGTGGTCATAAGTAAGAAAAATTTTCAGGTTCTGCATTATGCCCGGAGTCTTATTATATAATATTTATGGGGTAAATGTAGGGAATTAAATTTTGATTAAACGGTTTGCTAAAGCCAGATACTAATAGAATAAAATATAAAATGCAATACCACTAAGTCACCAAATCACAAAAATGCACCAAAGATTTTAAGGGGATTTGGTTCTTTAGTGTTTTTAGTGGTGAAAGAAATATATTTATTTTAGAATAAGAATTCGGGATAATATTGTCTTTAACTATCGGAAACACCGTCACTGCGAGTCCGTAATCCAATAAAAAGACATACGGATGCGGCAGTCTCAGTATTTTTTTGATACTAATTGGGCAATTTGGTATTAAAGCTGAGACTGCCACACCACACATTTTTTAGGGGAAGCGGTTCGCAGTGACGGGTTTACTTAATGTATCCCCTATATATTCTTATACTGAACTCAGGTTAATCAGAAATATTAGCGAGAGTGACCAGGGTTTTAAAATCCCTTATTTTTATATTCTTCCCGGCAAATTCAATTATTTTATGTTGTTTTAATTCGGCCAATACGCGTATAGATGTTTCCCGTGTAGTACCCGCAATATTGGCAATATCGCCACGGGTAAGGGTTACATTCAGGGTTGACTGGTCCTCCTTAAAACCGTATGTCTCTTTTATATATATAAGCGCTTCGGCAATTCTTTCCTTGGCCGTTTTCTGGTTCAGGTCAACTATTTTTCTTTCCGACTTTTTCAAATCTTCCGAGGCAATTTTCAGTAATGCCCCGGCTATGGATACATTCTGCTCAATAAACCGGAAGAAAAGATGGCGTGGTAAAAAACATATTGCCGTGTCTTCGAGCGCTGTCGCGGTTGAGGAATATATTTCGTTGCTCAGCAGGGCGCGGTATCCGATAATATCTCCGCTATTGGCCATTTTTATTACCTGTTCATTGCCATTATCGGCCAGCCTGGCAATTTTTACCTTGCCCAGGTTAATAATAAATATGCCCTTGGGGGTATCGCCTTGGGTAAAAATATGTTCGCCTTTTTTATAGGTACTGCAGGCTTTACCCTCCGAGATGGTAGAAAATTCTTCATCCTTCATATTGCAAAATATGGTCTTATAACGGTTTTTGCAATATGTACATTCGAGGCGCTCTTCTAATTTTGACATTAATCAGTACTAAAAATTATTTCAATTACCTAACCCTTCCCTCTCTTTGAAAAGAAAGAGAGGGTGATGATAGTGCTTTTTACAAATTTACGAAATATTCGGTACTTAAATTCTTTTATCCTTTTTTATATTGGGAAGCTCAATACACCTCATCGTGTGAGCCTATATCAATTAATAAAGCAGTTTTATTGTTGTCGTAAAATTTAAAAACCACCCTGCAATCATGCGCTACACTAAAGGCCCATAAACCATTCAGTTTTCCGGTAAGTTTATGCGTTTTAAGGCTTGAATCAAAAGGGTTGTGGCTAAACAAATTTAATGCTTCCCAAAATTTCTTTTTAAGATGAGAATGATTGCGTATTCGTTTTTTATACGAATTTTTAAAACCAGAATCCCATGTAAGATTAATCACCGTCCAAATCGTTATGGAGGTCTTTAACAGAGCCCTTTTTTACTTTCCCTTTTTGCAGGTTTAACGCTGCTTTTCGCGTCCTTTTTGCCAGAGCTTCCCGCTTTGATTCAATAGTCATTTTGCGGATAATATCCAAAGCATATTCCTTTTCATCTAAAACCAGGGAATTAAAATCCTCAATAACTCTATTAATATTTGTTGTTTTCATATTTGTTTCCTGATACTATTAATTACAAATTTACGGAAAATTTGATAATAATGAATTTAAGACTTTTTCAAAAAACTGAAAATAAGCCACACCTGCCCGACTATGCCATTTTTACATGGTGCCGCCGCCATTCCGCCGCACCCAACCCTCCAAACCTCAAAGTATCTGGAAGGTTTCCGAAATTTTATAATTTGCAAGGCGAGTCGCACCATTTAAAACTTATAGGTAATACCTATAGAGCTATAAATAACAAATTGGGTTGGTGTACCAAAGTTTTCATTACCCGATAAACGAATAGGGTTAAGCCAATGCCCATAGCCAAGCGCTACATTTAAGAAATAATTGTTGCCCATTCTATAATCGCCACCAGTTTTAATTAAAGCAATAGGCGTAATGTATTGAAAAGCGTAGTTCGACCCCCAAAATACGTAATCTAAATTATTTGGGTAATCCATGTGAACGCCAATACCCACAAAATAGGCAGGAGCATTTTCATTTTTCGAGTGGAAGTAATATTTTAAAATGATAGGAACTCCGGGGCTTACGTCGTTGATATTCCTAAAATTGTCAATATCTATACCCGTTTCTAAGGCAAATCGGTTTGATAAATGAAATTGTATGCTGAAGGCATAACTAAGGCTAAGCCCGCTTACACCTGGTAGGGGGGCTTGAAGTGGATTGAGGGAAAAATAATTAGGCACTACATGAAAACCTACTATGGTTTTCCGGGAATCTTTCTCTTTATCGGGTAACAAAAATGAGCCAATATTATCTATGTCGAATGAATAGCTAAGCCCAAAGTTTAGCGAAAATGAACTTATTCCACCGGTCGTTCCAAATGACGGACAATTATAATTGATGCCAAGCACATTGTCGAACCTTAATGATGCATCTATTGATGCAGAAATCTTGGGTGTTACCTTATAGCTTTCGGCGAAATTAAGTATGCCAAAAACACCATAAGGCTGATATTGAGGGTTTACAAAATCACTGCCCCATATCCAATACAAATTGTTTCTATTATAACCATAAAAGGTGGTGTTATCAACTGTAATGTTTTTGGTATAATCGAGCAAAACCGCATGGTTTTTATAATTACCGTAAAACTCAAAGCCCAATGAAAAATAAGATGACAATTTATTTTTAGTAAAAAAATAACCTATGCATAGCGGAATACTTATATAGTAGCTACTGATGGAACAGTTATAATTATCATAGTTAAATGAATTTGGAGGCAGTGGTGTGGTACTTGATAATGGGTAGTCATATCCGCCATTGGCGTTTAGGGCATAGTTTAGGTTTTGGTATATAATACCTGTGCTGAAGAAAATTTTTCCGGGTAGCTTATATTGTACAGTAACATTAAAGTTTATACCTGACATTACAGCAGAAGGCTCAGGTGAAACCATCTCTCCCTGTGTTTGCGTATAAGGTTTTGCATAGGTATAGTTTGGCCCCCCTGAAACGCCTATAACTAACTGGTTGCTTCGGGACAGCAAAAATGCTGCTCCGGTGTCTTTTTTTGATTGGGCAATGGATGTATTATCAAATAAAAATAATGCTATCGTAAAGATAAGCGGAATGTTTATTTTCAGAATAATAAAAATAGAGAGATTGCGATATTTCATGCGAGATAAAGATAGAAAATAATTGTGGATGTTATGTGGAGGTTAAATGAAAAATAAGCGGCCTTAGGGTTTGTACTTATAAAATGTAATCTTCCTTGTCTTTAGGTCTAAAAAAATACGGTACAAACTTTTAATAATTTTTTTAATCGAAATTTCTTCATAGTTGCAGCCAATTTTTGTAAAAGAGGGCAAATCAATAACTGGAATGAGTATAAACAGTTGATTGATATTTCCATCTAATTAATCAGATGTATAAATTCAGCTTTATTTGTGTTGTTGAAAACTATGCTAAATAAATTATTACATATAATGAATATTTATGTATATTTGCAGTGTGAATTATCAACTATTCACTAATAACTATTATGGAAAATACCACAGCCATCTCCGCGGAAGGAGAATTAGACGAAGAACAAATCAGAATTTGGGAAACCAATCATCAAAAAATTTTAGCGGCCATTGCCAAGGCAACGGAATATGCCAATTCTGTAATACCCACCATATCAGAAATAGCGAGAATGACAGGTTTGAGCCGACCTACTGTTTACCAGCATTTTAAAGACGCATCTTCTCATGTTAATAAAACTGAACAAATTTTAAACAGGTAACGGGTTTACACGGGTTTACACTTTTGAGGCATTTTTAAAATAAAAACAACTGAAAATCTGTTAGTTAATACAAAAATGAGGTCAAAAAGTGTAAACCCGTTTAAGTGATTGATTATCAATATAAAGACTAAAAAATGAGCTTTTTTAATAGTAAATGTTGAATTGTAAATGGTGAGTGAAAAAGCCTTTTGGATTTTTTTAAAACTGCAAATTCATGCAACTTTCTGCAACAAAACTGATAACTAACTACTGATAACTGACTACTGATTACTGACCACTGATTTCAGTTTTATTCAGGTCTTTTCCAATCTCATTTTCCTTTTCAAGGGTCCACATATCGGTTGCCGATGTTTCGAGCCAGTCCTTGCCTGACTTACGGAATACCTGTACAGATAACCCGAAGGTATCCATGAAGCATTGTTCCAAATCGGAGACAGTCATTTTGGGTATAATAGTCAGCGTGCCTTTTGAGTGTACCACCCTGCATTGGCCGATAGTCTTGGCCGATTTTACCATAAATTTTCTGGATGAAGCGCCTGTTGCCGTATGTGGTTTGGCATGAAACTCTAATTTCAGGAATGGAAACATTTCAGAGAATGCCTGCTGTATTGCGAATATTTTCCTGTGGTCGTTAATTATAATTTTCATACGCATTATAGTATATTTATTCGTGAATAGTCAGTAAAGGAACCCTGGTATGGAAAGCCATTTCTTTTGTGTTGCTATGGTGAAAGATGTTCTGCAAAAAGGGATAGTGATGAGGAATCATGACAAGCATATCGACGCTGTTTTTCTCAATGAAATCATTGGTTTCTTTGGCCATGTTATCGCCTGAAGGATAGTAAATGGAATGCTCCATATCGCCCAGTGAATTTTCAAGGTTAACCTCGGCGGCAGCTTTCTGGTAGGTGATTAATTCAGAACGTTTTAATACATCGAATATCAGTACTTTGGCCTTGAACAGGTTCACAAAGTATTTGAATTTATTAACCACCTCGTCGGGAACAATAGCGCTGTAATCGCATGCCAGGGCAATCTTTGAGGGCTTTACGAATTTAGTATCCGGTGGTACGCTCATTACAGGGCACTTGGCTTTTTTCATAACCGATGTGGTATTGGTGCCAAAAAAGCCTTTTGACCTGCCCTCTCCGGTTATTCCCATAACAACCAGGTCTGCCTTGCGTTCTTCAATCATCAGGCGGATTTCGTCAACCACAAACCCCGGTTTGGTAACAATTTCGGTTTCTACCCCGGGATACTTGCGGGTAAGGTTTTTGTTAAAGGTCTTCAGTTGTTCAATACTGTCCCATTCCACTTCCTCAAGAGGAATATTGGTTACAGGAACATCGGCAACAGGCACCGGAACAGAGTAAACATTAAAGAGTATCAGTTTGGCTTTAGCCAGTTTTGCCAGCTCTGCGGCATATTCTGCGGCATTTTCGGCAGTGGTTGAAAAGTCAACGGGAACAAGGATATTTTTCATTATAGTGAGATTAGAATATTGATTTAATGAATTTAAAAAGTGACCATATATTGTCAACCGATATTACATCCCATTGGGCAGGGATCATAAGCAAGAAGATGAGCAGGGCAAGGCGCGGGAAGATATGCTTCATATCCCACATAGGCTCAACAATTCCGAATGCAAGGGCCGCAAAGAGCAGGTCAATACCCAAAATGTAAAGGCAATAGTACTTTATGAACCCTACGATAAGTAAGGCGCCGCAAATTAGCTCGGCATAAGATGTAAAATAAGCCCCGATTATGCTGAATGTGTTTGGAACACCTTTATCGGCAAGGGGAGTATGAATGATATGTACAACTTCTTTTACGCCTATTCTGAATACTTTGTCATATCCCTGTAAGAAGAAGAGGAACCCTAAAAATAAGCGGGCGAAGAGTGCTACATTTATTTCCCGGGTATATACTGATAACAGGTGCATGTTCTTAATAATTTAAAACAAAGTTATGTCCGCAATATGCATAGGCAGATGATAACAATCAGACATTTACCTGATTCTTATCAATGGTAGTTTACTCCTTTTCCGGTTCAGGCACTACCAATACAGGTATAGTGGAATGGCGGATTACGAACTCAGCCACACTGCCCATAAGCAGGTGCCGCAACCCTGTACGGCCATGTGTTCCCATAATTATCAAATCAGCCTTTTTGCTCCTGGCCACATTCCTGATTTCATACTGGGGAATACCTTCAACGGTCATTGTTTTAACATTTTCGGAAGGGTTTTTGCCGGTAATCTCGCTGACAACTTTTTCGGCTTCTTCATGGAATTCCTTTATCATTTCCGAATCAATTATTCCGCTGACTGCGGTTGAATTAATTGCATTTGTCATATCAATTACGCATAAAATCAAAACCGATGCCGATAGCTGATTGGCAAGGTCCATGCCTTTTTTTGCGGCATTTTTTGAGCAACTGCTGCCATCTACAGCAATTAATATGTTCTTATAATTCATGTTAATGGAGGTATTGGTTAGCTATAGTTTTCAAGGGCGAAGATATATGCCCAAAATTGTGAACATTATGAGGCTCCTCATTTGACATTGTGATTAATGTCATATTACATTCAATTTACCTTCCATAAATTGCAAATAAAATATGCAAGAAATAAGGATGTTGAGGAGTATTCAAATTTTGATATATGAGTTACCCTATCTAATTCAGAATGAACATGATTAAAATCATGTCATATTATGACACAACTTCTTTTATTTGTATGAATTGTAATGCAACTTTGTATTTCTAACTACAGGAATATGATAGAAAGGCGTGTACCAGAGGGACAGAAATTAAAAATATTAATTCCGACCGATTTTTCGGGCCATGCGTTGAACGCGGGTGTTTTTGCTATTGAACTCCTGAAGAATGCAGCCAGTGAAGCGATATTGGAGAATGTATTCCAGGCTCCCAAAGAGAATGCAGGGACATTGATTTCATTTAATGATATAATTTCCCGCGAATCGCAGGAAAGGCTTAATAAAGAACGCGACCTGCTTATAGCAAAAAACGGTCAAATAAATATTACAGTGCAATCAGATGAGGGTTACCCGGTAAGCACTGTTAAGAATACTTTTAAAAGAAAATATGTGGATTTGCTGGTGATAGGCCATAACTCACATATAAGCCGCTTTTGCTCGTCTTTTATTGAACAGCCTGAATATTGGCCTGCTCTTTTGGTACCCGGAAGCACGCATCCCAAAATACCCAAAGAGGTAATTATTGTTTCTACGTCGGGAAGCAGCGCTTTGGATACTAACCCTGTTTATAAGGAAATAGAGAAGCGATTCAAAACCAGCAACAATCATCATCTGCATTTTACAAGAAACAGTACGGTTGAACATTTAAAGACAAATATTACCTCCTTGCTTGAAAAATACAAAATCGGCCTGATGGTTTTTAGCACCACCAGAGGAGACAGGCTTGAACAGGCTATTAAAGAACGCCATTTTGACTCTGTTTTTATTTCTAACCCCACTCTTTTAGTTTCCTTGCATGGGGCATAATAAGAAGTTGCCTGTGAATAAAGAATTAGAGGGTGATTTGGGAAAAGAGCTATCTTCGCCCTATAATCAGTTACGTCCAACTTTTATGCCGGAAAAAAATTTCGGTCATGATATAAATCAGGTTTACAGGCTGTTGTTTGAAACTGCGGCTGAAAGCTTGCTTGTGATAAACAATGAAGGCATCATTCAACTGGTTAATTACCGCACCAATGAAATGTTTGGATACAATGGTACTGAACTTGTTGGGAAAACTATGGAAGTTTTATTGCCTCCAAAATACCGTAAAGAACACGTAGGACATAGGAAGGATTATTCTAAACATCCGGTAAGGAGATCGATGGGAATAGGTATGGATCTTTGGGCCAGGCGGAAAGATGGAACCGAGTTTCCGGTTGAAGTGAGCCTGAATCATTTCGAGGCCAATGAGAAGTTGTTTGTCATGGCGCTGATTACGGATATTACTGAGCGAAAAAAAGCCGATGAACATATCCGCAAGCTTAATGAAGAGTTGGAGAACCGTGTAGAGAAACGTACAAAGGACCTGGAAGAAAGCCAGAAATTATATAAAATTGTAGCAAGGAATTTCCCGGATGGCACTATAAATGTATTTGATAAAGAGCTGAACTATGTGTTTGTAGAAGGAATGGAGCTGTTTAAATACGGCATAACAAGTGAAAAACTGGTGGGTACAAGTTACCTTAAACGCCTTCCTGAAGAGATACGTGATTTCATGAAAGAAAAATTGATGGAAGTGTTTGAAGGTAAAAATAATACTACATTCGAGGTGAGTTTTAAAGACCGGCATTACGTAATGAATGTAGTTGCACTTCATAACTCAGAAGGAAATGTGGAGCAGATATTATTAGTTGAACGTGACTCAACACAACAGAAAAAAGGCGAGGATGAAATGAGGAAAACTCTTGAGAAAGAAAGGCAATTAAACGAGCTTAAATCGCGTTTTGTATCCATGGCGTCTCATGAATTCAGAACCCCGCTGGGTTCCATACTTTCATCTACTTCCCTTATTGAAGAATATTTAGGGCGTAAAGAATCGACTATTGACTTTGTCCGCGAAAAAAGCGATAAACATATTAAGCGTATAAAATCATCTATTGGTAATTTAATAAGTATTCTTAACGATTTCTTATCGCTTGAAAAGCTTGAACAGGGTAAGGTGGAATCGAAACCGGCCTTATTCGGCATTAATGAATTTTCTAAAGAATTAATAGAAGAAGTTCAGCCCACATTAAAGAAAGGACAAAAAGTTGTGTATATTCACCACGGAAAAGTAAACGATGAAGTTTTTATTGACCAGCAGATGCTCAGAAATGTATTGCTTAACCTGATTTCAAATGCAAGTAAATATTCGCCTGAAAATTCTGTAATAGATTTCAGTACAGCGAATATTGCCGGCGGAATTGAAGTTAATATTACCGACCATGGAATGGGGATACCTGAAGAGGATAAAACTCATCTGTTTGAGCGGTTTTTCAGGGCAAAGAATGCAATTAATGTGCAGGGAACGGGCCTCGGGCTTAATATTGTTAAAAGATACGTTGACCTGATGGGCGGAAGCGTTTCTTTTACTTCAAAAGAAAGCGAAGGAACTACTTTTAAAATAACAGTACCAAATACAAAAACATAGATTAACATGAAAAAAATTCTTCTTATTGAGGATAATCTCGACATGAGAGAGAATACTGCAGAAATGCTTGATATTGCTAATTATGTAGTGGTAACGGCTGAAAATGGCAAAGTTGGCGTTGAATTGGCCAAGAAGGAAAAACCCGACCTTATTATTTGCGATATTATGATGCCGGATTTAGATGGCTATGGTGTATTACATATATTAAGCAAAGACCCTGAAATTGCTGGAACTCCCTTTATTTTTCTTACTGCTAAAGCAGAAAAAAGCGATATGCGAAAGGGTATGAACCTTGGCGCGGATGACTATATGGTTAAACCCTTTGATAAAGTTGAACTGCTCAATGCCATTGAAACCCGCCTTAAACGCAGCGAGTTCTTCAAAAAGAATTATACACGCGACCTGAGCGGGTTAGTTCAATTTATTGATGCTGCCAGCAAGTTTAGCCTTCCTACCAACATATCATCCGATTATAAAGTCCGTACTTACCAGGTTAAAGAAGCATTATATCACGAAGGCGATGAACCCAATGTGATTTACTTTATGAATAAAGGCAAAGTTAAAACCTGGAGGATGAGCCCTGACGGTAAAGAACTTATTACAGGGGTTTACAGCCAGGGAGATTTTTTTGGGTACAATGCCATCCTCGAAGGGGCCAATTACCAGGATTCTGCTACGGCTATTGAAGATACAGAAGTTGCGTTCATACCCAAAAATGATTTTCTTTCATTGGTTTATTCCAAGCAGGAAGTATCGGCAAGGTTTATTAAAATGCTTGTCAACAATATAAATGAAAAAGAAGAACAGCTTCTTAGCTTAGCCTATAATTCAGTGAGAGGCAGGGTTGCTGATGCATTAATGAAATTGCAGAAAAAGTTCCAATCGACCAATAACCTCAGTTTTTCGCGCGAAGATTTGGCGAATATGGTAGGTACATCAACAGAAACACTTATCCGCACACTTTCTGATTTTAAACAGGAAAAGATGATCGAGGTTGATGGACGCGATGTGAAAATACTGAATATTCAGGGGCTCGAAAGGATAAGGAAGTTTTCCTGATTTTTAATTAAGGCTTGGGTTTCAAAAAGTTCCACTTTTCAGGGGTGTCACCTATATTAATTAATTGATTATCAACATAAATCTTGGTTCCGCCCCCCTAAAAAGTGGAACCCATCTAACGGGTTTACACTTTTTGATCCCTAAAAACACAATATCCATTGATAATCAAATAGATAATTTTTAAAAGACCTTGAAAAGTGTAAACCCGTGTAAACCCGTTAGCTCTGCTACTTCCTAAAAAAATG
Organism: Bacteroidia bacterium; assembly: GCA_052325425.1. GTDB lineage: Bacteria > Bacteroidota > Bacteroidia > JABEUT01 > JABEUT01 > JABEUT01. Next base: position 1,414 of record JBKQUY010000087.1, on the reverse strand, counting down.
CACACTTATGTCCCGCAATATCTGCGGGATGCAGTTTTCCAATTTCCTGCTAAATTCTTTAGCATTTTTCCTGAAGAATGGCACATTTTGGTCCCGCAATATCTGCGGGATGCCATTTATTGTAAAAACAATATTATTCTTCAAACACACTTTTCTCATTTACTCCTAATTAGGTATCTGCATCCTGGCTATGTCAAAGAACATTTTTTAACCACACAGTGCAAAGTAAACAGCCCGCAAAGATTAATTCACAATTTACAATTCACCATTTTGCATACGCTTTCGCGCATACAAATATAAACAATTATTTAGTATAATAAACAAAATAGTTATTAACAGGTTGAAAAGTAAGAGCAAGGTGGTAGGCTATTCCAAATTCAAATAATCTCTGCAAGCATGACTTAAATCATTCTATATACTGACGATTGGCATAGTGAAAGCGCAATAATCTTATTAGGTTTGCTCTAGAGGTGATTTTTTAAATAATAGGATTGGAACGATTTATATTTAAAATGGAAAATGTCATTATACAATCACATAGATGGGCAAAAAATACCGCGTGTTGAGGAGTTGAGCGATGGAGTATTTTCTATTGCCATGACATTGCTGGTTTTCGACCTGAAAGACCCTGTTGGCGCAGCAATAAAATCAGATGCTGAAATGCTGGTTGCATTATCAACCATATTGCCACAGTTGCTGGCCTATTTTCTGAGTTTTATTACGCTGGGAATTTTTTGGACAAGCTATACCACCCAATTCAATTACATTAAAAAGTATGACCGGAATCTTAACTGGCTTTCCCTGTTTTTCCTTTTATTTGTTTCTATCATGCCATTTACCACGCGGATATTGAGCAACCATATCATTAACAGGGTTTCGGTAGGGCTATACTGGTTAAACCTGTTTGCATTGGGAGTTATGCTCCTGGTTCATTGGCGCTATGCATTTAAAAATAACTATATGTCATTGCCAAATAGTGAAATAGCGCCCATAAGCAAGTCTATAAACAGAAGAATCATCAATGCCCAAAGCCTTTATGCCGCCGGGGCATTACTTTGCCTGGTAAGCACGTATTTAAGCATTGGTATTATTATCCTTATACAGCTTAATTACGCCCTCGCCATATTTGACGGGTGGGAAATCAGCCGTAAAGAGAAAAGAACGGAGTGATTTTTTATAGCTATATTAAACCTCCCGTAAAAAGTAGATTTTATGTTAAAGTACCATAGGCACGATAATTTCGTTGCAACCTGAGTTCGGGATAATCTTTCTTTATCTGTGAGTGAATCCGTCATTGCTGTAAAGGTTAGATAATTTGGTAACAGATTTATTGTAAAGATAAATTTGATGCCATGAGAATAAACACGCAAGACTTAACTCTTCAAAGAAACTATCTGGAAAAGTATAGGTTCTT
>JBKQUY010000086.1:0-52615 GCA_052325425.1 Bacteroidia bacterium | reverse complement strand
TTTTATCATAGTCCATGCTCAGTACGTCCCAGAATATTATTTTATATTCTTTCTTAAGCTCTTTGAATTGTTTTAATGTAATTCTTCCGTAAGGAGGCCTGAATAATTTTGAATCCACCAAAGCATTGCATTTACTGACATTCTCTGTATATTCTTTTACGGTTTTCTTCCATCCTTTCAGATGGTTATAGGTATGATTTCCAACAGAATGTCCTTCATTTTTTATACGCTGGAATAAATCAGGGTATTTATTTACGTTATCGCCTACACAAAAGAAGGTAGCCGTAACCTTATATTGTTTCAGTATATCAAGAACAAGGGGAGTAGCTTCAGGAACAGGGCCATCATCGAATGTGAGGTAAGCTGTTTTTTTATCTTTTGCGGGAATACGGAAAATGCCGCCGGGGTATAATACTTCTGCTATGCGGGGTATGCGTGCAAGGGGCATTTTATAACCACTGTAAAATCCAGTCAGGGAAGATACCAAGCAAAATGGTGAGTATGGTAGTAATAAATAATACAATCTGGTGCAGGCTGCCAACGGTAACCGGAATATTTGACTGTTCAGGTTTATAAATGGTAATTATTACCCTGAAATAATAATAGACACCAACCAATGCTCCTAATACAGCAATAATTACGAGTCCTGTATTACCTGTGCTGATGGCATTCTGGAAAATATAATATTTACCAAAGAAACCGGCGGCAGGAGGAATACCTGCCAGCGAAAGCATGGCAACCACCATTACAAAGCTTAAAAACGGGTTTGTTTTTGCAAGCCCCTGGAAGGCGCCAAAATCTTCTTTGCCGGAATTGCGCGAGACAATATACAGTACTGTAAATGCTGTTATGGTCGCAATGGAGTAGGTGAGTGTATAGTAAAGAATTGCACGGCCCGAGGCATCGCCATTCATAGATACTATGGCAATGCCAAGATAACCTGCGTGCGCTATGCTGGAATAGGCAAGCATACGTTTTACACTGGTCTGGCGCACGGCGGTAATGTTGGCAATGAAAAGCGTAAGCACCACCAGCCACCACAAAACATTCGACCAATGCGAAACCAAATCGGGGAAGCAGGTATAGAACAACCTGAAAAATGCGCCGAATGCGGCAGTTTTTACAACCGTTGCCATATAAGCTGTTACGGGAGTCGGCGCCCCATCGTAAACATCGGGAGCCCAAAAATGGAATGGAGCAATAGATGCCTTAAAGCATAAGCCAACCATCAGCATTAAAATACCTATCAGCACCATAGTGGGTTGCTGATGTGCTCCAACACCTTCGCGTATAGTATGCAGGTCGAAAGAACCCGTTACACCATAAATAAGTGTAATGCCAAAGAGCAGGAAACCGGTGGCAAATGAACCCATAAGGAAATATTTGAACCCCGATTCATTGGATAAAATATTGGCTTTATCACTTGCGGCAAGCACATAAGCGGAAAGCGAAAGTATTTCAATGCCGAGGAAGAGCATGGTGAGGTTGGAATATGAAACCATTGATATTGCTCCTACCAATGAAAATATTACCAGGGCAAAATGGTCGGTGGCGCTTGTTTCCTGCAGAAAGTAATTCCTTGCCATCATAAACCATAAAAAGGCGATGAATAAAATAGAGCGTGAAAATGCGGTCGCGAATTTATCGAAGACGAGCATGCTGCTAAACCAGGGTTGCGGGTTAGAGATATAATCGGCTGAGGTGAAATAAAATGCCAAAACAAGGCCAATGAGAATAACCGGGAAAAGTATTTTCCTGAAACGCAGCACCTGAGCGAAGAGCGTCAGTATGCCAAGAGCAGAAAGTATTATCAGCGTTATCATAGTTTCAGTTCATGCTTTAATTTCCACTTAACAATCTTGTTACGGCAGGTTCACTTACCTTCAAAAATATATTCGGGCAGATACCTATCAGAATCACCACAATAAGCAATGGGATGAGCACCGCTTTTTCATTCGCGGTAAGGTCGAAGAATTTTTCGCTGTCCACCGATGTTTCTCCCAATACGGTGCGTTGGTAAGTGCGCAGCATATATACAGCGCCCAATATTATGGTGAACCCGCCTGCAATTGCCATAGCAGGTTTATATATGTATATTCCGTTTATAAGGAGGAATTCTCCCACAAAACCATCAGTGAGTGGCAATGCAACTGCACCCAGAGCAATTATTATAAATGCCGTGGCAAAAAACGGCGCCTGCTGGCGAATGCCGCCGAGTGAACCTATCTTGCGGGTATTAGTGCGCCTTTGTATAATATCAACAATAAAAAACAAGCCGACAACATTTACACCGTGGCTGAGCATTTGTATTACACCACCCTGAACACCTATAACATTGCCTGTGAAAATACCGGCCGCTATCAAACCAACGTGGGCAATGGATGAATAGGCAATGAGGCGCTTAATATCGCTGCGGGTAATAGCTATGATAGAAGCATAAATAACACCGATTATGGCAAGCCATATCGCATAGTCGCCATATTGCGCCAAGCCCAATGGCAGGGCAGGCAGTATCCAGCGTATTACCCCGTAAATACCCATTTTCAGCATAATACCGGAAAGCAGCATGGTGCCTTGTGTAGGAGCTTCGGTGTATGTGTCGGGTTGCCAGGTATGCAATGGGAATATCGGCATTTTAATACCGAATGCGAGGAAAAAGAATAAAAACAAAATGCCCTGTTTCGGTGCATCCAGCGCGCGGCCTGCTTTGTAAAGCTCACCGATTTCAAAAGTATGCGAAGGCGTATGCAGGTATAAGTAAACCAGGGCAATTAACATAAACAAACTGCCGGCAAGGGTATAAATAAAGAACTTTAGCGTTACCCTTACCCTGTGTTCTCCGCCCCAGAGCAGGCAGATAAAGTAGATTGGAATAAGCGCAAGCTCCCAGAAAATATAGAAAAGGAAACCATCGAGGGCTACAAAAACTCCGATAAGGGCCATTTCCATAAAGAGGATGAGCGCGTAAAAAACAGGTGTGCGGGTTTCGCTCTGAACCACCGAAAGAATAATGAGAGGCACCAGGAAAGTTGTCAGCAGCACCAGCAACATGGATATTCCGTCCATGCCGATTTTAAAATTTATACCCAATGAAGGAATCCAGGGCAGATTGGTTACATATTCATAGTTTGCCGATTTTTCGGGAAAATGCATGAAAGTGGTTACGCATAATGCAAAAGTGAGCAAGGATGAAGTAACGGCAAACAGCTTGCCATGCCTGCGCGGGATGAAGAGCTGCGCGATGGCTGTGATAAAAGGTATTAGTATAAGTACTAAGGTCTGCATAATTACATCATCTTAAAAAATATCATTAATACCACACCCACTACCATTACAAAAATGTAAAAGTCAACGTTGCCGGTCTGTAACTGGCGCAGCCAGCCGCCTATCCATTCTACCAATGCGCCACACTTGTTTACAATATTGTCAATAAACCTGGTTTCAACAATGCTTTCAAGGAAGCCTGAAATTTTATCCAATGGTTTTGTAATAACCGCGCTGTAAATCTCATCTACATAATACTTGTGGTAAAGAACATTCTGAACAGCCGGAAGTTTTTGGCCTTCGGGAACAGGTACTTCTTTTTTCTGAACATAATTCCTGTAGGCCCAGAAAATAAATATTACTATTGCTGTTAACGTTATGAGCATTATCGTCAATTCCGAAGTGGAAGACGCGCCCATTTCATGTGTCAGCATTTTATCCTGCGCAGGCTTAAATACAGGTTCAAGGAATTTATCAATCATATTGGTTCCGCCCAGCGAAGAAGGAATGCCCACAAACCCGCCAATGGTTGAAAGCAGCGCCAGAATCATAAGCGGAGCAGTCATCACACGTGGCGATTCATGCGCGTGTATTTTATCACCGCCCCTGAAGTCGCCGGTAAATACGAGAAAGTAGAGGCGGAACATATAGAATGCGGTCATCATGGAACCGATAAAGCCCAGGAACCAGAGGAACATATTTGAACTGAACGCGTGAGAAAGGATTTCATCTTTCGAGAAGAAACCTGCAAAGGGCGGAATACCCGAGATAGCAAGGGTTGCAAGCAAAAATGTAACCCATGTAACGGGCATTTTTGATTTCAGGCCTCCCATTTTACGGATATCCTGTTCTCCGCCCAGGCCATGTATTACGCTGCCTGCGGCAAGGAATAAAAGGGCTTTGAAGAAAGCGTGAGTCATCACATGGAAAACCGAAGAAGAGAAAGCTCCTACGCCCAAGCCAAGGAACATATATCCCAACTGGCTGACAGTGGAATAGGCAAGCACTTTTTTAATATCGTTTTGGGTAAGGGCAATGGTGGCGGCAAATACAGCGGTTACGGCTCCTGTAAGTCCAACCACAAACATAGTATCGGGAGCAAGGGCATAGAGAACACCTGAACGCGCAACCATGTATATACCGGCGGTAACCATGGTAGCGGCATGTATAAGCGCTGATACAGGGGTAGGGCCTGCCATGGCATCGGGCAGCCAGGTGTATAAAGGAATCTGTGCGCTTTTACCTATGGCGCCTATAAACAGCAACAAGGTAATGGCAGTAATTACTCCGTTCCCGCTAAAGAAACCGCTTGCCTGTGAAAAAACAGTTTTGTAGTCGGTGCTGCCGAATGTTTTGAAAATAAGTATCATGCCGATTAAGAAACCGAGGTCGCCGATGCGGTTCATGATAAATGCTTTTTTGGCAGCATCGTTATATGATTTGTTTTTAAACCAGAAACCGATTAAGAGGTAAGAGCATAAACCCACGCCTTCCCAACCTACAAACATGAGTATATAGCTGGAACCCATAACGAGCATGAGCATAAAAAATATAAAGAGGTTCAGGTAGGCGAAGAAGATATTCTGGTTTTCATCGTGGTGCATATAGCCAACCGAATATACATGTATAAGGAAGCCCACACCGGTAATAATCAGCAGGAAGACGGAAGAGAGAGGGTCGAGTAAAAATGAAAATGAAGCTGAAAAACTTCCGGCATTAATCCAGTCGGCAACCTGTACCACCCTTCCTTCGGCGGGAACATTATTAAATATAATTGCAGAAACTATAAATGAAGCCAACAGGGCGCCGCATGCTATAAGCGCCGCAAAGTTTTTCGACAGCCTTTTGTTCAGCAGGGCGATAAAGACAAACCCCAGTAAAGGGAACAATGGAACCAGGCCTGCGTGTTGTATTATATCTCTCATCTATCCTTTAAGCCTGTTAAGTACATCTATATCCGTTGACTTTGTGTTCCGGTACATGACTATCAATATGGCAAGGCCAACCGCAATTTCTGCCGCCGCCACTGCCATGGTAAAGAATACAAAAACCTGTCCTGCCGCATCGCCATGGTAAGCCGCGAAAGCAACCAATAATAAATTAACAGAATTGAGCATCAGCTCAATGGACATGAATATGATAATGGCATTGCGGCGGAAAAGGACGCCCAAAACACCGGCGCAGAACAATAAGCTGCTTAAAATAATGTACCAGTTTAACGGAATTCCATGTATTTCCTGTTGCATAAACTTTACTTGATATCCTTTTTACTAAGCATTACCGCTCCAACCATTGCCGCCAAAAAAAGTATAGATGATACCTCGAAAGGCAGTAAAAACTGGTGAAATAATACTTCTGCAAGATTTTCAATGAGACCTTTGCCTCCCTGGTAAGGAGTTGCAACGGCGTTATCGGCCGCTTTCAGCGAGCCAACAATAACAAGCAGGAGCAACCCGCTGGTAATTACTGCCGCAAATTTCAGGTAAGGATTTTTATGGGGTTCAGTTTCTTTATTCAGGTTTAAGAGCATGATAACAAAAAGGAAAAGCACCATGATGGCGCCGGCATATACTATTATGTTTACAATGGCGATAAACTGGGCGTTAAGCAAAATATATTCGCCTGAAATGGCAAAAAATGTGATGACAAGATAGAGTACGCTGTGAATAGGGTTTTTGGTGAAGACAACCATAAGGCCGGACAATACGGCAAAAAAGCCAAGTATAAGAAAGAGGTATTGCTGCAGGTGGCCGCTCATGACTTCAGGAATTTTGTGAACAGGCGGTTATGCGCGTATTCAGGGTGGGTTTTAAACTCCAGCACTTCTTTGGTCTGGCGCCTGGAAACATCTATTCTTTTGTCTTTGTCAACCGGTTCAACCAATTTATCTTTTCCAAACACAAAGCCTTTTCTTGCATAGTCGGTTAATACAAGCCTGTCAGTCAGGAATATAGCTTCCTTGGGGCAGGCATCTTCGCATAAGCCGCAGAAAATGCAGCGCAGCATATTTATTTCGTAAACAGCGGCATATTTTTCTTCCCTGTACAGCATTTCTTCTCCCGGTTTGCGTTCTGCCGCAACCATGGTAATGGCTTCTGCCGGGCATGCCACAGCGCACATACCACAGGCAGTGCAGCGTTCAGCTCCGTTCTGGTCGCGTTTAAGCACATGGTGGCCACGGTAAACCGGGGCATAATCACGTACCTGTTCAGGATATTGTATGGTGACTTTTTTCATGAAGAAGTGCCTGATGGTAATGGCCATACCGCCTAAAATTGCAGGCAAATAGATGCGTTCCTTAAACGACATCTTTTTATTTACCGCAACTTTTGACCGTGTAGTGAGAGCCTGCATCTTCTTTTTGTTTATTGTATCCTTCCCGTCATCCACATTAAAAAGCCTGTTAACCCTATATTAAATATGGACAAAGGTATTAAAACTTTCCACCCTAAATTCATAAGCTGGTCGTACCTGAAACGGGGCAGGGTCCACCTTACCCACATATAGAAAAATATGAAGAAAGTAATTTTGGCGAAGAGGAAAATAATGCCGAATATGGCAAGCCAGTTTTCCGATAATCCTAGGTGGCTGATAAATGGCATGTGGTAACCGCCAAAGTATAAGGTTGAAATAATAGCCGACGAAATAAACATGTTGATATATTCGGCAAAGAGGTAAAAACCCAGTTTCATACTGCTGTATTCGGTGTGGTAGCCGCCTATGAGTTCTGAATCGCTTTCGGGCAAATCGAAGGGAGTGCGGTTGGTTTCGGCAAAGGCGCAAATTAAAAAGATAAGGAAACCAAGGGGTTGGTAGAAAATGTTCCAGTGCCAGCCTGTCTGCATGGCTGCAATTTTGCCGAGGCTAAGCGTACCGGTATGCATAACCAGGGCAATGATGGCAAGTCCCATAGCAATTTCGTAGCTTATCATTTGCGATGAAGCGCGCAATGCTCCAAGCCGGGAATACTTGTTGTTTGATGCCCAGCCGCCTATCATTATGCCATAAACGCCGATAGATGTTACTGCCATAATATAAAGGATACCTATATTAATATCGGTAACCTGCAAAGGGTAATAGTGATTGCCGATATGCAGCGAAGTGCCCCAGGGAATAACAGCGCCTGTGATGCAGGAGGTAAACATGGCAATGCAGGGGCCAAGGATAAAAAGAAATTTGTTTGATACGGTCGGAATAATTTCTTCTTTCATAAACATTTTCAGCCCGTCAGCAAGGGGCTGAAAAATACCAAAGGGTCCGGCGCGGTTCGGGCCAAGCCTGTCCTGCATAAAGCCCGCTACTTTGCGCTCGGCATAAGTCGAATACATGGCCACCACCAAAGAGATAGTGAAAACTATCAGCACCAGTATTGTCTTATATATTAAAAATGAAAGCATCTCTTCATTAAATTGTATTGGGGAATGAAATATCGAATATCGAACATTGAATAATGAATTTCGAAGTCCTTATTATATTCACTTCAGCATTGGATATTCCGTATTCGATATTCATTATTACTTATTATTATTTCCCGTTGTTGCCGGTAACGATTTAACCAGGTGCCCATGACCTAATTTTAAGGGCTTGCTGTTTTCATAATGATTCTGTGCAATAACCGAATGCCTGTCAATATGGGTTGGCTTTTCAATTACCCAGTCCTCTTTTTTCTTTTTCTCAAAGCGGCACTCGTTGCATATAAAGTTCTCAATCTCATTATTTTTATCCATGCGCGCCGTTACCTTAACTATCTCATCGCCTTTCATCCAAACCACTGCCTTGCCTCCGCATTTTTTGCAATCGCGGTGGGCATCCATAGGCTTAACATACCATATACGGCTTTTGAAGCGGGCTGTTTTATCGGTTAGGGCGCCAACGGGGCATACATCTATTACATTACCCGAAAAATCATTTTCAATTACATTATGTATATAGGTGCTTATTTCAGCTACATCGCCCCTGTTCATCACCCCATGTACACGCTTGTCGGTAAGTTGTTCGGCTACGCGGACGCAACGGTAACAGAGTATGCAGCGGGTCATGTGGAGCTTTATCTTATCTCCTATATCTTTCATTTCGAAGGTGCGGCGGTTAAACTCATAACGCGTTCTTTCCAGCCCGTGTTCGTAGGCTAAATCCTGCAACTTGCATTCGCCTGCCTGGTCGCATACCGGGCAATCGAGCGGATGGTTAATAAGAAGCATTTCAACAACGCCCCTTCTTGCTTCCAATACTTCGGGCGAGGTATTATTTTGCACCACCATGCCATCCATTACGGTTGTAGAGCACGATACCACTAATTTCGGCATAGGGCGGGGGTCTTTGGCTGAACCCTGAACCACCTTTACAAGGCAGGTGCGGCAATATCCCCCGGTTTTTTTGAGCTTGGTATAGTAACACATGGCAGGAGGAACTACTTTACCCCCTATCATGCGGGCGGCATTCAGTATAGTTGTGCCGTCTGGAACTTCTATCTCAATGCCGTCAATGGTTACTTTAGCCATAGGAAAAGATTAACGCGGCAAATATATTGTTTATTTGAAATCGCAAACAAGTTTTGTATCAAAATCAGGTAGCTTTAACGATTAAAGCATATTGATACAGGTCAAGGTGGGGTTTATCTTAGAAGCAGAAAGAGACAAGTTGTCAAGATAAAAACTATTTCGGTAATTTGAAAGTATCATTTGTCAAGTGATGATAGATGAAGCTCATGGTATCATGGTCTATTAACTTTCCTAATCCCAAATCGATTATTTTACCAGTTACCACCTGCTTCCAATTCTTCTTACTTAATTTTGTACTTTGTGTAAATTTCATTTTAATAAAGGATGAAACACAAATTTAAAAAATAAATTCCTTGAATCCACCCCTCCAGGGGAGGATTTAGGCGGGGCCACTAAAGGCTGCCTATAATTATTAGTAAGTGTGCCTTTTTTGCAAATAGAATTTTGAAAATGTCAGTTATCCCCCCCTCAAAAAAACCAACAAAAACCAAAATGAACCAACATTTTTTTAAATGATAAGGAATTTAGCAAAAATAGCTAAAGTATTGATAATCATATATTTGTCATGGGTTCCACTTTTTTGGAGGGTGGAACCATTTAACTAATTTGAAATCAATAACTTGAGTAAGCTGGCACCCCCCCAAAACTGGTACCCCCCTGGTACCCATGCCATTGATTTAACCCGGAATGAAAATTGGGAATCAGTAAAGAAAAAATTTTGCTTTCCCGGGTGAAAAATATATGCTTAGTGTGGCTTAGTGCGTATTTTCTTTGTGAGCTTAGTGGTAAAACCCTCGCTTCTTTTCCTCTCTGCGGTGAAAAATTAAGAAAATAGACTACGACATACCAAAATTATTATTTTTGCTGCTCTTTAATTAAAAAGATACAAATTATAAACCTATGAAAAAGCATTTTTCTGTATTTTACAGCACATTATTCGCCTTTACCGCTTTGTGCACTAACGCACAGATTAGTGACCCACAGATATTGATGATGGTAGGTAACAGGCCGGTTACCCTGCAGGAGTTCAAATCAATGTATTACAAGAACTTGTCGAAAGATTCGGTAAAAAGTAAAAAAGCACTGGATAACTACCTTGCGCTTTTCACCGAGTTTCGCCTGAAAGTGAACGCAGCCATTGAAGCCCGCCTCGATACCACCGCTTCTTTCAGACAGGAAATGAATGAATACAGGCAAAAGCTTGCCGACCCTTATATGCGCGACCAGGCTGTGGAAGACCAGCTTGTTAAGGAAGCTTACGACAGGATGCAGACCGATATAAAAGTTTGCCATATCCTTATCAAAGTAAAACCGGATGCCTCGCCTGCCGACACACTTGCCGCTTACAACAAGATATTGAAAGTCCGCGGAGAAATTGAGAAGAAGCAAATCAGTTTTGAAGATGCAGCCAAGAAATATTCAGAAGATGAGCGCACTGCCCAGCATGGAGGCGATATTGGCTATATTACTTCGCTGGAAACCTATTATCCCTTCGAAAATGCTGTGTATTCTACCAAAGTGGGCGAAGTTTCAAAACCGGTACGCACGTCATTGGGTTACCATATTGTAAAAGTTCTGGATAAAAAAGCTGACGCAGGGCAGGTTTTGGTGGCACATATCATGATTCGCACCACACCTAACATGAAGCCTGCCGATTCGTTGAAAGCCAAGAGGCTGATAGATTCATTATATACTCTTGTTCAGCAAGGACAAAAATTTGAAGACCTTGCCAAAAAATATTCGCAGGACCCGTCATCGGGTAAAAAAGGCGGTTCATTACCCTGGTTTGGCGTAGGCAGGATGCCGGCTCCTTTTGAGAAGGCCGCATTTGATTTGAAAAATACCGGCGATGTATCTGCACCGATTCAAACCGCATACGGATGGCACATTATTAAATTACTGAACAGGAAAACCCTGCCTCCTTTCAATGACTCTGTGAAAGAAAGCCTGACAACAAGGGTAATGAAAGATGACAGGTCGGAACAATCTGTTATTGCTTTGGTAACCGAAATAAAGCAGAAGTATAATTTCAAAGAAGATTTAAAAGCGAAGGATGAATTTTATAAAGTAATTGATTCTACATTCTTTGTAAATAAGTGGAACATAGATAAAGCGAAAGCCCTTACCGGTCCGCTCTTTTCCCTAGGCGACAAATCATGTTCACAGCAGGATTTTGCCCAGTTCTTATCACACAACCAGATGACCGGCCCGAAACATAGCGGCGAATATGTTATAAACAAGCTTTACCCGAAGTTTGTGAAAGAGCAATGCCTGAAGTATAAGAACGATATGCTCGAAAAGGAATATCCTCCGTTTGCTGAAATGATTGCCGAATACAGGGATGGAATACTGCTGTTTGATATTACCGACAAAATGGTGTGGACAAAAGCGCTTAAAGATACGGCAGGTTTGAAAGCTTTCCACGAAAGCCATAAGAACAATTATATGTATGGCGAACGCGCAGATGCAACCATATTTACCTGTTCCGATGAAAAAGTTGCCAATGAAGTAAAGAAGCTTATTAAAAAGGGCAAGACTGACAAGGAGATCCTTGCCGAGGTAAATGCCAAGGACGCCAATGCCGCAAGTTTCCAGAGCAATATGTATGAGAAGAAAGACAACGCAATGGTAGATGCAAACTGGAAACAAGGTATATCGGAAAACCAAACGGTGAATGGTAAAGTGGTATTTGTGAATATAAGGAAACTTATGCCTCCGGCTCCTAAAAGCCTTGATGATGTAAGGGGCATGGTTACCACCGATTACCAGAACTACCTTATGAGCCAGTGGCTGACCGATTTGCGCGCCAAATATCCTGTAACTATTAACCAGCAGGCTTTGTCGCAGGTAATGCCGCAATAAGGATTTATAATTGCTTTTTACCCTCTCCTCATAAGAATATTTTATGGGGAAGGTTTTTTTATATATTTGTCTCGTACAAGTTAATCTATGAGTGAAAGAATATTAAGAGCGCTTATGCAGCTATTTGCGATTATTGCAAAAGCTGAATCGGGCGAAAACATAAAGGGAACAGAAGTTGTCCGCTCTTTTTTGAAGGAGCAGCTTAACCAGGAATTGGTTGAGCAATACATCGTTCTGTATGAGCAATACCTCGAAGAGCTTCACCAGACCTCGAAGAAAAAAGACGGCAGCGAAAAGAGGCTTTCACTCAACTCAGTTAAGGTTTTACGCATTTGCGCTGATATTAATAAAGAACTTGCCCAGAAACAAAAGATAGTAGTTCTCATCCGTTTAATTGAATTCGTAAACTCCGAATCCGGTATTTCTCCGCAGGAGCTTGAGTTTATCACCACAGTTGCCGAGAGTTTTAATATTACCACCGAAGAATTTGCCTGCATAAAGGAATTTGTTGAATCACCTTCAGGCATGCCTGCCAATACTTCCGAATTGCTGTTAATAGACGGTAAAACCGAGGCTACGGAAAAGAGTATAAGGCACATTTATTGCGAAGACCTGGAAGGGCAGATTTGCATTTTGCACGTTACCAGTGTCAACATGTATGTCTTCCGCTACCTTGGCTCTGCTACCATGTACCTTAACGGGCAGGTTATCAAGCCATCGAAGGTAAACGTATTTAACCAGGGAGCATCGGTTCGTAACCCGAAAATACGGCCTATTTATTACAGCGATGTGGTTGGCGCTTTCTTAAGCAGCAAAACCACTTCAAAAATAGTATTTGAAGTAAGGCATATTGATTATTTCTTTAACAAGGTAAAACAAGGCCTTCACGACATAAACCTCCGGGAAGAATCAGGTAAACTTGTCGGAATAATGGGTGGCAGCGGCGCCGGAAAAAGCACCTTGCTGAAAATATTGAACGGGTTATCGGTACCGACCAAAGGCGAGGTATTGATAAACGGCATTAGTATTCATTCGGGAAACCCCATTATTTCAGGGCAAATCGGGTACATTCCGCAGGATGATTTGCTTATTGAAGATTTAACTGTTCTGCAAAACTTATTTTATAGCGCCAAGCTTTCTTTCGGAAACCTTAATGACGAAGAAATAACAAAAAAGTGCAATGATGTTTTAACTGACCTTGGGCTTTTTGAAGCAAGAAACCTTAAAGTGGGTAACCCGCTGGAGCAGACTATAAGCGGCGGACAACGCAAGCGGGTAAATATTGCCCTTGAACTTATCCGTGAACCGGGGATACTCTTTGTTGATGAGCCAACTTCAGGCCTTTCTTCAAGAGATTCGGAAAATATTATGGACCTGCTCAAGGAGTTGACACTGAAGGGCAAACTTGTTTTTGTAGTAATCCACCAGCCTTCGTCAGATATATTCAAGATGTTCGATAAGCTGTTTATCCTCGATACAGGCGGATACCCTATTTATTATGGCAATCCTATTGACGCGGTAGTTTACTTTAAAACCATCAGCAACCAGGTTAATGCCAACGAAAGCGAATGCCAGACCTGCGGTAATGTAAACCCCGAACAGATATTCAACATTATTGATGCAAAGGTATTGGATGAGTATGGAGACCTTACCCGCAACCGTAAAATATCGGCTCCGGAGTGGAATGCCCATTTTTTAAAGAATTTCTCGCCACCGCCTAAAGAAGAAAAACATGAAAAGGTTCCGCCATCGGGTTTCTCGGTGCCATCTCTTATCAGCCAGTTTAAAACGTTTGTAATAAGAGATGTATTGTCCAAGCTAAGCAATACCCAATATGTTGTAATCAGCCTCATTGAAGCTCCTATACTTGCAGCTATTCTTGCAGGCTTAATAAGGTACCGCAGCATTGACGCGACAAAAAATGCCGGTTATGTTTTCAGGTCGAATGAAAATATTCCGATTTATATTTTTATGTCGGTTATTGTAGCCCTTTTCTTAGGCCTAATGACCAGCGCCGAAGAAATTATCCGCGACCAGAAAATCAGGAAGCGCGAAGCTTTCCTTAATCTCAGCAAAGGCAGTTATCTTATATCCAAAATTCTTATCATGTTCGCTATTTCCGCTATTCAAATGGTTTTGTTTGTAGCGGTGGGTAATTCTATTCTTGGTATAAAAGGCATGTGGTTAAGTTATTGGCTTGCGCTTTTCACTGTCTGCTGTTTCGCCAATTTACTCGGGCTTAATATTTCAGCCAGTTTCAATTCCGCGGTTACCATATATATTCTTATCCCTTTCCTTATTATTCCACAGCTTCTTTTAAGCGGTATTGTAGTAAAATTCGATAAGCTTAACCCCACTGTCGCATCGCAAACTGAAGTACCGGGTGTTGCACAGATTATGGCATCGCGTTGGGCGCTCGAAGCTCTTTCCGTTGACCAGTTCAAGAATAACGAATACGGGAAAAGGTTTTACATATATGATAAATACAAGAGTATAGCCAATTTCAGGAAGAACGAATGGCTTACCCAGATGAAAAATGCCCTCAGCGACTGCGAAAGCAATTATAAAAACCCGCAGATGCAGCAAAAAATAAGCGATGATTTATTGCTCCTGAAGAATGAAATATCGAAGCAATTGCTCTTGCTGCCCTCTGTTCAGTATTCTTACCTGGATAGTTTGACTCCACAGCATTTTTCTGAAAATATTAACAATAAGACCACTGCGTACTTTAATGCAATTAACGATATTTATATTCAGCAATATAATGTTATTGATGGCAAAGAAGACCAAGTGGTGCAAGCTATGACGGGTACTGATGCGGAAAAGGCTGCATTTGATAAACTGAAGGATGACTATGAAAATGATAATCTTTCAGACCAGGTTACCAATAAAAATGATTTTACCCGCATTGTTGAAATTGACCATGAGCTTATACAACGCGCCGATCCTATTTATTTAGACCCTATAAAATCGAGCATGTTTGGCAACGCGCAATTCTATGCGCCCAATAAAAGAATGTTCGGCCAGTTGTTTGATACTTATTGGGTTAACTTGTGTATAATTTGGTTTATGACGCTGGTTTGCTCCATTACGCTTTATTTTGATGCGCTCAAGAGTTTGTTAGTTCTGTTTGGAAGAATAAAACTGCCATTTAAAATAGGAAGAAGGCGGCCTAAAAATTAATGGGCTCTGCACTGTCACAGAAGAAAGATTTCTTTAGTTACCTGGCGCAAACCAGCCCAACACCACTTTCATTAGAAATTGTCAGCGCAAAAGGCCTGTGGTTAAAGGATATTAAAGGCAAAAAATATCTTGACCTTATTTCAGGAATTGCAGTAAGTAACCTGGGGCATAGTTACCCGGCAGTTGTAAAAGCCATAAAGCAGCAAGCATCAAAGCATACGCATATTATGGTTTATGGCGAATACATACAATCGCCACAGGTGAGTTTCGCCAAAAAAATATGCCTGAACCTGCCGAAATCTCTCAACTCCGTTTACTTTGTCAATTCGGGAAGTGAGGCAGTGGAAGGCGCTTTGAAACTTGCCAAGTGTTATACAGGAAGAACAGGAATTGTATCATTCACCAATGCATATCATGGCAGTACCCAGGGAGCTTTAAGTGTAATGGGAAACGAACAGCTTAAAATACCATTCAGGCCGCTTCTTCCGGGCATAACCATATTACCTTATGGCGATATAGAAGCATTAAAAGGCATACCAGGAAACACTGCCTGTGTTATTGTTGAACCTATACAGGGAGAAGGCGGAACTATTGTGCCAGACAAATCATTTTTAAAAGCCTTGCGCAAGCAATGTTCAGAAACGGGAACATTATTGATTTTAGATGAAGTGCAAACCGGTTTTGGCCGTACAGGAAAGCTATTTGCCTTTGAACATTTTGGTATTGTTCCTGATATACTGACCATTGGTAAAGCCATGGGCGGAGGTTTGCCTTTAGGTGGTTTTGTGGCTAACCGCAACATAATGTCATCCTTGTCACATGACCCTGCTCTGGGGCATATCACTACATTTGGCGGACATCCGCTGAGTTGTGCCTCTGGTTTAGCTGCATTTGAAGTGCTATTAAGAAAGAAGTTATATAGCTCCGCCATAAAAAAAGAAAAACTTTTCCGTACTTTGTTAAAACACCCTGCTATTAAGGAAATCAGGGGAAAGGGGTTAATGCTTGCTATTCAGTTTGAGAATGAAGATGTATGCAGAAAAGTGATAGAAAACTGCATTAAAAATGGTATAATTGCAGATTGGTTTCTATTCCGACCTGATGCCATGAGAATAGCGCCTCCATTAATAATTACAGAAAAAGAAATCAGATTTGCATGTAAAGTAATTCTTTTATCCATAAAACGAGTTCTTTCTTAAAACCATTATTATGAACATATTGATAGTAGAAGACGAAAAGTCACTTGCAAAAGAAATGCAGACCTTCCTGAAGAATGAAGGATATATATGTGATGTAGCATATACCGGAAAGGAAGCATCGGAAAAGATTTATGTTAATCCATACGACTTCCTGCTGCTTGATTTAGGTTTGCCCGATTACGAAGGTCTTGATTTACTCAAAGAAGCTAAGGAAGCCAACCAGGAAGCAGCCGTTATTATTTTAACTGCAAGAGGAAGTACTGACGATAAGGTAAAAGGGCTTGATTTAGGCGCAGACGATTACCTTGCCAAACCGTTTTCGTTACTTGAGCTTAGCTCCCGCATGCAGGCAATTATACGCCGCAAGCACGGTTTAAAGAAAAACACCATGGATGTACATGGTTTCACTGTTGACCTTACCAACCGGAATATTGCATTTAAAAACACCGCCATAAGCCTTACCAAAAAAGAATTTGATATTTTACAATACCTGCTCATAAACAAAAATCGTGTTGTAACCCGCGTACAACTGACCGAACATATCTGGGATAACGCGCTTGAAGTTGATTATGATTCCAATTACGTAGATGTGCATATTAAAAACCTGCGTAAAAAATTGGGCCAATATGCTGAAGTTGACTGGATTGAAACAGTAAGAGGCATAGGCTATCGCCTTAACTTGTTGTAAATATTTACATGAGACAATGAAACTCTATTATAAACTCACATTCATAAATGCGTTTACCCGTATCATGATTGTGGCGGCGTTTCTTGTCTTTGTACCAGGCCTTATTTACAAAACAGCCATACTGCATACCGATTCAAACCTGGAAAAGAAGAAAACTCAGCTTTTTCATATTATAGAGAAAAAGGGCATGGGTGAATTTATGGAAGAGGAATCGGACAGTACTTATGCTGACTATACCATTTTTAAAGAACGCTACGTCTCTATCGAGCGTGTTGAAGATATGGAGATGGATACAATTGTTACTTCTCCGAGGGATATCGAAGGTGAGGTATTTGAGTACCGCATCCTTAAGCATTATTTCCAGTATAACCAGACTAAATACCTGTTGGAAGTCGGTGAAAGCATACAGTATATAAAAGACCTTAACCAGATATTGCGGCAAGTAGCCTTGTACCTTCTTATTGTTTTCATTTCTGTGACCGCTGTAATTGATGTGTCCATTACACAGTTCCTTTTGCGTCCGCTGCAAAAAATCGAAAATAAGTTACTTGCCATGCGGCATCCGGAAAGATTTGACTTCCGGCGGGTAAAAACCACCACTACAGATTTCCGCTATCTTGACAATACTATCAGCGAAATGATGCGCAAGATTCAAAACGCTTTTCATATAGAAAAGGAGTTTATTGCGAATGTATCGCACGAACTTCTTACTCCCATTTCCATATTGCAAACACGTTTGGAGAATATGCTCGAAGCGGGAAATCTTAACGAGGAAGCCGAACAAAAAATACTGGAATCACAACGCACATTGGGAAGATTAAAGCAGATTGTCCGCTCGCTTTTACTCATTTCACAAATTGAAAACAACCAGGCGCCTAAGGAAGATAAAGTGAATATTGCAGAGTTGATAAAAGAGGTAGCTGAAGAAATAGAAGAGAGGCTTAGCGAGAAGAATATTTCCCTGGAGTTGAATCTTGCCGATTCATTTACCTACAGCCCATGCAACCGTTCCCTGCTTTTCACTATGCTTTTTAACCTTACAAATAATGCTATAAAATATAATAACCCGAATGGAAAAATATATATAACTGAAACGGAGACAAAAAATGAATGCAAAGTGAGTATCAGGGATACAGGGAAGGGTATTCCGCAGGAAAATATTGATTCTATCTTTTACCGTTTTAAAAAGTTCAATACTACTGAAGAAAGCTATGGGCTTGGCTTAGCCATGGTAAAAACTATTGCCGATTTTCATGGCATAGATATAAGCGTTGAATCGAAAGTAGGCGAAGGTTCAACATTTACCCTGCTTTTTAAAAATGTATGAAACTGAAGCCGGCGGAACTGAAAGAGTTCCTTGATGAGAAGTACGAACTCTACAACAAGCCAGTATTTATTGAGAGCGACCCAATCTCTGTTCCGCACCGGTTTACCCAAAAAGAAGATATAGAAATAGCCGCTTTTTTTGCAGCAACATTGGCATGGGGACAACGCCCGACTATTATCCGTAATGGGTTGAAATTAATGGAAATGATGGATAGTTCACCTTTTGAATATATTAAGTACTCAAACAAAAAGGATTGGAAAGCATTTTCAAAGTTCAGCCACCGCACATTTAACGGAACCGATGCCATTTACTTCATACAATCGTTGCAACATATCTATACACAATTAGGTGGATTGGAGAATGCGTTTCGACATCCGGCAGATATGCATAAAGGATTAATTCAATTCCGGGAAGTGTTCCTTGGAAAATACCCTGCCGGCAGAACAGCCAAGCACATTGCTGATGTTACCAAAAATGCATCTGCAAAAAGATTGAATATGTTTCTGCGCTGGATGGTGCGTAATGACAAACACGGTGTTGATTTCGGTATATGGAAAAGTATTTCTCCTGCACAGCTCTATTGCCCTATTGACCTGCATTCGGGAAGAGTTGCACGCAGATTAGGCTTGCTAAAACGCCAACAGAATGACTGGAAAGCAGTTGATGAACTTACCCAAAACCTGCGTAGTTTAGACCTCAAAGACCCTGTTAAATATGACTTTGCCTTATTCGGGCTTGGGGTGTTTGAGAAATTTTAAGAGCGGTGATTGCTTGTCTGGAAGTTAAGGTTGGTTCTATCGAAAAAACAGTTTTTTGTAAAAAATATTTCTATGGCCAAACCGCACAAAACGAACAACATTTCCACGAATTATAATTCCTATTCTGTAATCATCGGCAACTCTTATTCTATAATGGATTTTATATTTTTCAAGTTTTTTCAGATTGTTTATTTGTGAAATATTTCCGGCATTTTCAACATTCGAAATAGTATCACGAACAGCATCCAATACTTTCCGGTTATTAATATCAATATCCTTGTAAAATTTTCCGCTAAATCTTAACTCCATGTTTTCTCAAGGTAGCGTAGATTTTTTCTATTGGGACATCCTTGCTTTTCATTCCCTCATCAATCCATTTTGCAATCAAATCTTCGTCTTCTGTTATCACATATGATTTTAAATGAAATTTTTTGAATAAAGTCGTGAAAAAATTCTCGTCTTTTTCCGGAACATTTACAATGATTGTTTTCATTTTAATCTAAATTTAATATGTAAAGATAAACTTTTTCTACCTTAAAGAGCCTATAAACATGCTTTACTCTATCCGGCTATGGGTTATCTGATAAACTTTTTACCTTTGCTTTTAATAGAAATAATGATAACTCTGTAATATCAATTGTTTCTGTATAACAACAAACTTATATTTTGAAAATATAATGAGTAAAAAAAGAACTGGTAAAGCAGAATTTGTGGACCTATACTTGATGCTTTGAGAGCTTTGGGTGGATCAGCAAAACCAAGAGAAATCACCAAATGGATAGCTGATAAATTCAACATATCGGACAAAATTCTAAATGAAAGGTATGAGAAATCAGGTGTATTAAAATTTCAAAATCAGTTAGCTTGGGCAAGACAATATTTGGTTTGGGAAGAGTTATTAGAATCTTCTAAACATGGAGTTTGGACTTTAAGTAAAAAAGGATGGAGTACAAAATTAAACGAGTCGCAGGCTCATGATATATTTTTAAAGTGGGTAAAAATATTTCAGGATTTACGCGAAAAAAAACCTTCAAATACGATTGAGAGCGAATCATCGAAAATTATTCAATTACAAGAAGAAAGCGAGCCTGGTAATTTTAAGCCATCATTGATTGATGTTTTACAAAATCTATCTCCAAGAGGATTTGAAGAGCTTTGTGGAAGGTTGCTGAGAGAATATGATTTTGAAATATTGAGATTACACAACGTTCTCATGATGAAGGTATTGATGGGTATGCCTCATTAAAGCTTAATCCCTTTGTTGAAGAATTTAGAGAAAAAAAATAATTGGCAAATGTAATTTCGTGAAAAATATTCATGTCCCTTCCCTTTGCGAAGGATAGGATGGGCTATTAATTGCATTTACAGCTATCCTTCAATGCCAAATCCTTTACATAGATGATGCGCGTAATGCTGTCTCGCTCCATACAGATTACATTGAAGGTGCGGCCTTTCTGGGTTTGTCCGGTGAAATTATAAAGCGGGTAACGCTGATGAAAATCCTGACTCTTTTTACTGTCGACCTTGCCGTAAGTGAATGATTCAACGACTTCATCTGCAGTAATATGCTGGCATTTCATTTCGCATAATGCAGTATCGGAATACTGAATGACACTTTTTGTAGCCAGCTCATCAAGCTTGAGCATACCCGGAGTAAGCGATTTACAGCCACGTGTTCCGAAGATAAAATAAACCCCGATAAGCCCCATGCAGACACCAAATAAGTAAAGGCGTATCCTTCTCCAAATCACTGATCCACCTTTTTCGAGCATGTTATTTCTTAGCGTTCAACACGTATGTGTTTGCAGGTGTTGCTTTTGTTTGAGTATTTGCAGCAGCAGTATGTTCAGATATTTTCATCAATGGCTTGTAATGATTCACATTGATATGAGGAGCAATAACCAGAGACACAATACTCATCAACTTAATCAATATGTTCATTGAAGGTCCTGATGTATCTTTAAAAGGGTCGCCAACTGTATCGCCGGTTACAGAAGCCTTATGCGGTTCCGATTTTTTGAAAAACTTTTGTCCGTTTATTTCAACGCCTTTTTCAAACGATTTCTTGGCATTATCCCATGCACCACCGGCATTCGACTGGAATATTCCCATTAATACGCCGCTGACAGTAACCCCGGCAAGCAAGCCGCCAAGCACTTCAGGGCCGAATGTAAAGCCAACAACAACAGGAACTATCAATGCAATTGCCCCGGGTGCAATCATTTCACGAATGGAAGCTTTGGTAGAAATAGCCACGCACTTTTCATATTCGGGTTTTGCCTTATATTCCATAATACCGGGTATTTCCCTGAACTGTCGGCGTACCTCGTTCACCATATCCATTGCGGCACGGCCTACGGCGGCAATGGCAAGTGATGAGAAAATAAACGGTATCATTCCCCCGATAAACAAGCCAGCGAGCACATCGGCATGGTAAATATCTATAGAACTTATTCCTGCAACACCTACAAATGCCGCAAACAGCGCCAAAGATGTTAAAGCGGCAGAAGCAATGGCGAAGCCTTTACCTGTAGCGGCAGTTGTGTTTCCGACAGCATCGAGGTTATCGGTACGGTGGCGCACTTCTTCAGGCAAGCGGCTCATTTCTGCTATTCCGCCTGCGTTATCAGCTATAGGCCCGAAAGCGTCTATGGATAATTGCATGGCTGTTGTAGCCATCATTCCGGCAGCGGCTATAGAAACACCATATAAGCCAGCGAAATGATAAGAAGTCATAATGCCAACAGCTAAAACAAGAATCGGGGCTACGGTAGATTCCATACCTACCGACAAACCGCCTATTATATTGGTAGCATGGCCT
The DNA here is from genome assembly GCA_052325425.1 of Bacteroidia bacterium. Lineage (GTDB taxonomy): Bacteria > Bacteroidota > Bacteroidia > JABEUT01 > JABEUT01 > JABEUT01. The sequence goes on along the minus strand of JBKQUY010000086.1, from coordinate 31,012 downwards.
GTACCCGATTGCTTAATGATTGATAATACAGGCCTTTTGCCCATTGCTGTGTAATACTCGGTTATCATGCTCATTAAGGTACCCACTACCAGGCCTGTAATGATTGCGTAATATACATCCAACGATGTAAATGCCACTCCCCTGTGAACCATATCGGCAGGCAATAATATGTGAACAGCAAAATATGAAGCAATGGCAGTCAATACAATGGATGACCAGTTGCCAATGTTCAGCGCCTTTTGTACGCTGTCAGTTTCTTTGGTTATTTTAACAAACCATGTACCTACAATAGAGAAAATTAACCCGAGGCCTGCAATAAACATGGGAAGGATAATAGGAGAGAGTCCGTTAAAATTATCTTTCGACGCGTCAATTTCCTGGCCCAAAACCATAGTAGCAAGTATCGTTGCCACATAGGAACCGAATAAGTCAGCGCCCATACCGGCAACGTCACCAACATTATCACCAACGTTATCGGCAATAGTGGCAGGGTTCCGCACATCATCTTCAGGTATTCCGGCTTCAACTTTACCCACTAAATCAGCGCCTACGTCGGCAGCTTTGGTATAAATTCCGCCACCCACACGGGCAAATAAAGCAATAGATTCAGCTCCTAATGAAAAACCTGCCAAAACTTCAATGGCTTTTTTAACATCAAGCGAACCCGTATTAACAGAACCCGCCGGAACAAATATCTGGTAGAATACAATGAATAAACCTCCCAATCCAAGAATGGCTAATCCTGCAACGCCCAATCCCATAACCGTTCCGCCGGTGAATGATACTTTTAATGCTCTTGCAAGGCTTGTACGTGCTGCTTGCGTGGTGCGTACATTTGCTTTGGTGGCAATTCTCATACCAATATACCCTGCAGTTGCAGATAATACAGCGCCAATGCAAAATGCAACAGCAATAATAGGGCTCGAATCGGGAACCGTTGTGCCTGCCCAGGCAAGCAAGCAAGCAGCTATAACAACAAAAACGCCCAAAATTCTCCATTCGGCTTTAAGAAAGGCCATAGCTCCTTTGGCTATGTAACCGGAGAGCTCAATCATATTTGCATCTCCTGCATCTTGTTTGCTTACCCAGCGGGAAGTTATGGCAGTATAAATCAGTGCGAGGATACCAAGTAAAGGAATGATGTACAGGACAATAGTCATAGTATATAAATGTTAAAGTGTACTTTTTTTAAGGGCGCAAATATACATAATCAGTTGAAATGTGAAACAGGTTGAGGTTAAGATTAAGGTTGAGCGGGGCGAAATCCAGCAGAATTGTGGGGTTGAGGTTGTATACGTCACTGCGAATCCGCTCCCGCAATTATTGCGGGATGGCAGTCTCAGTATAAAGAGACTGAAAATTAGGGATTTTAATATAGCTTTTTTAATTACTTAGTCGATAATCATAATATTCTCAAAATGAGAATATTATTAATATGATAATTTCTCTAAAAAAGCATGTTTTTGTAATTATTTCCCCAAAATATATGCAAACATCAAAGGAGCAACTATAGTAGCATCCGATTCAATAATAAAGCGGGGAGTTTTATCACTCAGCTTGCCCCAGGTTATTTTTTCATTGGGTACAGCGCCTGAATATGAACCATAGCTGGTAGTTGAATCTGATATCTGGCAGAAATATGCCCAGAACGGGGTATCGGTCCTTTCCATATCCTGGTATAACATAGGCACCACGCAGATAGGGAAATCGCCTGCAATACCTCCGCCAATCTGGTAAAAGCCTATGCCCTGGCCTTTTGAATTTTGTGTGTACCAATTGGCAAGCCACATCATATACTCTATACCCGATTTCATAATGCTTGGTTTCAATTCCTCTTTAATACAATACGAAGCAAAAATATTTCCCATAGTTGAATCTTCCCATCCCGGAACAATAATTGGCAGGTTTTTTTCGGCTGCAGCCATCATCCAGCTATTTTTCACATCAATTTCATAGTGCTTTTTCATAACACCCGAAAGCAGCAACTGGTACATATATTCATGGGGGAAATAGCGTTTACCTGTATCCTGCGCTTTTTTCCATAGTTTATGAATATGCGATTGTATGCGGCGGAAAGCTTCCTCTTCGGGTATGCAGGTATCGGTAACACGGTTAAAACCATGTTCCAGCAAATCCCATTCCTCGGCAGGCGATAGCTGGCGGTAATGCGGTACCCTTTTATAATGGTCGTGTGCCACCAGGTTCATAATATCTTCCTCCAGGTTAGCGCCGGTGCATGAAATAATAGATACCATATCTTTTCGTATCATCTCTGCCAGCGATATGCCCAGCTCGGCAGTGCTCATGGCACCGGCCAGGGTTATCATCATTTTACCCTTTTTATCCATGTGCTTTATATAAGCTTTCGATGCATCTACAAGGGTAGCGGAATTAAAATGCAGGTAGTTTTTATCAATAAATGAAGAAATGGGTCCTTTTTTCATAATTAGAATGTTTTGTGCAACAAAAATATAATCTATTTGATATGCAGAAGCATAAAGTGTGAGTTTATAATATTAATAATAGACTTATTTTCAATTCCCTCTATATTTATAGAGAGGGTAAGGGGTGAGTATATAATGGTGTTATTACCTGCAAAATTTCATTTCAATCTGATTTTCTTCATAATTTCTTCATTTTGTACTTTTAATTTTGTCCTCATAAACTAACAATTAAATCTAAACTGTCATGAAAAAGACAATCGTAATCCTCGCTTCACTGGTTCTTTTAGCCGGTGTAACTTTTGGCCAAGACAAAGCTGCTGCTACTCCTGCTAAGAAGGATGATGGCAAGAAAACTGAAAAGAAATCTGACAAGAAAATGGACAAGAAGTCTGACAAGAAAATGGACGACAAAAAAGCTTCTACTGACAAGAAGTAATTTCTCTTTCACAGCAATAATGAAGGCCTTGCAATTATGCGGGGCCTTTATTATTTTATGCACTCAATGTAGCCCATTCCAAACACCTAACTTCAGGGCATTAAAATAAAACTGAGTCATGCTGAGTCTGTCGAAACATATTCATTTGACACTTCGACCCATGAAGCAAATAGTTCAGGGCAGGCAAGCTCAGTGTGACCAGCTCTCGTATTTGAGGCGAAAAATGGAGATAAAAGCCACATAATAGTTTTCAGTGTTTTGTATGTATTACCCTGATTTACCCTTGTAACGCACCTTCAGTATTAAATTTTCCTGAAAGCAATCTATATTGCAAAAGGAACCATACTATTATGCAAGGCAGCGCTTTTAAAACATAAGGTATAATATAATGTTGCCTGATATAGCTTGGGAATAAAGATGTGGGAGATAAAATGCTAAGAATAAAAACTGCGACAATCAGAATGTTGGATAAAATATCTTTCTTATCGGTTACATACCATATTGCTACCCCGATAATTGCAATTAAATAGGATGCCGATTCAGCCACATGGTTAAAAACCATTGACCAGATAAGTATGGATGCGAGCATGAGCAGCCTGAAATTATAATTGCTGTAATATTTTACGCGGAGAAAGGGGGCGCATAGCAATACAGTGCCTGCAAGCTGAATATAAATTGCCGGAAGCGTAACATTGAACCATGCTTTAAGCAAGCCCATTAACGAGAGCGCATTGGAAACATTTGGATGATTTCCTATTTCTTCAGATTGATGAACTGACATAGTTACATTAAACCAGGTATGGTATTGGAAGAGAAACAGGTCGTAAGAAATAACGAGTAAAGGCGCAAGAAAAAACAAAATACCCCAGAAAAGCATATATGCAATAAATTTCAGTTTACCGGGGTACATCAAAAAAAGAATTGCTGCGGCTATGGCAAATATTTTAATAAATGTTGCCAGTACAATAAAAAATGCCGCCTTAAAAAGATTGCCTCTTTCAAAAAAAACAAATGAAAAAATAATGAAAGAAACCATTATAGCCGTTACCTGTGTGTTTTGCACCGAGGTTATATATTCAATAAGAATATACCAGCATATAAACACTCTTTTGCTTCCATTATCAAAAGACAGGAGTTTAATGGCATAAAAAATGCAGATAGCGCTCAAACAACACCATAATATTACCTGGAACCACATAGGGAAAACTACAAACGGAGTCATGAGCAGCGCAAAAGTGGGGCTGTATAAATATAAATCTATGTATTCACCCCAATAGTAATTGTATAGGTTCAGGTCGTTGCAAAGATGAGAAAAGGAAGTACTGTAAATCAAGTAATTATTATATCCCCATGGGCCGAGAGTAAGCCTTTGAATGCTTATCAGCAAAGACACAATAAGCAGTACCCAAAGCATTGTCTTTTCCTTCAGCAAAACTTTTGGAACAAACTTTTTTACTTTTTCCCTGTACTTATTGAGCAGCATTCTTTATATAATAATTGCAATAATCTGTCGAGCCGGTAAACTCTCCATGCTCCTTTAAGGCCGTTAAAAGTTTATCAAATTTAACAAGCAATTCCTTCCCTGAAATTCTGTTAACGTAAAACGGTAATTTATAAGCTGAAATATCGGTGAATTCCCAGGGGTGGAAATATATATTGAGATAGTTGTACTTTTTTAGTGTACGTATTGCCAATGCTTTGTAAAACCCAAGTGGGAAATTCTTAAAACTTATCCAGAAAAGAGGTATCCTGAAAAATGTCGCGACAGAAGCCGGTAGAATAATTATCTCATTCGATTTGAAAGGTATTCTCGGTTTACCAAGATTGTTATACCTTCCGGGCACATAAGTGGGATTAAGAGAGGAATCGTATATATATCCTGCTTTCACCAGCAATGATTGCTCCACCGGAACCAGGCGCGCCATGCGAAACCCGTTTATGGGCAACCCGGTAATTTTGAAAAGCGATTCTTTGGAAGCGGCAATATCATTTGGCTGGAATGAAGAGTGGTAGAAACCATGGGAGGCGATTTCATGTTTTCCGGCAATTTTTCTTATAATTTCAGGCTTTGTTTCTGCAAAAAAAGCCGTTGTGTAAAAAGTGGCTTTTATATTATGTTTATCTAATATATCCAACAAAGGAGCCAGGCCGGCAAGTGTAACTTTTATTTTCTCGTCTTCATTGAGCTTCTGCCCGAATTCTTCAGGAATATCAAACTCTTCAAGATCAAAACTCAATAAAATCTTATTCATTATACTTTCCGCTTATCCGGTAGAAAATAATTTTCAGCAGGCTCAGAAACATGCCCGGGGAATCCCGGAAGACCTTAATTGTAGATGGTCCAAACTGGTGCATTTTATTTACCCTGGCTGGTATTATGGCAATATGATAGCCTTTTAGCTTGGCTATATAAAGCAACTCTGCGTCGAATGCAAAATCATCAATCCTGCTTAAACTGAAAAGTTTCTTTGCCGCCTCCCTGGTGAATCCTTTAATGCCTGCCTGTGTATCGGTATAACTGAGGTTAAGTAAAAGCCTTGCCAGCCTGTTAAAAGCCTCGCCTGCAATAAACCGCTGTGTTTTCTGCGGATGATTCTCTCCGAGTTTGCGGTTACCAATCGCCACATCATTACTTTTCAGCGCTTCTAATAATACGTCAACATGGTCCAAAGAATAGGCCATATCACCGTCAGTAAATATAATATAATCTGAATCTACTTCCCGCACAGCATGTTTCAAGGCATCCGCTTTGCCCTTGTTTTCTTCCAGGTTCATTAAGGAGATATTGTTTGTCAGTCCCCCACCACCAGTATGGGAAGGGTTATTGCCCCCTACCTCCTTGAGGGGGAGTTGATGGAGGTGGCTTTTAATAATATCGCCAGTATTATCAGTAGAGCCATCGTTTACAAAAAGAAAAAAATAATCAGGATGCAAGGCAGCATACTCTTTTACTTCGAGCAGTGTTTTCTCTATGGTATCCGATTCATTATATACCGGCAAAATAACAGATGTTCTATACATAAAGTATGCTAAAACCTTCTATGGAGGACGTTATAATAGTATTAATAACCACAAAAGTACATTGTTTTAACCAAAACAAAATCAGGTTTTTGGTCATTATGAATACATAGTTGCTATACGATAAATGTTTAGGTCATGAAAAGGCGGAGCTCAAAATAATAAGTAAATTGAACGGCAAGGGCTCAGTAATTACTGAGCCCTTGCCGCAAAATATAAGCTTTAATTTCTTGCCCTGTTTTGTTCTTCAATAGCCATTACCTGGCTATAGTCTTTCCAATTGGTGTTAGGATTTTGCTTAATAATCGAAGGAGGAATAATCACAATTTTAAAGGTTTCACTCTTTGTAGGAGCGCCGCTGGCAGGATTACTATAAAAAAGCATAACAGCTCCCTTAGTAAAGTAGCATGAAACCTCATCTCCGTTTACAAAAACACTACTTTGTGGCAAGGTAACATAATCCCCTGCATTAAATTCAAATAGGGTATATACTATTACAACATCGGTATTACTATTTGTTATTGGCGGCATAGATAAATCACAAAAATACTGTTGTGGCGTATTTTCCTGCCATGAGGCAGCCTGCAAATTAATAATAGTATCCGTAATACTGGAGGAACCGGAAGTTCCTGCCGGGCCGGTTGCACCAGTAGCTCCTGTTGCACCTGTAGGCCCGGTTGGTCCTGCAGTACCTTTTGAGCAAGAATTGAATGAAATAGCAATTGCAATAATTGCCATTGCTGCAAAAAAGCTTAGTTTTTTCATAATGTTTTAGGTTTTTTTGGTTTTAATTTAAATACGAAAGTAGCCAATAATCCGAGATAGCATCTATTGGTTTTTGAAGGATTGAAATGTAATTTCGGAAATTGATATATGATGCCAAAAATATTGTACATTTAAACTTTATAATTTATCCTCAAAAAAATCTTCCCTTATTACATAGTAAATTCTTAACCTATCTTTGATGGTAAATAATTACTGACAACAGTTATTACAGTATTAATAATAATTAACTCAAAAAAACTGATTTTTCGGTGAATGCTGCGTATATTTGATGCATAGAAATGGGCGACTCATATCAGATATTGGTAACCAGGCTTGATGAATTTATTCGCAAGTACTATAAAAACCAGCTTCTTCGTGGTTTGCTATATGCTTCCACATTAGGGCTGTCGTTTTATATTTCGCTTGCCGTTACGGCGTATTATGGGAGTTTTTCAATTCCCCTCCGGACAATTCTATTTTACCTGTTTATCGGCGGGAGTTTATTTATTCTTTCCCGGTACATAATATTGCCTCTTTTAAAGCTTTACCGCATAGGTGATATAATCAGTTATGAAGATGCGGCTTTAATTATAGGCAGGCATTTTGGCGAGGTGCAGGATAAACTTCTTAATATCCTTCAGCTAAAAAAACAGGCCGACTCATCATCCATGGCGCTATTGGAAGCGAGTATTGAACAAAAAATAAAAGATATTCGCCCGGTGCCCTTTACTATTGCTATTAATCTTGCTGAAAATAAAAAATATGCCCGTTACTTAATAATTCCTGCTCTTGCTATTTTGTCAATCTGGTTAATAAAACCATCATTAATAGGGCAAGGGACAAAACAATTGTTTCATTACAATACCCATTTTGCCAAAGTAGCCCCTTTTCAATTTGTAATCGAGAACAAAAACTTAAATGCCATAGAACAAAAAGACTTTACCCTGAATCTTAAGCTTACGGGCAATGAAGTGCCGGATGATATTTATATAGAATACGAAGGAAGTAAATTTAAAATGGATAAGCTGTCTCCCGTTTCATTTCAATATACATTCAGGAATGTTCAGCATGATGTTAATTTCTCATTCAATGCTGCCGAATATGAGTCAGATGAATATAAGCTGAACGTTTTTCCCGACCCTGTTCTTGTAAATTTTGATGTGAAATTGCATTACCCGCCCTATACCGGAAAAAAAGATGAATCGCTGCACAATACAGGCGATATGGCCATACCACAGGGAACTGTTGTTAGCTGGCAGTTCAATACCCGGAATACGGATAACATCAGGATACATTTTAACGATTCTGCAAGAGTGCTTAGCCCATCGGGGCAGGATATCTATTCGGTAAGCCGCAGGTTTATGCAAAGCGATAATTATTCTATTGCTACGGTCAACAAATTCCTTACCAACCGGGATTCGGTTAAATATGCCATACAGGTAATACCCGACCTTTATCCTTCCATAGCCGATGAACAAAAACAGGATTCTCTATCGGCAAAACATTTATATTTCAATGGGATGATTAAAGATGATTATGGTTTTTCAAAACTCGCGTTTCATTACCGGATTTACAGCTCTGAGGATTCATCGGCAAAAGCAGGGATTACAAAAATGACGGATATAAGTATTGAGAAAAATACAACCCAGCAGCCTTTTTATTTTTATTGGGATATGGATACCCTGAACTTTTCGCCGGGAACCCAGGTGGAATACTATTTTGAAGTATGGGATAATGATGGAGTGAACGGGCCGAAATCAACCAAATCTGCCGTAATGTATTTTAAAGCGCCCAGCCTTGACCAGGTACAAAAAAATGCGGATGAGAATAACAGCAAGATTAAAAATGACCTGAGTAAAACCATACAACAGGCATATAGCCTGGAAAACCAGATGGAACAGATGCGCGCCGACATGTATAATAAAGATGAACTGAACTGGGCCGATAAAAAGAAAGTAAAAGACCTCCTGAACCAGCAAATGGACCTGGAAAAGAAAGCAGAAGATTTGAGCCGGCAGAATAAGCAAAATAATGAAAAGCAATGGGAATTCCAGAAAAAGGATTCTGATATTGCCCAAAAACAGGAGGAGATTCAGAAACTATTTGACCAGTTGGCAAGCGACAGCCTGAAAAAGAAAATTGCCGATTTGCAGAAAATGATGGACCAGATGAATAAAAACCAGGTTCAGCAGGAATTGGATAAAATGGCCATGAATAACCAGGACCTGAAAAAGGAATTGCAACGCACCCTTGACTTATTCAAGCAAATGGAATTTCAGCAGCAACTTACGCAAAACATACAACAGTTAGATTCGCTCTCCAAAAAGCAGGAGCAACTCAGCGAACTGACAAAGGCAAAAAGTGCGCCCAATGCCGAACTGCAAAAAAAACAGGATGCCCTTAACAAGGAGATGCAGGACGTGGCCAAGAGCCTTGACGACTTGCAGAAAAAGAATGAACAGTTAGAAGAACCCACAGGCTACAAGAGCCCTGAACAGCAAATGCAGAATATTCAGCAGCAAATGCAAAACAGCAGCCAGCAATTGTCGCAGGGTAAAAACGGCAAAGCATCGCAATCGCAAAAAAATGCAGCGCAGCAAATGAAACAACAGTCAGATGAGTTAAGCAAGTTCCAGGCACAGGAACAGCAAAGTGAAGATGAAGCAGATGAAAACTCATTGAGAAATATTCTTAATAACCTCCTTGACCTGTCTTTTGCCCAGGAAGACCTCATGACAAAACTTACTTCATCGGGTTCAAGTACCATGCAATACGCTGACATAGCCAAAAAACAGAAGGAATTGCAGGATAATGCCAACAGTATTGCCGACAGTTTATATAAACTCAGCCGGAAATCACCTGAAATATCGAGGCTGGTAAACCAGGAAATGGATAAAATAAATTATAACATGAAGGAAGCTGTAAGCGATTTAGAGCAACGGCAAGGGTTTTCGGCAGCAAGCCGCCAGCAATATTCCATGACATCGGTTAACAATCTTGCGCTTATGTTAAACGATGCATTGCAGGATATGAAAGCGGCAGGGAAAAAGGAAGGTTCACCGGGCAGCGGGAGTTGCAACAAACCGGGCGGAAAGGGCAGTAAACCATCATCAAAGCCATCTATGGCCCAGATGAGACAAATGCAGGAGCAACTTTCAAAACAACTTGACCAGATGAAAAATGCAATGGGTAAACAGAAAGGAGGACAAAAACCGGGACAGGGAGATGAACAAATGAGTGAACAACTTGCCAAAATGGCTGCACAGCAGCAATATATCCGGCAAATGATGCAACAGGCCGAAGATGAGGCTACGCAAAACAAAGGAGCAGGTGAATTGGGAAATATGGCCGATGAAATGAATAAAATAGAAGAAGATATTGTAAATAAGCGAATTACCGATGCTACTTTACAAAGACAGGAAAACCTGGTTAAGCATCTTTTGGATTATGAGAAAGCAGAAAAAACACAAGGGCAAGAGCCTGAATTTCAGTCGCATGTGGCAAAAAAGCAATTTTTTGGTAACCCAAACCCGTTTTTTCAGTATAATAGTCAAAAAAACAGCCAGAATGAACTGCTTAAAACAGTGCCGCCAGACCTTAATCCTTTTTACAAAGAAAAAGTAAATGATTATTTTAATTCGTTCCAGGAATGAAGACCAAAGGGAAAGTTAAGGCGGTAACAAAACAAACTTCTGCCAAAAAAAAGAACCAGAATAAAATGCCAAACCAGCAGTTAGAACTCGATTCAGCATCTGAAAGCATTCACATTGTTGAAAAACTTATTGATGCCATTTGCGCCAATTACAGAGTTACTGAAGACCATTATGGCAACATTCTTGTCGCGGTTACCGAAGCTGTAAATAATGCTATTTACCACGGCAATAAGGCACACCCGCAGAAAAAGATCCATGTAACTTTCTCTTCATCGCATAAAGCCATTTCATTTACCGTACGCGATGAAGGCGATGGCTTTGATTTTAAAAATCTGCCAGACCCGACTGACCCTAAAAATATTGAAAAACCTACAGGAAGAGGCGTTTTTTTAATGCACCGCCTTGCCGATAATGTGAAATTTTCGGAAAAAGGACGTTGCGTATCCCTGAGTTTCGATATTATAGCCAATTGATATCCTTGTGCCATCTGCTTCAATAATATTCCAAAGCGAAGAGGAACTTGATTTCCCGGTAGGAGAGGAGAAGCAGCTAAAAGAGTGGATAAAAAAAATTATTCATAAAGAGGGCAAAACCTGCGGACAGCTTTATTATTTCTTCTGTACCGATGAACATTTGCTGAACATCAACAAAGAATTTCTCAACCACAAAACCTATACGGATATTATTACTTTTGATTATTCGGAGGATAAAACCCTTTCGGGAGAAATATTTATCAGTATTGAAAGGGTAAGGGAAAATGCAAAAAGATATAGAGAACCTTTTCAAAAAGAACTTGCCCGCATTATGATTCATGGAGTGCTTCATCTCTGCGGGTATGGGGATAAGAGTGCGGTTGAGAAGAAAAAGATGCGGGGAAAAGAAAACGAAGCCTTAGGTTATTTCAAAGGCAAAGAATCTGCAGCCATAAAGCCAAAACGTTCATAACTATCCATTGTTAATAATTTTTTAGCTTGGTGGTCATTGTTTCTGCGAGAATCTTACATTTGCATAAATTTTTAAACAAAAAACACATAAACTGTTATGAAAAAGTTATTATTTATTGCCTTCGTTTCCGGTATTGCTTTAGTTGCCTGTAAAGGCGGAAATCAAAGCGCTGATGCTGAAAAGGCAAAGCAAGATTCCATTATGGCAAAGAATCACCAGGATTCTTTAATGAACGTTGCTAAAATGCAACACCAGAAAGATTCTATTGCTGCTATGCCAAAGGATACTACCAAGGCTGACACAACAAAAAAGAAGTAAGGAAAGAGGGCTTGAAGCCCGTTTTTCAATACAAGTTTTCAGGCATATCTGACAATATGCTTAAAAGCCCTGCACAGTTGCGGGGCTTTTTTGGAAAAATCACTACCTAAATTGAGCCAGCCATGAAAAAACACATTGTTATTGCTGTAGTACTGGGTACTTTCATGTATATTTCTTCATGCGTTCCGCAAAATAAACTTATTGAGGAACAGAACAAGCGTAAAGATGCTGAAGCTGCCGCTACTGCTGCAAAAGCAGCCGACCAGGATTGTGAGGCAAAAAAGACTGAACTCCAGTCCAAATTAGACCAACTTCAGAAAAGTGTTACCGGCCTGCAGCAGGATACTACCATAACAGGCACCAGCTACCGTGACCTTACTTCGAAATATGACAAGCTCAACCAGATAAATGAACAGCTTCTTTCAAAATATAACCAGATGCTGCAAGGCAGCCAGGATAATACTCAGAAATTAACCGGGCAGTTACAAACCACCGAAACCCAATTGCTGCAAAAACAAGACCAGTTAAATGCCCTCCAGGCGCAGTTAAATGCCGAGAAATCCCATCTGGATTCAGTAAACGTCCAATTGCAGCTAAGGGAAGCAAAGGTTAATGAACTGCAAAACCTCATGAAGAAAAAAGACGGCGCGGTGGATTCGTTAAAACAAAAAATACAGGATGCCCTTATAGGTTATGCGAATAATGGCATTTCGGTATATGAAAAGAATGGCAAAGTATATGTATCGCTTGAAGAGAAATTATTATTTGCCAGCGGTAAGACTGAAGTGCAGGCTGATGGTGTTACCGCTTTACAGAAATTAGCCCAGGCATTGGAAGCCAACCCCGATATACATATTAATGTGGAAGGGCATACAGACGATAAGCCCATGCATGGCTCGGGCGAAATTAAAGATAACTGGGACCTTAGCGTTATGCGGGCAACATCGGTGGTTAAGATTCTGTTGCAGGATAGCAAGGTTGACCCAAGCCATATTACTGCATCGGGTGTGAGCCAGTATGACCCGGTTGATTCATCTGACAATGCCGATGCAAGGAAGAAAAACCGCAGGACTGACATTATTCTTACCCCCAATCTGAACGAGATATTCAAGATTTTGAATACCCAATAATTAACAAGATTTTCTTACAGCGCACTCCTCAATACATTATAATTCCTGTATTCTAATATATACGTGGCTTTATTGTCATATCCTCCGGTATCTCCAATTTTATGCAGGTCGAATGAGGTATGAACGCCGTTATACCTGGCATCGCCTAAGTGGTCTTGCAACGCAGTACCGTACTTGCCCAGCAACCTGGTGTAAAAATAAGTTACATCAAACCCCTGAAACGCAAAAGAACTGGGTTCGGTATAATAATTGCTGCGGTATGTTTTTATAAATCCCCGGGTGCATGAATCAGAATAGTTTACATATTCATTCGATGGAAAATGGAAATTGAGCGTATCAAGGTCATCCATATCGAGGGCATCATTATTGAGCCAGATATGCAGGCCGAAAAGCGTAATGGTATCATCATCGGCATATTTTGAATTGGACAATTTATTTACCAGTTTGGCCACAAATGTCTTTTCCTGGTAAGGCACTATAATTACATTGTTTTTATTCTCCGACATTTTTTTCCCCAGGCTTTCCAGGTTCTCGGAATATTCAACTGTAATATCAGAATCGGGATAAGAAAAGACTTGCATATCAGACTTCCAGCGTTTTAAAAAATTCTCGTAATTAGCTTCATCGGCGGCATCGCGGTGGTGCAGGAGTATGACATTACTTTTCATATAGTGTGAGGCTATATAATCAGCCATTTTTTCTACTTCAGTAACCTGTGAAGGGGTTACTTTGCTGGCAAACATGCAATTTTGTAGAACGCTGTTTTCGTTTACTATGGGCGAAACAATAGGAATGTTGTGCTGCACAGCAAAGCGCGCCACCTGCCTGAATTGCGCCGTAGAGGGTGGCCCTATAATCAGGTTAGATGATGCAAAGCCTGGCGCTTTAAGTATGGAATCGAGCCCATGGGGCATGGTATCCGGTGAAGATGATATATTATATAAATGCAGGTCAACCTTTATGCCTTGTTTCTCCAGCGAATCGAGCGCTATCATAGCTCCCTGGTAAAAGTCGGCAGATATCTGGGTGACCAATGGCAATTGTTCGGTCCCATCCAAAAGGCGGTTAATGCGTATGGTATCCATATTTTCCGAAGTAAATGGCATAATAAGAGCCACATTATACCTGTTCAGCAATTTTGATTTGTCAACTGCCAATGGTTGAGTAGCATTAACAGGGGTATTGTTAACCTTCGTCTCTTTAGGTTGTTGAATCTCGGCCTGGCTTGAGGAGCTTCGGGGCAAGGGTTTGGCAACAGTATCAATATGCTGGCGGCTTACTAAATTCTGGAATGCTTTCTTTTCCTTTACAGTATCATGCGGCATTGCCGGTTGGGGAACAACCGGAGTTACCGGCTTTGGCTGTGATGCAACCGGTGGAGTAGTTTGCGCTACAGGCTGTTGCTGTGCAGGATGAGCCGGTATCTTAAGATTTTGCCCTACCTGGAGGCCTTTTGCCTTTAGTTGAGGGTTAAGGCTGTCAAGGGTAGCTATACTGACTTTATATTGTTTGCCAAGTGAATAAAGAGTCTCTTTGGCTAATACTTTATGGTATATGTATTTGCCCGAAAGCCTGTCTGCGGCAGTATCAATAAGCAGGGGCGATTCATGAATCGCCCTTACCGCAGGCAAGGGAATGCGCAACGTATCTCCGGCCGAGATACCTTCCATTGCCTTTGGGTTTTCCATTACAATATCGCGGGGAGCTACATTATAATCTTTTGAAATGCCGTAAACGGTTTCACCTTTTGTAACAATATGCAGGTAGAATTTCTTCCCGTTTTCTACAATAGACTTATCAGCATTCTTTTGCGAAAAAAGATTGCCTGCAAAAAAAAGGCAAATTAACAGAAGGTGAATATGTTTAAATAGTTTCATTTCACTTACCATTTACAATTCACCATTTACAATTAAAATCATTCCCACTCAATGGTTGCAGGCGGTTTTGAGCTGATATCATATACCACCCTGTTAATACCTTTTACCTTATTAATTATCTCATTCGATATTTTTCCCAGCACCTCATAAGGCAAGTGGCACCAATCCGCAGTCATGCCATCGGTTGATGTTACCGCCCTCAATGCTACCACATTTTCATACGTACGCTCATCGCCCATTACGCCAACCGAGCGAACCGGCAGCAATATCGCTCCGGCCTGCCATACTTTATCATATAGCCCCGCAGATTTAAGATTACTTATAAATACAGCATCCGCTTCCTGCAACAGCCTGACTTTTTCCGCTGTAATATCTCCCAATATGCGAATGGCAAGGCCCGGTCCCGGAAAAGGATGCCGCCCCAGTATAGTATCATCAATGTTTAATGCTTTGCCCACTTTGCGCACCTCATCTTTAAAGAGCGAGCGCAGGGGTTCTACAATTTTAAGCTTCATATAATCGGGCAAGCCGCCTACATTGTGATGCGATTTGATGGTCATGGATGGTCCCTTAACACTTACCGATTCAATAACATCGGGGTAAATAGTGCCTTGTGCCAGCCATTTTACTTCTTTAATGCGGTGAGCCTCCTTGTCAAATACTTCAATAAATACCCTGCCAATGGTTTTGCGTTTTTTCTCCGGGTCTTCAATCCCGGAAAGGGCCTTGTAAAACTCATTTTTGGCGTCAACCCCTTTTACATTCAGGCCAAGATGTTTATAAGATTCCAATACGCTATTAAATTCATTTTTGCGTAACAAGCCGTTATCCACAAAAATGCAATAGAGGTTTTTACCAATGGCTTTGTTAAGCAGCACCGCAGCCACCGATGAGTCAACCCCGCCCGAAAGGCCAAGCACTACCTTATCGTTTCCTATCTTTTCTTTTAATTCTTTTACGGTAGATTCAATGAATGACGAAGGCGTCCAGTCTTGTTTGCAGCCGCAAATATTTACTACGAAATTTTTAAGCAATTTGGCTCCTTCAGTAGTGTGATAGACTTCGGGGTGGAACTGTATGCCGTAAACTTTCTCACCATTGAAAGAGAATGCAGCCGATTCCACATCCTCTGTGCTTGCAACCAATTTGGCATGCTCAGGCAGCTCTAATATTGTATCGGCATGCGACATCCACACCTGTGTCTTTGGGCTTAACCCGCTAACCAGTTCATTCTGTTTTGCCACCAATTTCAAATGCGCCCTGCCATATTCCCGGCTGCTGCTTTTACCCACTTTGCCTCCCCACAGGTAGGCCATAAGCTGGGCTCCGTAACATACCCCTAAAAGAGGCAATTTGCCACGTATGTCATTAAGTTTTATAACAGGGGCATCTTTATCGTGCACTGAGAATGGGCTGCCGGAAAGTATTACCCCTTTTACACCAGGTAAAGCCCTGATTGCCTGCTCATAATGGTTGTATGGGTGTATTTCGCAATATACATTCAGCTCACGTACCCTGCGGGCAATAAGCTGGGTATATTGCGAACCAAAATCGAGTATCAGTATGCTTTCCTGCATTTGCGACATATTGTGATGCAAATATGCGATAAAATTGCGTGATTGTTTGAACCGGTTGAAAAATAATTGCCACAGATTAGCAGATTATAATCACATATTTCAGGCACGAATTTCACGAATTATAGGTAATATCGTCACTGCGAATTCAGTTATGACATTTATCGTCATTAATCCGCAGTCCAATAAATAATAATAATGCGGATGCGGCAGTCTCAGTTTTAATTTCGGTTATTTATACTTCTTCTAACGCAGAGTCCACAGGGTAAAAAAGAGTTATGATAGAGCCTAATAATTCACTTTAAAAAATGTCTCAGAATAGCGCTATTCCTATATTTGTTAAATACAATTGTTGAATAATAAAAAGAGTAACAAATGAAACAAGTAAAGTGGTTTGACAGAAATTTCAATTTTGAATCCACGCAAAATATTTTCCCTTCCGTTATTGAGCGGCTTTGGGGTACTCCTGCCAGGCTTGCGGAAAAGTTTAAATCAATACCTCCCGATATATTGACCAGGAGAATTAACAATACATGGACAATAAAAGAAAATGTGGGACATTTAACTGACCTTGAACCACTTTGGCAAGGGAGGCTTGAGGATATTATTAATGGAAGTAAAGAATTACGCCCGGCCGATTTGCAAAATAGTAAAACAGATTTGGCTAACCATAATGAAAAGCCTATAAATGAACTCCTATATTCTTTTGGGCAAGTGAGAGGACAGACTATTTCATTACTCGAAAAAATTGATGAAGAAACAATATTTAAATCGGCACTGCATCCCAGGCTAAAAACTCCAATGAGGACTGTTGACTTATTTTTATTTGTTGCAGAACACGATGACCATCATTTAGCAAGGATTACTGAATTAGTGAAAAGCTGTCGACAAAATTGCCTGACTGTTTAAACAAGATTGAGATTAAGGTTGAGAAAAACTAAATAAAGAGCTAAATATTACTATTTCTATATTTGCTATGGAATAAGCCATTGATTTTAAACAAAATGAAGATATTCGGGTTAAATATTGGAAGTGATTCTGCTAAGAAGCAAGAGCCGGTAATAACATCTATTGATAAAAATTGGGTTGAAGACATGTTTATATGGCTTTTAAAGGCATTTGGCTACCCTTCAAAAGAGAACGGCCCTTTCCTTTTCAGCGATAAATATTTTCCTGTAACATTCAAGTCTAAGAAGTTAACTATAGAAAACCTTATATCAGATATTTGTTCATTGCTTGTTCTTGATAGAACAAAAATTTCATTCGAACTTGTGCCAGATATACGTGATATTTCTCAAACACCGTATGAAATTCAAGGCAGGGCATTTGAATCTGAACTTGAAATTATAAATGATGATCAAAAAAAACCTCATTATATTTTGCATATATCAAATAGCCTTCAAAGCAGTGAAAAACTCTTTTTAAGAAGATTGATACTTGAGTTGGTAAAGGTTAAAATATTTGAAAGGAAGCCTAAACTTTATGCAAAGTTCGACGCATCAAATTTGGTTTATCTTGCTGCTATTTATTTTGGTTTTGGGCTTATTATTTCAGATGGACTTATTGATATAGGTGTCCAGTATGTTGCTGGCTGGCAAAAAACATGGAAAAATAAATCTGAAGTGCCACCGCAGGTAATAATATATGCCATTGCTGCTTATGCTAAACTTAGGGGTGAGGAGAATCCTGAATGGAAAGCTAATTTGCCTATAGAGCAAAGAATTGGTTTTGACAGTGCAATGGAATCTTTTACCAATAATACTGAAATTGTATTATTCAACACTGACTTTATTAGAAATATGCTTATAGCTGAGGGACATATTAATCATGGTGCAGAATTATCAAAAAAAAATGAATTTGAAAAAGCAATTGCTGAATATGAAAAAGCAATTAGTTTATTAACAGATATTCCAACTATCTTACTATTATATATTAATATTGGCTATGCCTATCTAAGGTTAAAGCAATATGAAAAAAGCTTGCCCAGTTTTAATAAAGCGATGGAGCTTCGTCCCGATTATTCGTATTCTCTAAATAATATGGGCTTTGCTTATATTATGATGAACCAACTGGATAAGGGAAAAGAATACCTGGACAAGGCTAGTAATTATAATGACAATCTTAAAGTATATTCACTAAGGGACTATGCAATTTATTATATGAAGAAAGGAGACCTTGTTCTTGCTGAGACTTATTTCAATCGTGCATTTGATATGCATTTACCTGTTGATTTGCTTGAGTATTTCTATTCAGAACTCCTAATGATGAAATCGGAAAAAGATGAGGCAATGAAGTATTTATCTAAATCCGTTGAAAAAGGTGAACCCGAAGGTATTGAACTGATGAATACTTTACAAAATAGCAATTGAAATGACTATTAATGCCTTACTTCTTCAAATAAAGAAAGCTATTCTTATAGTCAATAATTGCATTGCCCGATTTTAAAATATTGGCTCCGATAACTCCATCGGTTACAATTTCTCCCAATTGTTTATAGGCAGCCGTTACGTCATCTAAATTCATAACGCACAGGTCAACGCCAGTCAGCTTAAGGCCGCTGATTTCCACATTATTCGATTTTGAGTCCAATGCTTGCTGTCTCGGTACATCCGCTCCAACGCCTTCACCCTGGGCGCTGTCTTTGTCAATTTTAATATTGAATTTGTCTTTTTGCTTTTCATCTATTACTGTGGCGCTTGCACCGGTGTCGAGGATGAACAATCCTTCTATTCCGTTAATTTTTGCATGTAGCGTAATGTGATTCGCTTTATTGTGCGTAAGCGCTATTTTATAATAGCCGTTATGGGTAAGCACACTATCAACATTGAGCGAGGCGTTGCCGGCTTCCGCTTGTTTACTGCATGATACGGTGCTAAATGCCCAGATAACAGCAAGAATATATACAACTAAGAAGGTAGTAATGGGATATTTTTTCAGGGCGTTTGCATTCATGAAGTATAGATTTTATGCGGCAAACCTATATTGCCCCGGTGGTTATTTTAGTTAATGCCAAGTTAAAAAGGGTTAAGAATTGTTAAAAGAAATTTTAAAATCCTACCCCTCGCCTTGAACGAGGAGAGGGGAACAAAAGGGGTGAGGTATTATGCCTCAGTTATAATCGCAATCCCATTCTCAAAAGGATCAAACTCCTTTCTAAGCATGTCAAAAAAACTTTCCCCATACTGCAGGTAAAAAGGAATAAAATTATCGTGGCGTTCCTGCAAAGCACCTTCAGGGAAAAGTTTTTCCTTTATCTTTTTTACCTGGTTAACAGATGCTTCGTCTTTCTGTTTTTGCGCGCGTATTAACTTGGTCTCAATAACTTTTAAAGCATTATATTGTTTTTGTAATTCCGCCTCAGCCAAAGTGGTCAGGGTTGTATCAACGGCTCTTATTTTCTTGCTAATCTCCTCATATACTGCTTTCAGTTTTGCTTTCTCGGCTTCAAAATCTATGGCGCCATCATGACTTTTTACATAGTTTTTTACCAGATCCTCTGTATCGAGGAACATATCTTTTCCGGATAGTTTGAATTTATCCATTTTCTCAGCAGTGGCTTTATCAATAAGCATGGCAAAGTTGCGCGGCATAAGCACAGGGAAAATTGCTTTATGATACTCAAAAACCGCTTTCAACTGTAGCCAGTATGCTACTTCAGACGGGCCTCCTATATAGGCTATATTGGGCAAAATAATTTGCTGGTAAACGGTGCGCAAAATTACATTGGGGCTGAAATTCTCAGGATGTTGCTGTACTTCGGTTAATATTTGTTCCCGGGTAAATGATGTATGTGTATTTACCACTATGTATTTATCGCCCTGCTTTTCTATCCGGTTGCGCCCCTGTCCGGCGATGTAAAACAAGTTTATTTCCCGCGAATGGAGTTGTGGTTCAATTCCAAGTTTGGAAAGCTTTTCACTTGTTTCTGTTACCAAACGATAAGAGCTTTGTTTGTTTAATTCATCTGTAATAACGGGTATAAAAAGTTTTTTCAGTTCCGCATTATCAGCATCAACAACCACTAATCCATATTTGCCAAAAAGCGCATTTACAAAGGTGAATGTTGCTTCAGCCAGTGTTTTGCCTCCACTATACGCGTCTGATAATATCTTCTTTAATTCTCCGGCTTTTTCACTTTCTCCTATAATTGCAAAAAGGGTTTCCAATACGGGTGCGAGTGTATGGATGTTAATCCGCCCAACCGGGCCGCCGGAAATACTCTCTCCGCTCCATTCCACTTTTTTGCCAAAAAGGTAAGCATGATTTATCTCGGCAAAATCATGGTCTTCGCTTGCCATCCAGTAAACCGGCACAAAATTATTTACGGGGTATTCTTTTTTTAATCTTTCAGCAAGGTTGATTACGGTAATTATTTTATAAATAAAATAAAGCGGCCCGGTGAAAAGACAAAGCTGGTGGCCTGTGGTAACTGTAAATGTATTTTTCTCACTCAATAGGGTTATATTCTTTTTAGTCGCATCAGAACCTTTGCTGCCATATTTCTCTTTTAATACTTTCACAAGTATGTCGCGTGAAGCAGCCTGCCTGCTCCTGTCTGAAATAGCTTCTTTGAATCCTTCAATAGTTGGCTGATAGCTGAAAAACGGAGAAAGATACGATTCTTTCTTTACATAATCTGTAAAGATTTCAGAGAACAATCCTGTTTCTTCAAAAGATATGTTTGTTTTCCTAAAACTCATCCCTTATTCATTTTGCAGGTATTCCAAAAAGGTCATAATCTTCTGCTGAGGTCATTTTAACCATAGTAAAATCCCCGATGCGCAAATAAGTTTTATCATCTGCTTTTACATGCACTTCATTATCTACTTCCGGAGAATCGTGCTCGGTGCGGCCTATAAAATATTCACCCTCTTTCCGGTCAATCAACACTTTCAATGTCTTGCCGATTTTTTTCTTATTCAGCGCCCTTGAAATATCCCGTTGCACATCCATCAGTTTTTGCGCCCGCTGCTTCTTTATTTCTTCGGGAACATTATCCTTTGATTTGTGGGCATGCGTATTTTCCTCATGCGAATAGGTAAAAACTCCCAGCCTGTCGAATTTCATTTCTTCTACCCAATCTGCAAGCTGGTTAAAATCATCTTCCGTTTCGCCGGGGTAGCCAACCAGGAAAGTTGTTCGCATGGCAATGCCGGGTATTTTTTCGCGTATAGTCTCTACCAGGCGCGTTGATTTTTCTTTTGTGATTCCCCTGCGCATCAGTTTTAATATATTGTCAGATACATGCTGCAAAGGCATATCGAGGTAATTGCAAACAGTAGGGTTGTTGTTAATGGCATCAATAATATCCATTGGAAAACCGCTTGGGAAAGCATAGTGCAGCTTTATCCATTCTATTCCCTCAACGGCCGCAAGCTTGCCTATTAGTTCGGCTACATTGCGCTTGCCATAAATATCGAGCCCGTAATAGGTAAGGTCCTGTGCAATGAGCATAATTTCTTTAACTCCCTGCCTTGCCAGGCCTTTTGCCTGTGTTACCAGAGCATCCATAGGTACTGAAACATGCTTGCCCCGCATGAGGGGGATGGCACAAAATGAGCATTTGCGGTCGCAGCCTTCTGATATTTTAAGGTAGGCATAGTGGTTAGGAGTAGTCAACAGGCGCTCACCGACTAATTCATGTTTATAATCTGCTTTAAGCGTTTTGAGCAGCCGTGGCAAATCGTTTGTCCCAAAATAACCGTCCACCTGCGGAATCTCTCTTTCCAGTTCTGGCCTGTACCGCTGGCTGAGGCATCCTGTAACGTAAACTTTTTCTATCTGTCCCGCTTGCTTGGCATCTACATAACGTAAAATAGTATCTATACTTTCCTGCTTGGCATTATCAATAAAACCGCAGGTATTTATTACTACAATGGGCGCATCACCTGATTCATGCTTTACATCGTAATTATTAGCTTTGAGCTGTGCCATAAGCGCCTCAGAATCAACAAGATTTTTTGAGCACCCCAGGGTAACTACGTTTACTTTATGCTTTTTTAGTGTTTTGGTCTTCAAAATCGCCTTTTATAGCTGCAAAGCTACGTTAATTTCACGTTCTCAGGTATGTAGATTATTTTGCTATATAAAGAAGCCCTGTAATTTGCCTAAATGCCAATATTTTCATATATTTGTATCTAAATTGCAAATAATATGAAAAAGATTTCCATTTCTATGGCAATGTTTTGCCTTTTTTTCAGCGCGAATCTTGTTGCCCAGGAAGACTGGACAGATATGATGAGGGACCACAACGCTAAATTCAGCGATGTTAAGGCTGCTTTTAATAAATGGTACAGTATTCATAAGCCCGATATGGATAATGATAAAGATGCTGTAAAGCCCGGTGTGGAGCATGAGGAAGACGGCAATTATCTTCTTTTCAGGAGATGGGAATGGTTTATGCATGCACGTACATACCCAAGCGGCTATTTACCTGACCCTGCCAAGGTAGAAAAGGAATACAAAGATTTTTTAGCCCGACAGGATGCCAGAAAGAATGCTCACCGTGCATTTAGTACTACTGCCAGTTGGTCCTATGTAGGGAACGTAAATATACCGTCCGGCGGTGATGCGGGAAGGGTAAACAGGGTGCGCATTGACCCTAATAACAGCAAAGTTATATACGCCTGCGGCCCTTCCGGCGGCTTATGGAAATCCACCAACGGAGGCACCTCCTGGTCAACCAATACTGACCAGCTTTTGGGCTTGGGCACAAGCGATGTGGCTATTGACCCGACCAATTCAAAAATAATGTATCTTGCTACAGGCGACGGAGATGGTATTGACGGAGGCATGACGACTCCTTCCACACTCGGGGTTTTAAAATCAACCGATGGAGGCGCAACCTGGAACCAAACCGGCTTGCATTATACATTGCAGACCAGCGGCCCATCTTTGATGACAGTTAATGAATTGAAAATTAATCCCAATAACACGCAGGTACTTCTCGCTGCAACTTCATTTGGGTTATTCTATACCAATAATGGAGGAATTACCTGGAACAGTGTAGAAGGAGGAAATTTTAAAAGTGTAGAATTTGAACCCGGCAATCCGAATGTTGCCTATGCAACCACTGCCGCTGCAGGTTATTACCGTTCAACAAATGGGGGACAGACATTTACATCCATTACCCTGCCGTCAGTAAGCGGGGCAGGAAGGATGCAGCTTGGCGTTACGCCTGCTGCGCCCAATTATGTATATGTATTTGCCGATAATGCCACCAATTATGCATTCTTTGGGATTTGGCTTTCTACCGATACCGGTAAAACTTTTACCCGGGAATCCACTACTCCTAATGTTTTGGGATTTGAAAATGGCACCGGAAGCGATGCAACCCAGGGACAGGGGTGGTACACGTTGTCAATTGCTGTATCTCCGACCAGCGCCACAACCCTTGTGGTAGGCGGTGTAAATATCTGGGAATCTACCAACAGCGGAGCCTCATGGACAAGGTTGACTTCATGGACCGGTGGCAGTAAACCTTATGTTCACGCCGATATTCATGGCCTGACTTATCTTCCCGGCAGCGGAACAACAATTTACGCCGGCGATGACGGAGGTGTTCACTATACAACTAATTCAGGCACCTCATGGACTGATATCAGCAATGGCCTTGAAATAGCGGAACAATATAGTATAGGCCTTTCAGCCAGCAATGCCAATGAGTGGATTACAGGCTGGCAGGATAACGGAACCAATTTAGCCAATTCCACATGGTCAGAGGTAATTGGCGGTGATGGTATGATGTGTTTTATTGACCAGACGAATAATAATTACATGTATGGTGAAACTTTCGATGCAGGCTTTGAAATGTCCTCAAACGGAGGTGGGGGATTTTCTCCCATTACTACCGGCCTCACTGAAACAGGCGGTTGGGTTACCCCCTGGCTGCTTGACCCTACAAATGATGCTACTGTATTTGCCGGGTTAAATAATGTGTGGAAATCTACCAGCCGTGGTTCAGGCTGGACCAAAATCAGCACTTTCAATACGGGTACGGCAACCATAGATGCCATTACGGTTGCTCCATCCAATGACCAGTATATTTATGCTTCTGAAACTACCGCTATTTATGCCACTACGGATGGCGGTACAAACTGGAATAATGTTACAGGAAATCTGCCAGCCGCTTCTGCCGCAATTACGAGAATTGCTGTTGACCCGAATAATCCATTACGCGTTTGGGTGACTATGTCGGGCTATTCAGCTCCTGATAAAGTTTTTGTCAGCACAACGGGCGGTACAACATGGACCAGTATTTCAAACGGTTTGCCTAACCTTCCTGTAAATTGTATTGTTTATGCCGGCGGTGGTATTGACGCCATGTACGCAGGTACTGATATGGGCGTTTATTACAGGGATACTACCAACACAGGTGGTGATTGGGTAGCTTATAATAGCGGACTTCCTAATGTTATTATAAGTGATTTAAAAATATATGCTGCCGGAAGCATATTACGCGCATCTACTTACGGACGGGGCACCTGGCAAATTGCATTATACCAACCGGCAACCTCCGCTCCTACAGCAAACTTTACTGCATTTCCAACGAGTTTATGCGCTACCAATACTGTTCAGTTTACCGATGCATCCTCTAATGAGCCTACAAACTGGAGCTGGACATTTACAGGTGGCACACCGGATACATCTACCCAGGAAAACCCGATAATTACCTACAATACCGCCGGTACTTATCCTGTATCAATGACAGCCAAAAACGGCAATGGCTCAAATACAATTAATGTTACAAGTTACATTACAGTAAATCCTTTGCCTCCTTCACCGGTAATTACCCAGACGGGCAATACGCTTTCCTGCAATCCATCAGGATATCCATTCTATCAATGGTATAAAAGCGGGACAATTATACCTGGCGCAACATCCTATCAGTACACTGTTTCGGCCAAAGGAGTTTATTTGGTAAAAGTATCTGACAGCAATGGATGTACAAGCAGCTCGTCAATAGCTGTAAACACAGTTGGAATAAATGAGATATCGCTGAACGACTATATAGACGTATATCCTAACCCGACCAGTGGAAACCTGCAGGTGGCATTTGACCTTCCTGCAGAGGGAGATTATGAAATTTCTATTGCTGATGTGCTTGGCCAGACCATATACTCTGACAAATTGCATCTCTCAGGCCAATATACCCAGAATATTAACCTTTCGGGTTATAGCAAAGGGGTCTATTTCCTGTCTCTGAAAGGCATGAACTCCAGCGGAGTTAAGAAGATAATGGTTTACTGATACTGTTTTTTCTTGTTTTAAATCCCCTGAAGTATAAGCTTCGCTTAACTTCAGGGGCTTTATTTTATTGGGTAACATCAATCCTGGCAGGCATTTCCTTTAGCTTTTTTACCAATTCTTTAAACTCAGGTTTTTCTTTAAGAGAGTTGAAATTTGAATCGGCCTGCAATCTTCTTATATCTGAAAATCCTAACCGTACTGCCTCGTGCAAACTGCTTAAAGCCTTATCGGGGTTATTATCGCGGGCATATAAACCGGCAAATAAATAACTGTGTTCAGGGTTTGTGGGGTCAACAAGGGCGTAAAGATCAAGGAAACGCGCGGTAGCCGCATCGTCGGTTGAACTGAATGAATGCGATGCGCCCATATATACTGCGAGGCTTAAGAAACTAAGCAAGCGCTGGCATTGCAAGGAGGCAGGAGTTGTGGAGTCTGCTGAAATTATCCCATGCATATCCTTTATTTTATTCTGCCACCATTCCCCATTCTTGTCTGAAAGGTCTTGCAGGTATTGCTGTTGTGTGCGCGCTTCATCCAATTCGTTATCCTGTTCATCTTTCAGGTATTTTGCAAGTTTATCGGACTTTCCCATTTCATCCACTTTTGCAATATAACTATCCAGGTTGGTAAGCCCGCGTAAAAAGTTCAGCATTTTTTTATAAGCAAAATACTCATGAATACTTTTATCCTGGTACCCGTTTTTTCCGGCTTCTTTAATTAATTGTTCTTGTACCGATTTTACTATGGAATCATTCACCGGCATTGTTTTATCTCTCATGGCGCAAAGGTCAAGCCATTGAAAAGCCTGTTCAATGTTTGCTAAAGGGGGCCATTGGTGCTTCCCGTGAAAAACAATAAGCTGGTGCGTAAGGGGGCTATTATCCAATTGTTTATCCAACTCTTTCAATTCTATATAGTTAAAATCCCTTTCTCCTACAAATGAAATCAGCGAGAAAGGCTGGTTAATCTGTGGCTGGTTTTGCGGGAAACCTCCGCCGCATGCCACTACTCCTGCAATTCCACCGTTAAGCGCTATGGAACACGCAACCCTTGCCCCGCCGGAAAAACCAAACGTATATAGCCTTGAATTATCAATAGAAAGGCGTTGCGACACATCCTGCATAAATGCCTGGGCGGCCTTTGCGGAAGCTTCCATCTGCATGCCATTTCTTGAATTGTAAGTTCCTGCAATTATAAAACCATATTTTTCAGCCAGCGTTTTATATAAGTTTAATGGCAGGTTGCCAACCCCGTGCGGGTCAAAGAAGAAAATCACAGGCCATTTTTTAGCAGTCGAATAATTTGACGGCAGGTAAATGGCGTACATCTGCGATGGGTCATCGGCGCAATGAATAGTATCTATTACAACTCCCTTGTCGGGCTGGGTAAGTTCAGCATGGGTATGCTTTGCAGTATCAGCAGCAGGCTGAGCAGAGCTGTTCCCGGAAGAAGTTTCAGGATTTCCGTGGCAACCCCACAGCATCAGCGCGGCGAAAACATATATTCGGTTCATGTGCATAGACTTTTATTTATCAAAATGCCCCGGCAAGTTACTTTTTTTCTAAACTTGCAGATAATTTATGTTAGCCGAAATAATAACCATTGGCGATGAACTGCTTATAGGGCAGGTAGTAGATACTAATTCCGCATGGATTGCTGCATTGCTCAATGAGACAGGTATAAAAGTATATCAAATCACATCGGTCTCTGACACGAGGGAACACATACTGACCGCTTTAAAAGAAGCCAGCATGCGGGCTGACATTATATTAATTACAGGAGGCCTTGGCCCTACCAGCGACGATATTACCAAGCACACTCTTTGCGAATACTTTAATACCAAACTGCGCCTCGATGAAAGGTCGCTGGAAGATGTAACCAATATATTTAAAAAATTCGGAAAGGAAGTAACTGCCATTAACCGCAGGCAAGCTGAAGTTCCTGAAAACTGCACTCCGCTGCAAAACAAAAACGGCACCGCGCCGGGCATGTGGTTTGAAGAAAGAGGGAAAATATATGTTTCAATGCCCGGTGTGCCTTACGAAATGAAAGGACTTATGACAGATGAGGTGATTCCCCGCCTGAAAAAAGAGTTTACCCTGCCGGTTATTATCCACAAAAATGTGCTTACCCAGGGCATAGGCGAATCATTTTTATCGGGAAAAATAGCGGAATGGGAAACATCGCTGGCTAAGGAAGAAATAAAACTTGCCTACTTGCCTTCTCCATCTATGGTGCGCCTGCGGCTTAGCATAACAGGAAAAGACGCGGCAGTATTAAATGAACGGATTGAAAGAAAAGTCGGGGAACTGCAAAAGATAATAGGGCAGTACATTTATGGCTACGATAATGATACACTTGAGGGAATTATAGGCAAACTGTTAATAGAGAAAAAGCAAACTTTATCAACCGCTGAGAGCTGCACGGGTGGATATATATCGCATCTTATTACATCGGTGCCGGGCAGTTCGGAATATTTTAAAGGAGGTATTGTGAGCTATGCCAACGAAGTGAAAATTAATGAACTTGGCGTCGGTAAAGAAACAATTGAAGCGCATGGGGCGGTATCGCAACAGGTAGTGGAACAGATGGCTAATGGAGCGATAAAAAACCTCGGTACCGATTATTCTGTTGCCGTATCGGGCATTGCCGGCCCCCACGGCGGTACGCCTGAAAAGCCTGTAGGCACAGTTTGGATAGCTATAGCAACTCCTTCAAAAACTTTCAGCAAGCGTTTTCAGTTTGCCGGTACCCGCGACAGGAATATTATAGTTACCGGCCTTACCGCATTGAATATGCTGAGGAAGGAAATAGTATAGCTGACATGCAACTTGATTTAGTAGCTGATAAGAAATTACTTTTGCATTAGAGTTTATACCGAATTAATTATGTATAAGAGTTTCTCGCAGAGTTACGTATTTTTTTCTGCAGGAATCAGCGCATTAATTTGCGAAACTCTGCGGGACCATTGTTTGATATTACTTGTTACTTATTCGGTATAAACCCCATTAGCCATGAATAAATCACTGATAAATTTATTACTGCTATTTTTGAGGAGAAATAAGAAAAAATCTTGCCCGGAATCCTCATTATACGGTTCAGCTCCATTGGAGATATAGTGCTTACTACGCCTGTATTGCGCTGTATAAAAAAACAGTCGCAGCCCGCAGAGGTGCATTACCTTACCAAGAAAATATTTTTGCCTGCTATAGAATCCAATCCTTACATTGACAAGATATATACTATTGAAAAGGACGTATCGGAGGTTATTGAAGAATTAAAAAAGGAAAACTACGATTTTGTTGTTGACCTGCACCATAACCTGCGCTCCATGCAGGTAAAGCGGGGTTTAAAAAAGCCTTCTGAAAGTTTTCCGAAATTGAATGTGGAGAAGTGGCTCAAAGTGAATTTTAAAATTGATAAGCTGCCCAATGTTCATATTGTGGACAGGTATTTTGAAGCTGTAAAATCTTTGAACATAAAAAATGACGGAGAGGGGCTGGATTATTTTATTCCACCTGCTGACGAAGTAAATATTTCTACCCTGCCTGCATCGCACCAAAACGGTTATATAGGTTTTGTAACAGGGGCAAGACACTATACCAAGCAATTACCCGAGCACAAAATAATTTCTATATGCAAGCTTATTAACTCACCCATTGTATTATTGGGGGGAAAAGAGGATGCGGAAAAAGCAAAACACATTGAAGAAGCTGTGGGAAATAACATTTATAATGCATGCGGAAAATATAATCTTAATCAATCTGCTTCATTGGTTAAGCAGGCAAAAAAAATAATCACCCACGATACAGGACTAATGCACATTGCAGCGGCTTTTAAGAAAGATACTATATCTGTCTGGGGTAATACCATCCCCGAATTTGGCATGTATCCCTATATGCCGGGAGCCAATTCCCATATTGTGGAAGTTAAAAATCTCAGTTGCCGCCCTTGCTCAAAAATTGGCTACAAAGCTTGCCCTAAAAAGCATTTTAAATGCATGGAGGAGATAAGTGAAGAGGATATTGTAAGGTTTATATAAACCCCTTTACTGCTGCGATTTTTCAAATAGTTGATATAAATCATGTTAAAAATTCTTGAGGAATTGATTTTTATAATGAATTAAAAAATAGCTGTACACTAAGTAACTGTTTAAATTCAGTTTATTTTGCAGGCCTTCGACAAGCTCAGGCTGACGGTATCGCGTCATGTTGAGCTTGTCGAAACATATTCCATACCGATAAAATTTAAACAGTTCGCTAATATAAATCTACCTTTATTACTAATTGATAATTTATATTTGGCTGATAAAATAGGACGGAGTATTAAAAACAAGGGCGCTCTTTTATATGTTTTTTTATTTGTACTGCTTTTAATTGCGGTTTATCTTGGATATTATTATTCTCCTGTAACGCCCGAAGTTGGAAAGACAGGTAAATGGGGTTATATTTTTATCGGGTTTATTGCCGAAGTGGTTAACGGGGCAATAGGCATGGCGTATGGAATAACTACCACCACTTTGCTTTTGGCATCGGGTGTTGCGCCTGCACTGACAATTATAGTAGTGCATATTCTTGAAGTCTTTACCGCCGGGGCCACCGGGTTGATACATTTTAAAATGGGAAATGTCAATAAAAAACTTTTCAAACTGCTTCTGATACCTGGAATTATAGGCGCCATTACAGGAGCATGTGTCCTGTATGCTTTAAAAGATTATGTACATATTATTAAACCTGTCATATCGGCATACCTGTTGGTACTGGGATTGGTAATTCTTTACCGCGCATTCAGGAAAATAGGACGAGGGAAAAAGATAAAATACATCTTCCCGCTTGGCCTGGTTGCCGGTTTTCTCGATTCTATTGGCGGTGGCGGCTGGAGTACTGTAGTGTCATCTACCCTTATTGCCGGCGGAAGGAATGCCCGTTACACCATTGGTTCTGTTGTCCTTTCAAGGTGTTTTGTGGCGCTGGTAAGTTCAATTACATTAATTTCCCTTATTGGTTTCACCAATTGGTTTATTGTGGCATGGCTGGTGGTAGGAGGGTTGGCAGGCTCTCCAATTGGCCCATACCTTGCCAGGCATATTCCCGTAAAAATCACTATGATATTGGTGGCAATTGCTGTAATCATTATCAGCTTAAAGCAGATTTTCTTTTGAAGAATGCTGCAGGCTATCTCAATTTTCCGCCATCAAAACACTATCATTATAGCTATCGGGACACAAATATTCACCAGGTTTAGTATCTGATTTTTGGTGTTTTTGTGTTTTAGTTGTAAATTTAAAAATCAATAACCCCAATGGTAACGATTATACTGAAAGAGCATGGGTTTGCAAAAATCAATAAAGCCGCTGAGATTGCTTCGCAAAGCCTCGCAATGACGGAACGCCCCACCGTCACTGCTGTAGAAGTTACTTAATTCGGTAACAGATTTGCTAGTTCAATAGGTTTTTTATTATTAATTCCTTGGTGATGTCTTTCATGGTTGTAATAATAAAGATATTGTAATAATTCGTCTTTAAGTTCTTGCATAGAATCAAAATGAGTTTCTCGGAGTAAATCATCTTCCAGTGTTCTCCAAAATCGTTCCACCTTGCCGTT
>JBKQUY010000085.1:0-7291 GCA_052325425.1 Bacteroidia bacterium | reverse complement strand
AATTAAAACAGACCCGCTTACCGGGTCATAAAACCTGAGCAATAACTGCACCAAGGTAGATTTTCCCGCCCCGCTTGGCCCCACAATGGCAATTGTCTGCCCATGCTTAACATCGAAACTGAGGTTATTGATAACCTGCAATTCCTTGCGCGAAGGATAAAAAAATGATACATTGTCAAAGGTAACATCGCCCTTTATTTTATAATTCCCCGGGAACCTGTCAGCATTATCAAGGCTGATGTTTTCAATAGGCTCTTCTAAAATATCCATCAGCCGCTCGGTAGCTCCTATGGCTTTTTGTATGGTAGCGTAAAGTTCGGCTATACCGGCAAATGAAGCTCCCACAAAAACTGAATAGAGCAAAAACTCGAACATATCGCCCTTGGTAACAGCCCCGGCTTTCATCAGTACCGCTCCCTGCCAGAGAACTACAACTATGGAGCCAAAAAGGCAAAGTATAATAAAAGATATAAACGCGCCGCGTGCCTTACCGCCTTTTATAGCCTGCTTTACAATATCGAGGGTGCTTTTGGTATGCCTGTCCGTTTCAAATTTTTCATTGGCAAATGCTTTTACCGTTGCAATTCCCTGCATGGTTTCTTCCACAATGGTATTGGAGGTGGCAACCATATCCTGTGTTTTGCGTGAGAATTTCCGTATAAATCTTCCGAAGAAAACGGCAAAGACTGCTACTACCGGAACAATGGCAAGCATAATAAGCATTAACTTGATAGATATAATGGCCAGCATTATTACGCTTCCCACTATCATCAAAAACTGCCTGATAAATTCCGCGAGCGTGGTGGTAAAAGTATCCTGCAGCATAGCCACATCAGATGATATGCGGCTGGTAAGCTCTCCAATGCGCCGCTGCGAAAAGAAATCCATGTGCAGCCTTACCAGGCGCGAATAGGTAGCCTGCCTGAGTCCTGCGAGGCTTTTTTCGGTTACATTAACAAACAATACCACACGGCAATAGGAAAAAATGGCCTGCAACAGCAGTACCCCGAATGTCAATAATACGTATTTAAGAGTTGCGTTATCAATAACCAACTGGAACATTCTCGGAATAAGAATCATGGTGCCGCTTGTCAGCGCCAGGAATATCATTCCTACAGCGTAAGTCCATTTATAGGGTTTTAAAAAACGTGTTATCCTGAGCGCTCTTTTCAATGAGGCTTTGGTAACGCCTTTTGGTTTATTATCGGTATCAGTAAATCCGGGTCTGGCCATCTTATATATTTATACGAATGAGCGGCAAAGTTACCTTAAAAAATATTTTCTTTGCCGGTTTGTAAAAAGATTATATCTTTGCGCCTCATTTTTAGATGCCATGAAAAGAACATTTCAGCCTTCTCAACGTAAAAGACGCAATAAACACGGGTTCCGCGAAAGAATGTCCACCGCCAACGGCAGGAGGGTACTTTCTGCCAGGAGAAGAAGGGGCCGTAAGAAACTCACCGTTTCTGACGAGAAGCAGCATAAAAGATAGTATCTGACGGGCGGCTTGCCTATTTAATACGGCTTGCAAGCACTGTATTTCCCTTATAATCATATTTCCAATCGCTTCCGAAAATATCTCCAAGGTATCGTTCATAAAGATGCCTGCGGATGGTAATGGTATCTTCGCTTTCATCTTCTTTAGCCACCGCGGTAAATTCATATATCAGCATGCGCGGGTGATATGACATGAAAACCCTGATGATTTCAGAAATTGTGGCCATAACATCGTAAAGTTCACCCTTATTGGTGGTAACATATTCTTCGCCCTTGTACTCATCATTTACAACACCAAAAACAATGGTAGCGTGAAAAATATTATCTTTCCTCCTGCCAAAACGAACTTCATATTTTGTGCCTGCTGTGGTAGTAAAGTAATAAACATTACCCGATGGTATGTTCGGAAAAATTATTGGAAAAACATGAGGCATAGAAAATTTTCTATTCTTTTAAATTTATCTGAACAGTGCAACAAGCGGCAAATATATAAATTGGCGTTATTAAATTAAGATGATATTTGTTATTTGAGCAGGTGATAGTTTTCTTTTTTTACTTTATAATGCTATCTTTGCCAACCTTATGAATATAGGAAGGATGATTTATACCCCTAAGTCAGTCGTTGTTGCAGCAATAGGTTTTTTTGTGCTCTTATTCAGCTCTGCATGTATGGGGCAATTTGTTGTAAACCCCGGCCCGCCACAGACTACATGCAAGGGTGATTCTGTTACTCTTGGCGGAAGCCCTACTGCAAGCGGTGGTATTGGCCCATATTCATATTCATGGACGCCCTCGGCAAACATGAACAATTCCTCCTATGCCAACCCTAGAGTATTGATTACTGCAACAACCTGGTTTTATGTAACAGTTATAGATATTGGTAATGCCGGCGCCAGAAGGTTTGACTCGGTGCAAATCAGTCTCAGCAATGTATATGCTGTTACCGCCGGTGACGATACTTCAGTTTGTCCTTTTACGGCAGGCGCGACACTCGGTGGCAGCGGCAATGATTCGGCATCTTATGCCTATTCGTGGACACCATCAAATGGTTTAAACCAAACGAATATAGCTCACCCGACAGCCCTTCCGGATTCAACAACTACTTACACTTTGACTGTTGTCAGCGGAGGCGGGTGCAACGGTGATACTACACATGTTACGGTTACTGTCCTGGCTTCGCCTACCATTACTGTTACTTCGCCTGTTACCATAAAGGAAGGAACTACTGTCACATTAGACGCAAGCGGAGCTGAAAAATATTTCTGGACGCCTGCTGATTCTACTATTCTCGCTAACAACGGCACAGGCAATCCTGAAGTTGACCCGATAAAAACCACCACTTATACCGTTATCGGCATAGGCGCCGACGGGTGCCCCAATTCAGCCAAAGTTCTTGTGGAGGTTATACCCGACAGCGACCTTATATTTTATAATACTTTTACCCCTAACGGAGATGGCATAAACGATACATGGTTTGTAGGTAACATTGAGTTATACCCCAATAACTCCCTTACTGTTTTTAACAGGTATGGCAAACAGGTATATTATTCCCAGCCTTATGCCAACGATTGGGCAGGTACGGAATTGGGAAATGAATTGCCGGATGCGACTTATTATTATATTTTAAATACCGGAACAGGTAAATCATATACTGGCGCAGTTACCATAATCAGAAAACCCAAATGAGATTGTGATTAAAAAAAATAAAATATTGCTGGTTCTTGTTGCTTCCCTGTTTGAATTTGCAGGAGGCTATGCCCAGCAACTACCTATATTTACTCAATTCCCAAGCGACCTTCTTTTCTTTGACCCTGCTGTTGCCGGTACAAAAAGGCAATATGATGTCCGTATTGATTACCGGGACCAATGGGTTGGAATACCCGATGCGCCGGTTACCGAAGGCTTAAGCCTGAACTACAGGCTTATGGATGGAAAAATGGGAGTCGCCGCTTACATGTACCAGGATGTTACCGGCCCAACCCAGCGCAATGATTATACTGCCTGTTATGCGTATCATTTAAAACTGCCAGACCTTGTATTGTCATTGGGTGTCGCAGGTTCCATGATGGATTATATTGTAGACGGGTCCAAAATAACCATACACCAGGCCAACGACCCGGCCATAGACCAGGGGGCAACGGCTTCGGCATGGACGCCAAACGCAAGCGCAGGTTTTTTACTCTATAACGACCGCTGGCAATTCGGCCTAAGCGCTGATAACCTGATTACAGAAAACGCGAAATTGTATAAAAAATATACTTCTGCACCGGGGGATACGAGCGAAAGTGGTATAGTACAACTTGTCAACCATTTTTACGGATTCCTTTCTTATAATTTTTCAGGCAATTCCAATTATATATGGCAAAGCTCGCTTTTTGCAGAGCAATCCGCAAGCACTCCGGTATATCTTGCCTATTCCCTTCGCCTGCACGTTAAAGAGCAATTTTACGCAGGGGTTTCGTTGCGTTTAAATGATGCGGTAGCCCTTGACCTTGGATTAACCATACATGAAAACTTCGAATTGTGTTATTCCTATGACTTTGTAACTTCAGCTTTAAGCCATTACACAAGCGGCTCGCATGAATTTACCCTTATTTGGAGCGCCGACAATATTGGTAAAAAACAACACAGGGGCGATACATTTGACGAATTCCAGAAAAGGAAATACGGTTATATGTTCTGAGTTATGAATATAAGTTATGAGTGAGTGAAAAATCACTTACGACTTACAATTAAGAACTTACGACTGTAGTTTTAACCGGCCAGTATTTACGCTGAAAAATCAATATCAGCAAAACGCCGATAGTAATAGCTGAATCGGAACAATTAAAAACAGGCCTGAAAAAGATAAATTCCTGGCTGCCCCAGAACGGGAACCACGCAGGGAAGTGTCCTTCTATTATAGGGAAATATAACATATCAACTACTTTGCCATGTAAAAAGCCGGCATATCCTCCACCGGGCGGGAATAATGTGGCTACGTCGTATGAACTATCGCTGAAAATAAGACCGTAGAAAGCGCTGTCTATAATATTACCCAACGCGCCCGCAAATATCAAGGCTATACTGACAACAAGCCCCACGGGCGCCTTTTTCTTAACCTCGTATCGTAGCAGCCAGCCTATTCCGATAACAGCCAAAATGCGGAAAACACTTAAAAATATTTTACCATACTGGCCCGACAACTGCATGCCATAAGCCATTCCGTTATTTTCGGTAAAATGAATGATAAACCAGGGAGCAAACCTGTATTCCTCGCCCAGAATAAAATGCGATTTGATATAAATCTTAACCGCCTGGTCAATAGCCAGTACAAGCAATATAATAAGTATGGGTCTTTTCACAATATTACTCTAAGAGAGAACAAAGTTAATGTTTCTCTTTTAAGAATTATATTGCTGCTCCAGTTTGGCGTCAATACTTAAGGTAGCGTGAGGAACCCTCATCAAACGTTCTTTAGGTATGAGTTTACCGGTAACCCTGCAAATGCCGTAAGTCTTATTTTCTATGCGCACAAGGGCGTTTTGCAGGTTCTGGATAAATTTCTCCTGGCGAAGCGCTAACTGTGCTGTCTCTTCACGGGTCAACACATCAGAGCCATCTTCCAGCATTTTAAAGGTAGGTGATGTGTCATCAGTGCCGTGGTCGTCAGTATGGCACAATGTATTTTTCAGAAGCTCATAGTCCTTCTTGGCCTGGTCAAGCTTTTCCATTATTATATGGCGAAATTCAGAAAGTTCTTTTTCAGAATAACGGTTCTTGGTTTCCTCTTTTGAAGGCTTGGCAGCTTTAACTACCGGGGCAGTTTTGGCCGACATTACTTGTTTTTTAGGCTCTGCTTTCAAAATTTGTTTTACCGGCTTAGCGGCAGCAACTTTTTTTGCAACTGGTTTTGCTTTTACTGAGGGCTTGGTTTTCTTTACCGGCTTTGCTTTTGCCATAGGTTTAGATTTTTTTACTGCTTTTTTAGGCGCAACTTTCTTGCTTGCAGTCTTTTTAACTGCTTTATTGACTTTTTTTGCTGTTTTCTTTGCCATGTTTTCTGGTCTTTAATTATGTTTATTTATAAAAATAGAAGTGCTAACATCGTCAGCTACTTCTACATCAATTGCCCCTCTTTCGTCTATGACTTCCACTAATTCGAGGGAGGCGGCAAGTGTTTCGGCGCAAATGTATGTAAAATTATTCTTAACTGCGCTATCAACTGCCACATTCTTTTTAATCTTTAACACAATTTTATCGGTTACCTCAAAGTTTTTATCCTTACGCAGGTTCTGAATCCTGTTAATCAGCTCACGGGCAATGCCCTCCTCCATTAGCTCAGCGGTTATAGTTGTATCAAGAGCAACGGTAAGCTTGCCATCCGATGCCAGGTGCCAGCCGGGTATGTCTTCCGACACAATTTCCACATCGCTCAATGTCAGTTCTATTGTTTTTCCCGAAAGGGTAATATTATAGTTACCTGCCACTTCAATCTCCCTTATCTGTTGCTGGGTAAAGGCATTTATCACCTGGGCGCCCTCTTTCATTAAGGGGCCAAGCTTTTTACCCAGTTCCTTAAAATTGGGTTTTATCTTTTTTACAAGTATTCCTGATGTGTCGGTTATATATTCCAGTTTTTTAATGTTAACCTCAGCCAAAATAAGTTTTTTAACATCTTCAACCTGGTGTTTTATTTTATCCTCAAATATGGGAATAACTATTCTGTTAAGTGGCTGACGTACACGTAAATTAAGCTTTTTTCTTAAAGCTAAAGTTAAAGAACAAATGCGTTGTGCCAAATCCATTTTTTCCTCCAGAGAATGGTTGATGGCTTTATCGTTCAGGACAGGGAAATTACTATGATGGACAGAGGCTGCTCTTTCTTTCCCGGTTATACTATTCAAATCGGTAAAAAGCTTTTCGGCATAAAACGGGGCTATAGGAGCAATTAATTTGGCAACAGTTTCAAGGCAGGTATAAAGTGTCTGATAGGCTGCAATTTTATCATCGCTGTAATCGCCTTTCCAGAAACGCCTGCGCGAGAGCCTTACATACCAGTTGCTCAACTGGTCACAGACAAATTCTTCAATATCCCTTGCCGCGTGCATGGGTTCGTACGTATTATAATACTCCTGCACCCTGAGCACCAATGAATTTAACACCGATAAAACCCACTGGTCAAGTTCGGGGCGCTGAGCTACAGGTATTTCTTCTTCCTTAAATATAAACCCGTCAATATTTGCATAGAGTGCATAAAATGCGTACGTATTATACAAGGCGCGGAAAAACTTGCGCTGCACCTCCCCTATTCCTTCCTCATCAAATTTCAGGTTGTCCCAGGGCTGGGCATTGCTTATCATATACCAGCGCGTGGCATCAGGACCATATTTATCGAGCGTAACAAATGGGTCAACCGCATTGCCCAGGCGTTTCGACATCTTGTTCCCATGCTTGTCGAGCACCAGCCCGTTTGATACCACATTTTTAAAAGCTACAGAATCAAACAACATGCTTGCAATAGCATGCAGGGTAAAGAACCATCCCCGTGTCTGGTCAACACCCTCGGCTATAAAGTCGGCAGGAAAGTTATTTTTAAATACTTCTTTATTCTCGAACGGATAGTGCCACTGTGCATAAGGCATAGCTCCCGAATCAAACCAAACATCTATCAAATCGGGCTCACGGTACATTTTCCTGCCGCCTGACGATACAAGGAAGATACTATCTGCATAAGGCTTATGCAAGTCACGGTTTTTCACATCATCCCACCTGCATTTCTTTACATCAGCTTCGGTCATAATGCCTTTTGCAA
>JBKQUY010000084.1:0-27178 GCA_052325425.1 Bacteroidia bacterium | reverse complement strand
CGGCTTTAGCAAGGTTTGGCGGCACAGCATTACCTATCCGTGCCCATTGCTGATTGAATGAGCCAACGAGCTTGAAATCCTTCGGGAATGAGGATAGCACCTTAAGCTCGGCAATGGTGGGTTTCCTTCGCAAACCATTTTCGTCATATACCCAGGCCGATGCGGTCTTTGTAATTGTACAAAATGGGCGGGTAGAAGAGGTTATGCGGTCTTGAAATTGCCCAGGTGAGAATGCCTGTATGTGCGGAAGTACGTCACAAACCCTCATTCTTTTTGCAGTTTCCAAATCTGGTTCAGGGAATAATGGAAGTTTCCCAACCTTACGGTAGATGTCTCCGCGTAGACCGATGATGTAGCAACGTTCCCTGGCCTGGGGAACTCCATACTCGTTTGCCCTCAGCACCTGGTATTGACAGTAATAATCAAGTTTTTTCAGTTCATCTACTACCAGATTAAAGAACCCTTTCATTGAACCTTTTACGAGGCCACTTACATTCTCGATAACGAAAACCTTTGGCTGCACCTCATTTATAAGTTTGATGGTTTTAAGGTATAAGCTATTCCTTGCATCAAAAGGGTTACGGCTTCTGTTGGCAGTCGATATACCCTGACAGGGCGGTGAGCCGTCAAATACATCCAATTCACCCGGTTGTAATCCAATTGTGTCAAGTATCTGCTTACCGGTTAACTGAGATATATCCCAGCCTTTTAGCGGCACATCAGGAAAGTTTAGGGAAAATGACTCCCTAGCATTTTCATCCCATTCCACTGCCAGTAGCTCAAGCATATTGGCTAACTCGTAGCCTTTGCTCGAACCGCCACAGCCTGAGAATAGTGAATTAAAGACCAGTTTTACGGCTAAATCCTGAAAGGTCAAACGTTGTTCAAGAGTAAGTTTCTTTTTCTTGCCCTTACTGGCAACATTGGACTGTTGTTGTTTACTTTGGTTTTTCATGGCTTTGATAATTAAGGGTTATTAATTAGTCATTGAACTGTCCTCCACAATGTGGACAGGTGTGAGTATAGAGCTTTTGAAGGGGCTTAGGTGCAGAACTGCTATGGCTCACATTACTTGATTCCGATTTAGAAGAATGAGGTTGAGTATTATCGCCGGCTTCATTTGCCCCGCCAGTACACCTGTTATAGGCTTCATGAATACTTATTTCCCCACTGTCTATTAAACTGAAAAGAAACTTATCAGTAGCAGCAATCTTTTCAATTTTATAGACATTACCGGCTGATATACCCATTGCAGAAGCTATTCGGTCTTTGGTGTGCTTCTTTTCCTCAATGCTTAGCTTGGGATTCTTGTCGGTGCGTTCGCCTTGCTTTTTACCCCAATACTTCCTTAGCTCTTGTATCTCCTTCCATTTCTCAAGAATGGTTTTGATGCGTTGCCTGTTGAAGTCTATTATCAGGCGGGCTTCATCAGCAGGGGGTATATCTTTATAATATACTACCTCAATATCCTTCCATTTAAGCACTTTTGCAGCTAATAACCGGCGCCAACCGCTTAGTACTTGCTTCTTACCATTGATAATTACCGGATTAAGTAGCCCGATGCGTTTCAATGAATCGGCCAAATCATCAATGTATTTAAGGCTGTAGGTCTTCTTATGGAACGGATGCTGCATGAGCACCGATACCTTTACTTTGGTTGTTCTCATTTGGTTTGGATTTAGAGTTAAGAAACTATTGATTGTTGTCTATTTTCAGAAAGCCAAGCTTATACCTGACACAGTCGATGTATGCGTTGTATCCGCTTAAAATGTCTGCTTGGTATTTAGGAGACAGGCTTCTGAATGCTGAATTATCCATAAGGTTAATCTTCCAGGCTTTGACCTCACCTAATGAAGCTGTAAAGAACCTACTTGCCTCCATATTAAGGTATCTCATGGCTTTTTTGATGTAACCTACATAGGAAACATCACTAATAAACGTCTGTCTTGTTAACAGACCATACTCATTCCTGAGAAATTGTTCGAATTGCTCAATAGACATGCGTGTTTTCATAATTGTTGAGTTTTTAGGTTAATGGAATTGGAAAATAAAAAGAGGGCACAGAGGCCCTCTTCGGATAAACTAACTAATACTGAGAATTACTTGCTGAAGAAATCGCGATGCCCTGGCAAATTATAACACCGGCAAACAAAATTCAGATACGAATTATAGGCGGAGAATATTGCTTGAACCGATTTTTCGCTATCACGGTGTCTCAGGTTGTCCTTCAGTTTGATAGCAAAGAGGCGCAATCGATTAAATTCGCGAGTGTTAAAAAATATTTTGCTATCAATACCGATGAAAGGCAACCCCTTGATAATTAAGCTGACATTTTCTTTAATGAGTTTGGCCTTTTCATCGGCAGTTAAGTGCTCCATTGGCTTGTAATATACTTGTGATAAGAACAGAACATAATTTTCTTTGCTTGGTGCAGTAAGAAAATAATATGAGTTATGAAATGATTTTTCTGGAACCATAATGATTTGAATTATGTAGGTTAAAATTAAATTGATTTTTTAATAAAGAGGAAGTGATAAGTAAGGGCTTTAAATTCGATTCATACTTATTTAATAGGCTGGTACTAAGGTTAATTAGTAGTGCTACAACTTATTTAAGTATGAAAGGACGGAACTTTTAAATTTAAAGTATCAGGTCAAAGAACGATGGAGCAAAGGTATATAGGTGGATGGCCTTTAATCCCAATGCTGATAAGGATGTCGGGTGATATGTCGGGGATGTCGGGGAACTAAAAAAAGCGCCAGACAGCGCTTTCTAAATTATTGGGAAAATAATTTTTTAAAAAAATAATTTGTGCATGTCGGGAAGATACTAACTCTTAAATTCAAACATAAAGTTTTCGCAACACGCATCAAGGTATTTTCTTTTGGTCAAATCTTTCTCCTTGAAACGTCGTAGTTTCTTTGAAGCAAATTTTACACCTTTCTTATCTAAAAAGCAGTTGGAACAAGTGACCCATTGATTGCAATCCTCCATAGCAGGAATCAACTTATTGATGAAATAATGTAGTTGCGGCTGACTTCCAATCCATTTAATTGGCTTCTTGATTTCTGTCCCATTAAATATTTCACGAAATTCCATGATGGATGTGCCTTTGTCAATAAAATCATGATTCTTAAGACTATTCATTAAGTCCGTAAGAGATTTTACGACTGAAGGAGTACCCTTTTTTAGTTTAAAAGAACGGAATTTAGAGGTGGTTTCACTATGCGTTGCCGATTTAATGACCGTGTAATTGGTGGAAGGCTGATTAAGGGGAAATCCAATATCGATAAATTTATACTGACCGTTGTCCATTAGATTTTTTAGGTGTTCCAAGTATTCTATAAACGCAAAGAAGAAGCCACAATAATTGGCTCGAAAATCTTTCGAAAGAAATTGCGCATAGTCGATTTCACCGTATTTAGAATATTCAATATTATACTTTTTGAGTTCGGCTCCCAAACTATGTAGGTTGAAGTTATCCCAGCGCAGAACGTGAAATTTTCTTAACGCAGTAATATCACCCTCTTCTAATGATAGGTTAACGAGCTTAATTTGAGTAGTTATGAAAGTCCTTTGGGATTTAATATCACGTATGCTATTTAAAATGTCATTAAACTCTTTAAGGAGATTTGAATAGACTAAGTTCTTTATCTTATCAATGCTGTTCTTCAACTGTGGAATACTTGAATGTTTGAATTGTTCCCAGTCAATATAGAGCTTACTTAATTTCTTATTACTGTTGAGTAGTTGGTTTTTTGGTGTTTCTTCCGTTAGATTGCGAAGAAAGTCAATAAGGTATAGAGAGTACAATAAAATCCCTTCAATTATTACACCGGTCTTTTTTGAGATTTGTTTGGAGCTAAAAAAGGATTTTTTGTCCTTTAAATACAGGTCACACAGACTTAAGTAAGTACCCACTTTAATGTACTCTCCTTTTTCATCGAGCAGTGATTTCATCTTCAAGGCCCCTCCTCTTGCTAATAGCTCGCTAAGTATGGGTTCATCACTGTATTTGCCGGCAAGTATATCTGAAAAATAGGTTATCTGTTCGTAAATCAGTCCTGTACTATCTGTGGAAATAATGAAATGATAGTTCAGGTTTTTGATTAGCTCCGATAGTACCGGATTATCAATGGTAGTTTTTTTAGGGCTTGCCATTTGCAGGATTTTCCCCAAAGGTAATTATTGGTACAATATCTCCCAACATTAGTCAATATTGACCAACGTCTTTCCTCTAAAATGCCGATGTAACTGAATTTGCCGATGTAATGCCGATGTAATTTTGGCACGAAACGGCTCCAAACGGCGCGAAACGGCAGGAAGAAAAGTCCCTAAAGCCTATAAAAGCACGAAAAGGCGCGAAACGGCGCCTTTATTGAGGTCCCGAGCG
The DNA here is from genome assembly GCA_052325425.1 of Bacteroidia bacterium. GTDB lineage: Bacteria > Bacteroidota > Bacteroidia > JABEUT01 > JABEUT01 > JABEUT01. Next base: position 22,785 of record JBKQUY010000084.1, on the reverse strand, counting down.
GATTTGAACCTTGCATCATAAAGTACTGGTTGCCAATAAAATACAAAGTGCCGATTTGTTTTGGTGAAACGTGGGTGAAACAAGCGAGCACGAATCATTCATCATCAACCTCCGATGATATTATCGGAAGTAGCCGTTTCCAGAGTTGATTCGGATACTTTACGGATCCGATTCGGATATATCCGATTTTGCCAGTCCAAAAAATATGGTTACATTGCGGACACAATACGGATATATCCTATGGAAAAGAAACTGCAGTTTGGCTTCAAAGAGATGCAGCAGGTATTAAAGCAGATAGGCTTTATAGACTCCTTCAAAGGTCAGTGGACGGCCATTGAGCAGAAAGAAAACCGCTACCTCAAAGAGCTCAGGCACATGGCTACAATTGAGAGTATTGGCTCATCTACCCGTATAGAGGGGGCTACGCTTACCGATGGAGAAGTTGAAAAACTATTGAAGTCAGTGAAGATAAGCAAGTTTAAATCGCGGGATGAGCAGGAAGTAGTTGGCTACTACGAAGCTCTGGATGTTATACTTGATAACTATGATAATATCAAGCTTAGTGAGAGCTACATAAAACAGCTTCACGGTATATTATTGAAACACAGCAGTAAGGACACCCGCCACAAGGGACATTACAAGAACCTGTCGAATCAGGTTGTGGCCAATTATCCGGGTGGCAAGCAGGTAACTATATTCAAAACTACCGAACCCCATCTTACTGGCAAGGAAATGGAAGAGTTGGTAGAATGGACGAATAGCGCCTTTAAGAAAGGCGAGTTGCATCCGCTCATTATCATTGCTACGTTTGTATACGAGTTTCTTTCTATTCACCCCTTCCAAGACGGTAATGGCAGATTGTCAAGACTGATCACTACACTACTTTTAATGCAGCACGGCTATCACTTCGTGCAGTACGTATCCTTCGAGGGATTAATAGAGGAACGCAAAAAGGATTACTACAAAGCACTCATGACGGGCCAAAAAAACAGATACAAAGCTACCGAGAAAATAGACCATTGGGCTTTGTTCTTCTTTAACTGCATGGCTTCGCTCATTCAAAAGCTGGAACATAAGTATCAGGCATATAGTAAAACGGGCGCCTATCTAAATGAAAGGCAGAAGACAATACTTGATTTTATAAAAAAGAAAGCACCGGTTAAGCTCAGCGACATAGTTGAAGCCACGGGAATAAACCGAAGCACGTTGAAGAAAGACCTTAACTATCTGGTAAGTGAGAATAGTATCACCAGGATGGGGCAGGGAAAGAGTACAGTATATGTGGTAAAAGTAAAGACGCAGAAACAATAGTGTTATTGAATATTAATTCCCTGGCACATCTACAATATTTTATTTCTGAAAAGCCTCCATTTCAGCAACCTGCATGATCAGTTCTGCGCTCGCTACTATTCACTTCCGAGGCAGGAGCGATTCTCAAAAACCTTTTAAATTCAACCAGTGCAGGCATTTTGCTGTGAATCTGGGGCGGCGTTTCAAGGCATGAGTAACACAGTGGCGAATGAAGTAAAACTATCGCATTATTGATGAGAAATTGTCAATTATTGTGGTGTTTTGGCCTTTAATTATGGCTATCTCAAGAAGGCAACTCGATCGCTTGTGTTCTCCCAAGCGATAATATCTAATAAGATGTTGCGCACTTTGTCGTATATGACATCCACCTTGAGGCCATTCAGTTTATAAAAGAATCCTTTTTGCGCTAAATATTCTTTAGAAATACCGATAAGTTTTCCTTCGCTGAAGACGAGCTTGCTCCTTTTGTCGAGCGGTAATGCGTTAAATTCTGTAATAAGCATGGAGATAAAATGTATGTTTCAAATGTAGGTATTCTAGAGAGACTTACTAAATAAAAATTGAAGTAAACTTATTATAAATACAACATATTACTGACTGAATAATTTCTTATTAGATGTTTCGTAAAAGATACTAACTTTATGTATTTAGCAGTGAAATAGCTAAAATGCGTAAAAATTGTTCATATCTTGGCTTTGTGTAGCCAAGATATGCCCCGAACACTCAATTTTATTTCTGCTTGCTTTGCCGAATAATTTAAAAATGGCATGAGCAACATACGTCACATATTACGCCTACATACTCAAAAGATAGCCTTTTTTGAAATAATAAATCAAACGGGTATACTTCGTGCCACGCTGAGAAAACATATTACAGATTTTAAAAAAAGCGGACTAAGTTTTGAAGAAATAAATGAGTTAAGTGACAAGGATTTGGAGGAGCTCTTTTTAAAACCCGAAGAAAAGCCTGTTGATATAATGTTTCAAAAACTCCTTAGCTTATTTCCGGCAATGGAGAAAGAACTTAAACGCACAGGTGTTACTCGCATGACACTATGGGAAGAATACATTAAAAAATACCCTGATGGTTATGGCCATAGCAGGTTCAAGAGGTATTTCAAAAACTGGACATCCCGTGTAAAACCAACTATGCACCAGGAACATAAGGCAGGCGATAAGCTCTTCATTGATTTTGCAGGCCAAAAATTAACCATCACAGATGAGAAAACGGGAGAAGGCAGGAATGTTGAAGTTTTTGTGGCTATTCTTGGCGCAAGTCAACTAACTTATGTTGAGGCTGTTATGACACAGCAGAAGGAAGACTTTATCCCGGCCTGTGAAAATGCGCTGCAATTTTATGGCGGTGTCCCCGGGGCTATTGTCTGCGATAATTTGCGTTCAGCGGTAAAGAAGAGCAACAGGTATGAGCCTTCCATCAATGAAACTTTTAATGATTTTGCAGAACATTATAATACGGCCATTTTGCCCGCAAGAGTTTATAGACCCACAGATAAAGCCCCGGTTGAGATTGCAGTTAAAATTATGTACACACGCATCTATGCCAAATTGAGAGACCTGAAGTTTTATTCTTTGGAAGATTTGAACAAGGCTATTTGGTTGGCATTGGAAGAACATAATAATCAAATCATAACAGGGAAAGAATGCAGCCGCAGGCAATTGTTCAATGAAATAGAAAGGATAGCCTTGCTATCCCTCCCCGTATTGCGTTACGAACTAAAAAGGCAGATGTATATAACTGTTCCAAAGAACGGACATGTTTGCCTGACCCCGGATAAACATTGGTATAGTGTGCCATACCAGTTTATAGGTAAAAGCATAAAGGTTCATTATTCCAGTCAGCTTGTCGAAATGTTTTACCATTTCGAGCGCATTTGTTTTCACAAACGGGACAGGCTACCATTTGCATATACGACGGATAATGAGCATTTATTTCCTGCCTTTCGTTTTACAACCGAGTTGGCCTCGGACAGATTCGTATTGCAGGCAGAAGGAATACACCCGGATGTAAAGACATACATCGGCGTAATACTTGAGAGCCAAAGGCACCGGGATCAGGCATACAGGATTTGTACAGGCGTTCTTGATTTAGCTAAGAAGGTAGGGAATGAACGCCTTACTAAAGCATGCCAGCGTGCCACAAGCTGTGGCATCTATAGTTACAGAATTATAAAGAAGATATTGGAACAAGGATTAGATATGCAAGAGGAGGAAGATGAACACCTAAAGATGCCGGAACACAATAATATCCGGGGCAAAGAATATTACCAGTGAACGATAGTATTAATTTTCTTAAAACTAAAAAACATGAATGACACAACGTTAGAAAAAATGAAAAAGATGAACCTGCATGGTATGCACAGGGCTTTTAAAACAAGTATTGAATCCGGTAAAATGGAAGATTACACCGCTGATGAAATGGTGTCCACTCTTATCGAATCGGAATCGGACGACAGGCGTAACCGTGGTATAGTACGGCAACTTAATAATGCCAAGTTTCGCTATAAGGCTTCCCTTGAAGAACTCAATTATGGCACTGACCGTAACCTGGATAAGAACCAGTTGATGCGTTTTGGTGATTGCACTTTCATCGGTAAGCATGAAAATATATTAATTACCGGCAGTACAGGCATTGGTAAAAGTTATATCGCTTCGGCAATTGGCCATCAGGCTTGCAGCCTTAACCATAAAGTTATGTACCATAATACTGCGAAACTTATGGGCAAGCTTAAAATTGCCAAGGGCGAAGGCTCTTATGTTAGGGAGATTGCTAAAATAGAGAGGCAGAACCTTTTGATACTTGATGATTTCGGGCTACAACCATTTGACCAGCAAAGCCGGGCCATACTTATGGAAATTATTGAAGACAGACATGGGAAGGCCTCAACCATCATAACATCGCAGGTTCCCGTGAATAAATGGTATGATATAATCGGGGAACAAACAGTGGCCGATGCCATAATGGATAGGATTATTCACCAGGCACACAGATTGGAGATTAAAGGCGAATCTATGAGAAAGAAAGATGCGAAAATTGCAGCTTAATATACGTAAGCGTTATCTGAAAGGGGCACATTTGTGTCCCTTTCTTTTTTGTGAATAGATGCTTAATTGGAAAAATCTCTTTATCATTGTGTTGTAATACTTGAAGAATACATAGTATCTATACTTTCAACTAAATAATATTATATCAATGCCAAGAATACCATCTTTGCCTAAGTTATTGAACACAAAAATATATAAAACAGGTCAAACAAGAGGTGCTGACGATGATGTAATATACCAGAACCGAGTTGCAAGAAATAGCACTGTTTTGATTCCATATTCTCATTTCAATATATGGGAGAACGCACCTGATAATAATGGAGTTTATGACAACGGCTTTTTAGTGTTAATAAAACCAGAAGATTATTTCAATAATAAAAATATTGAGAAAGAGTTTGAAAAAAATGGTTTAGCATTAGGTGTAAATACATTACTCTTTTACGAAACTCGTGCTCAATGGAATGATTTCAACCCGGACAAAGCTAAACTAAAGTTTGCTGTTTCAAGAACAAAACCGTTAAATGGCTCTTATGTAGCAAGAGTTCCTGCAACAACAGCCTTGGACGTTCAGAAAATTTTGCGGGGATTTACTTCTGGAATGAAGGGCGCTGGAATAAGAGTTTATGAATATGCAAGCCAGGAAAGAACTCTCAAATGTAGAACGCAACTTGAATATATTTTTTGGTCTTGTATTGACGCAGAAGCGGTTACCGAGCAGCAGGGAATGACAAAAGCTAATATTAAATTACGAAAGGTAGCAATTACTGAGAAGGCAAAAGAGCTAAAACTTGATGATAATAAAACTCTTCGAGATGTGCGAGTCTTAAATCATATTAACCAAGCTATTTGTCCACTTTGTTTAAAACCATTGTCTGCTAATGGATTTTTCAATAGGTTAGAACAAGCCGAAGGAAGAGATGTTCCCGACCTGACCGTAACACAAATTAACTTATTCCACATAGAGGAACTGAAATTAGGAAAATTTAATCATCGACCTTACAATTTAGGTTGGGGACACCATCATTGTAATACTGTTACAAAAGATTCAGGGATTGTTAAAACATTAAAGTGGATGGATGAAGTAATCAAAAAAAATAAAGAAATGGGGTTCAAATTCTAATCACTTAGCTAAACAATGAACCTGCCATTGATACTTGCTCTCGCCTCGTAATTTTCATAATGTCATGTTTCTTTTTTAAATGTAAACCATTGCTATCTGCTCTATAGTTCTCCAATCTTGTTTTAATTGATTTAATCCAATTTTCATCTAACTCTATTGAAATAGTTTTTCTACCTGTATTAAGCGATGCTATTGCAGTACTACCAGAGCCAGCAAAACAATCAAGAACAATATCGCCTTCATACGTTGCACTTACTATTGAATGCTCAAGCATATCCATCGGTTTTTCAGCAGGGTGTTTTCCATCATAAGGCCTGACTGAAAAGAAATTCCAAACATCAGTAAATTCAACAGAAGATGTAACTTCAAAAGGCCTAATAATATCTTCGTACGGAGGCATGCTTTGAACTTTTCCGATAGATAAAATTGCTTCTCGTATTTTACTATATTGTTCTCGACTTGGAATATTTCTACCAGCTTCCCAATTGTGGACTGAGCCGCCATGATTTACCTTTCCATAAGCACCAATCATTTCAGTTAATTGATGACCAGACAAATTTGATTGTAATCTAACGGACTTCAAAAAATTTCCAAATGACGACTTATTGAGATTTCCATCATAAGCCGGTTCAGCAAAAATTATTCTTTCTGAATGATCATACCATTGGCGTAGAGATTCTTTTTTCATTTTCTGTTTCCATCCATCAAAACCAGGATCATTTGGTTTTGTCCACACTATATGTGAAAGAATATTGAATTGCTTCATCATTAACACTTCAATTCTTGCAGCCATTGCGCAGGAACAATAAACATAGATGGAGCCGTTGGGCCTCAATATGCGATACCATTCTTTTGTATATTCATTTATCCATGCCAAAAATTCATTATCGCTTTCAAAAGCCGTATCGTTTTTAATGTTTTTCTTTTTGGTAGTATGGTAAGGAGGATCAGTTAGAATTAGGGATATACTATGGTCGGGTATTTTCTTTATTAACTCTAAAGAATCACCAGCAAGTAATAGAGCATCAGGGCTTTCAAATTCAAGTTCAGCCTTAAAACTTGACTTTATTTTATTGAAATTTATTTCTCTATCTTCTTTATATCCGTTTAATTTCATTAGTCTAAATTGCTAATTAAAGTATGTTAAATTAATACTCTACCGTATACTTATACAATAATTGCCAATTAATTTTTGGCCTTTTCAAAATTAATAAAAAATGAGGTTATTTTTTTGAGGGTGGCAGAATGATATTAACAACCTGCCTGTTTGAAAATTAATAGGTGTCAGACAACCAATAATTCTTGAAACGTGATATTTGAAGGATAGATATTCATACTCTGTATGGGCATGTTGCTTTAACAGAAATTAGAGGTCATCTTACAGTATTCCATTAGATGGAGTATTCTCTAATTGCTGAAACAATCGATCCCGTAGACCAGCCAACAAGTTTAACAGCTGCATTTTGAATTGCAACTGGGAATCTTTCCTGTCCAGATGGGTAAATGCCAATTATAGGTTTATTGTAATATTGGGCAATCTCAATCTCAGTTAGAATCCAGTCACTATGAGCAGCGTACATTCCGCCAACAATTAGCACGCAGTTAACAGGCCTTACTTGATTATCCAATAAAGAAGCAAGCCTATTCCTACCTATTGAGGAATTGGGATTAATTAATGGATCGTGCTCGGGCACACTATAATTGCGCCAGTTAAAATATGGTGCACTGTGAAGCATTCCTTCGAGGCGGTAATATTCGGAATTATAATTCCAAGCATGGCTAATAAATAAGCCATAGTTTTTTAATTCGGGCATACTGTTATTAATTTGAGGTTTATTATTTATTTTGTGGCCAATTGATGCAGTTTTGCTTCACTCCAAGCATAGATTTTTATATCGTTATTTTTTAAAATTTTGGGAATCCTGCCAGATTCATCTTTAAGCCACATTGCATATACCGGCTTTCCACGTTCCAAAGTCATTTCAACTTCTTCCTTAACCCATTTACTATTATGGGTATGCTCTCCAACAAAAACTATTGTTCTTGAGGTACCTTTAATGGATTTAGTAATAGCTTGTCTAATAACTATTTCATCCTCAGTATCCCATCTTTTCAATAAGTCTCGAACTTTGAAATTAAGATGTGGATATTTGCTATTGACAGCCCTCCCTTTGATTTTCGCAACTGTGTGCCTGTTTGCTTCTGTAAAGCTAAAAAATACTACTGCCATTTTATATGGATTTAAGGGTAAACTTTTATTTTATCTGCGATTGGTTGATTCCTTTTGTCAAATGCTGCTTCAATATGTTTATTTGGGTCAGCCACAAAATCATCCCACTTAACAAGCACACAATACCTATCATCATTTGACCATGAACATTTATCATGGGGAACATAATAGTTATAGCTATATTCTTTTATAGTAGTGGTATCATCAATTGCAACAATGGTATGATTTCCATTACACTTAGAGCACACTGTAGTGCCTCGGTAAACCAAACTGGATACATCAGGCAAAACAACTCCAAGTATTCCATTTCGGGTATTACCTTCTGCATTATATAATGAAGCCTGAAGCTCACGCTTAATATACTTCTGTTCTTCCTTTCCTCTATTCTCTGCGCTAAATTTACCTATAAGATGAATTGTTACTGTAGTATCAGCTAAATAATCTTCTCTTATTTTCCGCATTACATAATCTTCGTCATCTGAATCAATAGCATCGTCAAGGGACTTATCAATCATATCAATATTCAATTTTTCCTGAATATATTTTTTGTATTCTTTATCTTCTGTTTTGAAGGATATGAAACATTTTCTTGCCATTTCAAAATATTTGCTTTATTAATTATTTCTTTTTTGTGCTAACCATAGTGTATGTTCCCGGGATATTGCATTTTCTGAATCGAGTACAAATTTTGATAGTTTATCTTCGGAATCTACTGAAGAAGCAGAGGTCTCAATATGGTTTAGCTCAATTACGGCGGTAGTATATGCTTGAGTTAACGCTTGGTGCTGCTTTAATTGCAGCCACCCAATTGTTGCAGAGGCCAATGTTGTAAATACGCCAACTAATTTAAAACTTGAAGTAGGCACTTTAATTAGGTACACAATACTTATAATTGCCAAAGATTGCCATATTATAATTGCAGTAAACCATCTCTCATATCTTTTTTTATTATAAGTTGCTTTAGCTGAATACCATTTTTTCTGTTCCTTAATTCTATCGTTTAGGTAAAGTTCTTTTCTTTCATTTAGGCTTTCCCTTCTATATTTTATCATATCATTTGTTATGATTGCTTCACTGAGAATTTCCGAATCAAGGTCTTTAGCTAAACTTTTAACTTCATTGGATAAACCTTTAAGCCTATTGGTGAATAACTCATCTACATTATTTTCAACCTCTTTTCCAAAACCTTCGGAACAGGTAACATATCTCCATGTTAAAGTTTTCACAGATTCAGCTAAAGCTCTCCCTTGGTACCAAACATCTTCAAATTTTTTAGTTTTAAGAACTATAGAAAAAATTAAACTGGTAAACAATAATAATCCGGATATTATGTATAGTAATAACTTCACAGACTCACACTGGAAACTATAAATTGCCAGAGTAGCAGCTACAATCATAAATGACAAGTTTAAGCCAATTATAAGTAAATAATTCTTCTGAGCTTTTTTTGATGATTTATCAGCCGCTTTATAGTATGATGGATAGTCCATTACTTATGGTGTCTTTTGTTGGTTATTTTTAATGTTTTTTTCGTACAGTTTTATTACATCTTCTTTCATTTTCTTTACATCCTTATACCTTACATCGTCAGGTATTTTTGCAACGTAGCCCATCAGTTCTTCAACTTTCTCATATTTTATTAAAATCTCCTCTCTTACATAATTTAATATTGCCACCCAATTCAGGTATGGGCCGTCAAGTTTTGATGCTTCCTCAATTGCCCTCAAATAGAGGTCTCTGCCATGTTCAGGGTTATTTGTTCTGAAAAGTATAAGACCTTTCGTCGCCATAAGGCAAATTTCAGAAGTTTTCTGAACATGATGAACGTGTTCAATTTGCTGTAAATATTTAAGTGCCTCGCTTGTCCTGCCTAATATTGCAAGTGAGTATGCTATATTATTTATAATCTGCGGATCTTTTGGGTTCGATATTAATCCAATCTCACAAAACTTCACGGCCTTCTCATGGTTATTAAGCAGGGTTCCAGCAATATGGTGCCCAAGCATCAATGGTCGTTTTGAATAAGGCATATCTAAAAACCAATCCTTAATACTCACAAGGGCATTTTGCCAATTGCTGGAATAGAAAGCATTAAGGGCTAGTGCTTCGTGATTATGTCGTACCTGATAAGCGCGCGGGTTAAGGTTATCAAATAATGTTACAGAGTTATTCGCCCATTCAGCTTGAGCCAGTGAGTTGTCATTAGGGGAAAGTAAAGAAGTGTTAAAGAATCGTCTACTTTTCTTCTGACTACCGCTAATAAGTTCAACAGTTCCAATTGCACTGGCCAGCTCAGTAATACTATGAGGCGAAAGCGACTTTGAGTCAACCATTTCAATACCTCTTTTCATGAAGCGCGAACTTTTTTCCCTTACTGTAGCAAGTGAAATTTCAGCAGATGCTAGCCAGGGGTCATGGTTTGTCACCGGGCTTCTTCTTATTAGTTCATGCGCATGTTCAATTTGGTCAAGATGTGTATACAGGCGAGCACCTGAGCGGAGAACATAGCGATTGTTGGGAGCAAGATGGAGTGCAATTTTCATGGCTCTCAGCGCTGGGCCATCTTCTTCTTTACCATTTCTAATAGGGCCTCTGATTTGACCGAGAATAGAATATAACCTGGATAGTTCAACATATAGCATTGCATTATATGGAAACTCTCGTAGTTTTTTCTTACAAAGGTTTATCATTGCATGAACTCTTGTAAGGTCGATAAATGCATCAAGGTCATCAAAAAGAAGTGAGTTATTACTTACTTCTATCTGTTTCTTAAGAATAACATTAGCCAATCCAATTTGAGGCCCGGTCGCTTTATTTGAATGATTGGATATAAATTCAGCAGCCTCAATTACATTAGGGTCACTTAAACATGAATTAACTATAGCGGCACTCAGGAGATCGCCTGCATGTACTATTGTTTTGTTTTCTTTCCAATCCTCTATATAAGAAGCAATGGATGGTAGTTCCTTGGCTACTTGAATAGATTTGTTCTCAGTGCTATCAAGTTCACCAAGTTGAACAGTTTCTTTAAAACTTCGCCAGTTAGGAATTACTCTCCTGTCCTTATTTTCAAATAAATTCGCCACATTCTATGGGTTTAAAACTGAATATTCGGCTTTCTTCGTTAAAACATCAAGTTTTGTTACAAACCGCTCCATGTCAAACTGATTACCATTTAACTCTATATTGCGTGGATGGCCTCTTTCTTCCGGGTTGGGGAAACAAAGTTTTTCTACTAACCACCGCAGTTCATCCTTAAATGTATCGTATGGTACACAGTCCACGAATTCGTTTAAGGCTTCTGAATATGCCGCCATTAAGTAAGGCTCAACGTCATTGAATGGGCCACGCCACCTCGTCCAATGAAAATTATTAGGTATATGCTTTGATAACAACGCAGTCATACTGATACCTGAAAAATAAAAAACCACCATACTTCCGAGTAAATAGCAATCAGTAGCAAATACCCTTTTATGCCAGTCCTTTTCATGGTATCCATACATAATTTCTGGTGGAGCGTATGTAAAATCACCAGCATAGTTCATCTTAGAATGAGGTGCATCGAGCTCTTTACATAATGCTCGACCAATATCCCCCAATTTGGTTGTCCCTTCTTTAAAAAGAAGAACATTAGAAGGTTTTAAATCTTGGTGAGAGACCTCAATCTGATGAAGCTGCTTAAGGCCAACAGCTACGCTATGAAGTGAACTTAATCTCCAAGCAAAATCAAGGTTATTAGAAAAATCAATCTTACTCCTTAGGTCGCCTTCAGCAAGATCAAAGATTAAATAAGGGACTATAGGTATAGAATGGCCTACAACGTTCTCTTCGCCAGAATCTTTCACATAAACTACTTTCGTAACATGCTTTTCCTTACACATGTTCGATAGATTCCTTTCGTACGTATAGGCATCAATCATATCTTTCATGACATCCATTACACCCTTATCTGGGTCATCAGAAATTTGAAAGAATTTTGCAAAGTCGAATGCCTTCAGAAAACATTGTTCTTCGCCTTTTTCGACTTTGTAGCATACCGAAAAAAAAGAACCGCTTGCATTATCTGCCCGGTTTACCTTCTCTGTAACCTTCCAACCAGAGACAAGTGTTCTGCCTAATAAATCATGTGCTGCATTAGTAACTGTTGTTGCATCCATTTATACATTTTTTGGTATTAAAACTCCCATCCCATCCTGAGGAGTGGTTAAATTAAGTAATGTTTATCAATTTCCGTGCCAAATTATTTTGTTTGCTATAATTTTATCATATTATCAATTTCTGGGACTATTACCAGCATTCTGTCATTATGGCAGAATAGCGAATCGTAGTATATTGCTTTTTCTCTTCGCCTATATCTTGATTGCTGACGTAAGTGCAGTTACAACTATATTAACAACACCCTGTTTAAACTGGTCCAATTGAATTGCCGCTATACCTGCCTGTGTCAAAGCGTCAATTTTTAGCAGTTCTTCATTGCCAGAAATCAGAAATTTAAGGTCGTCCGGTGATATTTGTCCACTTGTCAATTGCGCTGCCCAATTTTGAATGTTTGCCTTCATCGCATTCACAATGTTTTGACCATCTGCCTCAGCTTGAGGAAGATAACCCTTTAATGTAGACTGTGCAAGATTGGAAATACCAGTTGTAATTGTGCTAAGAATAGCTTGTACATCGATTGCCATAATTCTATTTTTTTAATTGTTAGTTGTAGGTGACTTGATTTTTTTGCTTTCCAATTCTGCGATTTGGTCGAAAGCATTGCTTACCAAATTTTTCTCATCATTTATAAACCCTTTACTTAATTTCTTTTCATTCTTCCATCGCAACATGAACCCGCCGAAAAGATGGCCCGTTGTATCCGTTAATATTTGCCATTGCTTTAAAGTGATGTCATTCTTCGGTAAGTTCTTTTCGTATTCGCACAGCTTCTGTACATTAGTATTTACAATCATTATCAGTTTAATGTGCGACTGATAATCGCTTATAGCAGAATCCATTAAATTCAATGCGTCTACTTTAAGTGATGTTGTTTGGGTATAGGCATATTGGTCGTAACTTGATATTGTAGGCGTAAATAAATTACATCCACAGGCTAATATTGCCGCCATGCATACCATAAGGTAGCCAGGTCTTATTTTAATCCTTTTTTCTTTCATATAGTTTGATTTAAACGAGGTTATAAATTCATTAATCAGGTCTCTTAAGATATAATGCTGTTAACTAACAATTTTTTGCAGGCAACAGTAAAAAAAACTTACTTTGCAGCATTATAACGTATATGACTACCTGCTATTTTCATGGAATCATTACAGATTTATATTGATAATCAAGAGGTTAATTGGAGTGGCGTTATGCTTGAATTAACTGCCTTTGCAAATGGATTAATTAAAGCAAAGTCCTGGTTCAGAAAGAAATCAGATTCTTTTTTACAAGGTAAGACCTGTAGTGATTATGTAATGGAGGCAATTACATGGCATCTTGAGAACCCTGAAAAATATGATCCTTCAAGAGGCACTTTTATAAAGTACCTAAAGTATAATATACTGCGCCGTATGATACACAATGATGCCACAAGTAAAGAAAATAGGAAAACGAGGGATGTTTTTGGTGAAAAAATTAAAGACGGTAACGACCCATCCGATCATTATGATTCTATCTTACCCAGCATTGAAGAATACTTTGAAGACAATATTGACTATGATACTATTATGAAAGCCGTCGAAAAGAAATGTGAAAATGACGATATTGCCTATAAAATATTTTATGAGGTATGTTTATGTGGTGGTAAGAGAAGAGAGGTTTGCCGGGAACAAAAGATGGCTGAAAAGGAATATGATAATGGAATACGAAGACTGAATACAATTTTGGAAGAAATAGCAATACAATTTCAACTTAAAACCCAATCATTATGAGTATGAATTCAAAGTATTCATCAAAAAATCTTTCTAATTTCTTTAGCGCTTACCTTGAATCAATTAGCTCCGACAAAGATTCAGCGAGGGAGTATCTAACAGCGCAAGGATTAAATCCTGATGATATTGTAAAAGAAGGGTTGAAGCGCATAAAAAAACTGCAATTGCAGTTAAAAGCAAAGCACACACAATCTGAGTTTGAAGAAGGTACAGATCTAATAAAACAAAAAGTACGGGAACAGGTTAAATTGCTAACGGAAAAGATAGGGTTTTCCTTTGCTCAGTTTATAAAGCAAGAGCAAATTGCTTTGCACCATAGAAACCTTGAGACCCTTACTGATGCAGATATTAAAGATTTTTTAGAAGAATATTTTTATCTCAAATTCAAATCCGAACAGAACAGGGGCAACTCATAATGTTTTCAAAAGCTGAAATTGTAGCACGAAAAGTACTGGATGAATGCGGATTGAATGATCCTACAGAATTCCCAATAAAAGAAATAATTTTTGGAAGAGGTGCATTCTATCAAGAAAAACCTTTAATTGGTAAAGAAGGCAGGATTGTTTCTTTCAATGGAAAATCTATTATTACTGTCAATTCAAATATTGAATTTGAACCTAAAAAGCGATTTGTAGCGGCCCATGAATTGGGCCATTATGAGATGCATAGGGAACTTATTCCTGTAATAAATGACACAGAATATGACCTTATTAACTGGTATAAGGTTGGAGAACAAGAAAGTGAGGCAAATGAATTTGCCGCTGAGTTTTTAATGCCTGCAGAAATATTTCAAAAGGAATGTTTTAGGAAAAAATTTAATCCTACTGTCATTGACTTTCTCGCCAAAAGGTTTGTAACAAGTAAAACCTCAACTATTTTAAGATTTGTAAGAAAAGGGAATCACCCTGTAGGTATTATGTATTGTAAGGATAATAAAATGAAATGGTGGAAAAAATCAGACGATTTCCCATACTTTTTTAATTTCACTTATAATGCGCCTCCACCAACTGATTCGGTGGCTTATGAGGTTTTTACTTCACCAAACAATAAGATTAATGATAATGCACAGCAGATTATATGGAAATCCACTTGGTTCAATTTAGGTAAATATGATGATGACACAAAATTCTATGAATATTGCCTCTATGTACCTTCTTTTCAATATTCAATCAGTATTATATGGGAGGATTAAATAATGAGATTACAATTTCATATAAACATCTGCAATAACCTTATCTGTAATACCAATATACCGTTTGGTTACTACTAGACTGCTGTGTGAAAATATCTCGCTCAGGTAAACCAAAGCCCGTTCGCTTTTATTATCGCTTTCCCATACCCGTTTGCCAAAAGTCTTTCTTAAAGTATGCGTTGATGGATTCTGCACCTTTATATTATAGCCCTGACATATTTCGTGTAATAACAGGTTAACATATTGCCGGGTCAGCATATTACCATACTTATTGCAAAACATAAATCCCTGGGGATTGAATGCGCCTTCCCGGGTTAAAACATCGGCAACATATTTTATTGATTCCTTTACAAACTTGTTTATTGTAATCTTGCGCTCTTTTCCAGTCTTGCCCTCGATAATGTGAATTTCATCTTTATTCAGCACTTCATTCCATTTCAAATTAAGTAGGTCGCCAATCCGCAGACCAAAGTAGCACCCGGTGGCAATTAATAAATATTCTCGCAGTTTGCCATCATTTTTTAAGCGTGTTAATAATCCCAGCATAGTATTCCATTCCAATCCGCTGGTTGCTGTCTTTGTTCCTTTCATACTCATGATTCTGTGTATTGGTTCCCAGCTAATTTAACCAAAACCATGCCTACTTTCACTTATTGCTATTAGTGAATGTAGGTTAAAAATTATCACTGTTTGGTTGCCAACGGCTTATAGGCGCAGGGTCTTTTTAATGTTATGAAATACTTTCACATTTGTGATTTAGCATCTGAAAGTGAATGTGTTTTATAAGACTATCCATTCCTTATAACTATCAAGCCCGGGACAAGGAGCCTGTTCCTAAAGGATTCGGATTGAAGAATTGATGTGGATTTAACCTAAGATAAATTTATCTTAGGTTAAACAATTCTCAGGTGAAGCAAAAGAAAGTGAAATTAAATGCCATCGTGAACTCAAGAAGGGCCTAAGGCCTAAGGCGACCGAATCGTTTAATTTCATCCTCGTTTCTCTTTAAGAGAATTTTAAGCCCATCTATAAGGATTTTTATTTTTTTGCAAGCCGCATAATTCTTGGTGTCGTGAAAATAGTTCGACAGTGTTGTAACAAATTCTAAGCCATCAATGTCGCATTCAGAAAGACCTCCATACATGTCGAACGAGAATATCCCCGTGCTGTAGATCCCCCAGATTTCGCCCTCATTATAATTGTCGCTTTCATAAGCATCGTAGTACTCCCAGCACACCTCGCAGTTGGCCGAAAATGTGTAGATGACTTGCACCGAATAACAGAAATCATGTAAGCTATTTTCATCAGGTTTCGGCAATGAATTGTCTTTAATGGATTTCTCAAGAAGAGCACATTTTTCAAATTCATCAAATTTCATGAAGTAATTCAACATCGTAGCATAAAATTCATTTATGCCGAGCTTGTCCATTGGCCAATTTATTTCCTCCAATCCAACGATATGTTTTGAGTAATCATATTTTTCCATGAGTTGTATGTCAAGAACAGGTGCCTTAAACTTAGATAGGAATTCAAGGCACTTGTCAAATGCGCCTTCATAGTCCATCACCATTTGCGCGTGCTCCTTGAACTCCTTGCAGTCTTTTTCAAATTGTTCTGACATATAAGCAAATTGAATTAAAAATTGAATTTTAAATGTAAACTGACAACCTACAATTTCATTGGCAGAATTTCTTTTTTTGAAAGGAACTTTCCATTGTTACTAAGTGTAACAATAAAGCGAGTGCCATTATCATATATTAAAAAACTATAATTTATTTCACCCTTGATATAAACGATTTTACTTGTGTTAACACTATCAAATCTTGATGTTTGAGTGGTGTGCTTTTTTATATACCGTAAAATGGGCTTTGGTAGGTTTTTGAATTTATAAAACTCATATTCTTTACTTATGATAATGGCATTAGAATCTAAGGTTATTAATATTTCACTTCCATATTCGTTGCAATTACAGTCTATAATTACCACTTCTTTATTCCCTTTATTATTGCGAATTCCAACATTCCCGCCTACAAATCTGAATTTAGGATATAATGAATCAAGTTTTGATTGAATCTTTGGTGGCATATTTTGACCTATGCCATAGCTTGTAATAAGTAGTGCAAGTAAAAAGATCAGGGATAGTTCTTTATATTTCAGTTTTATCATTACACCTTTACAGTTAATTGTACATTATGTAACTTGAAACTCATCTTCTATTAATAATTCTGGCTTTGGATATTATTACGCCATCACTTTTAAATTTTATGATATTACGATACATGGCCTTATAACCGTCTGTTGAAAGTTCCATTACATATATGCCATAGCTTATTTCCCCCTTATAGTTAATGCTTTTTACCATTTGACTATAATCAAATTTATCTGATTGAGATTCTTTACTTTTCATATAATTCAAAATAGTATCTGGCAACCCCTTTAAAGAGTCCACATATATGTCTTTATTCATCATATTACCATTTGTATCAAACCAAAGAGCCATTTCACTTTTTGATTCTTGGCAATTACATTTTATTTCTACTTCTTGGATATTATGATTTACATGGCCTCTCCAAATACTTATGATTGTGGCTTTAGGATAAAGCGAATCAAGTGTTATCTTAACCATTGGTAGTATTTTATCTTGGCTTTTACCGATGCTTACAATTATTATTGCAAGTAAAAGCACCAATGTTAATTTTTTGTATTTCAGTTTTACCATTGCTGAGTAAAAATAATGAAATAGAATATACATTATCAACCTCCGATGAATTTATCTAAAGTCATTGCAATAGTATGATGTACTTTTATTCAAGATTATATAGGCTAAAGGCGTTATTTACTTGCTTGCCTTGCCCCCTGCCCTGGCCAAGCTTACACTAAATTATTCCTATCGCTACTCCTAACTGAAATATTAATATTGCTGGGTGGCTCTGGCTCTATAGTCCTTGTCTTAGTTAGACATTATTTCAATCCTCTCGTGGGCGTAGCACAGGGCTTTTGGATAGTCGTCGTTAAAAGTGTAAAAGCAGTGCCCGGTAAATAATGCTTTGAAACGAGTGTCCCGGTCAATTATCCTGTACCAATCCCAATCAGTTAGCGGAGGCTCATCCAAAATTGCAAATAATGCATCTGAGTCCTCTTTTGATAATTTGAACAGAGTAGCCATGTGTATCATGGCAATGTACTTGAGTAAGCTCTTGCGGTACTTCTTCCTATAGTTAATTGTTTCCTGTGCGTTGTTATTCATGGCATTGATTTTTGATAAATTAAAAAGGGCGCATGTTACTGCGCCCTTTTCTGAATTGTTGTTTGTTATTACTTGGAGATACTTACCTTATATCCGAGGCTTTTTGATATGGCCAATAACGGTTTGAGCGAATCAGCGCCCCATTGATTGGTTACTGCGGCCTTTTGATTGGCCACTTTTATAATTTCCTCCGGCTTGAGGAAGTAACGATCCCTGTTGTTCTTGGTGTGCTTCTTGGCCTTGCTGACCTCCTCCACAACGCCATACCTGGGTTGAACCTTCTGACTGTCAAATGCTTCCTGCAACTTGGCGAGGCTGGCCTTCGGGTTGTCTTCCACATATTTGCGCACGATTGCAAGTACCAGCCTGCCTTTTGAAAGTGCCTTCTGGCCATCGAAATCATATTTACTATTATCACGGCCTGTAAAGGTTTTTGGCCCGAGGTCTTCCTCCTCATTTTTCTTTTCTGCCATTTTACCTGCTTTAGGTTCAGGTTTCGCCGCTTCTTTTTTATCCAGCTTCTTGGATTCAACTTTTGAATCGACGGTCGCGCCATTCTTTTTAGAAACGAATGTATAGCTGCCATCTTCATCGTTCACGGCAAGAATGTTCTCTGTCTGAAAATCCTTGAGCACCTTTCTTACCATTATATCCGAAACTTTCGGATTGCCTTCTTTGATACCGTCAATGGTTGAACCGGGGTTTGATTTCACGAATTCCAATATGGCTTCGTGATGTTTTTTTGTGTCTTTCATGTTACTGTTTATTTAGTTGTTATTACTATTTATTCTCCCTTATAAACCGCTACTGAAGAGGTTATCCGGGATACTCTATGAAATTACAACACCCTCTTTTTCCAGAGTTGGAAATGGGAAGATTTTTAGCCATTGGAGGCCAACGGCTTACGTGATTACATTGTAAAACACCTTATGGGAGGCCTCTTTCCGAGGAATGATTTACTGTTTTATAGCGAGATATATACTATATGGCTGAAGAGATGGATGACTATGATAAGGTAACAAGATTTGGAATTGACGACCCAATGGCTATGCGTTTCGTAGATTCCCAATTAAGGATGGGTATGTTGCACGTAATAATGGTTGCTTACGATATACCGCCGGAAGATTTTATCGGCTTTTTGCAAATGTTGTACCCGAACAATAAATAATTTAAACTCCACTATGATACAACCCGACACACAATTATTGCATTGCAGCACCTCGCTGCATTTATTCCCCTGCGATTCAACTAACGACGAAATCTTTATGCAGGAAAAAGCAGGCTGTTTTTTGAAAATCCTTAACGCCGAACGAGAAATATTCCAGCTTGAGACCCCCACGCACCTTGTATTAGGTATAGGAAACGTGATGAACTCAATTGAATACACAGAAACCCTGCTTAGGTTACTTGGGTCTATTGAGAAACAAGACCGACTACCTATAATGAGATGGCTGGATGATGTATTTAGGAAATATAAGTTTCAGCAAACTCCTTTACTTATGGAAATTCATGGCGTAACAAGGCTCTCCATGAACCTCAATAGGTATTGGACTTTAACCTTCCCTGACAGCACTTGCGAGAAAGGATTTGGAAACCCATACCTTTTTGCACAAAAGCATGAATCTACATTGAAGGATTACTATGGCGGGATATTTAATGATTTTTTGGAAAATAAATTTAAAGCTTTATATGACAAATCTAAATGAAGGCCAGATGGGCGAATATAAAGTTTACGTAAGGCCCGAAAAGCAGAGTTGGTGTTTAGTACTACCCGGAGGCAGGCGTTATATAGGTCAATATAATCCATTTACAGATAGTAACCTCACTAAAGTATTAGATGAATTGGGAGATCAGTGGAGGCAATGCGGCTTTATTGCTATGTGGTTAATGGCAATATTTAAAGAAGAAGGGATTATTGATGGAACTCCCAAAATGATTGATGCGGATAGGAATAGTTTTAAAAAAATTGCAACAGAACCTATGATGCGCATCAATAAGGTGCTGCAAAAATTAGTTGATACTCATTGTAACACTATATGAATAAATATCTTTTTGATGCCCGGCCAAAAAACTCATGGGTGTTGTATTTTCCCGATAGGAAAAAGAGGTTAATGGGCAGGGGAAACCCATTCAAGGATAAGCATTTTGCCCAATTCCTCAATGGGCTTGAAGGAGGAAAAGTATCTGAAATATTAGCTCACTTCATAAATGAATACGGCATTCACGGCAAGCCGATATTGATGGATGCTAATGATAGCGGATTCAATCTCGTGAAAGGGGATGTGGCCTACAAGACTGAGTCTATTGGCCTGTCATTGCAGAAGCTGGTGGATTTCTATTGCCATAAATAAAAATGCACCGGATTGTGGCCGGTGCATTTCCCCGCAGCTATTCAATACCAAACTTACCTCTGCCGTTATTGCATCCCCATGCCGGACATTCTCCTCTTTTCATTATAGATAGAGTCCAGAGAGGCATTCGGTATGGCCCATATTCCGTCTTTCACATTGTTAATGATGACATTGTAATCTTTGTTTGCGTCATAATAATTCTTCGCATCGAAGAATGCTTCAGCTTGCTTTTTCCATTCCTGAAAAACTGAAAAGTCCATGTAATGTTTTTGCCTGGTAAATTCAGCTACCTGTTGCGGGGAACTGAAATAAGCAATGTAATAAGCAATGCTATCTTTATTAATAACTGGATTATTCCATGACTTTTCAAATATCTTTAGTCCCAAAGAATCATAGATGGCAATATATTTTAAATTTTCACTCTCATATACAACTTTATATTTCTCTACTCCGTATTTATAGGTAACCTTACTTAACAATACTCCTTGCGTATCATACTGTTTCTTTACGCTATCCTGCAAACCATCCTTATAATATTCATCTACGTAGATTGTATAGCGGTTCTCGTTGAAGAACCATGTTTTCCAATTCCCGTTTTTTATTCCGTGCTTGTAATTTTCCAAGTACTTTACACCATCGTTATACCTGACTACCTGCCCATTGTATTGGCTATTATTGTCATAGTTTTCTTCCAACACTAACTTTCCCTTCTCATCCTTTTCTATCCATTTTCCTATTTTCCCATCATTCTTATATGTTCCCAATTGAATAATTCCGCCATATTCAGAATAAAGCGTATAAGTTCCATTCTTTACGCCATAGGAATTAGCGTAATATTCTTCCTTAACATGAGTTTTTTGATAATCATAGCAGGATTTGTAGAGTGTCTGTGACATGCTGGTGACTGGCAGCAGACCAGTTAAAATAGCGAGAGTGTAAATTATATTCTTCATAATTAGTTGATTTTTATGTGGCAAATATAATTATAAATGTACAATATATGCTCCATATTATATGTGGGTGTATTTATTGTACTCGTTATAGACTTTCGAATCCTAAAATTTAGGATATGGAAAAGTCACCTAAGAAAACGAGCGATAAGAGGATAACTAAAATGGGTGAAAAGATTAAGAAACTCAGGGAAGAAAAGGGGTATAAGAGCTACGAGCATTTTGCATTTGATAAGGACATCGGCAGGCATCAATATTGGCGTATTGAGAAAGGGGCCAATTTTACTATGTCCTCCCTCCTCAAAATACTGGATGCTCTCAAGGTTACTCCCGAAGAGTTTTTCAAGGGGATTAAATAGTCTTTTTGCCGAACATCTTTTTGGCCTGCTCCTGATTTGGGAGCATTTCCTTATACAACTCTAATAAAAAGCATATACTGCCGGGTATGGGCTCATCTCTGTGTGTTTCATGCAATGCCTGAATACAATCTATAATATCCTTTAATAAGCCGGCATAGAACTCTTCCGGCATGGGTTGTTCTATTTCAATTACCAGCTTGTTGTTTTCGATACGTACCATATTGGTTTGGTTTTAGTGTGCAACGTTTTATTCAACCTGATGTAGTTCCTTTGACTTGTCGAATCCGATCCATTTACCTTCTTTGTCAAGGCCCCGATTAGCAAGCTCCCTTCTTATGAGGTATGTAATGTCGAATTCTCCTTTTAATGCCTCGGTAAGTAATTGTGTAGCAGTCATGCTAAAGATGTACCGAGGGTCAATTTCGTCCAAGCGCCCATCGAATTTCTTTAAATCTTGTTTTCGATTCTTCTTTGTTGTCATAGGTTCTTGGTATCAGGTTATATCTTTTAGTTGAGATTCCGAGAATTGCGAATCGAAACTTCCATGCTTATCGGGGAACACAATACGTAAAACTTCTCTGCCATCCTCCGTAGCTGGGTGAATAAGAACTGCAAAGCCTTCTATAATGTTTTTGTATTTTTTGTTGGCCTTGAATACCTTTCCTTTCTCAAGTTTCCTGGCAATATTGTGCATTATACCCTGAGCATAATCAGGGCTTAATGGTAAGCATATCTGCATATCTGGGTGATTGAACTTCTCTGGGAAGCCGTGGGTATGTATGTTTATTTTAAATGGATAATCATCATCAGGTGTAACAAAGTGTACCATCCAACCGTATTTCTTCAATAACTCGTCATGCCGTTTGTGCATGGCTTCCAATCCATTCTTATATCCTTCACATTCGTTATCGCTCATTTTAATACTGTTAAAGTTCAAGCTTGGCCTGTGTTACCGTTATTATTTTCCGTTCTTCCTGCTGAGATTCTTGCGCTCTGTTAAAAGGTGCGCTATTATAAATCACTCCTTCATTGGCTGGCAGCTTCCTTATTA
>JBKQUY010000083.1:0-5039 GCA_052325425.1 Bacteroidia bacterium | reverse complement strand
GGGGTGTTAAAAAGGAGATTTGAAAAACTTTATAAAAGCAACCACCCCAACTGGCATTTTCATGTCATACCGGAAGAACAGATTTGGACATTTAGCTTCTCGCGCATCGAAAATTATATGGGCTACGGTGACCCTTTTTGCGATGGGGTATTTGCGCATGTATTCGATATGTGGGACGATGGCAAGTTATCCGTATGGCTTAAGGCTAAACTTGCCGAGCATAATATCACTCATAGCGATTGCAGGCTATGGCATAAAGTGAATGGCAAATACCGGTCAATTGTTGGAGAGCTATCGGGAGGAAAGGTGGTTAAATTTCCTGCTAATGGTACTCTGAGTACATCCAGTTTAGAAGACTTCCGATAATATTATTGAGAGTCAGCTTGCTCTATCCCTTATAGCCCGCCACTTTCTCATTCAACCCCTGGCAGCATTTTTCCAAAATTATCATTGTCAGTAAGAAATTTCATCGGGTAAGTAGCGTTTTCTGTTGGGTGTTGTCCTTTCGATAACTCTCGTGAAAGCGTCTTTAATTTTTGAATTCTCAGTAGAGACTTTAATAATTCTAATTCCCCTAATTGAAAATATATCGCGGCTATTGCCAGAACGGCTGCATCATATTCGCCTGGCCTGGGAATGGTCAGCAAATATTCCGGCAAATGTTTGATAAATCCATTGCCTGTCTTTTCAAATACTTCGATAACATCTGTTTCCAATATTGTTTTCCCTTCACTTACTGAATCATTGGAACCACTTTTGTATGTAAACCCAAGCTTGAGAGCTAATATCCATTGGATTGAATTCGCCAACTCTTCACTCTTCTTAATGTTATCAGAATTAAAACAAACAGTATATACCACATCATATTCATGGTTACTATTCATGCAACTTTCGACTAATGCAATGATTTGTTCTGTAATATTCTCACCGTCCTCCTCATTGGCACCTACAATTTCAATATCATGCAGTCCCATATCAGAAACTGCAATACTGACGTAATGCTTGCGGTCATTCTTACTGCAAATATCCAATCCAATACCGATATGTCTTTTATTTCCCATTTCTATCAAGCTGGCTATTTTTTCTTTTGTTTTTTATAATTGCTGCTATTATAGCCCTGATACCTGAGCCAATAAAACTTAGCAGGATCGTTAACGCTACAATCCATTTTGCCACAGGTTTAATAACTGACCACAAACCTTCATGTTGCAAAGCAAGCTGCCATTCATGCTTATCGAGATAGCGGTAGAATATAAGGATACTGATACCCAAATAAATCAAAACAAATGTAGTTTCGATAAGAAATTTCTTCATCCAAGCAGCAGTTTAGAACCCCAGCAGGTTCTTAATTTTTTGCGCATCCGATTTCGTGAAATCTTTTGCGTGAATTGACTTGTTGCCATAGCTACTAATTAGAATATCAGTGCCTACTACTCCAGTGCTTAAGTCAACGGAGGAAACCTTATCAATGGGAATCGAAACAGACTCTCCGCTGATTAATATCTTACTTCGCTTTTTCCAGGTCACTATTCCCGCATCAATGATTATTTTGTCAGGATTTATTACATCACCACCTCTTGTTACAGATGAAGTAAATTCAGCCTTTGAGCTTAAAGACTTGTTCTTACTCGTATTTAATTCGCTTTCTTCTTTTTCCCTTTGGGCAAAAAAATCACTTCCGAAAGAATAATCATCTTTTTTACTACGCATTTCCCTGATTTCTTCTCTATCTTCAGCAGCCTCTTCCTCATCATTACGTTTTAAACGCGCACTCCAATCGCTAATTTCAGTTTGAAGTTGTGGGTCTATACTGATAATATGGGAAGGGAAATAGCTTTTACAAGATTCCATCAAATTACCACCACCAACGTATGTATGCCTAAACGCATAAATTGAAGTTCTTGTTCTAATATTTATTAAATGAGACTTAAACTCAATCAGTTTTATTTCCGCATCTTCTTCAAGTATTTCAACATCAAAATCATCACATTCAGCATCTTTTGGAATTTTTTCTTTTATAGGGCCTTTATTCGTGTCCGAACATTGGAAGGCTATACTTCGTTCCAAATGCTCGCCACTAAATATATGAAACCAAATTTCCCCATCCTCATCAACATCAGAAACTGACATATTGACATTCTCCCATTTGTAGAATTTATTTGTTTTCTTTTCTGGAATTACATTTGTTTCTTCAGCATCGTCGTCAGCTTCTTTCAATCTTTTCGCCCTGATTTTTTCCTCTAAATAGGTTGTTACACGAGGGCCCGCCTTAATGATGTCAGCGCCAAAATAATTTTGGCATAATCCAATGATTTCCAAGCTACTCCAATAGAAATCTGAACCAGAGAAAATATATTGTGAATGCGTGGTTATTATTTTTATGTTCTCTATAGTAAATTCAATTTGCTCAATTTTAATATTGCTTTCTAATAGCTTAAATTCTTTTTCTTTGCTTATTGCATCAATAGTTCCTGTATTATTCCAACAGTAGTCACTATCAGTAGTATATTCAAATACCTTAATATTATCTGTATCGGAATTTTCAAAAAACATAGCCAATTTGCTATTTTTAAATTGCAGACTCAGATAACTTAGGCCTTCACAAAGATTTATACATGACACCTCCTTAAAGTAAGTCTTTTTCTCACCTCTTTCATTGAATTTGTTTTCGTCCGTATTTACTTCCATCCGCTTAATATTTTGAGTAAATATATTCCACGGTAACGAGTGGAAATAATTTACCTGTGGTTCGTTACACGTTTAAACTATTCATTTACCAAATAAATTTCATCAACCAATATTCCCCTTTATTTGCGATACTTCCAAGAAGCATTTAGTTCTTTTGAGTTCGCTTCATTCGTATCGTTCATTTCGTTCACAACGGTTATTTTTTTCATTCGGTAAAACCATCTGTTTTGCATTATATTTTTGGCGCCATGCTATCCGAAATCATAAAAAAGAAAATCGAACAGAAGGCCGGGCAACTTATCCGTTACTCCCGCGACTGTGATACCCTTGCTGAAAAAATACAGACTGACTGCAAATGCAGGATCAGCAGTTCCACGTTAAAGAGGCTCTTCGGATTTGTCAAGGGCGAAAAAGAACCCCGTGCATATACGCTCGACATACTGGCCAATTATATCGGGCATCCTTCCTGGGATGAATTGCTTTTGTCATTTAATGCGGAAGGCAGTCAGGCGCCAAAAGAAATATCCGAGCTAAAAATCCCTAAGCTTAAACCCGGTCAGAAATTTGAATTAAGCTTTAAGCCTAATATTATTATAACGGTTGAGTACATTGGTAAATCAACATTCAAAGTACTTACCGCTAAAAATAGCCGTCTTAAAGAAGGTGATGTTTTCAAGGCCTCTGTCATAACCTTACACCATCCCCTGTTTATTCTTGAAGTGGAATCAGGCGGAAAACGTGAAAGTAGGATTATTGAAGGCAAAGTCAGTGGGGTTATATCTATCAGGAAGCTATATTAAACGGTGTGCCCCAGCAGTAGTATCGGATTACAGTAATAAGTAGGTGTACGACACGGGGTAATAAGCTATTAGGAATAACCCAAGATAGAGATTTGTGACAGAGACCCGTAGCCGATACAAGCAGCGTATACCTTATATAATGTGCTACAAAAGGGCATTTAACTTCCGATAATATTATCAGAGGTTCCGTTTTCACTTAACCTGGTGCAATTCTTTCGCTTTATCGAACCCAATCCACTTGCCTTCTCTATCAAGGCCCCTATTTGCAAGTTGCCTCTTAATTAAATAAGTAATATCGAAGTCTCCTTTTAAGGCTTCGATAAGTAATTGAGTGGCTGTCATATTGAAAATGTAACGAGGGTCGAGTTCATCATTGCGCCCATCGAATTTCTTTAAATCCTGTTCTTTGCCAATCTTCTTTGTCATAGGTTTTTTGGTATTACGTTCAGTTCTATTACTACTACACCCTCCGCTTCAACAGGTTGGTCAGAATTACTGCATCTGAAAACATCCTGTATTTTGTAGTGCTTGTATTCCTTGAAGCCACGCGAGCTGATTGTTTTCACATCAGGCATTATTTTTTTCAGTTCTGCTTCCAATTCTCCCAAATCCGCCAACCAGTGGTCAGATATAAGTGACGGGATAAATTTTACGTAAAGTGTTTCCATTAAATATCCTTCATTTGAGATTTAGTGAATTCCGTATTAAAACTTCCATGCTTGTCAGGAAAAACCATGCGCAAAACCTCCCTACCATTCTCCTTAGCAGGGCGCATTAGAACTGGGAATCTTTCTATAATTCCTTTATATTTTTTATTCGCTTTGAACACCTTCCCTTCCTTAAGCAACCCGGCAATGTTATTCATTATGCCCTGGGCGTTATCAGGGCTTATTGGTAAGCAAATCTGTATGTCCCGGTGCTTGAACTTTTCAGGGAAGCCGTGGGTGTGTATGTTTACATTGAATGGATAATCATCATCTGGGGTAACAAAGTGTACCATCCACCCGTACTTCTTCATTAGCTCATCATGATGTGCGTGCATGGCTTCCAATCCATTCTTACATCCTTCGCATTTGTTATCGCCCATATTAGAATTGTATTAAAGGTCAAGTTTTGATTGAATGACTATAGTGCCCTTTGGTTGTTCCGTATTTTGCACGCCTTTTTCATGTATTGGTGCCCTGTTATAAATAAGTCCCTCGTTGGCAGATAACTTGGTTATAATAGGAATATGCAAACGTGGGTCTGTATATCCGATAGTATAACCGCCCCAATGTTCCATACTTAGTGTATTCATCCATGCTACTTCACCAGGAAGTGCATTGAGACATAGGTTTATTGCTGTCATTTTTACACACCTGTAATCTATATCGGCGCCATAAAAGGTGTTATTCCGCGAAATTTTGGCCACACTCAATAACATCCTGCCGGAACCACAGCAGGGGTCTAAAATGGTTTTGTTCTGTTCACCCTTATTTATTAGCATGGCTGACATGGCATCGCAAACATGCTCGGGTGTAAAGAACTGGCCATTCTTTCCCCTGCTGATGT
>JBKQUY010000082.1:0-34595 GCA_052325425.1 Bacteroidia bacterium | reverse complement strand
CGCTTACAATGTCACGCGGCTTAAAAAGAATAAAATATTCCTTTAAATATTGCCCTATATAATTATCGGTTGTAAGCAGGGCACGCTGTATGCGCGATGCATAATGTATGCTGTCTGTAATGTCTTTGTTTTTTTCATCCACCAATGCTTTTTGATGCTCAACCAGCGCTTTTTGTTTCTCTACTTCTTCTTTCTGATTTGTTATAATAATATTGGCTTTCTGCTTCTGTCTGTATCCCCTGAATATAAAGAATGCAAGTGCAATCATAAGGGCAAATCCTGCCATAAATGTATTACGGATTACTTTTTGCTTATTGCGTTCTTGTTGGGCAATAGCATCTTTTTTATCCTGTTCGGCTTTCTCAGCGGCTTGTTTTTGCTCAAACTCATAATTCATTTCCGCCTGAACTGTTTTCTTGGTGTTAGCTTCATTAATAAGGCTATCGCGGTAAACAATATACTTTTTGTAATCTTCAAAAGCTTTTTTGTCATTGCCGGTTGCGCTATCCAATGCCGCAAGAGAACCGTAATCATCTTTTTCTAATTCCATTTCTCCTAATTCCCTTGAAATAGTTATGGCAGAATCTAAATAGGCTTTTGCCTGTACGAATTTTTTTATTTTACGATAACCGTCTCCAATATTGCCAAGGTCAAGTGCGATACCTGCACTATTACCCATTTCCCTGTTGATGGCAAGGGCTTTGAATGAATATTCGAGGGCATCCTGTTCTTTACCCTGTTCAGAATATACTGTCCCCATATTGGCCAGGTCGCGGGCAATACCCGATTTATCACCCGTTTTCTCTTCTATAGAAATGGCCATCTGATAACATTCCAGCGCTTTGGGATATTTGCCCTCTTCTTTATAAATAACTCCAATAACATTGTATACCGCTGCAATACCATTCCTATCGTCAAGTTCCTTATAAAGTTTCAGGGCCTGGTTATAATTTTCCATCGCTTTATCATAATTGCCCTGTTCATCGTAAATAATGCCAATATTGCCCAGGTTTGAGGCAATACCCTTTTTATTTCCTATTTCTTTATTTATGGGTAATGCCTTGAAGTAACAATTAAGGGCCTGAGGATAATTGCCCTGGTACCAATAAATAATTCCGCAATTTTTTAGTGCGCCGGAAACCCCAATTTTATATCCCAGGTTTTCAGCTAAGGCCCGGGCGCTATTGGCATTTGTTAAAGAGGGGGCATATTTGCTTATTCTCCAAAGCTTTTCACTTAGCAGGTTCAGGGTATTTACTTTGTTGGTATCATCCTTTTCAGTTTTCAAAACATTATTTAGTGAATCAATTATATGTTGCTGAGCAACACAGAGTGAAAAGTTTATAAAGTAAAAAGTTCCTAAAGTCAATAAGAACTTTTCTGTTCGGCAAAGATGCTTTACAAACTTTATAACTTTATGAACTACATTCTCCATTTTCAACTTTCAATTCTCAATTATATCCGTATTCCTATTATTAATATGTCGTCAATCCCGATAAAAAAGTGTCGGGATTTCCTCCTTTGGAATTATACTCTTATCCCTATTATTAAAATGTCGTCAACCTGTTCTAAGCTGCCTTTCCAGTCTTCAATGGCGCGTTCAAGTACCTGTTTTTGTTCATCCATTGTCAACTGACAATTGTCCATTATCAATTGCTGAAGTTGTTTGTATTTAAACTTTTTGCCTTTTGGGCCACCAAACTGATCGGCGTAGCCGTCGGTAAACATATAAATTAAATCACCTTTTTGCAGTGGAACAGATTGCAGAGCGAAGGGTATGTTTTTTTCACCTTGCATCCCTACAGGCATTTTATCGGCTTTGTAATCTATGCATTCATTATTGCGTATTAGCCAGGGTGAGTTGTTGGCACAGGCAAAGTTTACTGTATTGCTTGCCCAATTAAACGAACAAAGTATGCAATCCATCCCATCTTTACTTCCTGTATCCAGTCCTTCAGGGTTCAGTGCTTTTATAATATTTGCTCTTACATCATTCAGTACCAGGTCAGGCCGGGTAATATTTTTTTCCACTATTGTTTCATTGAGCATAGATATATTGAGCAGTGACATGAACGCCCCCGGCACCCCATGCCCTGTGCAATCGCAGCATGCAATATGAAATGAGCCGACCCCCGAATTGCACCCCGAAAGGGGGTTCTCGTTATTAGCTGCTATCCCCCCTTCGGGGGGAGGGGGGGCTTGGAATGCCCAGTAAAAGTCGCCGCTCACTATATCTCTTGGCTTGAATAAAATAAAGTATTCCTTCAAATATTTGCCTATATAACCATCTGATGTAAGAAGAGCTCGTTGTATGCGTGAAGCATAGTGAATGCTGTCAGTAATGTCCTTATTCTTTTCTTCCACCAATGCTTTTTGTTGCTCTATTAGCGCTTTTTGAGCTTCGGTTTCTTTGTTTTTAATTTCAATGATGTGCTTTTGTTTGCGGGTAACGCGTAAAGAGCGGAAAATAAATCCTGCGAACACGAGCACCAGTAACAAACCACCGCCAATTGACCAAATAATAATTTTCTGTTTCCGCTTATCTGCTTCTGCCAGGGCATCCTTTTTATCCTGTTCCGCTTTCTCAGATGCCTCTTTTTCCTCAAACTGGTAGGTCATTTCTTTGCGTGTCAGGGCTTTGTTTCTATCCATATTAAACAGGGTATCTTTCAATACCATTGCCTTTTTGTACCAGGTTAAGGCTAATTTGTAGTGGCCCGTTGTATCGTAAAGGTGGGAAATGTATTCCTCTGCATCCTTTAAAGTTTTCTGTTCTCCAATGCTGCTATCGAGGGCAATAGCCTTTTTCAGATATTCTTCCGACTCTTTAAACTTCCCGGTTTTGGAATATAGTTGCCCAATATCGCCGAGGTTTCTTGCCATTCCGCTTTTATCTCCCATTTCTTCGGCCATTTTCAATGCCTTCTGGCAATAATCTAATGCTTTGGTATAATCGCCCTGGTTTTCATAAACAACTCCGATGTTGCCCAGGATTCCTGCCATTCCGCTTTTACTTCCCATTTCCTCATCCATTTTCAATGCTTTCGGGTAATAGTCTAATGCCTTGAGGTAATTACCCTGGTAATAATAGATATTTCCGATGTCGCATAGAACTATTGCCTGCAATTGTTTATTTCTCATTTCTTCCGCCATTTTCAATGCCTTAAGATTATAGTCCAATGCTTTGGGGCAATCTCCCTGGTTATAATAGATAACTCCGATGTTGATGAGGTTTTTTGCCTGAAAATTTTTATCTCCCATTTCTTCCGCCATTTTCAATGCCTTCAGGTTATAGTCCAATGCTTTAGGGTAATCGCCTTCATTCCTGTATACAAGTCCTATGTTACCGAGTGTTTTTGCCTGTAATTCTTTATTCCCCATTTCTTCCGCCATTTTCAATGCCTTAAGATAATAGTCCAATGCTTTGGGGTAATCTCCTTTTGCCCAATAACCAATTCCTGCCTGACGATAGGCGTTAGCTTCTCCTTTGGTCCAGTTAATGTTTCTCGATAGACTCGCTGCCTGCTGTGCAAGCAAAATGGTGGTATCAGGGTTAACGGTGTAAAAAGTATAAGCGAGCGCATTGAGATGGTTTACCTTGTTGGTATCTTCTTTATCGGTTTTTAAAACATGGCGCAGTGAATCAATAACGTGTTGCTGCGAAACAAGTGAAAAGTGAAAAACTAAAAGTGAAAAACAGAAGAGGCACCTTTTCATTTACAGAATGATGATTTTAAAAGGATAAATATAAATTTAATTCAATGAATATTAAATCTTTTTGGGTTTCAGAAAGCGCAGATATTATAATAGTGCCTTACAGGCGGGTGGTTTTCCACTTATGCGCCTCTTTTTTGGTAAGATTACCCTTACTATCGAAAAATAGCCAGTATGAGCCTCCGTTTTTTGGTATATCCAGCGAAATAAAATAGGATGTATGGCCATTTTCATCTATCAACAGGCTTCCCTCTTCTTCTGAAAGCGAATAATCTTTAAAGTTCTGCTTTATATACTTTGTAATAGCGCCGGGAAGTTTTTTTGGGGGTATATCTTTCCATATTTCAAGCACATTATATAATGAATCCAGTATAACGCTTCCTTCGTAATTAGAAGAATCAGCAGTATAAGTGAACATTACAGAATAATGTGCCTTGCCGGCTACCGGTACTTTGACTGTATCACTGCCGGTTGTGCAATCGGTTATCTCAACGCCCGGTAACATCTTATTTAATTTTGTCCAAACCTCTTCAGGCACATAAGCCTCGTGGGAGAACTCGGCAAACCTGTCGCAGGCAGAATCTGTAGTGGCGCATATAACATAATCGCCCAACCTGAATTTTACCCGGTACACATATTTTACGTTATCATTCGAAAATGAAGAGCTGCGCGACCAGTTTATATTGGTGGCATGCGGGTAAATGGAAAGGAAAGTATTTTTGACGGATGCAGGCACTATGGCAGTATCGGCAGCCTGTGCTTTTACCTGCAGGCAGTAAGCAACAGACAACAGAAAGGTAATAATGGAGATAAACCTTTGCATTCTCGGAGAATGCAGGCCGCCAAATATAATACAATTCGATGATTTGATAATTTGGCGATTTGATGATTAGTTGTTACCCATCAATAGTGACTGAATTTTATATATTGCATAATACAGTTTATTATTAATTATCAAATTATCAAATTGCCAAATCATCAAATTAGCTTCCGGGTTGTTGATAAATATTTCCATAAATGTTTACTATATGTAATATAATATATGTATATTTGCAGTCGAATAAAAGATATGTCCCCGGGCAGGGAACCACTCAACAGGTGTTGTTTTCCATAGTAACCAGGTTTCCCCTTGCCCCGGGCGTATCTTTAGTAATTAGTAATTAAGAATTAATAATTAGGAATTGCGAAGCAATCATAAGTACCGATAAAAAACAAATAATGACACGAATAATTAGTAATGAAAAACTCTGTGAACCTCTATGCTGATTTATTCTCTGTGCTCTCTGTGTTAAAAATGAAATTAAAACTGAGCCCCGACAGGAAGTTCGGGATTGCACTAATTGTTGGGGAAGCAACCCCGATGAAAGGAGGTCGGGATTGCTCTATTTGAATGGGAAGCGACTTGCGTAAACCTTTGCGCTCTTTGCGGTAAACTTTCAAGGGAAATATGAAAAAAGAGATAGAAAAATCAATAAAATTTTTGCCCAAAAGGGCAAAAACAGGGCAAATGTAAAACGCTATAAATCAATAAATTGCAAAATACCACCCCCTCAAAAAGGGCAAAAAAGGGCAAAAATGAACAGAAAAAAAACAACCTAATCTCAACCTCAATCTTAACCTTAAAATAACATGAGCATACTAAGCAACTTAAACCCTGTATCTGCAATAAGCAAAGCCATATTTGGCGATAAAGGCCTGACCGGCGGCATAATGAATGTACTGGAAGACACAGGTGTAGTAACCACACCGGAAGAAAAACAAAAAGCGCAAGAGGCCCTTTATAATTATGAATTGCAAATGCGCGATAAGGATAATGAGGTAATAAAAGCTGTTAATGACACTATGCAGTCGGAAGCTAAAAGCGAACATTGGCTGCAATGGAGCTGGAGGCCGATAGTGGGCATTACTTTTTCGGCAGTTATAATAAATAATTACATACTGCTTCCTTATTTTGCCAAAGCAGGATTACAAGCGATACAAATACCATCGGAAATGTGGAATGCGATGCTTATAATATTGGGTGTGGCAGCAGGAACACGCGGATGGGAAAAGATTGTAAATGCATCATCATCTAAAAATACAGATGGCTCCAGGGATGCATTGCAAAACAATGAAGGAAAATAATATTACCCTGGATATTTGGGAGAAGTATGTTTTTTTGATTCTCAATGCGTTATACTATGTTGTAAGGTTAAAATACGCCTGCATAAATTTTTATTATACCTTCACGCTTTGAAAGTAAAAGAATGCCACAAAGAATAAAAGTATTTTTATTTCAC
This sequence comes from Bacteroidia bacterium, assembly GCA_052325425.1. GTDB lineage: Bacteria > Bacteroidota > Bacteroidia > JABEUT01 > JABEUT01 > JABEUT01. Next base: position 28,602 of record JBKQUY010000082.1, on the reverse strand, counting down.
AGAATATCCGAGAGCAGGGAGAACTGGGCGCATGGTTTACATGTATCTGTTTTTGAAAAATGTGTGAAATATATTACCCGGAATTTTGAGGTGAAAACCGTTGAAGAGTGCCTTGCCATGCAGGGTAAAGAGGTGTCCAAAGGTTCAAAGCAGCTTGCCTGCATAACTTTTGATGATGGATTTAAAGATAATATAAAATACGCGGTACCTATTCTTGATAAATACAAATGCCCGGCTTCTTTTTATATAGTTACCGGGTGCATTGATATGGACCTGCCGACATGGCCGCACCTCTATTATAATTTCTTCAAAAATACCAGGAAACTTAGCCTGATAATAGATTCGAAATACCTTGGAGGCGGGATTGATAAAAAATTTTCTTCCGGGGAAGAAAGGGAAGATTATGGCAAACAATTATTAAGTAAATTGAAATTAATTCCTGCCGGAGAGTTACAAATGGTTCTTGATAGTATTATGCAAAGCTTCAACGATGTGCCAAAGCCTGAAAAACTTATGATGACATGGGATGATGTAAAACAATTATCTTCGACAGGGTTTACCATTGGCTCGCATACCCATTCGCATCACCTGTTGCCGCTGATGGAAAACGATGAACAGATAAAGTACGAGCTTTTGCATTCAGCGGAGCGAATAAAAGAAAAATGCGGCAGGGTTCCTGAAACAATTGCTTACCCTCTTGGTATAGCAGATCAGAGGGTAATAAACCTGGCTAAAGCATCAGGGTATAAATATGGCCTGATTGTTGAGCAACGGTTTTATGAGCCTTCCAACGATGATATAATGGCTGTTCCCAGGGTAGATATTTATGCCCAAAGTAATTGGCTTAAAACATACCTGCGCCTGACCGGTAAAATGGAAGTAATCAAGAAGGTTTTTGGAGATAAATAATCACAGGCATGCATCAGTTCTTTACCGGTACTATCCGAATTCCATGTTTTTTAACGCGGGAATTGAGCACCACACAAATAAAGTAAGTATTGCCATCATTTTTAAAGTGTACCTGGTTGTTCATAAGCGGCATAATGCGTTTCTTTGTATCAGGTTCGGTAAAATTTAAACGTATGGCTGCGCTATCGTAATTACGGGCATGAAAAACTAATTTGTAGTTATTGTAAGGCAGGTTAAAATTGTTGGTATATCCGGTTTGGTCGGTATAATATGTTTGTATAAGGCTGCTGTCGTGATAAATATTTATCATTACCTGTCCCAGTGAATTGCAATCTTGCTCTGTGCCATAATCCTGGGTATTGTCATCCTGCGGGCAACCACAATAAACTGTGGTATCAAGGTATTGTACCCTTACCCTTATAGTATATAATCTTGATTGTTGCGCTGAAACTGCTGAAGCGTTAAGAATTAAAAGTAAAAACAATAACCTGTAAATAGCTCTGGATTTGTGGTATTTAATTGTTCCCATTTAGCAAAGATATGCCTTATTGATTCTAATTTATGCTGATTTGTTTGTTGTTGAGTTTTTATTTAATGCTACCGGTACCATAATGCAAGCTTAATTTAATGTTAAGCCAATATATGAACATGAAATAATTGTTAATAATGTAGTTGAATGGCTTGAATTTGCTGCATTGTAAGTTATTGCCATATACCTTTGTTTGTTGAAAAGGGTGTGTACAACGGGTTGTAACTGAACTTTTTATGAGATGCTGCCCGGGTTAATTTTGTGGTAAGGTTTTACGAGTGCACAAAACGATAGCTGAAAAACTTAAACATTATGGGTGGAACTGAGAAAAGAAAAGTAGACGTAGTGGTAATATCGGATGTGCATTTGGGCACCTACGGCTGCCACGCCGAAGAATTGCATAAATATCTTAAAAGTATTGAACCCGGGCGCCTTATTCTTAATGGCGATATTATAGATATATGGCAGTTCAGCAAACGTTATTGGCCCCAGTCGCACATGAAGGTTATTAAGCGTATCATAAGCCTTATGGCAAAAGGCGTGAAGGTTACCTATATCACCGGCAATCACGATGAGATGCTCAGAAAATTTGCCGGGTTAAAAATAGGTAAAATGAAAATTAAAAATAAGACCGTTCTCAAATTAAGTAATGGTAAAAGCGCATGGATATTTCACGGAGATGTGTTCGATGTTACCATGCAACACTCCAAATGGCTGGCTAAATTAGGTGGCGCAGGCTATGACCTTCTTATTTTACTTAACCGGTTTATAAATATTATATCCGTAAGCATGGGCAGAGGCAAGATTTCATTGTCAAAGAAAATTAAAGACAGTGTGAAGAGTGCCGTTAAATACATTAATAACTTTGAAGAAACCGCTGCCGATATTGGTATATCAAATGGATATGATTATGTGGTTTGCGGCCATATTCACCAGCCGGAAATCAGGGATATACATACTGATAAGGGTTCTATTATTTATATGAATTCAGGCGATTGGATTGAAAACCTCACTGCTCTTGAGTATAATAACGGGGAATGGAACATTTTCAAATATAATGAGGCTGATTTTCCGCATGAAGAGGAGTTTGTTGACCCTAACCAGGAGGAGCTTTTTAACCAGATGCTGGCCGAATTTACTTTAAAAGCAAAAAAATAAAGCTGAGTGATGTTTAAAATAAAAAACATACAAGACGCTTTCAATCAAGCACTTTCACTGGTTTACATAGCTTATCATTATTTCCTTGAATGGTGCGCTATGAATTGGTGATTTGAATCATACCCACATTGTGAAATTAACTGTATATTGCTTGCCAATTAAGTAAACTTATGGCTTATAATGTTGGAGACAAGGCAATTGTAAAAAAAGTATTTACTGCCCAGGAGGTTGAACTCTTCGCAATACTTTCCACTGATAAAAACCCGGTTCATTTAGATGAGCAATACAGCGCCAATACTATTTTTAAGAAAAGAATTGTGCATGGCTCTTTGGTCGGAAGCTTGATTTCGGCTGTACTTGGCAATAAACTACCCGGCAATGGTTCAATATATTTGTCTCAAACCATGAATTTTAAAAGGCCGGTTTATTTGGAAGATGAAGTTACCTGCATGGTTGAAATAACTGAAATTATAACTGAAAAATCAATTTATAAATTGAGCACCAATTGCTATAACCATAATAACGAAATAGTTATTGAAGGCAATGCGGTAATTAAATGGTTAAGTTAAATCCTTAGAATTTATTTACAATCAGAATCAGGAGGCTGTATTATGCTTTATCGCTATAATATGCTTCTTGTCAAATAATTCAGCGATTATCCATTTAAAATGTGTAACTTACTCAAATCAGAGTTATTGCCTGGTTATTGAATGAAAGAAATCATGAAATTCCAAAATGGAATGGAAAGCTAAAAGCGGCAATAAATGACATCAGATTAATACATATTACTATGACAGACAAACAAATTGAAGAGAGACTACAGGAAATTGAAAACAAAAACCCAAACCTGTTTAAACAATTTAAGTTAAAAGACCATATCTTCTGGTCGCCTTTAACCGGCACCGATAAACTGACATGGGGGTTTCATCCGCCGTTTGTGGGTAACCTGCCTCTTAAAATGAAAGTTGAGGTAAGTAAGATAATGAACAAAATGACCAAAGGCGGTTACGAGGTGATGGCAATTAAAGAATAAAGAAAAACCGGCCAGGACCAATTTTCTTATGAGTCATTTATTAACTAAAAAAGCATGCTGACAAAAGAATTTAATGAATTACCACTCGAAAAAAGAAGTAAACTTGTATTTGGTGAGGGTAAGCTGATTGGCGTTATACAGGACCATGCTTTACAAAAGGCATTTTACTACAGGCTTAACGACCTTAAAGTTGATGTTGTTTATGACAAAGTCCGCGACAGATTGCTGGGTATTAACGCCTGGGAAAATGCCTCGGACAGAGGCGCTTTAAAAACAGTAATAATTTAATACCCGGCAACTATTTCTGGAATTTATTATAGCCTGCCGGTATTTCAAATATTCCGGTGGCAACTATTTTAGGGGTAATTCGTGTAGCTTTCATAAACCCCTTTGGATTGTCTGATAAGTCGGTTTCGTATGCTTCCATAGGAAACATGCCCTTGGTGTTCTCAATCTGCATATAGTATTCTGAGAAAACATCCTTACGGTTAAGTATATTCATCATAGGCAGGAAGAAATCAAAATTGCCGCTTGCAATCCAGTAAGTAACTTTAATGCCATCAGTGGCATTTTCAACTATGTATTCTGTGCATTTGTAACCGTTTATTGTTTTTACATTATTGGTCTTGGTTACTTTTATCTGGCCATCTGGCTTAACCGGGGCAGGTGAGGGTTCGTCCTTGTATATTCTGCGTACCGGGCTTATGGCCGTAGTTGTTTTCGTGGTAAGGTTTATCAGGTAAATACCTTCGTCATTGTTTGTTTTAATATCTGTATTCAGAATCCTGATGTTGTTGTCCTTTATATCATACGAGTAATAGCTTGTGTCGGAGCCAAGGTATTGTATAAACTGTATTGTTCCTTCAAACGGGCCTATTTTCTTAAGCTCCTGGCCTAATACAATATTCCCTAAAAGGAGGACTATAGAGTATAGGACGTAAATTCTCTTCATAATCAGAACAATAATACAAATTTACGAATTTTGGCGGATTAGTTTGAGCCCTATATAAAACTCTGCCTAAAATTTCATTGCAAAATTGCAAAAAACAGGTAAAAATTGCAGGTTTGGAGGGGGTGGTTTTTTGCAAAATATTCATTATCAATGTTTTATAATTGCATACTTTTTGCATACTTTTGCAATGCGATTTTGTGTTTTTTTAGCCACGAATTACTCGAATTTTTAAACCAACAAATTGCAACTGCGAATCCGTCGTTCCCGAAAAAATAATCAGACGGATGTGGAAGTCTCAGTTTTGATTTTATTTTCAACACAGAGAGCACAGAGATTAAATCGACACGGAAGTCCACAGAGTTTTTCATTACTAATTATTCGTGTCATTATTTGTTTTTTATCGGTACTCATGATTGCTTCGCAATTCCTAATTGCTAATTCCTAATTGTTAATTAACCCAGACTTCTCCAACTCATGCACGCCGCCAAATTTTAATGGGTATCATTATAGTTATATATTTCAAAGAACGATATTGCCTGCCTCAGATTAAATGCTTTCCATAAACCTTCCCCTCGAGGGGAGAGGTTTGGTTGGGGCAGACAATGCAAATATAAATAAAATATTTAAATTATAGTAAATATTAAGTTGACAGTTTTAAACAACCTTTGAGTATCATTTTTGAAGTGACCACCACATTTAAGGCAAAAGACTATGAGATTATCCAGATTTATGTCCATTTTATGTAAATTATTTGAACATATAGTGGAAATACGCCCATCTGGCATCATGTTGATTATGGAGTATAAGCTATGAAAGGTAATAATATCGAAGTGAGCTACCGCTTTATAAATTTCTGTGTTGCGATATGGCTTTTGACTAAAGTAATTACCTTTTCCCTTTCAGCCTTTCTTCTTTCATTTTAAGCTTCTCCATAAATCCCGGTTTGGGCGGTGCGCCCATTTGGGTGGCAATATTGCCATATTCAATGGCTCCCGGTATATCGCCCACCGAATCGCAGGCAATGGCAAGGTTAAATGCCGCCGAAGGCGATACAAGAGGGGAATTGAATTTAACTGCAGCCTTAAAATCGCTGATGGAGGAGTTCATTTGGTTTATGCTGAATTTGGCAACGCCCCGGTAAAAATAGTAGTAAGGGTTATTGGGATGAAGCAGAATCAATACGCTGTATTGGCTGATTGCCTCTTTGAATTTCTGGCTCTGCTCCATGTTAAAACTCCTGTCGGAATATAGTTTCTCAGCCTCAGGGCTCAGGCGCAAGGCCTGTGCATAATCCCTGATGGCATTGGCCGAATCTCCCGCAGCGGCATAAGCGAGGGAGCGGTCAACGTAGGTTATATATACATTGCCTTGTTCGCGCAGCGATTTTTCGTAAAGCGTCATGGCGTCTTTATAGTCCCTGCGCCCCAGGTAAATATTGCCAAGCTCATCATATACCTTGGCATCGCCGGCATTAAGCTGGGCAAGTATGCCATAGTTTTCTACCGCCTTGTCGGTATCGCCGTTTTCTAAATAAGCCTTGCCCAGCCATTTGTACGATAGCAGGGCCCGGAAAGGATATTTTGAAACGGCATCAGTAAGCAGGCTTATAGAGTCATGCCATACCTTGGTGCGCTGGTAACAGATATACGAAAGGCATGAGGAGAGGATGAGCAGCAGGGTAATAATGCCCATTTTCAGCGAGGGAACACGTTTGATGAGTTCGTTTATAAAATATGCTGCCCCGAAAAGTATGCCTATGGAGGAAACATAAGAATACCTGTCGGCCATAATGGCTGCGCCGCAGGAGATGAATTGCAGCACAAAAATTACGTTGACAATAAAAAAGCCGTAAGAGAATACTACCACGCTGAAATAGGTGCGGTTTCTTTTATAGGTTATATAAACAGGCAGGGCAACAATAAGTATGGCAATAAAAGGGGCGGCATAATAAATAAATGGCAGGTATCCGCTGATGTAGCGGTAAGGGTAGGGGTAGAAGGTGGAAAGGAATGTAGGGTTAATAAGTTTATACAAATACATATCGAACCCGTAGCAAGCGTACATAATACGTTCCATAATGGTCAGTTTGTTGAAATCGGCAATGGCTCCGACTCTTCGTTGGGTATATACGGCAAAAGCCCCAAATAATATAGATGCAATAAAAAACGGAGCCTTTTCAATTAAAATGGGCACAAAATCTTTTTTTGTGGCAATTCGCCCGTAGAAAAAATCAAGCGCTATAAGCGATAAGGGGAAAACCACTGCCATAGGTTTCGACAGGCACGAAGCGACAAAAAGCAGGAAGGTGTACCAGTACCATTTATTTTTAATTGTGAATTGTAAATGGTGAATTGTAAATGGTGGGTTTGCCACTGATTGCTGACGATTGACCACTGACCACTGACCACTGACTACTGACCACTGTTTTATATAAGCCAATAACCCCAATAAGTAAAAGAATGTATAAAGCACATCTTTCCTCTCTGCTATCCACGAGACCGATTCGACATGCAGGGGGTGTATGCCAAACCACAATGCCGCGAATGAAGCGATAAGGAAGGAATCAGTATCTTTTAATTTAAGCCGTTCGCACAGTTTGGTTATAAAGAAGAATACCAGGACAATATTGGCAAGATGTATTAATATATTGGTAAGGTAATAAGTGGGTGGCGAAAGCTTGGCGAACTGGTAGTTTAAAGCCAGCGACAGCATGCAAAAAGGGTGGTAGTTGTTTTTGGTAATGTCCTCGGTAAAAATGGTTTTCAGGTTGGCGGCATTAAGCGCCCTGATGGTAGTGTCGTTGGTTACGTAAACATCATCGTCCCATATACTGAACTGGTTGTGCAGGGAATTACTGAAACAAATAAAGGTAAGAATACATATTGCCCCAAGAACCCAAAAGCGGTAATTAGATGATGGCTTGCTGCTGTCAGCTTGCATAGGCCTTTTTTCTGAAACTGGCTTTTTTGGAGGGGGCATGCTTTTTTGAGTTCAAAAAGTTGAAAGCTTGTAAAGTTCATAAAGTTTTATTGACCTTCTGCTTTTTACTTTATGTAACTTTATAACTTAACTGCGAAAATAATTAAAAGCGGTTAAATAGATGAAAAATAACCGCGGAGGGCACAGAGAAGACGCAGAGAACCGTAGAGAAAATAAATATATAAGTGCTTCTCTGCGGAACTCTGCGGGTTTTCCTCCACGCACTCTGCGGTAAAGGTTCAGTGCTATATTAAAGGCTTTATTGTTTTCATATACTTTATGTAATTATCTGTATTTTTGATGTGATGAAATACGCTAACAGATATATTACCGGCTCTGTTTTACTATGCCTGGCATTTATTTCATGTTTCGGGCAGACAGATACATCAGCAATTGAAGGATGCGGACGTTTAAGGCATTTGAGCAGGTACCAGCGGTATGATTCTATTTACCATCATACCGATACTGCCCTGAAGCACCAGCTTATAATAAAACTCAACCCCGGCCTGTTTTTCATGGAACAAGGGCTTATGCTGCAATATAATGTGGATGACAGTACTGCCGTATTGCTTGGTGGAGGCTACAATGAAGATAACAGTGGCAATGCAGGTTTTCATACTTTTGATGGAGCAGGTTATACTATCAGGTTAGGTATATTGCGATATTTAGGCACTCACAGGAAATTCTACTTGTCCTGCCAGGGTTTTTACCGGTATTATGGAAATATTACTGCGGTTGCGCAAGATGGGGAGGGGTTTGCACAGGGCATTGATGACCAGGTTATTAACCCGCTACGAACCAACCTTACCAATGTAACCGCCGGCGATGGTAACCAGGTTGATATATATAATGCTTCGGCAAACATACTTTGTTTTGATGTGGTTGGCGGATACCAGTACCGCAGAAAGCATTTTGTTTTTGATGCTTTTGCAGGGTTAGGGTGGAGGAGCAAGACTATATACCTGCAGGAAGTAGGCTATTACGTAAACGCTATAGGAAGCCCCGGGCCAATGATACCATTCAGCAATATAAACACCCAAACAGACGTCAATACCTACCCTGATGTGAAACTTGGCTTTACACTGGGGTACAGGATTTACTGAAATTAATTAGTAATTATCAATTAGGAATCTATCGCGAACGCAGAAAAAATATTTATGACTCGAATACTTAGGAATAACCCGTTCATTATCAAATCATCGTATTCTCAAATCATCAAATTTATTTCTGTATCACTTTTAACTTTTACCTTTTCACTTAATGCCAATGGCCAGGTTAGTAAGGCTGATTCCATTAAAATAGCGTTACAGGGTGCCTGGCGCATGAATGCCGATACCAATGTGGTGCTTGTTTTTCGTGATGACAGCATGACTCATAAAATGATGCGCACATCGGGTATGGGCAGGTCGCGTTATAGGGTAACCGACAAGAGTTGCGATACTACACGCGCGGTAAAGGGAAATATCTTGTATCTTGAAGAGACATACCGCTATTACCGGAACACCAGGGCATTAGAAGGAAAAATGTGCAGTAAAATAATCTCTATCGATGACGGCGTCCTTATCCTTGAACGGGACGGGATATTAGAAACTTATACGAAGCTTAAATAGAGTTATGAGTTATTAATTATGAGTTATGACTGAAAACAAAACCATCAGCTATCAGCCAAATAAACTTATAATTAATAACTCATAATTCATAACTTTTTATTGGTTTTTGGCAGTGCTTAAAAGCTGCTTAACCATGTTGTAATCGTTAAAATTAAAGCCCGGATGTTTCTTGATAACAGAAGTTGGAATAACTACAACATTAAAGTTAAAAGTAGCAGGTGCCGCAGGCAGTGTATTATTTGAATTTTGTATCTGGAGAAGAAGTTGCCCGACATTCGATACGGTATTGTAATCGTAACTAAAAGTTGTTGTTTGTACTACAGAGGAAGTGGATCTTACAGGGCCTGAGAAGGGTAGAGGAGCCCAACTGCCCGAAGAGCTTTGAAAGTAAACCATAACTACCCCGGCTCCGGAATCAACCACACTATATGTAATAATAGGAACATTGAATCCGGCAACAAGATAAACAGTGGAACTTACAGTATCTGCGCTCCAGTCACCGGGAACACATGTACTTGATTCATTTGCGCCTGTAACTGCAGAAGTTCCTGCCGGGCCTTGCTGCCCCTGCAGACCTTGCGGGCCTTCCGGTCCTTCCGGGCCGGCGCAACCGGCAAAAAAAGCAGCCACAATGGCTGTAAATAGTGTTATGCGTAAGGTTTTCATGATAATGTTATTTTTTATTGTTAATTCGAATTAAATAATGGCCAAAGGTAAACAGTAAAAGATGAAGATTTGATGAACAATCGGTAAAATGAGTTTAAGCTTCGATAAGGTCAATCATTTTATCCTTTTTTAACATATAACTTTCTTTTAATGCCTTATTTTTGGCATTTGTAATATTTAATTATTGAAGACAACATTAGGTTCAGTCATTTCAGCTTTTGGCATTTGGCTTTTGGCTATTAATTGTTGCGTTGCACAAAGCGGGCAACCTGTTACCATCAGTGGTAAAATAACAGATAATCATGGTAATGATAATCTTTACCAGGTAGTTGTGGTTAATGAACGCAGTTCTGAAGGCACATTGGCATCCGCAGGCGGATTGTATAATATTACTGCGTTGCGCAGCGACACCATACTGTTTACCGCCAGCGGATTCGCGGTAAAGAAAGTTTGCGTGCGTGATTCGGCTAATAAAGGACAGTATATAATAAATGTAAAATTAGACAGCCTTCACCTTAACCTTGCCGAGGTTAAAGTTTATCCTGTAAAAAGCCTGAGGCAGATTGATGAAAGCAAAAGCCGCCTGGGCGATGTGCCAAATACAGATAAATATCAGGATGCCAATACGCTTTCAAGCCCTGTTAATTATCTGTTCGAGAGGTTTAACAGCATGGAACAATCAAAGCGCAAGGTAGCCCAACTGGAAGACGAGCAGCAAAAGAGGGACGTGCTGAAAGACCTTTTCCACCTCTATATAAAGAATGATATTATAAACCTTGATGATACCCAATTTGACGCATTTATTGACTACCTTAACTTTAGCGATTACTTTATAAAAACTGCAACAGATTACGAGTTGCTTATGGCCATAAAATATAGATATGAAGCGTTTGAAAATGCCAATTCGTACTATTCGCCACCGGCACAACAGGGAAGGTAACCCAATTGATGTTTTGATAATTTGATGATAAAGTCTTAAATGCTATTGAATGACCAAATTATCAAACCGGAAACATAGCTAAATCGCTTTAAATTAAGCTTTCGGCGTATATTTACTTTACTTGTCTATTTTTTTATTTAAAAGATGTGGTTGGACGAATTATATAATACATTTGCAATCTGAAAAATATTTAGGCACGCCCTTCCTTGAGTGGTGGGAAGGGTATGAACCGGGACCGTGGAGGAGCCATCTTCCGCACCCGGTTCGCTTTTTTAAGGCAATGCTGCGAAAAATAAGGAGACCGCTCTATCTATTTCATTTTCGAAGGAAGTTTTATCGTCTTTCCTGAAATCATAAATACTCCTTTGCCAAGATGGTGAATTGTATGAGGATTTTATTTACCTGGTATTACCTGAGTGTGCTTATTATTTTGAGGATCCTTTAATCAAAGCGGAACTATAGCAACTGTCAGGCGGCTTATGCAAACCATTTCACCGCTTTCGTTTCTTATTTCAATATTCCATACATGGGTGTTACGGCCTATGTGCACAGGGGTTGCCCTGCCGGTAACAAGCCCGCTTCTTACTCCTTTAACATGATTGGCATTTATCTCTATTCCTACGCAACGGAATTTGGTCCGGTCAATGGAGAGTGCCGCGCCCACACTACCGATTGTCTCGGCAAGCACTACCGATGCTCCTCCATGCAGCAGGCCGTGGGTTTGGTGTGTGCGCTTATCTACTGGCATGGTGGCTTCTACATAGTCATCGCCTATTGCCGTAATTTTTATGCCAAGCAGTTCTACAATGGTATTTTTGGCTATTTCGTTAACCTTATCTAAGGGGTGTATTTCGAGTTTGTTATTCATAGTTTCATAATTATTACAAATCTAATTGAATTAATTCAAAACTATATTTTTCATTCTTTGTTTTAACTGAAGATGTTTCGACAGGCTCAACATGACATTTTTAACTTTTAACTATTCACTTTTCACTCCCACAAGGTTATTCGGTATAAACATCTGGTTGCCTTCGGGCACATCTATTTCGCCTAAACCTAACGCTTTGCGCTTTTCGTTCAGCGTCATCCACCAGGCCTGGGCAAGCAGGTTTACCCGGCTCTCCTCATCCTCGCGTATTTCCTGGAAATGCTGCTTATCTATTTCAAGACAGTAACGATGGCCATCAATTTTCTCAAATTCCGGGACAAGGTCGCGGTTAAGGCTGTCCACAAACAGGTGCAGTTCGGGCAAAACGCAATTGGTGATTAATGCCTTGCGGGCCTCGTTCATGTTGTTATAGGTCTTGTTGTCGGGGTCGTTCAGAAGTTGGCTGCTTATGCCATATACATTGCATATATCGCGCATATTCATCTTTTGTCCTTCCCACAGTCCGAGGTCCTCTGCTTTTGCCCCTGTGGTAATCCAGCTCATGTTACCGCCGCTCATAAGTATTTTACCATAGTTTGCCAGGCCTCCGTATTTCTCCTCATATTTCTTCTGCAAGGCGTCTAACTGGGTTTGGTCATATTCTCTGCCATTATCACCGCTGACTGATAATATTCCCGTCGGTCCAAGGTTTTTAATCAGTTTCATGCTTGCCTCGTAGCCGTCGTTGCTTTGAGTTATCACTTTGCGGGCAGCAGCAAGGGGAGACACACCCCTTACAGTTCCGTCAGGGTTCCAGTATTTGGTAAAGATAAGGTCGCCGGGCAAAATCTGCTCGCTGTAGCGGCCATTTACATAGTTAAATGATTTGGGCAAGCCTGTGCTTTCATCGAGCGATACGCTTACAAACTGGGGAGGCACTGTAATAAGCTGTATTACCCTGCCTTTGTTCATACCCAATTGCACCCGTATTTTGGGTATAAAACATTCGCCTGTCAATAGTTTATAGCCAAAAACATTCTCAATAAACTCAGCCCTGCCCTGGTATGGGTTTGGCCTGTGCAGCAAATCGAGTAAGGGGTGTTGGGTAATTTCCACCTTGTTGGCAGGGTTGGTTATGTCGAAAAGCTTATAATGCGCCTTGGCTGCCGTGCGGGCAATCATTTCTATAACGGCATATACGTTGGGGTTTTTCCGGTAGCCGTCGCGTATATAAGAACGCGGGTCATCGCCTATATTATATATGGCGCCTTCCTGCACATAAGCGTAACTTATACTCGCTCCCTTTGTTTGACGCGTATTTGCAAGGCTTTGCAGCCGGGTAAAAAACCCCGTAATACGGCCGGATGATAAAAATGCTTGTTTGTTTTTCATGTTACTGTTTGTTGGTTGGGTGGCTTTAAATGATTATTAGGTTTATACCATTCGTTTGACGTGCATTTGCAGGGCTTTGTCGTATAGTTAAAAACTTTTCAGAAAAAAATGATAAAAATGTTTGTTTGTTTTCCATATTACTTTTATGTTTGTTTCGTTTTCATGACAGTGGTTATAAGCTTTAAGCCCTGATTCCCTTACGGAGTCGGGGCTTTTAGTTTTCATATATCAGGGGTAGGGAGTAAGGGGTAAGGTTGAGGTTAAGGTCAAGAATTGAAAATTGAGAATGTCTAAAAAATTTCGCAATGTTATCTGCGTCATTATTTGTCTTTTAGTTGAGCTCATGAATATTAAGCTATAATTATTTAAAATCCGCTTCATAATTGCAAAAAATAGGTAAAAATTGCAGGTTTGGAGGGGGTTGTTTTTTGCAAATCCCTGACAATCAATACTATAAAATTGCATACTTTTTGCATACTTTTGCAATGCATTTATACCACTTTTTAGCCACGAATTGTTCACAGAATAATAATTTTTAAGGAGTTCACGAGCCCTTCGGGGTTGCCACGAATTTTTAAACCAACAAATTGCAACTGCGAATCAGTTATGACATTTATCGTCATTAATCCGTCGTTCCCGAAAAAATAATTAGACGGATGTGGCAGTTTGCTTCCCCTAAAATTAGCGCAATCCCGACCTCTTCTATCGGGGTTGCTTCCCCAAATAATGTGCGTTGCTTCCAACAATAAAAATGCAATCCCGTAGCAATGCGGGATAATCCCGAACTTCTCGTCGGGGCTCAGTTTTGATTTTATTTTCAACACAGAGAGCACAGAGAATAAATCGACACGGAAGTTCACAGAGTTTTTCATCATCAAATCACCAACGCTAAGCCTCATGAGTTCCATAAATAATATAACCTAAAATCTTCTTTTGCGGCTTTTACAATCGCGTCTTTTCGTATCTCTTCAATTATGGCCTGCTTAGCTTTGCCGCGTTCATTCATTTGTTCTTTTGCTATGGCAATATAGCTTCTCAGGGTTCGTTCCGATACTCCCCATAGCCTGCTGAACTCCCTTGCAATTACAGGCCCGCTTTTGCCTTTTTCAAGGCTTTCAGTAATGGCGTTTACACGCGTTTCTAAATCTTTCATTGTGTTTTAATTAGTTGTCAGTGGTCAGTAATCAGTGGTTAGCAGGGGGCAGGGTTTACATCTGCCTGCATTGTTATATTAATTTAATAACGCAAAAATAAACATTTTATTTATAATATAGTAAATAAATAGTTAAAAAGTTTTCAACAACCCCCTTTTGCCTTTTCTTATATCTTTCCCAAAACAGGAAAGACATTGCTTTTATCTATGTAAAAAGTATTTCCTTTTTATTATCATTTGCCTTTATGGGAGACAGACAAAAAAAGACGATGGAGCAACTAAGTGCCACAAGGGTAAAAGTAATGCCTCTCCCTCAAGGGATGAGGTAAGGGTAAGGGCAAAGCGGATTCAAGTCACAAATGCAACTTTTGTCAGGTTAGTTAATCGGTTAGAACTTGTTAAGAAATTATGCCGGGCAATAATAACTGTTTCTTTATGTTATTTAATAAAACCATATAAGATGACTTATAAAGGATACCTGAAAATTGTCTTGTGCTTTTCACTTTTCGCTTTTCATTTTTCACTTATTGCCCAGCGCAACTATAAAGCCAGCCCCGATTCTGTTAAAAAAGAAATGCTTGACCTGGATAAAGTATTTGCCGCAGATACTGTTAACATAAACGTTGATATTAATATGTGCTTTGGCGGCGGGAAGTACAATCTGTTAATTGTAAAAGGCAAAGGCATGTATAAATTCCAGTCCACTTACGTTCAGGGTAAAACCAATGAGGCAAAATCGGGCAAGCTGCCGGATGAGGAGTTGCAACAGGTAAAAAAACTGTTTCAGCAAGGAGTGAACCTTGACAGAAAAGGCATTTTTTGCACCACCAATAAATATTTTACTGCTGAAGCCAAAAATATAAAAGTCCCTTTTTCAGATGACCGATGTAACCAGGCCGATGATTACCTCGATAAATTGCGACATATTGTAGGGGAGAAGTAGTGATATGTTACTTACTCCTTAATAAACTTGGCTACCTGCACCGAGTTCCCAGTTTCAATTTTTATAAAATACTGGCTTCTACCAATTCGTTTTATGGCAGAAGCATTACTTCTTTGCAGGTTTCACACAATCAGGGCAGGGCTTAAGGTGATACTTGTTAATAGCATCATCGAGGGTAACCTGTTTAACTTTATGGCCCTTTTTAATGTCCTTGCAGTCGCTCTTGGAATGGTAAAATGTTTCCTTGGGGTCTTCGTCAATATACACAAACTGGGCAGGCAGGCTGCGAATAACGGTAAATGGTGAATGATAAATGGTGAACGGTGTGAAGGACGCAGTGGTTACAAATATGCTGATTGCAAACAGTAATATTTTCATAATAATTGTATTTATTACAAAGATACTACATAAATTGTGAATTGTAAATGATGAATTGTAAATTAATACAATAGTAAGTATTCGTAATTTACCATTATTTTTTCTTATGTTTGTTAGTATCAAATTCATCTTCCATGAAAAAATCATTACTTACTACTTACACCTTACTCCTTACAACTTATGTTTTCGCTCAGCCTGCAAACTTTGTTGCGCATGGCATAGGCGGTGGAGGGGCGCAATACAGTCCCAGCATTAACCCTGCGAACCCAAGCGAGATTTATTCAAGCACCGATATGACTGATGTTTACCATTCTACCAATGCCGGCGCATCCTGGAATGTTATAAATTTTAACCAGCTTACAGGCGGCCAGTTTGCAATGGTGCAGTTTACCAATAACAACAATATACGCTATTGCCAGAGCGAAAACCAGGTTGAAGAAGCGCTGGTGCCTGTTAAATCAACCGATGCCGGGGTAACATGGAACCCCATTACCGACCCTACCAGCGGAAATGGCTCATGGTACGTTATTGCCAACCCCCAGAACTATAACCAGGTAATTGTATCAGATTACGCTGACCTTTACCTCTCAAATGATGGCGGCACAACATTTGGCGCGGCTTTTTATACTGACAATTCCGGCAATGGCGCTTATGTTGCAGGTACTTTTTTCGATGGAGATACCATTTTTATCTGCACCAACAAAGGCTTAATTATTTCAATCAATGGCGGCGCCTCATGGAGCGCCCCGGCAACCAATGGAGTAACCAGCCAGGATTTTTTATCTTTCGCGGGCGCTAAAGTTGGCTCTACCACACGCTTCTTTTGCGTAACGCAAACTTCCGGAAATGTATATGTCGGTACAAACGGTGAAAATGCCAGTTCTTATGCCAGTGTTTATTCCATGACTTACCCCGGTTCGTGGGTTCAAAAGACTACCGGTATCAATTCGGGCGACTGGCCATTTTTTGTAAGCATGGCGGCAAATAATGTTAACGAAGCCTACCTCGGCGGAGAAAGCGGGAGCGGCATACCAATCGTGCTTAAAACAGGCGATGCGGGAGCAAAGTGGAACTACGTGTTTAATACCACCAATAACCAAAATATACAGACCGGTTATTGCGGTTCAGGCGGCGACCTTAGCTGGTACTGGCCTGGCTATGTTTTTGGATTGAATGTTTGCAGGACAGACAGCAATATTGTGGTAGAAACGGATGAAGGGTTTATTCATCAAACTACCGACGGAGGTAAAACATGGCAGGCTTTATATGTGCCTCCTTCTGAACTTAACCCCGCCAATGCGCCTACGCCCACAGGGCGCTATTACAAGAGTAATGGTATTGAAATGACTTCATGCTGGGATTTGATGTGGTTCGATTCATTGCATGTACTCTCAGGCTATACCGATATTACCGCTACCCGCAGCAATGATGGAGGCAATAGCTGGGGATTTGATTGCAGCGGCCTGTACAACTATAATACCACTTATAAGTTCCAGGAGAACCCTGCCAACAAAGTTATTTACGCTGCAACTTCGAGCATACATGATATGTATATGAGCGACCGTTTAACCGATAATATTATTGATGCCGGAGATGGTGAAGTAATGTATTCCACAGATACAGGCAAAACATTTAATGCCATGTATAACTTTGGTAAACCTGTTATCTGGCTTGCTCTTGACCCCACCAACTCGACGCGCATGTATGCAAGCGTTATAAACCATGCAGGTAGCGGAAGCCAGGGCGGTATCTGGGTTTCAGATAATATTAACCTCAATGCATCCTCTACCTGGACACATTGCAACAATCCCTCACGCACACAGGGGCATCCGTTTAATATTCATGTGCTGAATGACGGAACAGTAGTTGCCACTTTTTCAGGCAGAATTAATGCGGCCGGTAAATTTTCTGACAGCTCAGGTGTATTTATGAGCAAGGACCAGGGCAGCACCTGGACAGATGTAAGCGACCCCGGAATGAAATATTGGACAATGGACCTTACCGTTGACCCGAATGATGCCACACAGGATACATGGTATGTTTGTGTGTTCAGCGGATGGGGAGGCGGCGCCAACAACCAGGGCGGCCTATACCGCACTATTAACAGGGGCACAAGCTGGACTAAAATTGTTAACGCCTCTATGAATAATGTCGGCGATACAAGCAGTTGCTATTCTGTTTCCTTCGACCCGAATAACAAAGGCGCGGCATACCTGACAACTGAAGCCGGAGGCCTTTTTTATACAACAAATATTGAAGCAACCAATCCTGTTTTTACACAGGTAAGTTCTTATCCTTTTGAGCAACCTAACAGGGTATTTTTTAATCCATATATTAAGACCGATGTGTGGATTAACAGTTTTGGAAATGGCCTGGAGATGGGTTCATCAATTCCGACAGGAATAGAACAGTTGTCAGTGAGCAGTTGTCAGTGGTCAGTATATCCAAATCCGAACAATGGGAAGTTTTTTATTGAGTCTTCAGTAGTCAGTGGTCAGTCATCAGTTGAGGTTTATAATATGCTTGGAGAAAAAGTTTATTCAGGTGTACTTAATAGTGGTATAAATCAAATTGTTATGAGTAATGAAGAAAGTGGGGTTTATCTATACAGAATTCTTAATCGTAATGGAGTAGCGATTAGTTCAGGGAAGCTAATAATTCAGAAATAAAAAGCAAGAAAAGCCAACCTGAATTTTAGTCCCGCAGAATTGCGGCGGCTGATGATTCAGAGATAAAATAACTATACTTTTTAGTGTTTGCAGCCTTAGAAATTTTAAACTCAGAATTATAGTTTATATCCTATTCGTTTACGTTCTTTTTGTTCCGTTTCCTGTTTGTCTTTTTGAAGCAGGTAATGTAATGCTTCATATACGTCCTTAAATTGTTTGTCGTTCTTACGTTCTGATTTTGTAATTTTCTCTGCTAATTCTTTATAGGTCAGAGCAAATTCCTTCAACGCAATAAAAGCTTCTACTATTGCAATATTCATTTTAATTGCCTTTTTGCTGCGCAATACACTGGCCAGCATTGTTACTCCATGTTCAGTAAAAGCTTTGGGTAATTTCTGGGTTCCACCACGTTTTTCAGTTTTTGATGTCACAATTTGTGATTTCAAAAACAACCATTCCTTTTGCGATAACTGGAACATAAATCTCCCGGGGAAACGTTCTATATTACGATTTACCGCTTGATTCAGAACTCTTGTTTCTACTTCATAAAGTTCAGCAAGGTCAAAATCCATCATTACCTTATGACCCCGTATTTCATATATTTTTTGCTGTATAATTTGCAATTGCATTTTATAACTCTGAATTAAATATATGTACTGGAATTATTTTGTAGTTCTGGTAATCTTAAATTCAATGCGGCGGTTAACTGCATATTCTTCTTCGGTGCAATGCACATTCGGGTCTCCGCATTTATTAAGCGGGTGGGCTTTGCCAAAGCCTTTGCCTGAAACACGGGTTTTACTTATGCCATGCTGTACCATATAAGCTACGGCAGCATCGGCGCGTTTTTGTGATAGCTGCAAGTTAAACTGGTCATTTCCCCGGGAGTCGGTGTAGGCATCGAGTTCAATTCTAAGGGTAGGGTCAGCATTCATAACCTGCACCACTTTACTCAGCGTAGTGGCTGCGGCAGGCAGAATGTCCCACTTCTGGTAATCGAAATAAATATTTTCTATAATGCTCAACTTATTCTCTTTCTTGCTGTTTTTTAAATTAAGCGCCGCAAGCCAGGGGTCATAAGCGTCAATGGTGCCCATTTTCCTGTAATCGGCTGGTAAGACGTTAAACCGGTAGTCTTTACCAAATTTCAATTCTCGTATAATATGTCCATGTCCGTCGGTAAGGAAAACTTTGTGCAGTCCCGACAATTTTGAATCGGTTGTATCTATTTCAACCATATAGGTTCTGTCCATGGGCAGGTCATTAAACGTAAATATCCCCGATGAATCAGTAACGGTGGAAAGCACCACTTTCCCGGTATTGTCGTGCATTTTTACTTTAACTGAACTGATAGCTTTGTTATCTCCGTCTACCAATCCGGCTCTCATGCGGTAACGTAATTGCGGGTCATCAACTCCCATTCGTTTTATATTTAAGCTATCCGATGCAAGCAGCTTAAACTCATAAGCCCCGGCTACCGTAAGTAATATTTCCTTGATGATATTACCTTGCCTGTCGGTAACATACAGTTTAGGGCATGGAGGCATATTTGAAGGTGTGAGGAAAAGCTTGAAATCATATTGCTGGTCAGAAACTACATTGTAAAACAGGAAAGACCCGAATTCATTGGTTTCAACCGAATCAACTACCTTTCCTGTAGTATCAATAAGAGCAATAATTACATTGGCAAGCGGCTTGGCTGAACCGTCGCCCCATATCAGCTTACCGCCAAAATTATTTTTTGCCGGAGGAAGGATAACATCAGTACCGCTCACATTACCTGCAAGCAGGGTTTCTTCCGTGCTTAAAGCCATAGGTTTTTCCTCGCCCAGGAATGTTATTTTGTAAATGTCCGTTTCACCATAGCCGTCCTTCCTGATGGAGGCATAGTAACCATGTTTCCCGTTCGCGGAAATAGTGAAAAATACATCATCATCAGGAGTATTTACGGGATAGCCCAAGTTTTCCGGTTCCGACCACTTGCCGCTGTCGTAAGTTGATTTGAAAATATCGTAACCGCCCATAGTATTGTGCCCCTTGGAACTGAAATAAAGTGTTTTGCCATCGGCCTGTATATCAGCTCCCTCTTCATCATATTGTGTATTAATGGTAGGTCCAAGATTTACCGGTTCGCCCCATTTGGCTTTGTCGCTGAGAACCACTTTGTAAATATCCTGGCCTCCATAACCACCCGGACGGTTGCTCACCAGGTAAAGTGTTTTATTATCGGCCGCAAGGCTTAAAGATGTTTCGCGGTACCTTGAGTTTATTTTCCCGCCCATTTTCTGGGGCTTGGTCCACTCGCCGCCTTCTAAGACCGATTGATAAATATCCCCGTTGTGATAGTCTTCATAAATATATAATATCTGCCCGTCGGGCGATAAGCCAGCGGTAGCCTCATGGTCAGTATTGAGGTTAATGGGTTCACCCATGTTGGTGGCAGGCAACCAGTTTCCATTCCTGAAAAGAGAAATATAGAGGTTTTCGTAAGGAAGCCCGTCATCGGCAATCTTTACTCCCTGCGCAGGGCGCCTCGATGTAAAAATCATTTCCGATTCATTGGCGGTAATAATTGGGCCATGTTCGGGGTATTGGGTATTTATGCTCGGCCCCATATTGTCAATAATTACCCGCGCAGGGTGCTTAACAAGCTCAATACCGTTATGGCACTCATCAATTTTCTTTTTGGTATCGGCAATTTGCGCCGCATTTTTTTTCTGGTCAAGGGTAAGCAGGTAGGCATTGTATTCCTGTATGGCCTTGTCCCATTGCATATCAAAATGGTAAGCCTGTCCCAAAACATAATGTATGTCTTTTGCTACATTGGGATTAAGCTTGTAGGCAGCCTCCAGGTAAGGGATGGCCATTGTTTTAAAAGGAGAGAAACGTGAAAGGTAACATGCCCCGATTTTGTAATTGAGCATGGCGTTATTGGGGTTGAATTTATTGGCGGCCAGGTAATATGATACTGCATGAATGTGCCATTCGGCAGCCTTAATGGAATAATATTTATCGCCTTCTCTCAGCGAATCCTTGGCCTTTTTTAAGCCCGCAAGGTCATTGGGGAAATTCTTTTTGGTAAACTCAACATTGGTTTGAGCAATAGAATGAAGAGCGAAAAGTGAAAAGTTAAAAGTGAAAAGTAAAATGAATATTTTTTTCATTTGCAGCCGATAGAAAATAAAATGCCAAATTACAAATAAAAAATTACATAATAATTGAAATGATTGAATATTAGGAGATAAGGTGGAGATTAAAACTACACCCCAATCTCAAACAATACCAGCGATAGGGTAGAATAATGCTTAGGCAGGCCTTTAGCGTCTTTATCGAGCTGGCGGTAACCGACAATGTTAAAGCCGCATTTTACATAGTAACCGGTAAGGTTTTTGTTATCGGCCCAGGTATCCATGCGTATAAACTTGCGGCCTGTTTCTTTGGCTTGGCTTTTGGCCCAGTCAATAATTAATTGCATCATGCCCTTGCCTTTAAATTCAGGGTTGGTGGCAATGCGGTGTATGTAAATAGAGTAGTCGTTGTCCTGTTCGCCCCAAAGCAAAGGGTCGGAGTAAATAACTGAAAATATGCAGGCAATTTGTCCATACATAACAATTTTCCAGTGGCGGTTTTCTTTTATTTCAGTGGCAATAAGTTCCGGGTCGAATTCCTTCCACAGGTTATACCCATTGGCACGCTGGTATTCTGTCGCAAGGCGGTAAAGCCCGAATATAGTATCAGTATCCTGTTCGGTACTATTTACTATTTTCATAGTTTATAATTACGAATTATTCGTATATCTATTATTTATTTTGGAACTCATGAGTGTAAATTACGCCGTTAAAAATTACGAATAGTGGAATTGTCTTTTTATTTTCATTATCAAATCACCAAATTATCAAATTCTTGTTTTCAATTACTAATTATTAATTCCTAATTCCTAATTAACAATTAACTCTGTCGTTTCCCACATTGGGCTGCGATATAACCAAAAACTCCAGTTCATGTTCTGTTTCGTTGGCAATGTAATGTCTGGTTCCGGGAGCTATTAAAATACCGGTATGAGGGCCTATGGTATCTTTCTCATCGCCGCAATAAAAGGTGGCTATGCCCTTCAGTATATAAAAGAACTGCTGCACCTTTACATGGTAATGCAATACCTCTTTCGAGCCCGCGGGCATTACTTCCTGTTTCACCGAAAGGCCTGTCGTTTCTACCAAAATCCAGCTACAGCATTTTTGTCCCCATGTATAATGAGGGGCACTGTTTAAGCTTGTTACTATATTCATATTTTTCAGAGGATTAAATTATTTGCAGGTACAAACTTAAAAATAATAGAATACTGATTTTGAATTGTTATACAAAGGATGACGGATTGATAGGAAATAATATTTATGAATCAAATGCAGTAACCGCAAAGAACGCTAAGAAAACAGCCCGCAAAGAACGCAAATATGCTTTGCGAACTTTGCGTAAATCTTCGCACTCTTTGCGGTTACCCGCTTTTATACATATCTGTTCCGTTGTAATTCAAAAGTTCATTTCCATTTTTATATCAGCCCTCAAAAATTCCGTTTGCCCCAGCGGAACTTTCTGAAACCCCAGTTTATAATACATTTTAATGGCAGTCGCTGAGCCTTTGGTATTGGAGAACAGTATGAGTTTTTTTGCTCCGCATTCTTTCATCTTTTGAACGGTTTCTACCCCGAGCATCCGTCCAATCTTCAATCCCCTGTACTTTTCATCCACCGCCATTTTTATCATTTCATAAACGCCTTCGCCCAGGTTAAGGTAGGCGCAGGTGCCGACAGGATACCCATTGTGGAGGGCAATAAAAATTTTACCCCCGTTCTTCAATATGTAATCATAAGGATTGTCAACCGTTTTTCTGTCTTCCTCTTCCATTACATAAGCGCGGGTTATCCATTGCTCGTTGATTTCTTTAAACCTTGCCTGGTGTTCGGGCAGGTAATTGACAATTTGTACTTCGGTTTTTTCCATTGTTGTGTTCATAGGTTTTTAATTTGGTGATTTGAGAATATCGGGAACCGATTTGATAATTTGGTAATAATAAAAAATGACTTTGAACATCATCAAATTGGCACATCATCAAATTATCAAATCATTCTTAAGTTTACATACATAATTTTTTGGGTGCGTTTCAGCACGTCCATTTCTTTGGGCGGTTTTTTGTCTTCAAAGCCCAGCTTGTAATAGAGGCGATGGGCTTCCTTTAATTCATTGGTAGTCTGCAGCCATAATTCAGCCGCATTGTTTTCCTTGCAGCGTGTTATGCAGCGCTCTACCAGTCTGGTGGCAATGCCCAGCTTCCGCACTTCGGGGTCAATGTAGAGTTTGCAGAATTCGAATGAATTTTCACTGAGCCGCTTTAATGCTATGCAGCCCGCAACATTGTTTTTATATATGGCAAAGAAAACAAACCCTCCCTTCTCTAAATATGCTTTTTCGGGGTTCCGCAAGGCAAATTCATCTTCTTTTTCGAGCTTGCCTCCAAGCATTTTCAATAACCAGATGCCCGCCAGTTCAAAAAACTGCTTTTTTAGCGACGGCCTGAAATCTACCACCGTTACAGGGTTATAACCGGCCACGTCCCTGATTCTTTCAGGCAATGCTTTCTCTTCTATTTCCTGTTCAATGCGGCTCAAGATGTTTATAACATCGGGGTGGCCCGAAGTGAGCAATTGCTCCAGCGCTTTCGATACCGATTGCCAGACAGGTTCAAGTTTTGCATAAAGGTTCTTTCCTTTCGCTGTAAGTATAACATGCTTCGACCTTGCATCACCCGGGTTGGCAGTGATTTTCACCAGGCCATGTTCCTCCAATTCGCGCACAATGTTTTTTACGGTGATATGGGTAAACCCGATAGCTGCCGAAATATCCTGCATGGTTTGAGGCCCCTCCGCCTGCAACAGGGTATAATAGGTGGCAAACCAGCTTGCTTTAAACTCAATTCCGCGGTCGCTGTACATTTTATCGCCCTCGGTCTGCAGCTTTTCGCCAATCCGCCTGAACCGCGTCGCGCCTGCAAGAAATCCTAATTTTGATACTGTGTCGGTCATGTTATTATGAAATATGTTTTGCAAATATATGAAACATATTTTATATATAGTTGAAATAAGTGGAAATATTTTTTAGGCCGGGAATCAGATTGAGGTCGAGATTCGGGCAGAGAAAGGGTTTTGGTGGTATCTGGCACAGTACTCTGCATCTATGTGTCAGTCCCTGATTATTACCATATCACCTCACGTGCCGTTGCATTGATTATGATTCCGGTTTCTCGTATTACTATCTGATTAACATTTATAGAAAACTAATAATGTATATAAAGAAAAGCGATATGATTTTTTTCATAATGCTAAAGTAGCAATTTATGCACAAAGTAAAGGCACGTGAGGTGATAACGAAGTAATGACACATAGATGCAAAGTACTGTGCCAAATACATGTAAGTTATAGTATCCTTTAATGCTGAGATTGCTTCGTACCTCGCAATGACGTTAATCCTTAAATAAATAAAAAAAGGGGGATAGAATAACCTCTTTCCTATCCCCCGGACTCCCGCATTACTGCGGGACGGCATCTGCCTGCGAAGGAGCTGGCGCTCCTGAACTACGTTGTTATTTTAAAATGAACTTTACCGGCAAATTCAATCTTACCCTTACAGGATGGCCATTTTGCAAACCCGGCGACCACTTGGGCATTTTAGCAAGAACGTCTATGGTGGAAGAATTTAACTGTTCACCGCCAGGCACACCTTTGAGTATTTTTATTTCGCTTATAGTGCCATCGGTCTCAACCACAAAAGTAGCCCAGACCGTTCCCTGTACTCCGAGGTCGCGCATGGCGGCAGGGTAATCAACATTATTGCTTATGTAATTAGTGAGGTCGCCGGGGAACTGTGGCATTACAGGCGCATATAATAAAGGTGCAGGTGGCGCTGGCGGAGTGGGAGGGCCGGGGTCAACCGGCGGAAGAGGCGGCTCTGCGTTCTGGTCGCCCGGTATATCGGTTGTTCCGGTATTGGAGTTGTTTAACTGCTTTTGAGTTTTCTCGCTGTCCTTGTGCTCCGGGTCAAGGACTACCACCGGCGGAGTGTTCCGTGTTTGGGGCTGTTTGGTATTCGTGAGCCGTTTTGGCGGGTCAACCCTGGGACGTGGTTTGGGTGGTTTAAGGTCAATTATGGTAATGGTGATTGAATCTACCGGAGCCGGGTTAACAAATGGCACTGTGTTCTTACAGAACTTTTCTACCAGCATGGGTGCGCTGCTGCCGACCACAAGGATGGACATGCTGAGAAGAAAACCAAGGAAGAGAGCGAAATTGTAGCGTTGCCGTACATAGAAGGCGCCATAAGCTTTGTTCCTGCCTTCAAACACTATTTCGTTGCGGCCGAAACTGGTTACATCGTCCCAGTCTCCTGTTGTTTTGTGACCCATGGTTGGTTGATTTAAAAGTTAGGTCACCTTGTTTCATTCGCGATGTGTTTTTATGTATAACGCAGGCAGTGTTTGGAATATTGTGTGAGACATTTATTAGCCACGGATGACACGAATTATCTTATTTTCCATTTTAATACGGATTTCTTATCTTTGATAGGAATTATTTGCAAAATGATGAAACTGAAAAGTTGTTTTATCTTTTTATTATGCTCAATTCAATGTCTTGCCCAAAGCGACAGTACTAAAAGGCAATTGGGATTGGTTCCCAAAATAGATATACTATCTCCAATTGCTGGCTTATTCACAAAGACAACTGATTTAGGTTGTTCTGTAGAAAAAGAAATCGGAGGACATGGAGGTGTACAATTAACATATTCATATTTTGCTTCAATAACTAATCCGCCAAGCATAGATGGTGGTGCACATAATACATTTTACGAAACGCAGGTAATACCAGAAATCAGATATTATTTAGGTAAGGCTAAAAGACACGAAGGTGTTTATATCGGCGCATCCCCTGAATGGGTTTATACTGACCAGATTTATTCCGAAACAGGACCATTTTCATATTATTTCCATCAGCATGAAACACAAGTCGCGTATGGATTGGACATAGGATTCAAAAAATATATTTGTAAAAAAATTGCCCTTGATTTACTATTCGGAGATGGCGTAACGAACTTATTTTATAATGCGCCATTTCCTGCTCAATACCTAAGAGCAAACCTTGATGTCGGGTATAGGTTTTAAAAATAAGCAATGATGAAACTGAAAAGTTGTTTTGTCTTTTTATTTTGCTCAATTCAATGTCTTGCCCAAAGCGATAGTAATAAAGAGTTATTGGGATTGCTTCCCAAAATAGATATACTATCTCCAATTGCAGGTTTATATGCAAAAACAACAGAATTAGGGTTTTCCTTAGAAAAAGAAATAGGAATGCATACAAGTATTGAGTTAACTTATCAATATCTTTTCACAAATGATGCTGATGCTTCTTTTGGCCAATATACATATACAATTTACGAATCCCAATTAATACCCGAATTCATATATTATTTTAGTAGTGCCGGGGAACATTCGGGTTTTTATGCCGGTGTACAAACAGAAGTAATACTTGTACATTCAATTCTTAACCCTGCTCCTCCTAATTCCGGCCCTAATATTTTCCCTTTCCCCCCATCAGTAACTGATATTCACCAGGATGGCTTTGCAATTGGATTGGACTTGGGGTTCAAAAAATATGTATGCAAAAGAATTGTGCTTGAAATCCTTGTTGGAGATGGCATTGGAAGTAACATGAATCAAAGAATTAGTTGGACTAATACCCAATATGGCAGGGTAAGCCTTGATGTTGGTTATAGGTTTTAATTCATAACTAAGTAGTGTTAAGTAAATATTATTACGGCGTAATAAATTGAGATAGAGGGATTGGATTACAGCGTTTAAACTTTGTGTTCTTTGTGAAACCTTTGCGTCCTTTGTGGTTTCTGTATTTTTTTTACCACAAAGCTCACAAAGTAAATACACACAAAGTTCACAAAGATAAAATCCTTCAAATTGAGAAAAATAACGTCATATTATATCTAACTTAACAGTAGTTTATGCCATAAGTATTTCGTAAGGAATACCCAAGCCATCGTGCAGTGATTTTATAATACGTTTGGAGAGTTCGCGTTTCCCTGACAGAACTGCTGATACCAGGCCCTTGTTTCCACCAAAATATCTTACCAGGTCTTTCTGGCTCATACCCTTTTCAGTCATAATATATTTTATGGCTTCCACAGCATTGGGCGCTTCAATGGGATAGTGTTCATTCTCATAAGCTTCAACCAGCGTAGATATTATATCAAGTTCGTCAAATGAAGCTGTGCCCTCTTTCGGGTCTTCCGCAATCAACTCATCTATTCTTTTAAGCGCCGTCCTATAATCTTTTTCTGTATGTATGGGTTTTATATTTTTCATTTCATGCTGTTTTAAATTGTTTTAACATCTATTTTGTCATATTGTTTATGTGTACCTATAAACCTGATAAATACCTTATGAACTTTGAATATGATATACACCACTAACCTGTAATCATTCCCTTTTATGTTAAATACCACTCTGTTTTCACCTACTATGCTCGCATTGCCGAATATTTTCTTTATGTCATGCATATTTCTCCACTCTTCTTTCTCGACTATCTTGTGCCAGGTCTTCAAGGGAATCTCCGCATCACTATGCTTTTCCCAAAATTCTCTAAGGGTACTTTTTGCAATTATTCTCATAATACATTTGCAAATATACGAATTTAATTCAAATAGTTTACAAAACGTGAACCGACTTTTGGGGCTAATTAATTTATAGTAAAAAAGTATTTCAAATTCATAACTTATAACTCATGATTTTTAACTAAAAATAACCTACCCATAACCTAATGGTTAACCTATAGGTTTTTTGCCGGTTTGTTCCTGCTGGAAACCAGAAAGTTCCGGCGGAACATTTCAATTAAAAATTACGAATGAAAAATTACGGATAAAAACAACTATAACTACTTGATTATTAATTATTAATTCGTAATTTTTAATTGATTTTCTGTTGCACTTTCTCTTTTTCTTTTTTTAAGAGGATAGTAAGATAGGGGGATTATAAGGGGGAAAGAAAGAAAGGAGATATTTTTTTCTTTTTCTCTTTGTAAAAAAGTGGTCAGTTATCAGTTGTCAGAGTTGGATGAAAGAGGGAGTAAGTCGTAAAAGATACTGAGACTGCCGCGTCCGCATTTTATTTTATTGGATAGCGGACTAATGACGATAAATGTCATAACTGGACTCGCAGTTGCAATTTGTGGGGCACTTCGTCATTGCTGTAAAGGTTAGATAATTTGGTAACAGATTTATTGTAAAGATAAATTTGATGCCATGAGAATAAACACGCAAGACTTAACTCTTCAAAGAAACTATCTGGAAAAGTATAGGTTCTTAATGAAAG
>JBKQUY010000081.1:0-6993 GCA_052325425.1 Bacteroidia bacterium | reverse complement strand
GATATAAAGTAAAGCAGTGAAATTAAAAACAGAAAAATAAAAAACGTTTCCGATACCAGAAGATTAGATACAAAAATAGAGTGTATGTCAATCGCAAACAACAATCCGGCAATTATCGCAACCTCCTTAATATTGAATAGCAGCAGGGTTATCCTGTAAATTAAAACAAGTGAAAAAATATTCAGCAATAACTGAATAAATATAGCTATGTATGGTTTTATTCCGGAAATATAATATACACATGCCAGGAAAGCCGGATAGCCGGGTACCCTGAAAGTATCATAATTGACAGGCAGGAATGCAGCTTTAATAATATTTGAATCTGAGCTGATTTTCGCCGTATCATATACACCCCGGTAAGTATGATAATGCAGTAAATTTTCTGCCAGTGTTTCATATCCTTTCGCATCCCTGATTAATATCCTATTTTTTTCAACATCCGGATTCCAGGAACCTATTGCACAATACATCAAGATACGAAGAACAAAACCCAGAAGAATTATATGTGTCAGTGATATTCGTTGAATAATCTTAAGCATTTTGAATTTTTAAGTATGCTAAACCAGGTTTAAATACAAATATAAAGTTTTATTGAAGCGTCTCATGGCTTTATGGTTATTGCCTGATACACATCCGGCTTTTAAATAATTCACAACGAAATTTTCACCATGCATCTTAAATCTTCTGAAATAAGCCATAAATAACAGGGTTTCCTTTCATAGTTTCAACAGAAAAATCATCCATATAAAATTTTTTCTTACCCCTGTTCCATATATATACTTTAAGTAATACTTCCGGGTAATGGATATCAATATCCTGCAATTTTATGGTATGATACACCTTTACCCATTGTTTTCTGGCGGTATCAGCAATAAACTTATTTACAGGCGTTGACCTCCAGTCAATAGTTTTTCCATTTGATTCAAGTGTAGATACTATATCTACATTATTAAGAGTATCCATTGGATAAAGTTCAAGCGATACTTTTATAACATCATTTTTACCCCACGACATATCATTGAGACTGCAAGTGAAACCGGGAGCCCATTCATGCTGTTCATCCAGTTTATAGGAATGTTTCCCTGAAAAGTGGATGGTATCAGAAAGGAAAGCTTTATCTGCTTTTGACCAGTATTTCGCAGAATCTTCAAAGTCATCAAGCGATTCAAAGCTATAAAGGGTAGGTCCTTCAGGTACAGGTTTTTTTGAAAACAGGAAAAAACAACCTCCGTAGAAATCCCATCTTTTTACCAGGTAAGGGTATTTATCGGAAATAATATAAAGTACTATGGGGTCAAATTGCGAAGTACCCCCAAAAGCAAAATATGGTCCTTGTTGCTTCTCCATTAAACCGATAAGCCTGGTATAATTTGAGGGGTAAGTAATGAAACAGCCCAAATTATCAGTCCAGTAAAAAGAAGTATCGGCATGGTATTTATGTATAAAATAATTTGAAACATTTTTATCCGAGTCGTCTCCTTGCATTATGCAGCCATAATTATCTTTTCCAAGGGTTTTAACCAATGAATCATTCAGCAAAATTGTCTGTTCATAGGGACTTTTGTAAAAAAGGGTGTAGTGCTTGCGTGCGGTAACCAGTGAAAAAATGTTTACAACACAAATCACAGTAAGCAATATTGACGAATTCCTTACTGGCAATTCGGGTAACCAGCCAAATAAACAAAAAAGAAAAAACGGGAAACTGAATATAAGCACTGAATACTGTAAAATGGGGTTAACCCATAATGAGTAGAAGAAACCTGTAAGTAAAGGTATGAGGAACCAGCACAGTGAAATGAAAAGGTATTTTATGTTTGATAATTTGCTGCGAAACGTATAGTAAATACCAAATAAAAAAATGGCAATTACCACACTCAACACCGAGCGGGAGAACTGGAAAACATAATAAATATATTCCCACAAAAAAGTGTACCGCGGGGTTCCCAGCCAGCCATTCGGGCCGCCAACACCTCCTACCTTTAATTGATAAAAAAATATGTGTAAGTGCGGTATATAGAGAACAAAAATAGAGATACCTGCAACAATGTATTTTACCAGGTATTTTTTACTTATAAAAAACAATCCGGTAATGCCCACAATTGCCGCAAATAAAAGGCTTAAGTGATGATTGTATGCGCATAATGCGCTGAACAGCACATATAATAACGCGTTTTTATAAAAAACTTCTCCGGGTTTAAATATTATTTTATTCCAGTAATAAACCATGGCAAGTGATAAAAAGAGGCCACTGGAATAGGGCCTTATTACCTGGCTGTACATTATGGTATACTGCAAAGTAGCCAAATATGCCGCGCATACCAAACCAACTGTAGAATTGAACCAGGTCTGTCCTAATTTATATATATAATATACAGCCAATATTCCAAAAACAATAAAGGGCAGCTTAACCACCAGTTCGTTATAACCAAATAGCCGTGTCCAGTAGTAGATAAAAACCTGTACCCCGGCCGGGTGCGCGTCAATGATAACACCTTTATCAATAAGCTCGGAAAATGAATTGTAATGGGTACGCGCCAATGCGCTCAGCTCATCATAAGTATAGGGTATCTGCAAAGGATGTATGAGCCTGAGTATAGTTGCAACCAGGAGAATTCCGGTAATGAGTATGGCCAGGGCTTTAGTATCCTTATTCAACATAAGGCAAAAATATCATATATCAGCAAATTGCGGGCCAAAAAAACAGGATTGAAAGGCTACGGGTAAATTTTGCTAATATTGCAATATAAATACTTTTAACATGGAACTGGTTGCGCTTGATGAACTTAAATACCCTACAGGGAAGTTTGCTAAACCGGAATCATTTACTGTACCCGATATAAAAAACCGCATAAAAATACTCAGCGATTTTCCGGCCTTATTAAGTAAAGAAGTATTACAATTGGATGAAGAAAGTTTAAAATACCTGCACAGGCCAGGCGGATGGACTATCCGGCAAGTAGTGCATCATCTGGCCGACAGCCATTGTAACGCATTCATCAGGGTAAAACTGGCGCTTACTGAAAATAATCCGACTATAAAACCTTACATTGAAAGTGAATGGGCAAAGCTGCCCGACACAACAGATTCCCCTGTAGAATGGTCGTTGAAAATATTAGATGGTCTGCATGCCCGATGGACTGTCCTGCTTTTAAGTTTAAATAAAGCCGACCTGGGTAAAGCCGTTATGCACCCGGAATATAATTGGCAGATGAGTATTGCAGACCTTGTGTTTATGTATTCATGGCATTGCGGGCATCACCTTGCACATATAAAAAACGCAAAAAAATTCAGGAATAAATTTTAATATGAAATATATAAGGCCGGTTATTATTTTCTTTCTTCTTTTTTCCTCCCTTTCTTTCGGGCAAAACAATGCCAAGATAAGGGCAGTTAAGCTATACGAGCGTGGAAAATATAAGAGGGCGCTCAGGATATATGACAGCATTTTAAGTGTGAAGGACAATGAAAAGGATACTGATTCATACTATGGCCGCGGGCTGGTAAAGCTGGCGATGGATGACTACGAGGGAGCCATTAAAGATTTTAAAAAGACATTAAAGCTCAACCCTGCTGACGCGGATGCCTGCCTGAATATGGGTATTGCCGAGTGGAAAAATGAAGATAACAAAGCTGCATTAGAGGATATAAACCGTGCCATAAAACTGCGCCCCGGTTTCTCAGACGCCTATAATTACAAAGGCAATGTGGAATACTCAATGGATGATACAGCAAAAGCTTATAGTGATTATACCAAGTCAATTTCACTTGATTCTACCAACCTCGATGCTTATTTTAACCGCGCTTACCTTGAAATAGACAGGAAGAAATACAACGAAGCCTTTGATGACCTTACCAATGTAATATCTCTTGACAACAAAGATGCGCCTGCATTTTTTTACCGCGGCCTTGCGCTCGATGAAATGAAGAAGTACCTTGACGCGGCCAATGATTATAATAATGCTATTACCATAGACTCCAAATATGCCGAAGCTTACCTGAACAGGGGTCTCGATAAATACCAGTTAGGCTATTACCAGAATGGGCTCGACGATTTTACCCAGGTAATAATGCTCGATTCTGATAATGCTGTTGCCTACTATTGCCGGGCATTGTGCGAAGATAAACTGAAAAACTATAAAGCAGCAGTAGATGATTATACCACCGCCATGCGTTACCAGGAGAACTATGCCGAAGCTTTTTATGGCCGTGGTAATAGCTATCTGGGCGAAGGCGACAAGGAAAGAGCCTGCAATGATTTTTATACGGCTTACCAATATGGATATGGGCCTGCCAAAGTAAATATTGACAATTATTGCAAAAACCAGTCGAAGAAAAAGAACGACACGCAGCAGGATAAAAGCAGAACCTGGATTATACAATAGTAATTACGAATTAAAAACGGCTGAGCCC
Source organism: Bacteroidia bacterium (assembly GCA_052325425.1). Lineage (GTDB taxonomy): Bacteria > Bacteroidota > Bacteroidia > JABEUT01 > JABEUT01 > JABEUT01. The sequence goes on along the minus strand of JBKQUY010000081.1, from coordinate 2,583 downwards.
TCACGGGTTCAAATATTATTAATAATACTACAAGTAATTACGAATTAATGCATAATGCAACCGATGCTAATTAAGCCGTGGCTGAAATTCCTTTTTGCGAAGAATGAGCGATGAGGAAAGAGTAAAGAAAAGTCCAAAAGTCAGGGGTTTCATTAAGGTCATGGCTGCGATAATAAACAGGCTTTCATTTTTTCCTTTTTCCATATTGGCCATATAGGCATTTATCTGCTGCTCGCTGCTGTTAGCCGCCTTCATCTGGCTAAGGAAATAGGCATCGTACTTACCCACAAAATCAGGCGCAATTTTGTAAAACAACAACATGGACGAAGCCACATAAAAAACAGAAATCACTATTGAGATTAATACTCCCGTTAAAAACGCGCTGCGAAAGCCTATATAACCGTTACCCAGTTTTTTCCGGTTCGAGCCTATGCCAAGATATACCGTAATAAAACTAAAAACCATTGTCATAAACAACAGGGTTTCTCCTTTATCGAAACCAATGGAATCAATATTGGGAATAATAATAAACATGGGAGCAGCTATTAATATCCCCCCTGCAATTCCATATTTTAAAACTATCTGTCTCAAACTTAATTTTTCTTATGCATATATATGCGTGCAATGTTATTAATAATTAAGCCGCCGGCTATCATAAATTGTCCTCCGATATACAAATCTCCTTTATATTCAGCCAAAGCCCATACCGTGCCATTATATGGCTTGCAATCACCACCGGAATACACCACCCCTCCTAAACAGTTCCACAACATGGTAGCTGCATTATAACCCGAAATATGGTTTACATAATTTCCGGCAGGAGAAGAAGTAAAATCACCTCCTGCGTAAACATAGCCATTACATGCTGCAATCGCCGAAGCCCCGTCATTCAATGAGCCTACGGGAGTCCAGTCAATGTCGTTCCATTTGGCAAGGTAATTAAACTCGCCGCAGGCATATAGTTCCTCGTTATACACGCAAAATGCTTTAACCCATCCATCCATACGGACACTGTTTTTACTGCCCAGTACCGTCTCCCACGATTTGCCATTGAACCTCACAACCTCGCCAAATTGACCTCCTGCATATATTTTAGAATGATATACTGCAAGAGCGCGCACATTATTGCTCAACCCCCTGCCAACCGGATACCAGGTAGTGTCGTTCCATTTTGCAATGTATTTGGCGCGGGTGGTATCAGCCATAGTAAACTTGCCCCCGGCATAAAGGCATCCGTTAAAAGCCATTAAGGAATTTATAGGGCCGTTAAGCGTACTGACATTATTCCATAATGTATCATTCCACACCATAAGCCTGTAAACAGCATTGGCGCCGGATTTTTCGGTAGAACCCGCATATAGTTTGCCCTTATAGACTCCCAATGCTGTTATTTGTCCCGGTAAAGCTGAATCGGCCTTATGCCAGGAATTGCAATCCCAATACGCAAAGCTTACAGCTTTACCATTCAGGCTATCAATACCATTGGCATAAAGCTTGTTGTTACAGTTAATAAGCTGGGTAAAGTTTCCTTTAATATTATTGCCAACCGAAGACCATGTTTGAGCGGAAATGAGTGAAAAGTGAAAAACTAAAAGTGAAAATGCAAGTATATATTTCTTCATAATCTTATGTGCTATTGCCAAAGGTAGGAAAAAGGGGGATATAATTTGATGATTTATTCGTGAAGTGGTTTTTAATTTTTGAACTCATGAGAACTTCGTGATGGTAATTTGAAGATTACAAATTGACCTTGCAAACCTAAAGGGGGCACGAGGGTTTATTTCTCAATTATGCTGAACGGACATGAGTTTGCAAAAATTTATTGAGACTGCCGCATCCGCTAATTTTTTATGGGAAGGCTGATTAATGACGATAAATGTCATAACTGAATTCGCAGTGACGGTGAGGCGTTCCGTCAATTGCGAGGCTTTGCGAAGCAATCTCAGTATTTGTTTACAGTCATTTTAATACTGGGACTGCCACACCGCCCATTCTTTTTAAGGGAAGGCGGTTCGCAGTGACGGTGAGGCGTTCCGTCATCGCAGTGACGGTAGTGGGCTGAACTCATAATTACTCGTGTCACAATTATTTTTAGTTGAACTCGTGAGGGCTACGCCGTTCATAACTCATAACTCAAAACGGGCCCCGCAATTCCGCAGAAATGCGGAATGCGGGATGGTCCCGATAGACGAGGTCGGGATTGCATACTTTTTAAGGGAAGCAACATATATTTATTTCATAAGGAAGCCGGTTGTTGAAAACTTTTTCGTTTCAATGTTTATTAATATAAATAAAATGTTTATCTTTGTGCCGTAAATTAAAACGGAATGCAGATGACACTGATTTTTTATAATAAAAAATGATTTCATCTGTGTAAATCATAACTATCAGCGTTCCATTGTAAAGTTCTTTGACATAGTATTATGAGTTATAAGTTATGAGTGAAAAATTGACAGTTAGAACTGCTAAAAGAATTAGCAGGAAATTAGAAAATGGCATCCCGCAGATATTGCGGGACCAAAGTGTGCCATTCTTCAGGAAAAATGCTAAAGAATTTATCAAAACAATAGAAAAAATGCATCC
>JBKQUY010000080.1:0-12368 GCA_052325425.1 Bacteroidia bacterium | reverse complement strand
AGTGTAATATTACAGGACCAGAAAATATTCTACCTCGACCCATTTATTACTTATGTTACAAATGAAGGGTTTGAGCACAGCATCAGGGCAAGATATTATTATACCGATAATATTGAAACGAATAATCCATCGTCCATGACCCATTTAACTTATGCCGAATACCAGTGCATCAAAAAATTTTACGAGTTGGGAGGACTAAACGTTACTGCCGGGCTGGTAATGAATGAAACCTATTCGCATACTGATTCTCTCGATTACCTTGGAGTGAACCTTCTTGCATCAACCAATACCCTGCAGAATTATGCCGCATACGCGCAGGTTGATAAAAAATTCTGGAACATATTAAATCTGTCTGCCGGCTTCAGGGACGAAAACTTTATAATCAACAACGGTAAAGATGTTTCAAAACCTGTATTCCGTTCCGGTATGAACCTTAAGCTGGCGCAGGCCACTTTTTTACGCTGTTCATACGGACAGGGCTACCGCTACCCTACCCTTACCGAAAAATATCTGTCCTCCCAGTTTAGTATTTTAAGCATTTTCGCCAACCCCGACTTGCAACCCGAAACAAGCTGGAATGCCGAAATGGGCATAAAACAAGGTTTTAAAATCGGCAATTTCATGGGCTTTTTGGATGCAGCCGGGTATTGGCAGCAATACCAGAATACCATAGAAATTACCTACGGAGACTGGAGCAGAACACTGGTTGTGCCGCCGAATATTTACTCATATACTACAGGGTTCAAATACCTGAACACTGGCCCTACAGAGGTGCGCGGGCTTGATGCATCAATAGCAGGAGAAGGAAATATTTCGAAAGATTTTAAAGTAGATGTCTTAGGCGGCTATACCTATACATTGCCGCAGGCATTGAATCCATCTTTGGTTTATGCAACCGACAGCGCGCATAACAAAATATCATATCTCGCTACCAGTTCAAACCCGGCAAATAATGTGCTGAAATACCGTTTCCAGAATATTGGCAAGTTCAGCCTCGATTTAAAGTATAAAGAATATTTTATCGGTGGCGATTGGGTATATTATAGCTACATGCAGAATATTGACGAAGTATTTTACTCACTTTCCACCCTGGCAAGTTATGGTATTGGCCAATACAGGGAAACGCATGATAAGGGTATTAATGTATTTAACGGGCACATAGGCTTCCAGGCTTCCAAATACCTTAAAGTGGCTTTTGTGGTTAATAATATTATGAACCTGAGCTATTCCCTCAGGCCGCTCAAAATGGAGCCCCCACGCACCTTTGCCATAAGGCTTACTTATAAGGTGGGGTGATTTACAATTCATATTTTTAGCTTTAAAGATTATCTATGTAATTTGTTGCTATTGAGAAATAATAATTTCTATAGATTATATATATGTTGGCAATTTCTATGTTAGTCTATATTGAAAATGTATATTTTTAGTAACTTCGTGATGCTATAAATAAATTCATGGAAAGAATTAGAAACTATACTACAGAAGAATTATTCAACTTTACAAGTAGTGAACTGGCTGGAGTAAATGATATCCAACTATTGATATTGAAAGGTCATATTATTGTCGAATATATTCTAAATTGTTATTTGGAATCCATTTCATATAATAATGAATCAGATTTTTTCAATGAGAATTTCTCATTTGTAGAAAAAATAAAAATTGCTAAATATTTTGGACGGTCCGGCGATACTATTACTGGTTTTCCCATTACAAAGGAGCTTAGTTTGTTAAATAAATTAAGAAATGATATTGCACACAAACTTGTTTATAATGAAAAACATTTAGATGAGCTATTAACAGAACTCCACAAAAAAGAACCCAATTGTGGGTTTAATAATAAAAATTTGTCTATGAGAGTAAAAATTTATAGAGCATTATCTTTTATTATTGGTGTGATGTGCTCAGCTTATAAGTGTAATACTAATCCTACAGAATTAGATAATTTTTTAGATAAAAAATAAAAACAGGAAAGACACCAAAATTACACATCATTATTAAATAAGTATGGAATGGAATGATACTTGTAATCGATTTGTAGGGTTTTTTGATATAATGGGATTCAAAAATGCTGTTCAGAGGAATTCACATTCTCGCATCCTTCTCCAAATGCGTAACCTAAAGACGAATATATTAGGTCCTATTGAATATGAGTTTAAACAGTATATATCAAAGAGAGGCACGTCAAAAAAAAAGCGAAACATACTTCAGTGCGCAGTAAAACCCGTAATTTTTTCAGATACAATTCTTTTGGTTACAAATGGTAATACTGAGGAAGATTTCAATGAATTGTTATTCAATACTCATTGGCTAATGCAAGAATGTTTCCATGAAGGTATTCCAATCAAAGGAGCCATTTCTTATGGAAAATTTACCGCTGACTTTAATAGCTCTATTTATTTTGGTCAGCCTTTAATTGATGCATATCAATTACAAGATGAACTTTTACTTTATGGATGTATTATAGATCATACCGTTGAAAAATATGTTCGCTTAAAAACATTTAGTAGTGATTTTGAATATCTCAAACTATATCAAACACCCTTAAAAACTGGAAAAGTAAATCATCATTTATTGGACTGGTCATATTTAGAAAAACACTATGAATCAGATAAAAAACATATTGCTAATTTTTATCAGAGTGTTTCAGGCAAGACGCGAATTTACGTTGATAATACAATTGAGTACTTAAATTATCTTATATAAAGAACAAGAAATAAAGAAGTAAATCTATTGTTCAATTTACTCTTATTACTCCTTAACCAGCACGTGAGTAATGGTAGTAGATGCAGTACCGCCAATGCTTTGCACCACCCCAACCCTTGCTTCTTTTTTAATGCTGTTGCTTTCGGCCCTGTCGGTAAGCTGCAGGTAAGCCTCTACTGCCTGGTAAATGCCCGAAGCTCCAATGGCATGGCCACGTGCCTTTAAGCCGCCAAAGGTCGAGATAGGTATTCTGCCCTCCAATGTAATTTCTCCGTTGGCAGCGAGCATCCAGCCTTCGCCGGGTTCGGCAAAGCCCATCGCCTCAAGCGATAAGGTAGATATAATGGAATACGCGTCGTGCAGTTCAAAAAAGTCAACATCTTTGGGGGTAATGCCCGCCATCTGGTAAGCTTTTTGTCCTGAACGCCTTACACCTTCTGCCATCAGTGGGGAGGTACGGTCGCCAATACCTACTGAATCGGTGGACACGGCAGAAGCTGTAATTTTAACCTGCGGCGCCTTAGTGGTCTTTGTGTGGTGGGAAGGATATTTTGATAATACTATGGCAGCGGCTCCGTCGCATACGGGTGATGCATCGTAAAGACGAACCGGGCCGGAAAGAAATTTAGATTCAAGGTATTGGTCCATGGTTATCTCCTTGTGAAACAGGGCATTAGGATTGGTATTGGCGTTTTTATGCGCGTTTACCCCAAACATGCCGAATGAATCGGGGGATATTTTATACTGGTCAATATACATCTTCATCAGCCTGGCGTTCAGGGTAACAAAGGTTTCACCCTTGCCGCCCTCTTTCTCCCAGTCGGAAGCGGTTGCTATGGAACGGGTGATAAAATCCTTATCATCATGCGACATTTTCTCTAAGCCGCATACTACTACCGTATCGCATAGGCCGCTCATAATAGCCATAACGCCGGCCCTTAAAGCTGCCCCGCCCGAACCGCATGCAGCCTCAATGGTAACAGATTCGGTACCGCGCAGGCCCGCCTCGTTGGCAACTATAGGCCCTAATTGCTGCTGGTTCGACATAATGCCCGAAAGCATATTGCCTAAATAAAGGGCGTCAGCTTTTTCAATGCCCGCGTCCTGCATGGCTAAGCGCACAGCCTTGGCTCCCATTTCCCGAATGCTCAAGGATGAGCCCTTTTCTACTTTCAGTTGCCCGATACCGGTGATATATATGCCCGGTTTGTTGCTTGTTTTCATGTTTTCTATGGTATAATCTGTTTTTCCGGTTGCAAAGTTCTTTCAATAATCTTTATTGATTGTTACACAATATTTAACAAATAGCCACCATATTATTAAGGATTACACTCACCCCCCGACGATGCTGTCGGGATTGCACTGATTTTTGGATGAAGCAACCTTTACCCACTCTCCTTGCGCAAGGAGAGAGGCAGGACAAAATTCTGATAATAAGCCTTTATTTGTATTAGCAAAAGTCATTCAAACGGATGCTACCCGGAATGAGCATATTCATTTTCCGGGATGATTTTTATCATTGCGCAGGCTTTCCATTAGGATTATGGGAACAGGTTGTTGAAAAATTATTAAATAATTTGTTACATATAGTAAATAATTGCTTATATTTGCGTGGCGCAAAGCGCAAAGCGCAAAGCGCAAATTAAAAATTAAAAGTTGAGAATTGAAAATAAAAACAGATAACCACAGGTTCGCAGATATGAAAATGCTACAAATTTTATCAGAACCTGAAAGAATTACACACAAGTTCCAGTACCGGTGTGTAATGGTGTGTAATTTTTTACTTACGACTCCCGAAGGGGGGGAGGGGGTATAAAAAATATTGGCATGGCATAAATTATTGATAATCAAATATATAAAAAAACGCCTTATGCCAAAAGATGCCAAAGAATGCCAAAATTAAATTAAGAGCTAAGAATGAAGAATAAAAAACAGGGGGGGGGGATAAAATGGCTAAAATGGTGCAAAATAGTGCCATATAGTGCAGTATAGTGCAAAAAACCGACAAAAACCGACATCCCATTGTGGTCAGTTGTCGGTGGTCGGTTGTCAGAAATAAATGAAAAATAATTCGTGTCATTCGCGGCTAAAATAAAACAAGAGATTTTAATTTAAATTTGCAAGGTGAATCAATTAGAAAGAAATAAAGCCGTTTTAAAAAAATATATCCCCGAAAGCGCTATTGATACCATAGCCCAATGGGTATATGTTTTTGACTTTAAACTGAAAATCAAGAAGTCGAGGGCTTCGAAATATGGAGATTACCGTCCGCCGGTTAAAGGCCAGAACCACCTGATAACCATAAACCACGACCTGAATAAATATGCCTTCCTGATTACACTTGTGCATGAAATAGCCCATTTGAGCGCATGGAAAAAACATGGGAACAATATTCAATCGCATGGGAGAGAATGGAAGAATGAATACCGCGCACTATTGCAGCCGTTTTTAAATGAGACCGTTTTCCCCGCCGATATTATTGCTGCATTAAAAGAATATATGCACGACCCGGCAGCTTCGGTTTGCAATGACAGAAGGCTTTTCAGGGTCCTGAACAAATACACCGCCACAGCGGGCCATTTGCATTTACTGGAAGACCTTCCATTGCAGGCAATCTTTGAAACTGTGGGGAATGAGAAATTTATCAAACAAAAGAAAATCCGCACCCGCTACCTCTGCACCAAGATAAGCACCAGGGAAGAATACCTGTTTCATGGCTTATCGCAGGTGAAGCCGGTTAATAAGGAATTACTTAACTAAAATGCGCGTCTCCATCATTTCCATAATGGCATACCTGATTCCTTCCCTCCCAAAACCGGAGTCTTTAACTCCGCCGTATGGCATGTGGTCGGCGCGGAAAGTGGGCATATCATTCAATACCACTCCTCCCACATCCAGGTTATTGAACGCAAAATCGGCTTCTGCAAGAGAATCGGTAAATACACCTGCCTGCAGCCCAAACCGCGAGTCATTCACTTTATCAACCGCTTCTTCAAAAGTGGAAAAAGCATCCAGCGTAACTACCGGCCCGAAAATTTCTTCGGCGCAGACTTTCATATCACTCTTAACCCCCGTCAGTACAGTAGGATAATAAAAACCACCATCTTTTTTACCACCGCATAATACACTCGCACCACCATGTACCGCTTCATCCACCCATGTTTCAACCCTGTCGGCATTAGCCTGGTCAATCATTACCGAAATCTCAGTATCGGCATCTTTCGGGTCCCCGGATTTAAGCTCATTTACCTTTTCAACAAATGCCGCGGTAAAAGCGTCAAAAATATCTTTATGTATAAAAAATCTTTGTGCATGAATACATACCTGACCGGAATAAGAGAACCCGGCAACTACAGCCTTTTTAACCACTTCATCCATATTACCAATGGCTGAAACAATAACAGCGGCATTGCCACCCAATTCAAGCAATACGCGCTTTTTACCCGCGTTCCTTTTCATTTCCCATCCTACATCGGCAGAGCCTGTAAATGATAATACACTGAACCGTTCATCGGTAACTAATTTATTGCCATTCTTTCTATCCATTGGCAGTATCGAGAAAGCCCCGGCAGGAAGTTTGGTTTTGGCAATGATTTTTGCCAGTTCAAGGGAGGATAGAGGCGTTGCAGATGCCGGTTTAAGTATTATAGGGCAACCAGCGGCAATGGCAGGAGCGACTTTATGGGCAACCAGGTTAAGCGGAAAGTTAAATGGCGTTATCCCAGCAACCAAACCTGAAGGAAAGTACTTTACCAACCCTTCTTTTTTATTTCCTGAAGGTGTCCAGTCTAAGGAAAGATATTCTTTAGGAAGGCGTTTGGCTTCTTCGGCTGCGGATAAAAATGTCTGTGCTGCCCTCTCTGTCTCAGCCAATGCGTACCTCAGAGGTTTGCCTGATTCATAACATAATGTTTCAGCCAATGACTGCCTGCCTGACAGTATTGAATCGGATATAAAGCGAAGTATATTATACCGTTCATAAGATGGCAGTTCTGCCAGGGCTTTCCTGCAACCAAGAGCCTTATTTACAGCGGTTTCATATTGTTCATCGGAAGCCTGGTAAGTTCTGGCAAAAGCATAACCCTTAAAAGGATTATAAACGTCTAAAACCCTGGAACTTTTCTCGAAATTTCCTGCAATATATATGGGATATTCGAGCATGAAATTAAAAAATTAAAACCCTTTTGCTGTATGAATACTAAACAAAAAACACGCTACTATTTTCCTGTCGGAGGAGGAGTCGGAGCACTGGGCCTCTGCTGCGGCTGCGATTGGGGTAAATTCATTTCGCTGGCCTTATCCTTGGTAGTCGAAACTGATACAGAACTGCTTGACGGGCCTGCAAAGAATGAGCTTGCAAGGCTGAATACCAAAAGCGCTATGGCAAGAACCCAGGTGGCTTTTTCTAAAAAGTCGGTTGTCCTGCGAACTCCCAATATCTGGTTAGATCCGCCAAATGATGAAGTTAAGCCTCCGCCTTTTGAGTCTTGTATCAGTACTACAAAGATAAGAAGGATGCAGACGATTACGGTAAGTATTTCAAGTATTAAAGTTCCCATGTTGTTTATTTATTCTTTTGTAATTCTATTTTATGCCGGATTTCTTCAATTCGGGCCGCAAAATAAGTGCTTTTTTCGGGATTTTGCAATACCAGGCTTTCATAAGCCTTTAAAGCCTTGTGTAAATTGCCCTGGTTCAGGTATATTTTTGCAAGTGTTTCACTCACCAGAGAATCATCCTCGCTTATGCTCATTTTAGCTGCTTTTACAGGCGAAAAGAACTCGGTTTTTGGCTTTGAAATGCGGGGTTCATTACTCAGGAAACGCTCAATAATATCAAGGGTTTTAGCCGGAGGCGAAGCTTTGGCCAATCCTGCATTTTCGACACCGCCTTCAGGAATGATTTTCAGCCAATCTTCAAAGCTGTGTTTGCCGCTTAAATCAACCCTGGCTTTGTGTTCAATTACAGGTTCAATATTTTTTTCAGGTTCACTAATTTTTTCCGGGTTTTGTATTGCCGGAAGCTCATTAATATGCTGTTCGTTTTGAATAATTGCAATATTGGTCAGAATCTCCTTTTCAAGGAAAGTTTCAGAAACAGGAGAAGGTTTTACTTCTTCGGTAATCTCTTCCTTTTGAGGCAAGGTTACAATAAAGGATTCGGGCTTTGGAGTATCTTTAACCACTGGCGATTCGGCAGCCTGGTAAACAAAATTATATTTCTGTTCTTCTGTAACTGCCTGTATGGCAGGAACTGCTTTTATCTCCTTTTCGGCTGTCTTCGCTGCTTGCCTGCGGAACAAAAGATACATGGCTTTGCGGTTTGGAGCATAAGCCGACGCCAGTTTTACGCGGTTAGCAGTTTCGGCGTCATTTTCATCATACATCTGCTTGGCGTAAAGCACCTGCGCCAATTGAAAATACGGATAGGAATGTACAATATCTTTAAGCGGTACTTTACCTTCATTACCCGGCGGAATTGAACCCGTTGTCAAATAGCTAATTATTTTTTCCTTGTCCATTTATATACAACCAGCGTAGTTTTCTTTATTTTTGACTTTTACACATATATGCATTACCTGCAAAGATACAGCTTCCTTCTGATAATAAAAGGCCGAAACATTGCCTTTATCTGTTTTATGTTGCTGCTTTGCCATTTTTCTGAGGCTCAGCTTATTGCCAAATCAGATTTTAATTCAATAACCGCTGCTGATGTAAAGGTCGGAGCCGAGCGCATGGAACAATATATTGATATGCTGAAAGGTAAGAATGTTGCGGTAGTTGCCAACCAGTCATCCATGGTAAAAAATACCTTGCTGGTTGATACGCTTTTGAGTTTAGGCATTCACATTACCAGGATATTTGCCCCTGAACACGGCTTTTACGGAACTGCTGATGCGGGCGCGACTATAAAGAACAGTAAGGACAAAAATGCCATAGCATCCATCACTATAATATCTCTTTATGGTAAGCATACCAAGCCTACGCCGGAAGATTTAAAGAACATTGATGTGGTTGTATATGACTTGCAGGATGTAGGCGTAAGGTTCTTTACCTATATATCTACTTTGCACCTTGTAATGGAAGCCTGTGCTGAGAACAACAAGCAATTTATAGTTCTTGACAGGCCAAACCCAAATGGATTCTATGTAGATGGACCGGTACTCGATACCAATTTCAGGTCATTTATAGGATTGGATCCTGTTCCCATTGTGTACGGCATGACCGCTGCCGAATACGCACGTATGCTCAACGGAGAGAAGTGGCTTAAAGACGGTAAACATTGCGACCTGATTTGTGTTGCCGTGCAGGGTTACAACCACAAAGATTTATATGAATTGCCTGTTAAACCTTCGCCCAATTTGCCCAATATGGCCGCTGTATATCTTTACCCTTCTTTGGCTTTGTTTGAAGGAACAGTAATAAGCGTTGGCCGTGGAACTGATAAGCCTTTCCAGGTAATCGGGTGCCCGGAATTGCAGAACGCTGCTTATACTTTTACCCCGGAAAGCAGACCCGGTGCAACCGATCCTATGTATAAAGGCCAAGTTTGTCATGGTTACGATCTGCACGACTTCGGCAACGTACTGATGAAGAACTACCAGAAACTTTACTTTTTCTGGCTGAAAGGAACCCTGAAAGATTATCCAGACAAAGCCAACTATTTCAAGGGATATTTCACCTATCTTGCAGGAACCGATAAACTGCAAAAGCAGATAGAACAAGGCTTAACCGATGAAGACATCCGCAAAAGCTGGGAACCTGAACTGACCAAGTTCAAGGCCATTCGCAAGCGCTACCTGCTTTACGATGACTTTTAGGCTTTAGCTGCTTTTTCCTTCTTCAATATCCTGCCCGGATAAACCTGCAAAGCCTTTTCAAGACATACTATTGCTTCCTTAAGCGATTCTTCCTTCAGTACATAAGCAATACGGACTTCATTCTTGCCTAAACCAGGAGTGGAATAAAAGCCGCTTGCAGGAGCGAGCATAACCGTTTGTCCCTGATATTCAAACGATTCAAGCAGCCATTGGCAGAACTTATCTGCATCGTCAATAGGCAGGGAAGCAAAGCAATAGAACGCTCCGCTTGGCAACGGACAATAAACGCCTTCAATTTTATTGAGCAGGTTTACTACAGTGTTGCGGCGTTTGGTGTATTCGGCTTCAACCTTGTCAAAATATTCCTGCGGGACATTCACCGCTGCCTCCGAAGCTACCTGGCCTATGGTGGGCGGACTTAACCTTGCCTGGGCAAACTTCAGCGCTGTATCCATAACTTCCTTGTTGCGGGAAATAAGGGCTCCTATACGGACCCCGCATGCGCTGTAACGCTTCGATACCGAATCGAGCATGATTACATTTTCATCCACTCCTTTTAACCTCATTACCGAAAAGTGTTCCTGGCCATCGTAGCAAAACTCCCTGTAAACCTCATCAACCAACAAAAAGATATTATAACGTTTTACAAGTTCCCCGAGTTGTTCTATTTCCTTTTTAGAATAGAGATACCCTGTAGGGTTATTAGGGTTGCATATCATAATTCCCTTGGTCTTAGGAGTAATTATCTCTTCAAACTTGCTGATGGGCGGCAAAGCGAAGCCGGTCTTAATATCTGAGGTAACCGGTTTTACCACTATGCCCGCCGCACAGCCAAAACCATTGTAGTTGGCATAAAATGGTTCCGGAATTATTATTTCATCTCCTTCGTTAAAGCAGGTCATCATGGCAATCTGTATGGCCTCTGAACCGCCTGTGGTTACTATAATCTGGGTATAGTCTATCTCAATCTGGTTCTTTTTATAGTACTCGACAAGTTTCCTGCGGTAGCTTTCAATACCCGCGCTGTGGCTGTACTCTATTATTTTGTAAGGGAAATTCTTTACTGCCTGCAACATAAGCTCAGGTGTCTCAATATCGGGCTGGCCTATATTAAGGTGGAAAACTTTCCGGCCTTCTTTTTTTGCTTTTTCGGCATAAGGCACCAGTTTGCGGATGGGTGATGCAGGCATTGCGTTACCCTTTACAGATATTTTAGGCATGGCATATTAGTTTATAGGCTGCAAATTTGCGAAATAATGTTGAGACCGGGATTAAGGTTAAAAATTGAAAGTTGAAAATGAACAATTATTGAGTTTTTCATTCAGGATTTATTTATGCTTGGGGTTACACAAGGTTACACTTTTTAAGATATTTTTTTGAGTTAACTTATTGATTTTCAATACAGAGTAAGTTTACAGAGGCTAAAAAGTGTAACCCCAAGCTAAACTATTGGTTATCTGTATTTTCCTGTTTTTTGCTAATTTTTTTATCATTTTAAAAATGTGGCGGTTTGAGGCGGAACCTGGCGGCGGTCAGGAAGAGGTTATCCGCCATTTTCCCAAAAAAATGCAACACTTTTGCACGCGTTTCGCAGTTTTGTGTTGCATCCTGCAACCGGAGTGCTCATTTTTTTCATTTTGCGCACCCTCAACTTGTTGATTTTCATAACTGAGACCCCTGAAATTTTTTATCATTTTGAGCACCCCCTCCCCCCGTATTTTGCTAAATTCCTTAGCATTTTGTTATATGGATTAGCGTTTTTTCATTATTAGTTCTTCACTCTTAATTCTTAATTTGAATAAACCACAGGTTTATTCACCACAAAGTTAAACATTTTATTTAAATTATATATACATAAAGTTAAAATAATTTTCAACAGCCATATAGTTTTTGTATTTTTGCTGTAATTGTAAATTATTATCTAACCATAAACTTAATCTCATGTACGATCTTCCGTATCACAAAGAACGCAATGAAAAAGTCATCGGGGAATTTGTTGCCAGGTATCCGTTTGCTTTTATAGCCGGATGCGATTCAGAGAACAAGCCTGTTGCCACGCAGGTCCCGGTTTTTATTGAAGAACAGGATGGAAAGAAAATATTGAGAGGACATATCATGAAGAATACAGACCACCATAAAGCTTTTTTGCATAATGAAAATGTTCTGGTGGTTTTCACCGGGCATCATACCTATGTGAGCGCCACATGGTACAGTAATCCGCATCTGCCTTCCACATGGAATTATATGAGCATACATGCCAAAGGCATTATCAGGTTCCTCGATGACTCTGCATTGGAAGATGTGCTTCGGAAGACATCCCTGCATTTTGAAAACTATAATCAAAAATCTCCTACGGTTTTTGATAACATTCCATCAGAGTTTAAACAAAAAGTTATGAAGGCAATTGTAGCTTTTGAAATTGAAGTAAAAGAAATAGACACTGTCTTCAAATTAAGCCAGGACAGGGATGCCAAAAGTTATGACAATATAAAAGAGCATCTCAAAGAACAGGGTGAAGACGGAAAGGTGATTGCCGCTGAGATGGAAAAAAGAACTAAGGAAGTATTTCCGGGTGATGAAAAACAGGGGTAAGCTATTCAAGGTGTTGTTTATACTCATACTATATCAGTTTGCAAAATAATAGTAGAAATACTGAGATTGCTTCGCAAAGCCTCGCAATGACGGAACGCCCCACAAATTGCAAAGCGAGTCCAGTTATGACATTTATCGTCATTAATCCGCCGTCCCATGAAAATATGGCGGACGTGGCAGTTTGCTTCCCAAAATAGCCGAATCCCAACCACCCGTAGTGTGGGATCAGGTCGTCCCGCGTTCGCCCGCCATG
>JBKQUY010000079.1:0-7851 GCA_052325425.1 Bacteroidia bacterium | reverse complement strand
CTTCGCCGCCGCCCCAATCCCCCCTATACCTAAAACCTGTCATGCCGAGCCGCCAGAGCGGCGAGGCATCTCTTTCAAATAAAACATTTAGGACGCCATTGTTCATAACCCATAATTCATAACTTATAACTCAAAAGGGAGTCGTTGATAAATAATTAACTATTTTGTGCATTTATTATAAAAAACGCCTGGATTATGTTCCGCCTGACTGATAACCGTTTACTGACCATCCCGATAAAAAACGTCGGGATTTCGCTTCGCTCAACTAATCACTGACTTATGCCCTACTCCTTATCCTTTACTCCTCAATTCGAGCAACGTAATTTCAGGCAACATGCCAACCCTGCCGGGAAAACCAATATGTCCAAGCCCGCGGTTAACATAAAGGCGTTGTTTTTTGTGGGTATAAAGTCCGTGCCAGCGTTCGTACCGCCATTGCACCGGGCTCCATTGCCAGTCGCCTATACGTATGCCAAACTGCATGCCATGCGTATGGCCCGAAAGGGTAAGCTGTATATTGGTTTTTTCGGCCACCTCTTCATCCCAGTGCGATGGGTCGTGCGAAAGCAAAATGCGGAACGGTATGTTTTCCGTTCCTTGTATGGCAACAGGCAATTGTCCGTATTGTGCAAAGGGCGGCTTGCCCCAGTTCTCAATACCGACCATTGCGATTGTTTGTCCGTTCTTTGAAATAAGGCGGTTTTCGTTCAGCAGCAAATCGAAACCCGCATTGCGCTCTAAGGCAACAAGTGTATCGAGGTTTCTGGATTTTTCCTCCTCGCTGTCCCATTTTACATAGTCGCCGTAGTCGTGGTTGCCCAATATGGCAAACTTTCCCAAAGTCGCCTGAAGTTTCTGAAGAATGCTTTCAAACCCTTTAAGCTCATCGGCAATATTGTTAACCATATCTCCGGTAAAGACTATAATATCGGGGTTCAGGCGGTTAACCATATCAACTGCTTTGGCAACCTGGTCCCTGTGCCGGTAAAAGCTTCCGATGTGCAAATCAGATATCTGCACTACACGCAACTTGTCGAAGGCATCGGGCAGGGCATCAAAGGCGATGGTCTCTTTCAGCACCTTAAAGTCAAACCGTCCGACCAATATGCCGCGCACAATAAACAAAAACAGGATGACGGAGATTGCGGTTCCTGCAATAAGGAGCCAGTCGAGGCTGAGCCGCAACTGCGCGCTGTGGATTACAAGATTGTTTAATGCAACATAAATACCCTGGATAATGGCGTAAATGATTACAAAAATTGTAAAGAGCAGTTTGGGCAGTAAGTCGGACATGATAATACCTGCGCCCTGGAACCCGTAATAGGTGCGCCTGGTATTAATTCTGTGCGCGAATGAGCCCATGACAAATATGAGTGTGGCTGCAATAGCCAGCGCTCCGGCAATGTAAACGACTTTGAAAAGGGCCGATAAATAACTGTAGCCAGCGTTGAGCAGCAGATGGTTCCAGCCATACCAGGCAGAGCCTTCTACTATGATGATGAAAAGCGGAACTATTAAAAAAGTGAGCGGAGACCTGCGGCGCATAAAAAAACGTATATTTGCTTTTTGTTTACCTGAATATTATTTAACTTGTTCCCTGATATAAATTTACCGTTAAAGCAGATAATTTATCTTTGCAAGATTTTATAAAAGTATGAAAAAATTGTACAGCATGAGAACTTATAGTAGAGTCGTTTTGGTGGGCATAATACTCTTTTTTAGTTGTAATAATGGCGATAAGGAGAAAATAAAGCAACTGAGCTATGAGGATTCTGTACTGAGTTCGAAGAACAGCGCCAAGGATTCGTCCATTATGGCTTATGTAAAGTCCTTCAACGATATACAGGATAACCTCGATTCGATAAAAGCAAAGGCCAAAATAATGTCAGAAGCCAACGAAGGCGGCAACAAGCAGGACCAGATAATGTCGGATATGCGTTCCATAGGTGATTTGATGCTGAAGAACAAAAGGGAAATAGCTTACCTGCAGAGGAAATTAAAGCGAGCCAACGGAAACAACGCGGAGTTGCAGAAGATGATTACCCGCCTGTCGGCTGAAATTACCGAAAAAGATGCGGAGATAGCAGCATTGCAAAGCCAACTGGCTGAAACAAACGCCAACCTGAAAGATGTGATAAACAGGTTTAACGACAGTATGAAGGTGATAAGCGAGCAGAAAGAGCAGATTACCGATATAACCACTGAAATGAACACGGTATATTATGCCATAGGAACCGCAAAGGAATTGAAGCAGAAAGGCGTTATTAAGAAACAAGGCAGCATTGCCGGAATTGGCGGAGCGGAAGAGCTGAAGAAGGACTTCAACACTTCCTACTTTACCAAAGCTGATGGCAGCACACTTTCAAGCCTTAAGCTGTACAGCAAATTTGTGCAACTGGTTACCGTGCATCCTTCCGGTTCATATACTGTTGCGGGAGATGAGAAAGCGGACTCTATTGTTATCAGCGACCCGAAAGCTTTCTGGAGCCAATCGAAATATTTGGTTATCATAGTAAAACAACACTGAGCTTAAAAAAACGACAAGCCGGCGTATGGTAAAAAAACATATTTATCCGATAGTTCTGGCAATAGCGGCAGTCAGCATAGTCTATGCTTTTGTCGGAAGCACCAACAGTGAGGGTAAGCCCGAATCAAAAGACGGTTTTGCATCCCAAAAAAACAAGACAATTGATATACCGCTTCCACCTGCCAGGGATACTATGGCTTTGAGCCCTGTTGAGCAGTTTGAATCGCACAAGATAGATTCATTCTTTCATGCTCTTGTGAAACATGCGAGGTTTAACGGGAACGTATTGGTCGCGCATGAAGGAAAGGTATTATACAAAGGTTCTTTCGGCGTATCGGACTTTAAGACAAAAGAGCTTTTAACCGATTCTTCGGAGTTCCAGTTGGGTTCAGTATCCAAGCAGTTTACCGCAGTTGCCATAATGATTCTTAAAGAACAAGGCAAATTGGATTACAGTGATACCATACAGAAGTTCTTTCCAGGCTTTCCATACAAAGGCGTAACAGTGGGAATGTTACTGTCGCACCGTTCAGGCCTGCCTAATTATATGTACCTGTGCGGCAACGTTTGCAAAGACCAGAAAACCCCGCTGGATAATATGCAGGTTGTACAGTTGCTCATAGACAAACATCCGCCAAAGTATTTCCCGCCTAACAGGAAGTTTGATTACAGCAATACCAACTATTGCGTGCTTGCCGCTATAGCTGAGAAGGTAAGCGGAGTTCCCTTTGCAGAGTTTTTAAGGTATAAGATATTCACGCCCTTGGGAATGACTCATACCTATATATTCGACAAGAATGATACTGTCATTCCTAATGCGGTTACAGGCTACGATGCCAATTACCGCAAGGCAGGAATTGATTTCCTGGACGGTGTTGCAGGCGATAAAGGCATATTCTCTACAACTGAGGATGTATTGAAATGGGACCAGGCGCTATACACCGATAAGCTGTTGAAGCAATCAACCTTGAAAGAGGCTTTCACTCCGCACAGCCGCTGGATGAACCAGCATAATTACGGTTACGGATGGAGGCTTGCCATATTTGACCACGATACGCTGGTTTACCATGATGGCTGGTGGCACGGCTTCAATGCAGCATTTATGAGGGATATTAAAGGAAAGAACACTATAATTGTTTTAAGTAACCACGTTAACTGGTGCATTAACCAAAGCCGCGAATTGCTTACCATGCTGCGCGAGGAGGCCGAAGAAGATGGCGCTGTTGCCTCGGCAAAATAAGCCAAAACGCTAAAATTATTGAGAGACTTTAAGCTTGCTGTATTTATCAATATCTGTTGGGTCAATAGTGCTGAGTAGTGTATAAACATTGGACTTTTCATCGGGGGTAGCTTCTGAAAAGATATTAGCTATTTCAGTAGCTTTGGCATTAAAGAAAAGCAATATGTTGAAGTTAGCCGGCTTATCGTTATAAACATCCTGAACAAGATTCAGGGCTTCCATTATCTGAGTCCTTCCCTTTTCCGGAGAGCTGTACATAACATCAAGCCCAAGGCGGTGATATTGGTACATGGCCTTCCTGAGGGGGGCAAAGTAAGTCTCATCTAATATATTGGTAACCAGTGTGTAACGAGTCTGGTCGCCGTCCAGCGGGTTCCATCCTTTTTCCCCGGAATTTTGAGAATTTGTAACTATAGTTTGCGCATCCAGGAAGTACTTTGTCCCGCCATTCAGTGAGAAGGAATCATAATCGTTGGCTATGATAATATAAGCGTAGTAAGACAGTAATGCAGTAAGATTGTCTGTATAGGTGTTGAGATTGAATATAATTGGCTGGTTCAACTGGTAAACTATATGAATGTTATTATCCTGGTAGTTAAACATTGCCGAACTGTACGATGACTTATAAACAGGGCGTCGCGCCTGCACCTGCAAGGTGGCATTAAAATCACTGGGAGAATTTTCGACAGTCATATTAAAATAGAGGGTACATTCAATCTTTTCCTGGTTGGTAAAGTTATCCCCGGTAAACCTGGTGCTGTTCATAAACTGCGTAATATTATCCTTCAGGTTTTTAAAAAGCAGTTGAGCCGATGCATCCTGTATCTGGGGAGAAACAATGTCAACGCTGCAATTAAGCTCCTGCCCGAAGCTCAATGCAGGAACTGACAGCATAATAACAGCAATATAAAAAACTACTTTTTTAAGCACAATTCAATATAGGTTACAATATCTTTGGCTATTTCAGTCTTAAGCTTTAACTCAAAATGCCGGGTTTTATTATTCCGGCCGATAATAGTTATTTTGTTGGTATCGCCTCCCGGGCCGGCTCCTTTATCGCGCGCGGAATTCAATATGATGGCATCAAGGTTCTTTCTTTTCAATTTTTCAGAAGCGTTCTTTTGCTCATTATCAGTCTCCAATGCAAAGCCTATAAGCAATTGCCCGTTTTTCTTTTTATGTCCAAGTTCAGTCAATATATCGGGAGTATGCACTAAGCTCAATGACAGCCCTTTATCCGATTTTTTTATTTTCTCTTTAGCTTTTTCAACCGGCCTGAAATCAGCTACAGCAGCCGACATAACCGTTATATCGGCTTTTGAAAACTCCTTCATACATGCATTATACATCTCTTCGGCGCTGGTAACCCCGATAAGCTTAATACCGTGGTTAATGCCCGAGGCATGAATAGGCCCGTGTACGAGGGTAACTTCGGCGCCTTCATCGGCAAGCCTTTCAGCAATGGCAATGCCCATTTTGCCCGATGAAAAATTACCTATAAACCTTACCGGGTCAATTGCTTCGTAGGTAGGGCCTGCGGTAACCAAAGCCCTTTTACCCGTTAAGGGAAGGTGGTTTTTATCGTTTTTTTTTTGCAGGAACTCTATAATATGCTCCGGTTCTGCCATTCTTCCTTCGCCATGCAGGCCGCTTGCCAGCTCTCCGTCCTCAGCAGGAATGATAATGTTTTTAAATGATTTCAGCCTGGCAAGGTTAGATTCCGTGGATGGATGTTTGTACATTTCCTTGTCCATAGCAGGCGCAATATATACCGGGCAGGAAGCGGAAAGATAAGTAGCCAGCAGCAAGTTATCGCATAACCCGTTTGCCATCTTGGCTATGGTATTGGCCGAAGCCGGGGCTATAAGCATAAAGTCGGCCCAGTTGGCTATTTCCACATGGTTGCTCCAGGTGCCGTCACCGGAGCTGAATTCGCAATAAACAGGATTTTTTGAAAGGGTTGAAAAAGTAAGCGGGGTTACAAAATCTTTAGCCGATGGGGTCATTATTACCTTAACCTCGGCGCCCGCTTTAACAAGCAACCTGACCAATACGGCGGCCTTGTAAGCCGCTATGCTGGCGGTAACTCCCAGTACAATTTTCTTGCCCTTTAACACAGCAGGAATGGTTTATGCCCGGCTAACAAGGGGACAGTAAATTAATTGGTCGCTTTTATTTCCTCTTCAGGGCGGCGGTAATATACTTTGCCTTCAATGAATTCCTGGGTTGCAATGGATGAAGGTTTCGGAAGGCGCTCATACATTTTCGATATTTCTATCTGTTCTACGTTTTCGTAAACTTCTTCCAATGTATCGGTCTTCGATGAAAACTCTTCCAGCTTGCTGTCCAGTTCTTCCTTCATTTCAGCGCTTATCTGGTGCGCCCTTTTCCCTATTATGGAAATGGTCTCGTAAATATTACCGGTTTCCTGTTCCAGTTTCCTTACGTCTCTTGTGATGGTTGATGCCGGGGCGTTGCTTTTTTTGAAATCCATGATTGTTTATTTATTATGATTTTGCTAAATTTTTCTGAATTGCCAATGTACTGTTATATAAACTCTCTGCCTCTTTTGAATAGTCACTTTTCGGGTAAGCATCCACAAATTTAAGATAATCTTCCACAACTTTCTGCAACCTCACCCTTTTTTGCCATTCCACACTGTTTACCGCGTATATGTAATCTGCCTTTATTATCAGGTAATAAGCCTCTTCATCGTATTTGCTGTTGGGGTACGACTTAATGTAATTGGCCAGCGCGGTGCTTGCGGCATGATAACTCTCTATAATATAATATCCTTTGGCAATTTCGAAGTATTTCTTCTCCAACTTACCCCTCAGTATGTCAATGTATTTGTTGCATTCCTTAATCTTATCGCTGTTGGGGTAATCATCCACAAATGTCTGGAAGGCGTCAATAGCCTTTTTAGTGTCTGTCTGGTCGAGGCTATAGGTGGGCGAGAGCAGGTATTCGCAGAAAGCCTTCATAAACTCGCATTCCTCTGCACGTTTGGTATGCGGGTAAGTGCGGGCATAAGTGGTAAAGTAAAAACCGCCCATTACATAATCGCCCAAATAATAGTTGCAATAGGCATAGTAATACGATATATCCTCCGCCTTATCGGTACCACGGTAAATGCTCAGAAGCTGTTCAAATAACTGCTGGGCTTTCAGGTAGTCGGCAGCTTTATAGTACTTCATGGCGGCGTCATATTTGGTCTGCGCATCGCTGCTTTTCTGCAGGCGGCTGAAATCGCCACCGCACGATGCCAGCAACAGCCCCGATACTACCGCAAAAACTACTATAATGTGCTTAAAAATCCTTACCATCGTTTTTTTGAGACTTACAAAGGTACTAAAATTATTTAAAATAGCTGTTTTTTGTTTATTTCCATCATATTAACTCTTAATATTCCTAAAAAGTATCTATAGGTTTTGAATTTATTCTACTGATTTTAGCCACGAATGACACGAATTTAATAGAGCACGGATGAGACACAGATTCGACAGATACAAGTTTCTTTTCAGGATTACTGATTAAACCTAACCGCAGAGGTTCGCAGAGCAAATTGCACCAGGGATACGCAGAGTTTCCCGTCACTGCGAGTTCCGGCTTTGCGGACGTGGCAGTCCCAGTACTATTCTTCTCGCAAATTTCTTTCATCATCAAATTCTTGTTCGTAATTCGTAATTTTTAATTCGTAATTGAAAAATGGCGGTGCGTGGCGGTGGCTGGCGAAAAGAAAATGAGTTTTTTCTCTTGCGATTTTCTTTTAACCCCTTGCTGCAATTGCAATACACATCCTTTTACAAATTGGCGGTGGAGCAAAATGCGCCCTTTTACCGCCAAATTTAATTTTAACATCTTCAGCCACAGATTCACAGATATGTTTATTCTTTCCATTTCTAATTAATTTTCACCGCAGAGTTGCTTCCCATGAAAAATTTGCAATCCCGACCTCTTTTATCGGGAGTCCGCAATGTTTTTTTTACTTTTCATTTTTCACTTTTAGTTTAAAATGGCACACTTTGGCACACGGTTCCCAGAAAAAGTGTGCCATTTTCTGTATGATGGGGGGGTGCTCATT
>JBKQUY010000078.1:0-16730 GCA_052325425.1 Bacteroidia bacterium | reverse complement strand
TTCCAAACAAGGTGTATTGTGGGCAGGCTCTGATGACGGTTATGTAAACGTCAGCCAGGACAATGGGAAAACCTGGACAAATGTTACCCCGAAGGAGCTTCCCGGTTATGCACTTATCAGTTATGTTGTTCCGTCAAATTATGAACCGGCAGTATGTTATGTTTCTGCCACTCGTTATAAACTTGATGACCAGAAACCATATTTATTTAAAACAGAAGATTATGGTAAAACATGGAAATTGATTACAACCGGTTTACCTCAAAGTACTTATACACGTTGCATCAGCGAAGACCCGAATAAAAAAGGATTACTCTATTGCGGAACAGAAACGGGTATATATGTATCATTTAATGATGGAGGCTTATGGCAACCCATGCAATTAAATTTACCACATACACCGGTGCATGATATCAAGGTGCAGAAGCGTGATAAGGACCTTTGTATTGCCACACACGGACGGGCTTTCTGGATTCTTGACGACATTACTCCCCTTTACCAGTTAAGTGATTCTATTGCCAATGCAAAAGCATGGTTGTATAAACCTCGCGACAGTTATCGCACCCCGGGCGCGCAGGCTGAAGACCCTTTAAATGACCCTACAATACAACAGGGACAGAATGCGCCCAACGGGGTCATCGTTTACTATTACTTTAAAAATAAGCCGAAAAAGGAAGTAAGGCTTGCTTTTTATACTGATAAAAGTGACTCTATTATTACGTATTCAAATTTAAAGAATACAAAAAATGAACCTATAAAAATTCACAAGGAATATTACCTCGATAAAGCGGCAAAACGCCCGGGAATTCTTACTGCCGATTCACTTATGAATTATTTTGTATGGGATATGCATTACCCTGACGCGAAAATTGATACCAGCGCCATTATTGGTGGCCTCGATAATACTGCACCCACAGGGCCCGAAGCAGTGCCCGGAACCTATAAAGTGAAATTGCTTGTGGGCGATTCTGTTGTAATGCAACAAAGTTTTAATATAGTCGAAGACCCGCGCCTGCACTTTACATCTGCCGATTTACAGGAACAATTCACTTTGTCAATGAAAATTCATGCCAAGCTGAATGAAGTGGGTAAAGCGACCAAGAAAATACGTTCTATTACCGGCCAGATAAATGATTTCTTAGCGTCATTTACAGATTCAGTAGCGGCAAAGCCCTATAAAACAGCAGCAAAGTCTATAATAGATTCGCTGGCTGCTTTGGAAAACACCCTGCACAACAGCAAGATAAAAGCCGGGGAAGATGCATTACGCTATCCGTTTAAGCTGGAGGAAAAATTGTCAGCTATAAATTCTGTGGTACAGGCGGCAGATGGTATGCCCACTGAATCGGAAGTTGCCGTATATAATGACCTGTCGCAAAAAATTGATATTCAGCTAGCCAGATTAAAAACAATAATTGACCAGAAAGTAGTTCCGTTTAACCAGATGGCAACGGGCAAAAAGAAAGATGTGATAGACCTTTCAGATAAAGCAACTGAATAAAAAAGTTGAAGAAGAAAAGAAGCTCACTTAACAATTTTAAAATTGAAGTTGGGGCTTTGGAATTTCATCATCAGCCTTATCCAGATAGGCAATAACATTTCAGTGGCTCTTGCAGAAGTAATATCTCCCATATCCAATACTTCGGGCCAGCCAAAATCTTTTTGCAATATTTCTGTCACTTTGGCTTTTGCGCCTGCATCGTTGCCGCAAATAAATAAATCGTGGCTGCCGGGAACAAGTTTGGGGTTCACCATCAACACACAATTCATGGTATTTAATGCTTTTACCACTTTTGCACCCGGGAATGTCCTTTGTATTTCCTCACCAAGCGAATTGGTATTGCACAGAGCCGGAGTAAGAAAAGGCGGCATTCCTTTTGAAAAATCGAGGGGATTGGCAACATCAACCAATATTTTACCGTTGAGGTTCTTTTCACCTGCAAGTTTTAAGGCATCAAGGGATACCTCGCCTTTGGTGCAGTTAAAAATAATCTCTCCGAAAGCTGCCGCATCGGCAAATGTACCCTGAGAAGCATGCGCCCCCGCAGCTTTTACCCATGCCGAAGCTTTTTCATTATTAGCGGTACGCGAACCCATTTTTACATCGTGGCCTGATTGAGCAAGCTTTGTACCGATGGTACTGCCGACTGCACCCGTTCCTATAATACCTATTTTCATCCCGTTAAAATTTAATTGGTTTTGAAACTATATTTAATTGCAAAATAAGAAAGTTAATTTATATTGTGCAATAATTGTCCATTACGATAGTATTATAAATTTTGTATTCTTCCGGGAACATTGAAAATAAAATTATTTTATTTCTATTTATTTGTTTGCTATACTATCTTTGTTAAGTGAAAGATATCAATAGCATATTGATTACACTGAGCGGGTTAATAATACTTTCCTACCTGTTCAACATAATTGCCAAGTATATAAAAATTCCATCGGTAATTTTGCTTCTTGCCACAGGTGTAGGATTAAAATTTATCAGTGATAGGTTCAATATACAGCCCAGCGGAATCCCTTTTTTTCTTAGCCTTTTCGGTGAAATAGGCCTCATTATGATAGTATTGGAAGGCTCGCTCGATTTGGATGTGACGCGCAAAAAACTTCCGATGGTTGGCAAGTCCGTACTTTCTTCCATTCTTATACTTGCAGGTACTTGCGGGTTAATCTACCTGATTCTTCATAATTACCTGGGGATGACTATACGTAATTCAGTAATTTATTCTATTCCCATGGGTGTAATAAGCAGCGCCATTGCTATTCCTTCTGTAAAAGAACTTTCGGAACATAAGAAAGAATTTATAGTTTATGAATCCACGTTTTCTGATATTATTGGTATTATGGTATTTGATTTTGCTATTGTTGACAATGCATTATCGTCACAATCATTTACTACTTTTTTCCTGAACATATTATATATTGTGCTTATATCACTTGTGGGTTCAGCGTTATTGGTAATTATGCTGAACAGCCTTAAATCCAATATTAAGTCATTCCTGATATTTGCCATACTGATTTTAATTTATTCCATTGGCAAAATATTCCATCTTCCGTCTTTATTATTGATTCTTACTTTCGGAATCATGCTCAATAATAACAGGCATGTTATAAAAGGTAAGCTTGCCGAATTGCTGCATTTGGAAAGAATGTCATCGGTAACCGCGGAGCTCAAACTCCTTACCGCGGAATCATCCTTCCTGGTGCGCACATTTTTCTTTATTCTTTTCGGATATACCATGAATATAGCTTCGCTGTTGGCGCCGGAAGTAATAATTACAGGCACAGCGATAATAGCCTGTGTGCTTTTTGCACGGTTTATTTTTCTGCGGTTTATTTCAAAGGTAAATGTAATACCCGAAGTTTTTATTGCGCCACGGGGGTTGGTAACCGTCGTTCTTTTTTACAGCATACCGGCAAGCCACATCTCTCCTGTTTTTAACGTTGGTATCCTTTACTATGTAATAATAGTTTCGAGCATAATAATGATGCTTGGCCTTATGTTTACAAAAACAAAATATTCAGAAGCAGATACGCTTGAGACAGGAGAAAATCATCCCTGAAAAATAACTGTATTGCTTTCAAATTTTTCACCAATCAATTTTCCATCCCGATATTTTTTTTAATTCGGCATGGGCAGTCATATCAGCATTTATAGGTACGACAGAAACATAATTATGAGCAAGCGCCCACAAGTCAGTATCGGTTTCACGTTTTTCAAGGTTTTCAAATTTGCCGCTCAGCCACAAAAACTCATTGCCTTCATCATCCTTATGTATTTCATAATATTCGTGCCAATTACCCTTGGCCTGCCGACAAAATTTTATTCCTTTAACATTTTTTAACGGGACATCGGGTATGTTGACATTTAAGCAAAGATTGTTATCGGCTTTATTATTAAGCATCATTTCTATAACAGCTTTGGCCGCTTTATGGGAAGCCCCGAGGTCTGCGTCAACATGATTATTACAAAACGAAATACCCGCTGAAGGAATGCCCTCGAGAGAACCCTCCAACGCGGCAGACATGGTGCCTGAGTAAATTACGTTTAAGGAAGCATTGGAGCCATGATTTATGCCGGAAAGGCATATATCTGGTTTCTCTTTAAGCAGGTGGTATATAGCCACTTTCACACAATCTGCGGGGGTTCCTGTGCAGCTAAAAGCGCTCTTTGCGCCCTCAAAATGAAAATGAGAAATTGTAATTCCTGAATGTACGGTAATGGCATGCCCCATGCCCGATTGAGGTTTATCGGGCGCTACAATATGAACATCTCCGAATAAAGAAGCCACATCAGCTAAAACCCTTATTCCACGCGAGGTAATGCCATCATCATTGATTATCAATATCTGAGGTTTTCTCTTTTTCATAGATTTTTACAGGTGTCAAAACTATTCATTTATTCCATCATTATATATGTAACTTATAGTGTTCTGACTACGTATAAAAACTTATCGAATTATAAATGAATTATGAGACAATTAAAAATATCGCAAAAAGTAACCAACCGGGAAACACCGGGGTTAGATAAATATTTACACGATATAAGCCGTGTAGATATGATTACTCCCGATGAAGAGGTTGACCTTGCAAAAAAAATACAGATGGGCGACATGGATGCCCTTGAAAAACTGACCAAAGCCAATCTGCGGTTTGTTGTATCGGTTGCCAAGCAATACCAGAACAGGGGCCTTAGTTTACAGGACCTTATTAACGAAGGTAATCTTGGCTTGCTGAAAGCCGCTAAAAGGTTCGACCCATCCAAGGGATTTAAATTTATATCGTATGCAGTTTGGTGGATAAGGCAAACCATTCACCAGGCCCTGGCTGAAAATTCGCGACTGGTACGTTTACCCGTGAACAAGATAAACAGCATGCATAAAATTACCCAGGCTACATCGAGGCTTGAACAGCAGTATGGGCGTGAACCCACATCGGAAGAGGTTGCTGAAATAACTGAAATGACGGAGGATGATGTAAAAATGTCGGTACAGAATTATGCACGGACTATTTCAATGGACGCCCCATTGAGCAGTGAGGACGATGATGGCAATATGTATGATGTAACGGTAGATGTGAGCGCGGTAAGCCCTGAAAATGAACTGCTTAAGGAATCTTTAAAAACAGAGGTAACCCGTACATTGTCAACCATACCGCCCCGCGAGGCCGATGTGCTTAAGTTTTACTTCGGATTAGGCGCTATTCAACAGCCCTTGCTGATTGAAGAAATTGCCAGGAGGCTTGAGATTTCCCCTGAACGTGTAAGGCAGATAAAGGATAAAGCCATACGCAGGCTACGCCATAACTCGAGAAGTAAAATTCTTAAAACATATCTCGGGTAAACCCAATTTGCAAGGTTGTTAAAATTTGCGTAACTTTGTATTGGTAAAACCTTGTTTATGATTGAATTACAGGATGTTGTTTTATTTATTGCTGCCTATCTTATTGGTTCTATTCCCACTTCAGTATGGATAGGCAGGCGTTTTTACTCAACCGACGTTCGTAAGCATGGCAGTGGTAATGCCGGGGCTACCAATACCCTCAGGGTTTTGGGTAAAAAAGCCGGAATTGTAGTACTGCTTATTGATATATTTAAAGGTTGGCTTGCAGTGGCATTGGTTGTATTAAGTACATACCCATCCGGTTCAAGCCAGCGTGTGCATATGGAAGTGGCAATGGCTTTTGCAGCTATTATCGGGCATATTTTCCCGATTTATGCCGGTTTTAAAGGCGGAAAAGGTGTTGCTACCACTATAGGAATTATCATTGGTATTTCTCCTGTTATTGCATTGCTTTGCATGGTAGTTTTTGCTATTGTTTTAATTATTTCCCATTATGTATCTCTCGCATCAATATTAGCTATTGCAAGTTTCCCTTTCTGGCTGGTAACTATATTTAAAAGTCACTACTCCGGGTTTATATACTCATGGCTGATAGCATTTTCGGTTCTGTTGCCATTGGTAGTTATTTTTATGCACCGGAAGAATATATCGCGTTTGCTTAAAAAACAAGAATCAGAGCTTACACTCTTTAGAAAAAAGAAAGAATAAGCGCAAAAAAAAGTGAATCGCTACCCTGTCAAAATCATTAACTTTGCCGTTTTAGCTATAATAAACCGCTTTAAAGCTTATTTGTGCCCAGAAAGCAGTTAGTGATGAGACATAGGATAAAGATTATACTTTGGCAATCTGTACTATTTATAGTTACTGCCCTGTCATCAATTTTTGCTCCCGGTTTATCAGCCCAAAAATCTCCTGCAAATGAATCACAGCTAAAAAAACAGGCAAATAACTATTTCGAAGATGGAAATTATGACAAGGCTTTTCTTCAATATTCCCAACTGCTGGCCAATAGTCCCCAGAATCCCAATTATAACTATCGCTTTGGGGCCTGCATGCTATTTTCACAGGCTGACAAAAAAAAGCCGGTTGATTATATAGAGACGGCCGTTAAGCAACCCGGCGTAGATAACCTTGCCTATTATTACCTGGGCAGGGCATACCATCTTAATTACCGCTTTGATGATGCCATAAAGGCTTACCAGCATTTTAAACAATATGCCTCATCTTCGGAACTAAAAAAATACCCCGTTGACCACTTAATTGAGATGTGCAATAACGGGAAACAGTTGTTGGGCAGTCTTCACGACCTTGATGTGTTAAGGAAAAAAGAACTTGACCAGGCCGATTATTACCAGGCATACGACCTTAGCTCCAATGGAGGATCATTGCTGGTTGAACCTGAAGAATTCAAGTCGAAGATTGATAAAAAGAAGAACTTTACTTCTATAATTTATCTTTCCCCCGACAAAAGCAAATTATTTTTTGCCAGTTATGGTGATGATGACAAGAACGGAAAAGATATATATATAGCCTACCGCCTTCCTAACGGAGCATTTGGAAAACCCACCAACCTGGGAAGTGTTATAAATACCCCTTACGACGAAGATTACCCGTTTTATGATGAACCTACGCATACTCTTTACTTCTGTTCAATGGGGCATAACAGTATGGGCGGCTATGATATATTCAGGTCAGTTTATAATGATGTCAGCAATTCCTGGTCAAAACCGGTTAACATGGATTTCCCAATCAATACACCGGGAGACGACATCCTGTTCATTGCCGATACCATGAATGAAACTGCTTTCTTTTCTTCCAACCGTTCTTCACCTAACGGGAAAATGATGGTTTACAGAATCGTAATGCAACCCCACCCACCCGATTATTTAGTGATAAACGGCACAACATATAATGATGGAGGAAATACTGCAACGGCATCACGCATCACAGTAAAAGACGCTAAGACCAATGAGGTTGTGGGAGTATTTAATTCCTCAGCCGATAATGGAAATTATACTATGAACCTTGCCAACGGAGGTCACTTTTTATACACCGTGGAAACCGCAAATCACAAAACCCAGTCAGGGTCGGTTACACTGCCTATGCAGAATGAGCTTACTCCAATACAGCAGCTCATTAGTTATGAACCAAGCACCGACAGGCTTATCATTAAAAACAGCTCGCAGGTGGCGGTCAGCGATTCAAACTACCTGCTTGCTATGGATGTAATTGAAAAGAAAGCAGCGTTAGAAGTGAATGTTGATACCACTGCTCCCATGAGGCCATTTACACCTGTAAATTTTGCTAACCCGGCAGCTACTGTGCTTGCATCTAATACTTCTTCCCCCGATACTTCCTCAACCGAAATTGATACTGCTTCCGACATCGCTATTGATACAACAGGAAAAAACGGGGTAAGCAGCAGCCAACTTGAACAAATTGCAAAAAATGACGCAGACCAGCAGCAGGCTGAAGCGCAGCAGGAAAAAGATGAGGCCAACCAGGCTATAGAATATGCTACAAATAAAATAACTGAATCACAACAATTGGCAAGACAGGCCGGTGAAGTAGCCGCCCGTGCAGACAGCATTAAGTACACAAAACAAAAGGATGATACACTTGCCAGGGCAGCGCAACTAAAGCAACAATCTGATGAGGCAGGTAAAAAAGCTATGGAGGCTTTCCAGCTTGCCTCCCAATTGGAAATACAGGCATCGGTAAAACAAAAAGAAGCCAACCAGTCCACACAATATGTTGCCAGCCTTGATTCAGCATTAAAATCACCTGACAAGGAAAAAGCGATAAAAAAATTACAGGCCCAGCGCGATAGCCTGCAGAAACAAGATGAGGCAAACCCGCCTGCTACCCCCACGGCAGCGGACCTGATAAGAGTGCAAGCCCAAAATACAAAACAGGATTCGGTAGAAACTGTAAAACATGACGAAGACTTACAGAAAGAAGCTGACCGGTTGCAACAGGAATCAGAAGATTATGTAAGCCAGTCACAAAAGACAAACGACCCGAACGAGAAAGTAGCTTTGCTTGAACAGGCCAGGGATTTAGCAAACAGCAAGAAAGAAAAAGAAAATGAAATCAAAGAAAATCAAAAGACTCTGGTGCAATTGCATGACAGGTACAACAATCTATCCGTTCAGGCAACCCAAATTGATAGTGTAACCAAAAGCAACCCCGAATCACAACAGCTAGCTTCGACTGAAGCTAATAGCCTTAAAGAAGATATTAAGAATTATAACCAGGCGCAAAACCAAGTAAACCCGGTTGCAGTTAATAATAGCCAGCAAAACCCTGAACAGGTTAATCCTAATGCTGCTAACAATAATGCGAATAACAACCAACCGAATAACCCCGTTGCAGTTAACAATACCCAGCAAAACCCTGAACAGGTTAACCCTAATGCTGCTAACAATAACGCGAATAACAACCAGCCGAACAACCCCGTTGCAGTTAACAATACCCAACAAAACCCTGAACAGGTTAACAATAATGCTGCTAACAATAATGCGAATAACAACCAACCGAATAACCCCGTTGCAGTTAATAGTACTCAACAAAACCCGGAACAGGTTAACCCTAATGCTGCTAATAGTAACGCGAATAATAATCAGCCAAATAACCCGGTTGCAGTTAATAGTACTCAACAAAACCCCGAACAGGTTAACCCTAATGCTGCTAACAATAATGCGAATAACAACCAACCGAATAACCCCGTTGCAGTTAATAATACTCAACAAAATCCGGAACAAGTTAACCCTAATGCTGCTAACAATAATGCCAACAACAACCAGCCGAATAACCCGGTTGCAGTTAATAATACACAACAAAACCCGGAACAGGTTAATCCTAATGCCGCTGCCAACAACAACCAGCCCAATAACACTGTCGCAACTAATAATACACAGCAAAACCCAGAGCAAATAAACCCTAACCCTACCGGCGATACTACCAATAATGGTCAATCAAATAACCCGGTTGCAGTAAATAACACTCGGCAAAACCCTGAACAAGTTAATGCCAACCCCACTTCCGATACTACTAATAATATCCAACCCAATAATCCTGTTACAGTTAAC
This sequence comes from Bacteroidia bacterium, assembly GCA_052325425.1. Taxonomy (GTDB): domain Bacteria; phylum Bacteroidota; class Bacteroidia; order JABEUT01; family JABEUT01; genus JABEUT01. The sequence continues at coordinate 7,294 of JBKQUY010000078.1, read as the reverse complement.
AATGCACAGCAAAACCCAACTATAGGAAACGTGCAAGAGCCCTCTGTTAATTATACCAACCCGCAGGCTTCACAATCAAATAAAAGCGCTAATGAGTTTAATAATGAGTCCACTGCATTAGCAAAGCAGGCAGAGGATGCAAGAGACCAGGCAAGGCAGGCTACCACCCCTCAACAGGCAGAAGTATACTCTCTGAAGGCTGATTCCCTTGATGATGCCTCCCAGGAACAAAAAATTGTCGCCACTATTTATACCAATAATGCCGATAGCGCCCAATATTTAACAAACAAGCAACAACTCGCGGCATGGCAAACGGCAATGCAAAGCAATAGTTCTATTAAAGTAACCAGGGCTCAATTATTAGCCCAGGATGCCAATATGTATTATACACAGGCACTTAAAGAAAGGCAAAAAGCTGACAATACCGCCGTACCGTTCCAGAAGCAAATATACCTTGACAATGCGCAGCAATTCCTCGATTCAGCTCTCGATAAACAGCAGCAAGCACACGATATGATGCTCCAGGTTAATCCTGACCTGAAAAATGTAACACCACAAAATGTGGCAGTAGTATCTCTTTCACAACCCAACAATTCTGCCGCAAATAACCAGCAGCAAAACCCTGAACAAGTTAATCCTGCTGCTGTTACGTATAATAATAATAACAACGAGCCCGGTAACCCTATTACTATTAATAATGCCCAGACAAATCCAGGCCAGAATTTAAATCATAACAATCAGCCCGGTAACCTTGTTGCCGCTAATAATTCCCAACAAAATCCGGCACAGGTAAACCCAGTTTCTGATACTACTAATGCTAATCACGCCGTTAACCCGGTTGTAGTTAATAATACCCAACAAAATCCGGCACAGGTAAACCCTGCTTCTGATACTACTACTGCTAATCACGCTGTTAACCCGGTTGTAGTTAATAATACCCAACAAAATCCGGCACAGGTAAACCCAGCTTCTGATACTACCCATGCTAATCACCCTGTTAACCCGGTTGTAGTTAATAATACCCAACAAAATCCGGCACAGGTCAACCCTGCCCCTGATACCACTAATGCCAACCAACCTGTTAACAGGGTAGTTATTAATAATACACAGCAAACCCCAGCACAGGCAAGCCAAAGTAATGTTACAAATAACAATACTTCTCAGCCTGCCAACCCGGTTGCCATTAACCATACTCAACAACCCGTGCAGGTAAATCCACATACTGTTACAGGTAATAATAACCAAGCGCAGGCGAACAATCCTCAACAAAATGCTGAGACAGCCAATAATACCAATACACCAAGTGCATTGGGCAAGATTGATGAAATAAAAGAATTGCCTGCTTCTCCATATTCTAAAGCCCATCCCATACCTATAAATCCACCTTTACCGGAAGGTTTGATATATAAAATTCAGATTGGCGCTTTTCTTAAACCCATACCGCAAAATGCTTTTAAGGGCCTTGAACCTATAGAAGGAGAAACAACAGGAAAAGGATTTACCCGCTATACCGCAGGAATATTTAAAGATTTAGAAAAAGCTAAAAACGCCCAAACGAAGATTCACCAACTTGGTTACCATGATGCTTTTATAGTCGCATTTTTAAATGGCAAGAGGGTATCTATAAATGAGGCAGCCGGGGTTCAGAAAGTAAATCCCGCACCTCAGCAAACCGGAGTGGTTGCCACCAACAACAACCAGCCAGAGAACAATAATCAGCCGGCTGTTACTCCTACTCAAACTCAAACGGGAAATACAGTTAGCGCTATTCCTGTTAATAAGCAGAAAGGATTATTTTTTACCGTTCAGATAGGAGCATTTAAATCACCAGTTACGGTTGATAAGCTTTATGGCCTGACACCATTGTTTGCACATACAGCCCCAACCGGTCTTATTCGTTACAACTGCGGCATATATAGCAGCGAAGCAACTGCCCTAACAGCGAAAAATGCCATAGTAAACAAAACACCTGTTAAAGACGCTTTTGTAGTTGCATATTATAATGGCGAACGTATAAGTATAGCCGAAGCAACTAAATTGCTGAACGATAAAAAAGCATCGGTAACACAAAATTCCGATTTAGATAAAGCCCCGGTGAGAAATGGGGAGGGAACCTCCGCAAGAACACTTAAAGAAGCGGAAGTTGCAAGGAAAGAGGCGCAAAAGAGAAAAGCTGACTCTATTGCATCTGCAAAGAAAGAAGTAAAACAAAAAACAGCGGATTCTATTACCTCGGCCCAAAATGCTTCAAATACAGCGGCAGCGCCTGATACTACTGGAAAAGTGGAGCAACAAAGAAGAGCGGATTCTATTGCTCTGACCAAGATAGTTGATACTACAGCCTTCCCTGAAGGTACAGTTTACAGTGTCCAGGTAGCCAATTTTTCAGGGAAACTATCGAAAGAAGTGGAAAATGAAATACTTGGTGTCGCAATGGCCCATGGACTTAGTGACCATAAGGCTGCGGATGGCAACACACTCTATTCAATAGGAAAATATTTTGACTATGATTCAGCAAATACTTTTAAAACAGAGCTCATAAACGAGGGCATTACTGATGCCATTATCGTAGAATTCGTTAACAATGTTCCGGTGCGCTATGAGAATGCCCCTTCAGCCACACATACCAAACAGAATAAGGGAAAAGCGCATGAACAAACAACTCCCGCAGCCAGGCCTGATACAAATAATAATACCCCGGTTAATACTATTACTCCTTCCATCTCAACTCCCGGCAAGGTCATTTTTACTGTGCAGGTAGGCGCTTATTCAGGCCAGATACCCGTGGATGTGGCAAATAAACTGATTAATATAGCAAACCAGGGCTTAAAAACACATGGTGAAAATAATGGGATTACTGCATATACTTTGGGGGAATATACCAATTATGTTTCCGCGAAATTGCTTAAAGATGAACTGGTTCAGGATGGATTCCCAGGTTGTTTTGTAGTAGCTTACCATGACGGGAAGAAAATTTCACTACAGCAAGCACAGTCACTTACCAATAAATAGCCCAAAGAGCCATTAGCTGATAGCTGTTAGCAGGTAGCTTTATTTTTGATATATTTGCAGCCCAATTTTTTAGTTATGGCTTACATTAAAGAAGAAACGACTGTTGAAAAAGTTCATAAAACCAATGAGCGGGTGCTTGTTATTTACAATGATGATTTCAACACTTTTGACCATGTAATAGAAACCCTCGTTGAGTTATGCGGGCATACATTGGTCCAGGCGGAACAATGCACCCTGCTGATTCACTATAAAGGAAAATGCGATGTAAAAAGGGGTACTGTGAAACAATTAAGGCCTATATTTGAAGCAATAGAAGAAAGAGGACTAACAGCAGCAATAGAAAAATAAAATGACAGCGCCGGTACTGAAAGTTTTTTTTGGAAATGGCAGGGCTTTTGAGCTTAACATGCAGGATATTACTCATGAAGAAAGCATCAGGCAATTTTTGAACTGCAATACCATAAACTGGATTACAGGGCATATTGTTGTAAGCCGTAATTCCATATTGCTGTCACTGGGGCTGCCTGCAATTATTGATGATAACTTCAAAAAGATTTATGACAGGGGCGCTCCTATGATGGATATTTCGGCAGCCATGCCATTTGAAGAGTTAAAGAAACTTTTTACCGACAGCCAGCAACCCATTATGTCGGGTATTGAAAAAGTAAGCAATGTTGAAGCGTTGGAAAAAATTGCTTTCAGTGGTTTTCATGAAGCCTACCATATAGGACAATTGGGGTTATTACGAAAATTAATAGGCAAAGAAGGCGCTATAAAATAAGGATGGTTCCGTAGCTTAACTGGATAGAGCATCTGACTACGGATCAGAAGGTTAGGGGTTCGACTCCCTTCGGGACCACGCAAATGACAGGCACTTAGAGGTATTTTCCTTTAAGTGCTTTTTTATTAGTACACACAATAGTACACTGCACGTTACACGTGGTTAGTTTTTGCTTGTTTTTGGAATAATTAATTAATCGTAAGCATATAGCCCAGCATTATTGCTGGGCTTTTTTATTCAGCATTCCCTATTATTGTTTAATGAATTGAACAACCTGAGTTTTCTCATTGGTTATTACTTTCACAAAGTACATACCTTGTGCAAGCGTACTAACATCCATTGTCAGTATCTTACCATTGCCAATTGATAAATTCTCACTTATCACCTCTTTTCCCATGGCATCAATTATTTGAATTGTAGCAGGCTTATTATTACCCTGCATTACGAAAGACAAGTTAATATTATCTATTGCGGGATTTGGGTAAAGGGTAGTCTTATCAGATGGAGCCAGGCCTTTAATCGAAGTTTCAATTACTACATTCACTGTAAAGCTCGCTGTATCCGAACATCCATCGGAACCTGTTCCTGTTACAGTATAAGTTGTGGTAACAGTGGGCATTACATTCGCTGTATCATTCATACTTCCATCTGTCCAGATATAACTTACGCCACCGCCGGCTTCCAATATATCATTACCTCCTTGTTGTATTGTATTGGTATCAGCTGCTATGGTAATAGTTGGCAGAGGGTTTACAATTACCATCTGGCTTGTTGTGTCCATACATCCATTAGCATCTGTAACTGTTACCGAATAAGATGTGCCTGTAGTAGGGGCCACTATTATCGAATCATTTGACCCGCCTGTATTCCAGCTATACATAAGTGGAGAAGCATCACCTGTAGTATCAATTACACTAAGAGTATCAATATTGCCCATACAGATAGCAGATGAAGAAACAGTTATAGAAGCAGCAGGTAAACTATTTACAACAACCATATCAATTGGTGAAAGGGCGCTACATCCATCAGCATCAACTACTCTTACAGTATAAGTACCTGCTGTAGTTACCAAATCATTCTGGTTGGTTGATCCATTGCTCCAGGTGAACGTATAGCCTGAACCTGAACCGCCTGCTGCAATAGCAGCAAGAGTATCTATATTACCCTGGCATATTGCAGGGGATGAAGCAAATATATTAACAGAAGGAAGGCTATTTACAGTTACCAGTTGGTTAGCGGATGAAGCAATACATCCGTTGCCATCGGTTACCATAACACTATATGTACCAGCAGTTGTTACCCAATCGTTTTGGGTGCTTGTTCCATTACTCCATGTAAAGGTATAACCTGAACCTGAACCTCCTGCTGCTATGGCATTTAAGCTATCAATACTACCTGCGCACACTACAAATCCGCTAATAACATTTCCACTTACAGTAACACTAGGTAATGGGTTTACAGTTACCGTAACATTAGCGGAATCAGCACAAACTCCGCTGGTTCCAACAACAGTATATGTTGTTGTTACAGTAGGGCTGGCCATTGGGCTTGGGCAAGATGTGCATGTCAATCCGTTTGAAGACCTCCATGTAAACAGGGAGGCACCGTTTCCGTTAAGGGTAACACTATCATTCAGGCAAATAACAGGATTGGCAGGTGTAACACTCACATTAAGTGTGCTTGAAACAGTTACTGTTGCTGTTTCATTTGCAGATACGCAACCTTGCGAGCTGGTACCAATTACAGTATAAGTAGTAGTCACAGTTGGAGTTGAGTTTACTGTATTACCTGTTGTTGCCGACAAGGCGGTATTTGGGGACCATGTATAAGTTGAAGCACCGCTTGCTCCGAGATTAACATTTCCGCCGGGACATATGCCGGCATTGTCAGGAGATACTACTATTGTTGGAGTCGTATTTACAGTCACTGCCTGGCTGGCTATATTCATACAACCATTTCCATCGGTTACACTTACAGTGTAAGTGCCTGCTGTAGTTTCAAGATCTGTTGCAGCATTACTTCCATCGCTCCAGCTAAAGTTATATCCCGAACCTGAACCTCCTGATGCAGAAGCATCCAGGGTATCAACATTTCCTGAGCATATTGTAAACCCGCCAATTACATTTCCACTTATACTTACAGAAGGTAAAGGGTTAACAGTTATGCCCTGTGTTGCAGAATTAATACAACCATTAGCATCTGTTACAGTTAAGGTATATGTAGGCGAACCCACAGGTATGAAGTTAATAGAGTTGCCGGTTGCACCTGTGTTCCAGCTATACATTAATGGGCTTGCATCGCCCAAAGTATCACTTGCGCTAAGAGTATCAGCATTACCAGAACATATATTAACCGAAGTTGCTGTGATACTTACGGTTGGTAAAGGGTTTAAATCTATAAGGGCAACTGTAGCAGTTGTATTACAACCATTAATGTCAGATACAGTTACTGTATAATTACCTGCATTAAGTATGGCACCGGTCGGATTTGATGCAGATACAACTACAGATCCTGAATTTTCCCATGAGAATGTGTATGGCGAGGTACCTCCGGCAGGAGTTGCACTTGCATTACCATTGCTGCCTCCTGCGCATGTAATATCCGATACAACAGAAGCTGATGCTGTTAATGCAGCAGGCTCTGTAATTATTGTACTTGCATCAGCTATACAACCATTAGCATCGGTCGCAGTAATGGTATATCCTTGCGCTGTAAGGCCGTTTGCAGTAAGGTTGGTTCCTCCGCTTGGCGTCCATGCGTAGGTAAATGCACCTGTACCACCGGTAGCCGCGTTAGCGGTTATGCTGCCGGTGCTGTTTCCGTTACATAACTCATTTACCTGGGACGCAATAGTAATAGCAGGGGCAGTTGCCGGTTGGGTAATAGTAGCGTTGGCAGTAGCTGTACATCCATTGGCATCAGTAGCAGTAATGGTATATGCCTGTGCGCTCAGAGAACTAGCAGTCAGGTTAGTACCACCACTCGGTGTCCATGCATAAGTATAAGGTGAAGTGCCACCGGTAGCCGCATTAGCAGTTATGCTGCCAGTGCTGTTTCCATTACAAAGCACATTTACCTGAGAAGCTATTGTAATAGCAACAGAAGCTGCAGGCTGAGTAATAGTTGTATTAGCGGTAGCCGTACATCCATTGGCATCGGTTGCTGTTATAGTGTATCCCTGCGCCGTAAGAGAGCTTGCAGTAAGGGTGGTTCCTCCGCTCGGTGTCCAGGCATAAGTGAATGCACCGGTGCCACCAGTTGCTGCATTGGCAGTAATGCTACCTGTATTGTTACCAAAACAAAGCACATTAACCTGGGAGGCAATTGTAATGGCTGGGGCAGCTGGTTGTGTAATTGTAGCGTTGGCTGTAGCTGTACATCCGTTGGCATCGGTCGCTGTAATGGTATATCCCTGTGCACTGAGTCCGCTTGCAGTAAGATTGGTTCCACCGCCCGGCGTCCATGCGTATGTGAATGCACCGGTGCCTCCGGTTGCCGCAT
>JBKQUY010000077.1:0-85191 GCA_052325425.1 Bacteroidia bacterium | reverse complement strand
CTGACAATAAAATCAGCAAGGCTTTTTTTCTTTAATCCTGATATAAAGTAAAGCAGTGAAATTAAAAACAGAAAAAAAGCCTTGCTGATTTTATTGTCAGTGCAATTTTTATTGCATTTGCCAGTCTCACCCGCCCGGTGGCTCTGCTGTTTCCTTTTGTTTATATAATTATAGTATTCATATTTAACAAAGGTCTTTGGAAATGGGTTCTGAAAACAGGAATGACATATATTTTAATTTCATCTGCTTTAGTTGGAACATTTATCTTCCGTAATCATAATAGTTATGCAAGATGGAGCCTGTCAACCCAGGATGGATACAATCTTTTAATGTGCAATGTGGCTTTTACCGAATCCAGGAAATCACATTTTGCGGTTGAAAATGTTATTTTAAATCTTGAAAGCAAATGCGATTCTTTAGGATGCTTGAAAATGAGAAACCCGTTCGACCGATCTGCTGTATGCCGGAAAGTTGCATTGCACTACATAAGGAAGAATATTGTACCTTATACCGAAACCCAAGTCTGGGGCGCAACACATATGTTTTTGTCATTAGGTAATATTGATATGGCCCGGAAATTGGGCTGGAACAGCAGCGATGTAGATGGGCAAATTAATATGGATACTCAAAGGCTTAAACAAAATTTTTCACATAAAAAAGAAGCTTTATTGGGCATATTGACCATTCTGTTGCTGGTTATACAATATGCAGGGGCATTATTCGGCATGTTTTTTTTAATCCGGAATCATCAGTATTTTATTCTTGTTTTTAGTGTTTCAACCTTATTATATTTTTCTGTAATTACCGGTGCAATTGGTATGTACAGGCTTAAATTGCCAATGCAGGTTGTTATTTGTTCCGTGGCCGGGTATGGTTATTTTTCCCTGAAAAGAAAAAAAATTGAATTGTAGCATTTTGCAATGATAGCTACCCGGGAATTCAGCTAAGAGTGTTCAGAAAGATAGCCCTATACTATTCCCATTGCTGTAAAAATGTATCTTTGTTACGAGCTTTTGGATATAGGGGTAATTATAATTTATTTTAAAAATAATTGATTGCAATAAGAAGCGAACTATTTGAAGAAATAAAATCATTCATCCTTAATCCTTATACGATATGACCTTTATTCATATAACATTAACCCGGTATTTACCTGTCTCTGGTAGGCAGAAATATATCATTGATAATAGGTTAAACCAATGAAATTGCTTATTGTAATTCCAGCATTAAATGAAGAACAAAGCATTGAAAGCATTATTCTCAGGACGCATGCTGCCAAAGAATATATTCTCAAAAAGGGGGCCGTTACTTCAGTTGTTATAGTTGTAGTAAGCGATGGTTCTACAGATAATACTGTTAAAATAGCCTCAATGCATACTGACAAAATAAAGTTAATAATATTTGAAAAGAACCGTGGCTACGGAGCTGCAATAAAAGCAGGATGGGACAGTGAACCGAGCGCTGACCTGTTAGGTTTTATTGATGCAGACGGTACCTGCGAGCCGAACTTTTTTTCAGATTTATGCGATATTGCGGTAAATGAAAATGCCGATATGGTTGTAGGCTCAAGGCTAAACAAAAACAGTGAGATGCCATTGATCAGAAGAGTCGGAAACACTGTTTTTTCTATTTTACTTTCTTTGGTATCTGAACAGAGAGTTAAAGATACTGCCAGCGGAATGAGGTTAATAAGAAGGACAGCATTGACTGAAATTATGCCCCTGCCCGATGGATTGAATTTTACGCCTGCCATGAGTGCGCGCGCCATTTTATGCGGAAGCCTGAAAATTGTGGAAAAGGATATGCCCTATTCTGAAAGAGAAGGGGAGTCAAAGCTGGATATATGGAAAGACGGGAAGAAATTCCTGGCAGTTATACTTGAGAATATTTTTTTATATGTCCCTTTCAGAGTTTACAATTTGGTCGCTGTAATTTTCCTGTTGTTTGCATGCGCAATAATGCTGAACCCGGTATTGTTTTATATATCCCGCCGTTATCTGGAGGATTGGATGATTTATCGTTTTATTGTTGCCGATGTTACCGGTATTATTGGTACATTATTGCTTAGCATGTCAAGCATTTCACGCAATGTGGTATATGCAACAGTACAATCTGAGAAAGTCAGGAAGAAAACCTTGTTGTTTAATATATTCGAACACCCCTTCTCAATTGTGTTAAGCGGATTATTTTTTTTAATCGGCACCTTACTGATTGTCAACAGCATTTGGCATCGGATTCGTACCGGGCTTACCAATGAGCACTGGTCGCGTTATATTTCTATGATTTTCTTTTACGTAACAGGCGCCATAATTATGTTGACCTTTTTAGCTAACAGGATATTGAATTTGGTCAGGGAGAGAATGAACTATTTGAAATCAAAAAAGTAGTTATGGATGAACTTTTCGATAAATCGGCAGAATATGACGAAATGCTTAATAAAGGCATTTCACTGAGCGGGGAGGATAAATTTTTTTTTATTCACGGCCGGTTTGCCGATTTAATAAAAAATCTGCCTCCTGCCATGAAAATAGAAAAGCTGGTTGATTTTGGCTGTGGAATAGGGGATGCTACTCTTTTAATGAAGAAATACTTTCCTGAAGCAAGTATCACAGGCAGCGACACAGCCGGTGAAGCCATAAAATATGCCATAGAGAAAAACAGTGATGGCGGAACAATACGTTATATTGAAATTAAGGATTTCAAATTTAAAAATGAATTCGACCTTTGCTTTGTAAATGGAGTATTTCATCATATTGAACCGGCAAGCAGGGCAAAGACACTCAAAATAATATATGAATCTTTAAAACCGGGCGGAATTTTGGCTCTTTTTGAAAACAATCCTTTCAATTTTGGTACAAGAATGGTTATGCGCCGGATTCCTTTTGACAAAGATGCTATAATGCTTTACCCTGCTGAAACCAGGAAATTATTAATAAATGCGGGATTTAAAGTGCATAAATCTGCACGCTTCCTTTTTTATTTTCCCAACATGCTTTCATTTATGAGGCCCCTTGAAAAGTATTTTGTCAACATACCGTTGGGCGCCCAGTATTATATTATAGGAGAAAAACAAGCGTAGCAAATATATACTTAATTGGTAATTTCTATATTCTTCTGTTAGGGTATAATTTATCACGTATTCGTAAAAAATAGCTTTCAATAAAATCAGTCATTAATTTTCCGCATAGTATACTTAGCGAAATACTTAACGGAAACATAATGTATTTTTGGTCTATATGCAGAAGCATTGCAAAATGATTAATTGGCAGGTATGCTAATGAGGAATTTAATGCCGTATGTATTATGTAAATTGAATAAGAGTAAATACCAACCTGGCTTATTAAATTAACAATGCGCCTGCCGAAAATAGTGTTCAGCTTGATATTAATATTTTCAGTCAGCAAAAAATAAATCAATATAATGCTATACGAAACGTACAGCATAGAAAAGCCAAATGTCTTTACAAAAAATGACGGCATTGGGTTAATAAAGGGAGTAAATGACAATAGCGCAAAGGAAAACAGCAGGGCATATTTTTTGTATTTTACAAAAATGCTGCGTAAGTATTCGTTTCTGAAATAAAATAAATAAGAAACCAAAACTCCTGCCAGCAGGGAATCAATCCGCAAATGAGTCATAGTGAAATTCCTGATTTCCTGGTCAGGGAATATTATATTACTTGCAATTCTTAATAGTAAAATCAAAATCATTAATGAAAATAATATTTTTTCAAACCGGCTGATTCCGGTACTGTTTTTTTCAACGTTAAGATTGAACCTCCTCTTATTGATTATAAACCATAGTGACATTGCAAGTCCAAAATAAAAATGCTCTTCAATTGCCAATGACCAGCTTACTTTATTGACATAACCCCATCCTTTCCAATAATTCTGAAAAAACAGCAAATCAGACAAGAATCCAATTGTGCTGAAATTCCGATGTAAATAAATTGGTATAAGGTATACAATGAAAGACAGGTAGTAAATCGGGTAAATTTTAAACCCTCGTCTGATTAAGAAATTGGCAGGTTTAATATTTCCGAATTTCTGGTATTCTTTAAATAACAGGCCGGAAACTAAGAATCCGCTTAAAACAAAGAACAAATCTACACCCATCCAACCCATGTTAACCAGAAACTGAAATAGAAGCTGGTGCCTGAAAAGAACCAGGATTATCGCTATCCCTCTTAAAAAGTCAAGCTCTCTTAGCCTATTTACCGGTTTAGTCATGTAACGGTTATCTTCAGAATTATTACTTTCTTTATGGCATGAATAAGGCAAAGTTAAATTTGTTTCCGGTGTTGTCATTTTTTCTTTTTCCTCCGCAAGTATTGCATGCGTAATTTGTTTATAGGCCATTTTTAGTTATGAAGGGCATAAAGTGAATATTATTATTCCGGGATTATTCAAAAACATCTTATGCCAATAATGTTAAAATGACTTATATTTGTACCAAGGCCAATCTCCTTAATTCATATAAGAATTAAACTATCTATGATACCTGGAATATTGACAGTTATTCGGCGAATATCTCTCATGCATATAGTTATATTAAGTTTTGTTCTTAACTTAACTATGTATTTCGCTATACGTTCCTGGAACCCAGCGGTTGAAAAAGGGGTTATATTTACAGGTGATCCTGTAGAATATGAATCACTTGCTGAAAATATATTGCATTACCATACCTACGCCGGGGCATTTGATACTTTAAATGTGCAACTCAACTCAAACCTGCTCAAGATAGGCGATAAAATGAATTATGCCGATACCTATAGGTTACCCGGCTACCCTGTTTTCCTTGCCATTGTATATTATATTTCCGGGATAAAACCGTTTGTTGCAATATTTCTGCAAATACTATTAAACATCATTTCGGTTGTTTTAATCTATAGGATAACTTTGCTTCTGTTCAACATTATTGAGGTTGCTATAATTGCAGGGTTATTATTTGCAATTGATATACATTCGATTTATGTGGCGAATTTACTATACTCCGATACCTTATTCATCTTCTTTTTCCTGTTATCGCTGTATATTTTTGTTACCGGATTACAAAAGAAAAGTGTTCGGAAATTTATTATAAGCGCAATATTTATGGGATTAGCCTGTCTCACACGCCCGGTGACTATACTATATCCTTTTATTCTTACATTTATATTATTTCTGTATAATAAACAGCAATGGAAATGGGTATTAAAGATAATGGCATTCTATTGCCTGATTACCTATATTATGGTTGGAACCTTTGTTTTACGAAACCATATTACGTATGGAAAATGGGAACTTACAAGCGAAGACGGATTTGCATTGCTGTTATGCAATGTGGCTTTTACGGAATCACGAAAATCACTTGTGCCAATTGAAACTATCAGGACAAATCTCCTTGAGCATTGTGATTCTTTGGGTTGTGCCAGAATGAGAAATCCATTTGACCATTCTGCTGTATTCAGAAAAGTGGCAATGGAATATATAAAAAAGAACCCGGTAGAATATATTAAAACCCAGGTTTGGGGTGCCCTTCACATGTTTCTGTCATTGGGTAATATTGATATGGCAAAATCTCTGGGCTGGAAAAGCAGCAACGTGGAGGGCCAGATAATTATGGATACACAAAGGCTTAAACAAAACTTTTCTTATAAGCGACAGGCTTTATTAGGTGCATTGATTCTTGTGTTGCTGATGATTCAATATACAGGAGCATTATTGGGCATGTATTTCCTGGTTAAGAACCATAACTACATTATTCTTATCCTTTGTATTTTGACCCTACTATATTTTTCTGTTATTACAGGCTCGATGGGGATGTACAGGTATAAGTTACCTGTGGAATTCGTAATTTGCTCAATTGGAGGCTATGGTTACTATTCTCTGAAAAAAAGACAAGTTGAATTATAATTTGTTTTTTTTATTCATTCCACTGCAGATACCTGCCAGAAATTGTACCGATAGAAATGAGTAAATTTGTTTTTTTTTAGTAAAAATATACTGAATTGATATAAATATGCTTAATGTAGTTTTATTCGGACCGCCGGGAGCAGGCAAAGGCACACAATCGGCCAGGCTTATTGAAAAATATAATCTTATACACCTTTCGACAGGAGATATTTTACGGGCTGAAGTGGCGGCACAAACGTCCCTTGGCAAAGAGGCAAAATTGTTAATGGATAAGGGCATACTCGTATCTGACAGTATTGTGATAGGGATGATAGATGCCAAAATAAGCAATAATATGGGTGGTAAGGGTTTTATATTTGATGGCTTTCCGAGAACATTGCCCCAGGCAGAATCACTGGACAAATTGCTTGCAAAGCATTTAACTGCCATTACTATGACACTTGCATTAGAGGTAAATGAAACCGAATTATTTCACAGAATATCATTACGCGGGAAATTATCAGGACGCATTGACGACCAGGACGAGGCTACTTTCCGCAAACGTATGAGCGTATATAATAATGAAACTTCGCCCCTGAAAGATTATTATAAAAAGCAAGGTAAACTCAGGCAGGTAAATGGTATGGGAGAGATTGATGATATATTTAAAGCACTGTGCGAAGAAATTGATAAGGTCAAATGATGTTAAATGCAATGATTATGATTGACCCGGTAATGCCAGGAGATTATTATGCTGTACATGCTTTTAATTAATTAAATATAGTTAATGTTTGAGGCAGATAATTATATTTATTTCTGGGAATGGATTGCGTTACCTTTTTATTTATTATTTATTCTTCTTGTTGCGAATGCCCATCAAAGAAGAAAGATAAATGAAGCCCCCATTTATAAATATTACCAGAGAGGCCTGGCGTTTAAACTGCTTGGCGGAATTGTTTTTGCTGTAATATATAACGACTATTATGGATACGGCGACACTTTTGGTTATTTCCTGTCAGCAGATGCCATGAAAAACCTGATGCTCCATTCGCTTCCCGCCTGGGCAAAAAATGAATTCGGGGGAGCCAGTATCGAAAATTATAATCTTTTTACCCCAAGAACCGGCTTCCCGCTTATAGAAGAGTATAATGACCCCCGTATCTTTATGGCAATAAGGATATATACACCGATTATGTTATTTTCGTTCGGGAAATATTTATTGTCAACGGTTATTGTTTCATGGCTTTCATATATTGGTTTATGGAAGCTTTTCCTGGTATTTGCTTCTTATTATCCTCAATATAAAAAATATCTTTTCATAGCTATTCTCTGTGTTCCATCTGTAATATTCTGGGGTTCCGGCATTATGAAGGACACCATTACCCTTTCATTTACCGGGTGGGTAGTTTATTGTGTTTATAATATTTTTATTTTAAAAAAAAATATCCTGGGATATTCAATTCTTTCAGTATTATTCCTCTTTGCCATACTTATTATAAGGCCATATACCGTATTTGCGCTTTTGCCAGGTACCTTTATCTGGATATTGTCTCATAGAATTTACCAGATCCGGAACGGCCTTGTTAGAATTCTGATAATACCTTTTATAATTATTATATGCCTTAGCGGAGGTTATTTAATTATAAAAAACCTTGGAGATTATATGGGTAAATTTTCAATTGAACAGATTTCCAAGACTGCCCAAATTACTGAAAGTGACCTTAAGCAAGATTATTATGGTGGCCATTCCTTTGATATAGGCAACTTTGAGCCTACACCTGCGGGCTATCTTAAGGTATTCCCAAAAGCTTTTGTTGCCGGGGCTTACCGGCCATTTATATGGGAATCTGGTAATATTGTTATGATTATGTCAAGCCTTGAAAATACTTTTTTATTGTTTCTTACTCTCCTGATTTTTATAAGAAACAGCCCTTATAATATTTTAAAAAGACTTTTTAAGGAACCGCTGCTTTTCTTTTCATTCTCATATTCTGTCTTTTTTGCATTCGCTGTAGGGCTGACTACTGCAAATTTCGGAGCTTTAGTAAGATTTAAAATAGCCTATCTGCCATTCTTTGTAGCTTGTTTATATATTCTATCCAGAAAGGAGAAAAAAGCTGAATACGTGATTGAAGACAATAATGAATAGGCTAATGCGATAGAATCGGAAAAAATCAGTTATTATCTCAGAATTTCAATTTTTTATGCTTATTGCCCTATCAAGCCATTTATTTTCTCTTCCAATACTTTATCATCATTAAGTTTTGATTGCAGTTCGCTTATTTTGGGGTCAGCCGGGTTGTTCTTTTGCAGGTTGGTAATTTGTTCATTCAAAGTCCCTTCTTTGTCCTGGTAACTTGCAACTATCTGCTGCAAGGCGCTGCGGGCATAAAACTTGGCAATTCTGCTCCCACCATGCTTGTATATATCAGCTATAATATCAACACCTTTACTGATATTTGAATTATCGGCGCAACGTTGCTTAAGGAATTGTCCATAAAACGATACATATATATATTGTATTTCGGCTCCGTTTACCTTGTTCTGTATGTTTATAAAAAAATCGCTGTTTGAATCATTCCCATATTGTGCGTAAAGAACTGCAATTCCCAGCAGCATTTCGGCATCATCAGAATTTTCAAACTGACGGGCATATTTCATTGCTTCCGGTTTGTCCGTCAGTTCTATTGCTTCAAGCCCCGCCGATTCGACAGCATAAGAACTGTCATCAAGTGCATTTTTGTACATAGGCAAAAGGGAACCGTCGCGTGGAAAATTCTTTGCCAATGTACTTATTGCATCTGCTCTTACAAGCGATGAGCTGTCATTAACGGCCAGCACTTTCAATTCGAATTCAAAATCGGGCATAGTATCCTGGGCTAGTTTGTTAATAGCATAGCGCCTCAAATACCAATATTTATCATGCAAGGCTTTTATCATAATATTCCTTGCACCCGGTTTTGAAATATGATTTGCCAGTGAGCGCAACGCCTCGTAGCGTGCCAGGTACTTTGCACCGTGATTATATTCAAATATACGCTCTTCTATGTGCAAATCTTCATTCTTCACGCATAATAACATCTTCTGGGCATCAAAATCAACCCAATCAGGTTTTACAGGAGAGTAAAAAGCAAACTTATCGCGGTTTTTTGATAACATTACAAGATGGCTGTCTTTTGTGCCGCTATAATAAACATCAATATAAACAGGAATCTGGAAAAGGGCATTTTCAGTTAAATCCTGTGTTTGGTTTACCTCAACAATCACCTGGTGTTTTGCTGAATCATACGAATGTCTTACTTCAAAAATGGGATAACCTTTATTGTAATACCACTCATTAAAGAACCAGTTCATATCTTGCCCGGTTACCTTTTCGAATGCCAGTCTTAATTGGGGTACTTCTGCCGGGCTGAATTTATTGGTTTCAAGATACAGATGCAGGGCGTCAAAAAACGCGCTGTCTCCAACCACTGAACGAAGCATGTGCAATATGCAGCCTCCCTTGTTATATGATATCAGGTCAAACACATCTTCTTTGTCCTTATAATAGAAATCAACTAGGTTATGCTGGCTTGGTGTATTATTAAGATATTCCCCGGCGTTCTTTTGCAGCATTTCATCAGCCTCATCTGTCCCGTATTTGTATTCTCTCCATAAGTACTCGCTGTAATTTGCAAATGACTCATTCAGGGTCAGGTTTGACCATGATTCGCATGTAACCAAATCGCCAAACCAATGGTGGAACAATTCATGCGATATATCATCTTCGGCATTGTCGAATTTATTATCAATCAGTTCCCTGCGCGTATGTTGCAAAAACTCGCCCAGGAGAGTAGCGGTAGTATTTTCCATTGCTCCTGAAACATAGTCATGTACAACAACCTGGTCATACTTATTCCAGGGATAAGGAAATTTAAGCAGTTTAGAAAACAGCTCAATCATTTCGGGTGTATTGCCGAAAATATCTTTTGCATAAGGTTCATATTTTTTATCTACAAAATAGTCAACTTCTTTGCCATGCCAGCTATCGTGCACAACTGCAAAGGGGCCGGCAGCCATCATAACAAGGTATGGAGGAATACTCAAATCCATTGACCAATGGTCGGTGCGGGTGCCGTTATTGTTATCGGCAGAGCTCACCAGGGCGCCGTTGGAAAGAGTTTTAAAGCCTTTTTCCACAGTCATATAAATTTCTTCCGTCATGCGTTGGTCAGGTTTGTCAATGGTAGGGAACCAGCATGAATTATCTTCTGTTTCGCCTTGTGTCCATACTTCCCGTGGTTTATATTTATCAGAATCATTGGCATTAATAAAAAATAAACCCTTATGCGAAGTAATGGCCGCGCTTCCTTCCTGTTCATCTTTTAATTCTTCCGGTTTGGATGTATAGTCAATAAACAGGGTATAAGTCTCACTTTTTTTATACCATTTGCCAAGCTTAATATGAATCTGTTTATTATCGTAAGTATATTTTAATGGTGTTTTTTCTTTTCCCTTCAGCATGCTTATTTCATGCAGGTCCATTCCTTTGGCATCGAGCACAACGGTATCAGTGGGGTAATAATATGGTTTAAGAGTGATAGTAGCCTTGCCATATAGGTATTTTTTACCCCAGTCAAAACTCACTTCTAATTTCGTATGAATAAGCTGGTTGATTATTGGCGCGGTAAAATGGTAATTCTGGAAAGCAATTTTTATGGTTGTATCAGGTCCAACTTTTTGAGGAGCTGCTGCCGCAATCGAGTCAAGATTCAATGCTTTGGTACTTCCGTCAGGGCTTGTTTTTTTGGCAACCTTATTTCCTCCGCCGCAGGCAGCAATGGTTACTGAAAGTACAAAAATAAGCGGAAATATTTTCCTCATGATTTTATTTTGAAACATCAAATATGATAAAAAAAGCCCAACCACAAATCTATTTATTTACATTTGCCTTATGAAAGCAATAGTTAACAAGAAAGAGTATATCATAACAGTAAGGGCGATTAATGAATCGCCCCTGCTTGAAGTGAATGGCAATCTGGTAATGATTGATATGTATGAGCCCCGTAAAGGCATGCTGCATATTATATATAACTCAAGGTCTTACAATGCTGAATTGGTTAGTTATAATGAAGAAGAAAAATCGGTGATGCTTAAAGTGAACAACAGCAGGTACGAAGTTAAATTAAAAGATGATACGGATGTATTGCTTGAAAAACTGGGTATAGGTACCAAACAGCATACAGTTCAGAATATAAAAGCGCCTATGCCCGGCCTTGTAATTGATGTTAAAATTAAGCTGGGAGATACTGTAGCGAAAGGTGATGCTTTATTGGTTCTGGAAGCCATGAAAATGGAAAATATTATTAAGTCCCCTGCCCAGGCAATTGTAAAAAAAATAAATGTTTCGAAAGGGATGCCGGTTGAGAAAAACCAGGTGCTTATTGAAATGGAATAATTACCCGGTTTTGCTATTACTTATTTAAAACTTTATTCTGAAAGATTAACCCCAAATACCATGTTTAAAAAAGAGATTTGCTTACTATTTTTTATTGCATTTTTTGGTGACCTCGTTGTTGCGCAAAAGGAAGATTCAATACAGTTGCGGAAAATTACCAATGAAATTATGCTGCATGGCAAATGCTATTCATGGCTCGATTATTTAGCCAATAAAATAGGAGGCCGCATTTCAGGTTCGCCCCAGGCAGCCGCAGCGGTAGAATATACTCACCAGTTAATGGATAGCATAGGTGCTGATTCAGTTTACCTGCAGCCATGTATGGTTCCCCGGTGGAGAAGAGGTGAAAAAGAAAACGCTAAAATACTTACCGGTAATGCAGGGGAATTTCCTGTTGCTATATGCGCCTTGGGCGGCTCGGTAGCAACTGCTCTTGGCGGCATTACGGCTGAAGTAGTGGAGGTTCATAGTTTTGAGGAGCTGAAAAAACTTGGAGTTAATGCAATCCGGGGCAAAATAGTTTTTTACAACCAGCCATTTGATGAAACTGCCATTAATACTTTTGACGCTTACGGGAAAACGTTTATGCTTCGCTATATAGGTGCAAGTGAAGCTGCAAAGTACGGTGCGGTAGGAACCGTATTACGCTCACTTACCAATTCAATTGACAATTACCCTCATACGGGAGTTATGCAGTATAATGACAGTGTGCCAAATAAACTGCCATGTTGTGCCATTTCTACTGCAGGAGCAGAAAAGCTGAGCAAGTTGCTGAGAAGCGACCCTAAGCTGAGATTTCATTTTGAAATGAGTTGCTATACCTTGCCCGATGTAAAATCATATAATGTAATAGCTGAAATAAAGGGTAGTGAGCATCCTGAGGAGATTATTGCCGTGGGAGGGCACCTCGATTCATGGGATTTGGCACAGGGAGCCAATGACGACGGAGCAGGAGTTGTTCAATCATTGGAAGTGTTGCGTACGTTTAAAGCCTTGGGGATAAAGCCGAAAAGAACAATTAGAATTGTTTTGTTTATGAATGAGGAGAATGGTGGCCGGGGTGCAAAAGAATATGCTGCTGAAGCAAAAAGCAAAGGCGAAAAGCATATTGTTGCCATGGAAACTGATGCAGGTGGTGAAACACCTCTTGGCTTTGGATTGGATGGAACACCATCTCAGAAAGCGGTAATAAATAAGTGGAAGGAGCTTTTTCTTCCGTATGGAATATATGATTTTATGACTTCCGAAGGCGGTGCTGATATTGATAAGCTTAAAGACCAGGGGGCGCTGTTAATGGGGCTTGAGCCCGACTCACAGCGTTATTTCGATTTGCACCATGCTGCAACTGATACTTTTGACAAAATAAACAAACGTGAACTTGAACTGGGCGCTGCAGCCATGACCATGATGATTTACATGATTTCGCAATACGGGGTGCAGTAATTACGGGGTGATTTTAACTATTTTGTTCACTTGATTTCTGTGCCTGTCAAAGTGAGACTGCATAAAATCAAGCATCTGGAATATGTTAATCCGTCCTATGGCAGGTTGTTTAAAAACATTTTTATACAGTACATCTTCGGGCATGGATTCTAAAAGCTTTTTCATCTCTATACGGGTATTATCCCACTGCTTTATTATGTCAGCATAATTAATCATTTCAGGCATGCCACCCAATACCTTTACAGGGGCTTTGAACTTTATGGGCGATGCAAATAATAGTTTTAAAACCATAAGCTTAACGTATTCTGTAACCCCTGTTTTCTTAAGGTTGTTTATATCAGGCATTTTTTTTCTCACATATGAAATAGAAAGGCCTTCGGCTTTGTTAAGGTGGTAGAACATCTGTGAAACTGACCATTTGCCCGGCGCCGGAACGGATTCAAGAGAATGGTTATCGTATTTACGTAATTCTTCAATAAGCTTCTTGCGGCTATTTTCCAACTGGTTGTATTTATGTTCAATGATTGGATTCATTATTAATATTTCATTTGCATATTACGGTCTTATAACTTGTACCGTATCCGCACCATATGCCTTGCCCGCCCTGAATATTACCTAATACCGGGTTGGCAGAAGCAAAAGGATTTTCTCCGTTACCAAGCTGAAAATAATACGAATTATAAAACTGGTAAGCGGTATTGTCAATGGTGCAGAATTTTACCGAAACGGTTTCCCCTGTTTTAAAATATCCTGCTTCGGCATTAGTATCGTCGGCTGCTTTTGAACCCGGGAATGATCCCCTCTGGTAGGCAAATACGATAGTTTGACCGGCAAAAAACTGGTCATTAAATGCTGAATAGGGCGGAGCAAGATAAGCAGTGTCTTTTCCCAATCGCATAGCCAGCCAGCGGTAACACCTGCCCGCAGGCAAAGGCGAAGTCAGGGCAGCCCATATGAATCCCAGCGTGTCCTTGCCTGGTTGTACCTTAAACCATGCAGAATCCAAAGGTATAGGTTGTAACAGAGTTGTGGAAGCTGTAACCACTTGCCCTATTGCTTTAACCGTAAGCGAGTATGTTTTACCAATTACACCGGTCATACTCACCGACTGGTAATAACCGATACTCGGAATAAATTCTTTCATGGTATCGGTTGTAGTTCCATCGCTTATAGTTACAATGGCATTATGTATTACGTTGTTCTGCAAGATGTCGTTAAATGATATGGTTCCAAAAAAGGAGAAGTTGGTTGAAAGATAGAGATATGCTAATTTGCCCGGTTCAATATGTCCTTCGGCGGTTATCAAGGTTGGTGCAGTGGGCACTTTAATAACAACGTTTTTTGTACACCCGGAAATAAAGAGCGATAAAATAGCTAGTGCTCCTATCTTGAATATCAGTCTGTTCTGCATAATATATTGCTAAACACAATGCTAAATTATACAAAACGTTCCATTTAAAGACTATAAGGCATTTCGTAAGGTATTCATAACTATTTATCTTATTCTGGCTCAATTTTTTTGTCCGCATAGTATTTTATTTATTTTTGCCTTATAACCAATAAAACTTTATTTCAATGAAAAAACTTCTTATTACAGCAGGTATTGTAGTTGCATTTGCAGCGGGTGTATTTGCAACCACAGCAATTACCAACATTAAAGCGCAAAATGAGAAAAAGAAGCACCCAAGAATTGAACATGCTATTGATGCTATGGAAGATGCCATTAAGTATATGAAAGAAGCACCGGACGATTTTGGCGGGCATAAAGAAGCTGCCATCCAGGACACCAAGGCAGCCATTAAGTCTTTGCACGAGGCTCTTGGTTACCGTTACGGGCAGGACCATAAATAAACTTATTGGTTTTGTAAGCTAATTAAATACCGGTTGTTGTTTTTAACAGCCGGTATTTTTTTTAAAATTAAATAATTTTTATATAAACATATAAATCGCATTAAACATGGAAAACACAACCCAATCACCTGAAATTAAGATAAAATGGTTTCATTATATAGCAGCATTTTTTGCTGGATTTTTCCTGGCAAATACCGTTCCGCATTTTATACATGGTATATCAGGTGACCCATTCCCTACGCCATTTGCCAACCCTCCCGGTAAAGGGCTTTCATCACCCCTCATTAATACTTTGTGGGCCTGCTTTAATTTATTGGTTGGCTACATACTTTTAAGAACCAGTAAGGCTTCTCCCAAAAACAAAGGTTTGATGGTTGTTTTGTTTGTTGGAATACTTGCCGTAAGTATTATGCTTAGCATGGCATTTATGGATAAAGCCAAAGCATAAGAGATTTTTAATGGCAGGTACAAAATTTCTTGATGTTAAACAACCACTTTAACTGATTTCCCTCATATAGTTACGAGGCTAAAGGTCATAGTTTCGCATTTCTCATTTTAGTTATTAATTTTTGATGAGTTTCATAACTAATATCATAGCATTATGGCCGAACCAATAATTAACCACCGCCAGCTTTACCGTATGCCATGGACTCTTCCTGATAATGGAATATCCTGGCTTGAACCAACTGCAATGTGCAACCTGGCATGCGACGGATGCTATCGTGAAAACCAGAAGAATGCTCATAAAACCTTTGAAGAAGTAAAACATGAATTAGATATTTTCGAAAAAAAACGCAATACGGATTGCATATCTATAGCAGGAGGCGACCCGCTTCTGCATCCCCGGATACTGGATATTGTGGCCGATATTAAAAGCCGTGGCCTGAAACCAATTATCAATACCAACGGCTTGGCTCTAACCCCTGTTTTGCTCAAGAAATTAAAGCTAGCCGGGGTTTACGGGTTCACTTTTCATGTTGACAGCAAACAAGGCCGTCCTGCCCAATGGAGGGGAAAAAATGAAATAGAGCTTAACCAGTTACGTTACGAATATGCCCGAATGCTTGCCGATGAGGGAGGAATAGCCTGTTCGTTTAATTCAACTGTATATGAAGATACGCTTCAATATGTTCCTGAGCTGGTAAAATGGGCCGGTGAAAATATTGACATAGTGCAAACTATGGTATTTATTTGCTTCCGCCACGTTGTTCCGGTTATGCCTTATGATTGGTATGCAGGAGGCCGGCAGGTTGACTGGCAGAGCATTTCATACCATTCCGATACCAATCGTAAGGTTGACATTCTTTCAACCGATGTTCTTAAAAAAATACGCGAATCATTTCCCGATTTCACGCCTGCCGCTTACCTCAATGGCACTGAAAAGGCAGATTCATTCAAATGGTTATCCACCGGAAGAATTGGAACTAAAAAGCGGATTTATGGCTATGTGGGGCCAAAATTTGTCGAATTGATAATGGCAGGGCACCATTTTATCAAAGGTACTTACCTTTCTTATATTTCGCCAAAAATGACAAGCAAAGGCCGTACAACCATGTTTTTACTCTGGCCATTTGATAGTGGCTTGCGAAAGGCAACTGCCAATATGCTGAAAAATCCATTTAGGATTTTCAGGAAGACATACCTGCAGTCATTTACGTTCATTCAGCCGGTTGATTTTCTGCAAGACGGAAGGCAAAGCATGTGTGACGGATGCCCCGACATGACTGTTTGGAATGATGACATAGTTTGGTCATGCAGGCTGGAAGAGCTGAAAAAATATGGAACTTTTTTAAGGACAGTTCCTAAAGTTGAAGAAAAAGTTCAGGCATAACTAAAATATTCAGGATGTTTGATGAAGATTTATGATTTGACAAGTCATCGCAAATTGTAGTTCTGGAATCCTAAATTTGAAATCTTAAACCCTAAATTATATTTGGTGAGCGTAATTGCAATAGTGGGAGCCTCATTAGAGGAATTGGACATCTCAGATAAGTTAAGGAATACTCTTGGTCATAAGCGTATTGCTAATTTTGATTTTTATGAAGGAGAATTACATGGCAAGCCGGTTGTGGTATTAATAACAGACTGGGGTAAAGTGCGGGCATCACAGGGTATTACAATTCTATATCATAACTATTCAATTTCAAGGTTGTTTTTTATTGGTGCATGTGGTGGAATAGGAGAGTGGAAGCAAGGAGATGTATGCATACCAACGCGGTTTGATTATTTTGACTTTAATGCATCTCCGCTTATTCCGGCGTATAAATACAAGCAATTTAATACCAGGCTTTTTGTTTCAGATGCCAACCATACGTGTGTAGTGAACGATTTGAAAGCTAAATTCGGGCAAAGGGTTCGTAATGGCATGGCTTTATCGGGAGATTCTTTTATTTCCGACGCTGGAATTATTCATGAAATTGAGAAATTAAAAGGCTTTGATTCACTCAATGCTTCAGGTATTAACGCAATTGTAGATATGGAGAGTACCGCAATAGCCGAAGCATGTACCAACTTAACCATTGATTTTTTGGTTATAAGGATTGTGTCTGATAGCATTAGCGCTAATTCGGGAAACGATTTTAATAAATTCCTTTCCGATACTATGCCTGAAATGGTTGATTCTATACTGAAAATAATATGTAAATAGTTTATTTGATTCAACAAAAAATGGAATGCAGATGATTATGATATACACAGATATTTATTAAACCCCTTTTAAATCTTATTTTGTCATGAAAAATTAGTGTCATCAGCGTTCTATACTTATAACATACAATCATAGATGCCAATGCTGTCAAAAAACAAATTAAAATCTTTAGTGGGCAAGCATAAAGATTTTCCGAAGAAAGGTATTACTTTTCTCGACTTGAATCCCTTATTATATAATGCCGTTGCCAGGGATTTTATTTTTGAAGATTTCAGAAGCAATATTGAAATTAACAGCGATACAATAATTGCAGCGCCCGAGGCAAGGGGATTTTTATGGGGCGCCATGATTGCCGACTGGTACAATATCCCTTTTGTTCCTATAAGAAAGAAAGGTAAACTTCCCGGTAAACTTTTATCCCAATCTTATGAGTTGGAATATGGCTCTGACTTATTGTTTATACAGGACCTGCATAAGCAATGCAGTGGCCACAATGTAGTTATTGTTGATGACCTTCTGGCAACGGGTGGTACGGCAGAGGCTTGCGCCCAGCTCGTAAAGAAAATAGGGTGTACCGTGAGCGCGTTTTATTTTGTAGTAATTATTGAAAAATTAAACGGGCAGGAAGCTCTCCTGCAACATTCCAATAAAATTCATTCCACACTGAAGTTTTAAAAATACCCTTTTTAGACAAAAAAATGTCGGTTCGTGCCGGTAATTTCGGATAGTTACTCCCCTAAATAATAAAGTAATCCCGCCCACGATAGCTTCAATAAAAAAAATGCACACTTATGCACACGGTTCCCAGAAAATGTGTGCATTTTTTCTATTGTTTTGATAAATTTTTTAGCATTTTTCCTGAAGAATGGCACACTTTGGCACACGGTTCCCAGAAAATATGTGCCATTTTTCTGATTTTTTGATAAATTCTTTAGCATTTCTCATTGTCCATTTTTTACTCATAATTCATAACTCATTAAGTACACTTCACCCAAAACCTTTTCAGGGGACTTGTGGGACAAGGGGGGACGCTACTCTATGCATGCTTTTCCCCCACTACCTTTTTTAAGATACCTACATCAAGATTATGTCAAAGAACAATTATCCCCCCACCACATTAAACGCTTTCGATAAACCTTCCCCTCAAGGGGAGAGGTTTGGTTGGGGCAGACACTGCAAATATAAACAATTTATTTAAAATATATTACACAATTTATTTAAAATAGTTTTCAACAACCCATTTATCGGGGACAAATGGTACTGGGAGTAAATAAAAAAATTGATTGGATTATTGTATAATTAGATATATTATATATTGGGCAAATCGTCTGTAATTCAACTGTAAACACAAATACTACTCAAATAAATATGGGCATACAAGCGAAAGGTGTTTATTTGTATAAGGTACTTTCAGAAAATGGTGCGGTTATTTCAAGCGGTAAGTTTATTATAGAGTAGTAAGGTGTTGATTGGCAGAAAAATACATAAAATTCATATATTTATTTTATCATGAAATAACTTTCTTTTTACTTTTAATCCAATCTGCCAAGTTCAATAACGGCCCAGTCATGAAGGTTGTTGCCAGAGCCATTAAAACCATCATGGCAAATATTTCAGGCGACAATATGCCCAAATCATATCCAATATTTAATACAACTAATTCCATAAGCCCCCTTGTATTCATAAGTGCTCCAAGAGTCAATGAGTTACCCCAACTTTGGCCAACAATTTTCGCCGATACTGCTGTACCTATAAATTTACCTGAAACTGCTGCCAACATAAGAAATCCAAAAGCAGACCATACTCCTGATTGATTCAGTAACCCCATTTGAGTACGCAGCCCTGTAAAAGCAAAAAATATAGGTAGCAATACAAGCACACTCACATCTTCAATTTTTTCGGTTATCATTTTCCTGAAATCAAGATTTTGTGGCATAACAACTCCGGCGAGAAAAGCACCAAATAAGGCGTGTACTCCAATTAACTCAGTAAAGTATGCTGATGAAAGCAGGATAAAGAATGCAATAGATATTACCACTTTGTCAGGCTCATGTTTTTTTAATTGATTAGCAGATAATTTTTCCAGAAACGGCCTTATTACATAAAGCATTCCCACTACGAATATTATTGCAAGCACTATAGTAAACAAAGCACTTGTTATGTTCCCCGCTTTTGCAATTGCAATTACAGCAGCAAGAATACACCAAGCCATAAGGTCGTTGGTGGCCGCACACATGATAGCCATTGAGCCTATGGGGGTTTTTGTCATCCCTCTTTCCTGTAAGATTCGAGCTAATACAGGAAAGGCGGTAATACTTACCGAAATACCTATAAACAAACTGAATGCAAGAAACCCCACTCCATTAGGGCTGAAAGAAGGGTAAAGATAATATGCCAGGCAAACACCCAACAAGAAAGGCGCTACAATACTTGCAATGCTTACAGTAAGTGCATCGCCTGCTTTGCTGGCAATAACATCTATATCAAGGTCCATACCGATTATGAACATAAAGAATGCTAAGCCTATCTGACTTAGGAACAATAATGTATTTAGGGAATCGGCAGGGAAAAGAAATTGAAAAAAATGAGGGAAGAAAAATTTTAATACTGATGGCCCTAATACTATACCCGCAATAATTTCACCAATTACTGTTTGTTGGCCCAGTTTGCTTAGCAAAAAACCAAATATGCGTGAAGCAGCAATAATTACAATTATCTGCAATAGAAGTAAGCTAAGAGGGTGTTTCAAATTTTCTTTAAACTGGATTATTGCCTGAGACGTTCCGCTTATGGGTTCTGATATGTCTTTATCTGCTAAGATAGGTTGTACTTTCTCAATTTTAGGTTTAACAGGCAATTGATTTCCCATGCTTATAACCTTCCAGAGACCAGCAAGAAACAGTAAGACTAAAACAACAGTAAAAAAAAATGATTTACTCATATAAGTATCATTATTTTACATTCAAAAGCATTAATTATTTCAAAAATAAGCAAATATAGATTTAGGCATAATTTTTATCAATTAGGCGCAATGACTGACTTTAAGCTGTATATCTGTTTAAACCTGTCAATTATTGGTAATCGTACCTTTTGGCTCCGAAAGCCTCTGTAACATTACAAAGCAGGTCTATAACCTGAAGCTCAAAATCTATGGGAAATACTTATATATATCTTTACGATTAAGAAGGCGTGTGCAAACGATAGTGTTGTTTTCATAAAATAATCCAAGACGATAATTACCTATACGAATACGATAAGCGGTTTTATGCCCTTTCATCTTTTTCAAATTTTTCAGTACTCCCAACTGCTGGGCTTTTCCCATTTCTGAAATAACAGATTCCACCTGTTGTTTCACTTTCTTTTCATTCACCGCTTCAATGTCTTTCAGAAATTTTTTCTCGAAAAGAACTTTCATTTGCGTAATGCTTTCAGAACAGCTTCTTTGGAAACATAATCGCCTTTCTTTGCCTGTAACATGGCTTTTAACAAACCATAGTCCTCTTTATCATCTTCAGAAAGTAAGGTGGCTTTAAGATGGAGGCGCTCAGCTAAAGCGTAAAAAGGGAGTTCATCTTTTTTTGATTTAAGTTTTATGACAAGTGTTCCCATAGAATAGATTTATTATGGCAAAGATACACAAAATATAAAGAACCTTACAATTTAGTAGGCTGCAATAACTGATTTTAAAACATGTATTGGCTTAAACCTTGAATCGTACCTTATAGCTCTGAAAGCCTTTGTAAAATTAAAAACCCCGCCTGAAAAGGCGGGTTTTAACAATTAGCATAAGCGTTTAAGCAACCCGCCTAACCTTTATTTGCGTTATGCCCTGTAATGCTGTAAATACAGGCTTCATATCGTCAGGCTGATC
Organism: Bacteroidia bacterium; assembly: GCA_052325425.1. Classification (GTDB taxonomy): domain Bacteria; phylum Bacteroidota; class Bacteroidia; order JABEUT01; family JABEUT01; genus JABEUT01. The sequence goes on along the minus strand of JBKQUY010000077.1, from coordinate 64,069 downwards.
CCCTATATATTGCATAGTTTGTATAGGGTTGGGAATACCCGGCTTGCTGCAATGCCTCAATACTTTTGCAACGGGAACAATATAAAATTTTATAGCTATCGGATATATTTTCAACTGCGCCCAAATGAAGTCATATTGCGGAGCAAGGCAGGGCCCTGCACGCCATTTCTCCAATCATGATAAATATCATTACCATTCTTGACTACCCTCATAGTAATTCCTTTGCATAAAGGGTACATTTATACAATTAATTTGAGTTGTATGAAAACAAAACTTATAATTATTGCGTTTGTAGTTTCTGGTTGTCTTTCTTTACATGCGATAAACCGGAATTACTACACCAGGGCAGAGGGAAATAAATATATATTGCAGGACGATCAGGCTAAAAGGGAATATTATAGAAATGGGGTATTAAAGAGCGAAATACCTTATTCTGAAGGCAGGAAAAATGGTATTGCAAAAGAATATTATGAGAATGGAAGTATAAAAAGCGAAACTCCTTACGAGGACGGAGTTAAAAATGGTATTGTAAGGGAATATGATGAAAACGGGGAATTAATAAGCGAAAACACATTTACTGATGGAGTGCAAGGGCAAAAAACGATTATGAAAAGAAGGAAATAGATAAAATCTGCGGCAATTCCTGGGGCGCTATGGAATATGTTTCGACAAGACTCAACATGACTGTTTCATTGTCAGCCTGAGCTTGTCGAAGGCCTGCAAAATAAGCTGAAATTAAATTTAAACAGTTTCTTAATGAAAGATATCTCTAAATAAATAATTTTGGCGCATTATTAAACCAATTACTTATTTATTACAACCCATTAAATTCTTTTAGTATGAACAAAAAATTTTTACAGGTATGTTTAGGACTGAGCATGGTATTGCTCTCGGCCAGTGTTTTTGTTTACTCTATTAATCCGGCCAAGGCTGCAAATTCATTGCCCTCACCCCAGAATTTTACCAGTTCAGGGTCAAACAAAGCAGGTGAATATAACCTTGTAATTACTGTTGACGGCGCCAATTATAATTACTGGCTGGTGAACACAGAAAACGGCAAAACATATAAATGGGATAATAAAGGAAGCTGGAAAGATGGCCTTCCTCCCGCGCCCATGCAATAAGCTAAAAACAGGAAGAAAATAGAGGTACTCAGGGCAATTTCTTAATTGCCGGGATAAATAGGTATTTTCCTGTGTATTTAGCCACCTATTTGCATATATACCAGATAGATAGTATATTTGTTCTTTATTAGATGCCATTTTATGCGGAAAATCAGAGGTTTTTTCCTTGTTTTTTTATGTGGTATTGGCTCTGCTTCTTATGGGCAGGATATTCATTTTTCGCAGTTTTTCGAATCTCCCTTAACTCTTAATCCGGCTTTATGCGGCGTTTTTAATGGCCAGATATATGCCGGTATAAATTATCGCGACCAGTGGGCAAGTGTAATGCCTACCTATGGCGCAGCTTTTAATACCATGGCAGCTACATTTATGTTGCATAACATTATGAAAAAGTGGGAGAAAGGTTATCTTTCTCCGGGGCTTTCTGTTTACAACGATAAATCGGGCGACGCAAGCATTGGAATTACCGAAATAAACCTTACACTCGCCAGCGGAATATTTTTGAGTGATAAAAGTTCGCTTGCTGCCGGAATACAGGCCGGCTGGGCCCAGCAAAGTATTAACCTGAACGGGTTAAGTTGGGACAATCAATATATTAACGGGCAGTATAACCCTAATGCGCCTACGGGTGAAACATCAATAGGCAATAGTTTTTCTTATGTTGATTTTTCAGCAGGCTTAGATTACAGTTATGGAGTCGGGCAAACCAATATGACTTCAAACGATCAGTTTAAGGCCAATTTCGGCGCTGCTGTATTTCATGTAAACCAACCTGATATGTCTTATTTTGGCGCCTCTGGGCCGGGAACAAAATTATATATGCGCTATGTGGCGCATGGATATGTAGATTATGGACTGCCTAATACAAACATCGGGCTTGTCCCCGGTTTTGTTTATTACAACCAGGGCCCTGCCAACGAATTTGATTTGGGAATGAAGATACGCTATATTCTTCGCGAGGAAAGTAAATACACAGGTTACAGCAAGGGCTCGGCATTTGATGTAGGGGCTTATTACAGATGGGGTGATGCAGCAATAGTGCTTACCCAGCTTGAATTCAGCAACTACGCGGTAGGCTTCAGTTACGATTTCAACGCTTCGGCTCTCACTCCGGCTTCATCGGGCAAGGGTGGTTTTGAGTTATCGCTAAGGTTCATTAATCCAAATCCTTTTATGAGTTCAGGCACTCACTCTATGTTTTGATTCGTTAAAGAAACAAAAATCCCCGGAATATTTATATGGCGAGAGCATTCTCAAAGTTTGTTATTTATCTTTTTATACCCGGCTCATTGGCGGCTCAAATGCGCAATGTAGAGTTTAAAGCCGGTAACTTTAAGTATAATCCGCCCGGATTTAAATTCGCCCAGCAAAACCTGCTCGAAGGCAATGAACTTATTCAGAATGGTAATTATGGCGCCGCTCCTATTGACTATTTGGCGGCAGACTCTATCAACCCCTTTAATGCAGATTTAAACGCCAAAATAGGTGTTTGTTATCTGAATGGGGTAAATAAAGCCAAATGCCTTAACTATTTCAGGCTTGCATACCAGCTAAAAAATGACATAAGCAAAAGGATTAATTACTTTTTAGGCAGGGGTTACCATTTGAACAGCCAATGGGACAGCGCTTTAATAGAATACCAGCTTGCGCTTAAACATGCATCCGGCAAGGAACTGGAAGAGATAAATAAATATATTGATGAATGTAACAATGGAATGGATTTAACGCAGCGCCCGGTTAAAGTTATCATTGAAAACATGGGTTCAAATATTAATGGTCCTAATTCTGATTTCCGGCCATTGGTTACAGGTGATGGAAGTGAACTGATTTTTACTTCCATGAGACATACCTTTATGGGCGCCGAAATTGACCCTGTAACCGGAGAATATTCTGAAAAATTATTTATATCGCATAAAAAGAAAGGAATATGGGATACTGCCCAGCCTTTAGAACCTCCTGTAAATACTACTGAAAATGAAGAGGGCGCGTTCCTTGCCCCCGATGGCAAGACTTTATATATACACCGCAATACAGGCGGCGGTGATATTTATAAATCTACTTATTCTGAAAAAACAGGATGGTCTGAACCGGTTGCGTTGAATGATAGTATAAATTCTGTGTACAATGAATCTTCTATCTGCTTTTCACCCGATGGTAAAACCATGTTTTTTGTGAGCAACAGGCCGGGCGGAATAGGAGGAAAGGATATTTATACTTCCACTATGAATAGCGACTCAACCTGGAGTTCGCCGGTAAATATGGGAAGCGATATTAATACGCCTTATGATGAAGATGGCGTATTTATGAACCCTGATGGTAAAACCCTTTACTTCAGTTCTAAAGGACATAACAGCATGGGCGGGTATGATATTTTTGTAACAGTTAACAAGGATGGAAAATGGTTGGAACCTAAAAACCTTGGTTCACCTGTAAATACCCCCGATGACGATGTTTATTTTACTACTTCCGATAATGGGTATTATGGTTATTATGCCAGGACTACAGAAGAGGGCAGGTTGGATATTTTCCGTGTAAATATGGAGGCATTTATGCCCGCAGAATGGATATATAAGGGTACAATTACTGATTCCATAACCCATGAAAAACTTAAAGTCGGACTTGAGTTTTTTGATAAATCGCTTGGTAATACTTCGCCTTTTGGCGCCGATACCATTACAGGAGAGTATTCACTGACTATGCCGGCAAACCACGTTTATACGATACGCATAGGGGCAAAGGGATACAAAGAGTATATTGCAGATATAACTGTACCTGATACGGCCGCTTACCGGACTATTGAAAAAAATATTACACTTGAGAAGGCCGCGCCAATGATGAATGATTCATGTTTGTTGCCTCTTGCCCAAATCATGGAACGTTTTAAAGGGGTGGTGAAAGATACGGATTTAATGAAAAATGCCATAGCTCATTTCGGCCCTTCATTCTGTTTAAAAAATTTAAGATTTGCTATACAACTGGGAGTGTTCCATTCAACACAAAAGTTTAATTACAAGAAATATTCAAGTAAAGCCATCCTGGAAAACCTTCCTGATGGAACTACCCGTATCACTGCCGGTTCATATACTACATACGCTGAAGCCAGAAAATTTCTCGAAGAGTATAAAAAAAAGGGGCTGAAAGATACCTGGATAGTGGGCATCTGCAATGGCAAAAGGTATGTGCTGAAAGAATTATTGCACCCGGCTAACTAAAGGCTCTTCACGGAAAATAAAGGCCCTCAGATTTAAAATGGGTGAAAAAAAGTTTGTCATATTTTTTATTACTGCATGTGCCATTATACTCGTAATCTTTGCACTTGCATTTAATGGTACCGCTGATTCAGGTGACAGTATTATGCACTACCAGTTTGCACGGTATGCTTTTGACCATCGCTATAACTTTTTCAATACATGGGCAAAGCCCTTATTTGTTTTACTGGCTGCCCCTTTCGCTCAAGCCGGTTTTATCGGAATAAAAATTTTTAATATTATAAATTTAATTATTGCAATGATTTCCGCATGGTTAATTGCCCAGCGGTTAAATATGGATAATAGCTGGCTGGTTCCCGTTCTTTTGATTGTGGCGCCAATGAGTTTTGCCCTTTCCCTTTCCGGCCTGACTGAACCACTGTTTGCTTCCCTGCTGGTATCAGGGCTTTGCCTGCTTTTTTATAACCGGAATATACCGGGGCTAATTCTTTTATCATTTTTGCCTTTTGTACGTTCAGAGGGTTTATTCCTCCTGCTTCCCATTTTAGCTTATTTGCTGGTTCAGAAACGTTATACAAGCGTTTTGTGGCTTTGCACAGGACAAATTGTTTATGCAATAATCGGGTATTTTCATTTTCACAGTTTTTTATGGTTCTATGAAGGTAACCCATATTCACTGATAAGCAAATATGGTAAAGGTGACCTGAAGCATTACTTTATAAATATGCCAATAACCATTGGGCCGGCTACCTGCTTTCTGCTCGCTACGGGTTTTATCACAATTCCTGCATACCTGGTAAAAAAGCAGGAAAACAAAACCAATGCTTTGCCTTTACTATTAATTTGGGTGTTATTTACACTCTATTTCTTCTTTCATGTTATAGCCTGGAAATTCGGGCTATTTGCTTCATTCGGAATGGTCCGCATAATTTCAGCCGTAACTCCTTTGATAGTCATTATTGCAGTTTATGGATATAATAAAGCTGAAGAGTATATTACTCGTTTCCTGAAAAAGTCAAATGGTATAGGCCGCTGGTGCATTGGGCTGATATTACTTATTAACCTCGTTTATATGGCGGTAAAAGTGAATAGAAATGCCGGTACAAGCGGTCTTGATATTACGTTAAATGCCGACCAGGTAATTGAAACTCAAATAGCCGCGTACATAAAGCAAAAATACCCTGACTATAAAAACAGGCCTGTGTTTTTCAATGCGCCTTATTTATCGCTTGTACTCGATATTGACCCTACCGATGCTTTTAAAAATCCTACACTTACATGTAAGGATGAAAATTATCCTCCCAATAGCTTATATATATGGGATGACTGGTATTCGGTTGTGGAAAGAGGGATTACACCTGAAAGCCTCGGGAAAACAAGCGCCATGAAAAAGGATACATCATTCAGCCAAATTGACAAAGGAGGAAAAATGAGGACAGTAGCTCTTTACAGAAAAGAGTAATATTAATTGGCTGTTAGCTGTTCCCGAGGTTATACTTCAAAATGCACCATAAGGCCCTGAATCCGTCTCTCCAACTGATTTTCTTTCCCTCAGCATAGGTTCTGCCATAATAGGAAATACCCACTTCATATATTCTTGCTCCTTTTACTTTAGCAACTTTAGCTGTAACTTCGGGTTCGAAACCAAAGCGCTTTTCTTTCAAGTCGAGGTTCTTTAAAATATCGGCTTTAAACAGCTTGTAACATGTTTCCATATCGCTGAGGTTTAAGTTAGAAAACATGTTCGATGTAAATGTAAGTACCTTATTACCAATAGAATGCCAAAAAAACAAGATGCGGTGTGGGTTACCTCCCATAAACCGCGAACCGAAAACTACATCGGCAAAACCTTCGGCAATAGGCTTTAAAAGGATATCATATTCCCGCGGGTCATATTCAAGGTCAGCATCCTGGACAATAATATAATCACCGGTTGCAAGCTTTATCCCGGTGTGGATAGCGGCTCCTTTTCCTTCATTTACAGTTTTATGGTGCAAAACAATTGTAACCTGTTTATTGCCGCCTGCATTATGTTTTTGGGTATAGGAATCAATAATTGACTGCGAAGTGTCTTTAGAACCGTCATTTACAATAATAATCTCTTTTTCAGTGGAATATGATACAGGGGCTTCAATTACTTTATCAAGTATAAGCGTAATAGTTCTGGCTTCATTATAAACAGGTATTACAACTGATAATTTGGGCATTTTTTTTCGGTAAAGTGCTCAAAAGTAGCTTTTTATTGAATTAACCTTCATTTTTCTTGCTATAAGGAGGCAAAATCAAATTTTACATGGACATTATTTTCTAACATAAATTATGTTAATAATTCTATAAATCTAAGAACATATAGATATCTAAAGCCATCTTTTTTTCGTAGCTTTGCAATCTAAATAATTGAATTATGGCTATTGAAATAACTGACTCAAACTTCCAGGAAGTAGTCCTGAAATCTGATAAACCCGTATTGCTCGATTTTTGGGCAGAATGGTGCGGCCCATGCCGCATGGTAGGCCCATTTGTTGAAGAACTGTCAAAAGAATATGAGGGCAAGGCAATTATCGGCAAAGTTAATGTAGATAATAACCCCAACGTTTCGGCTGAATTTGGCATACGCAATATTCCTACTATTCTCTTTTTTAAAGGTGGGAAGATTGTAGATAAGCAAGTTGGCGCCGTACCTAAATCGGTGCTCGAAGGCAAGTTGAAAAGCCAATTATAAGACTCTTTGAATAATGAATATCGAACAAGGAATGTCGAATGTTAAAGTAAACAGCCCTGAAATGGCAATTTGCAAAAGCTATCAGTTGGTATTCTTATTTCGGACTTCATTATTCAATGTTCGATATTCAATATTCATGGATGGCTGCTGAGCTGAAACCGGGAGAGTTAGGGGAGTTTTCCCGGCTTGAGATTTTAGCCAGGCAAGTTGTTGAAGGCTTTATTACAGGTCTGCATAAAAGCCCTTTTCATGGCTTTTCAGTTGAATTTGCCGAACACCGGATTTATAATACCGGGGAATCAACCCGCCACATTGACTGGAAATTATTCGGGCGGACTGAAAAACTATTTGTCAAAAAATTTGAGGAAGAGACTAACCTGCGATGCCAGTTGGTTATTGATAATTCATCCTCCATGTACTTTCCTGAAAGGGGCCTCAATAAAATTACATTTGCCATTCAGTGTGCTGCTGTTCTTATTCAATTACTTAAACGGCAGCGCGATGCGGCGGGCTTAAGCATATTTTCGGAAACCATGGAGCTTCACACCCAGGCCAAGTCAACACCTATGCACCAAAAACTTCTGTTCAGCGAATTGGAAAAGCTGAATCACGTTTATATACCCGAACAACGGAAAAAAACATTTACTGTTGAAGCCCTGCATACCATAGCTGACAGTATTCATAAGCGTTCTCTGGTAATAATATTCAGCGATATGTTCGAATCGCAGACGGACAGGGAAAATGAGTTGTTTGCGGCTTTGCAGCACCTGAAACATAATAAACACGAAGTGATACTTTTTCATGTAACTGAAAAAGCAACAGAGGAAGAATTCAAGTTCGATAATCGCCCGTATCGTTTTATTGATATGGAAAGCGGTGAGGAAGTAAAAGTTCATCCTTCGGAAGTGAGAGAGACTTACATATCTGATATGGCCGCATACCGTAAAGAGCTGGTGTTGCGATGCAGGCAATACCAGATAGATTTTGTTGAAGCGGATATTAAACAAGGGTTCCGGCAGATACTTATGCCTTATCTGGTAAAACGCATCAGGATGCAATAATGATGCATTCTGAAAATCTTTTGAGTTCAATTAGTATAGGCACCCTGGTAATGTATTATTTTCTTCGCGAGCCAATAACAGCCGAAAGCAAAGAATGGAGCGAAGGCAATGTCAATAGTATAATGCACATGCTGCACAAGCAGCAAAATTCCAACTGAAATAACGGCAAATATCATATAGTATTTGTCTCTTTTCTTATATGATATCAGGTATAAAAGAAACAGGTAAGCGGTATGGCCTGAGTAAAACAAGTCTTTGGTTATAAATCTTGAGCCATATACCACATCGCTTACCGGGTCTTTAAGGGCTATTAATCCCGGTGGAGGGAGCAATCCCGTAATTTCTATTGTTATAATACGGGAGTATAATAACAGGATATATGCAAACAGGAAAGTGAGAAGCATATTGGGGTCAATTAACGCGCGCAAAAAGAAAAGTAATGTAACGCTTGTCAGAAAAAATCCTATGGGAAAAGAAACATCCTCAGGCGGAATAACTGTTAATGTCCAGTCGTTCAATATTATGCCGCCTTTGCTGTCTTCTACGTGATTAAAGAATAAGTAAGTTATAACCAATGAAACAGGGAATAATATCAATCCTGTAATTAAATTTTTCCTGAATACCTTATTTTTTAAAGCATTTTGCCAGTTCCGTAAAATCAATTGAATAAATGGTTTCATACATCAGACTCCAGGTAAACTAACTCTCTTCTGAATGGCAAAATAAACCATTTATAAGATATAAATGGCGTTCTTTTAAAAGAAAAAATGCAATTCCTGCTTATTCAAAGTCTGATAGTTAATTCACTTGTATTTTTTTATTCGTCTTTGGTTTAAGATTTACCCGGCTAATCAAACCTTAGTAGAAGAAATGGCTTGAGACCTTTAACTTAACCTTATTACCTTATTTTGGCCAAATGAAATAAGGTAATAAGGTCGGAACATTGGAGTAATATTATATTTTTCTACTAAGGTTTTTTTGAAATGTGCAGATATTCATTACACTATATATACGACTACTGATTCACTTTTTCCAAACCAGTTTATTCTCATCATCATATTCTAATTTACCGTTGTCCATAAGCCATTGCACAGTCTTAATGGTTTTATCTTCCCTTACCTGTTTAACACTTCGTATCAGGTCGGTAAGCTGCATGTTTTTTTTACTGAGAATTTCCTTAAGCTGCGCGGCAATAGTAGCAAATTCGAGATCGCTCAACTCAAGTTTATTGCGTTCGAGGCAAACATCGCATATACCGCAGCGGACTTCTTCAACCTCACCAAAATATGATAATAGCAGGGCGCTGCGGCATTTGCGCATATTGGTTACATAGTGTATTACCCATTCCATTCGCTGCATGGCCCGTTCTTTACGTTCAGTGTAATTTTTTTTATCAATAAGTATGTTGCCGGGGTGAAGGCAGTCTTCTGTAAATATTATCTGGGGTTTTCCCGATTGAGGCACGTAGGATATGACTGTCATTTTATCCAATCGCTGTAAAAGCGCTGTTACTTCTTCTACTTTCAGCGTAGAGCGCCGGGAAAGATTAATTTCATTAACAGGTACATAGTTACTGAATATGCCTTCGTAAGAGCGCAGCAACAGTTTTACAAATGCGTCGAAATTCGGGTGTTCAACCTGGAACCTGTATAAATCCTTGGCGGTTATAAGCACATGCACTCTCGAAGGCCTGTAGAAGGCTTCAGTTGCAATTATATAGCCTTCTCTTTCAAGAAATTTTATACTGTTTGCAACTACTCCGGTATCCATGGCAAAATGGCTGCAGAATTCAGTCAGGTCAAAATCATAACTGCTGCCTTTGCCGGAGCCAACTACCATGTTATAGTAGTTGCATAGCGCCACATAAGTTTTTTTTATATCGTCAACCTGGGGGAAGGAATGGTCAATATTTCTTTCAAGGTTAATGCGGTCGGCATCATTATACAGCAAAACGGCATAAGCTTTTTTTTCATCCCTTCCTGCCCGGCCTGCCTCCTGGAAATAGGCTTCGAGGCTATCCGGTATATCGAGATGCGCTACAAAACGCACATTGGATTTGTTTATGCCCATTCCAAAAGCGTTGGTGCATACAATAACACGTAATCTGTCGTTCAGCCATGCTTCCTGTTTTCTGCTTCTGTCATCGTGCATTAAACCTGCATGATAAAAATCGGCCTGAACGCCATTTTGTTTTAAAAAAGCCGCTACTTCCTCTGTCTTTCTTCTGTTCCTCACATATATGATTCCCGAACCTTTGACATTATTAACCAGTTTCAACAGCCTCGCCGCTTTGTCTTCTTCTTTTTGCACTACATAAGCAAGATTTTTTCTTTCGAAACTTACCCTGAAAACATTTTCTTTTCTGAATAAAAGCTTCTGTTGTATATCGGTAACTACTTCGGGAGTGGCGCTGGCAGTGAGCGCCATAACAGGCACCTCAGGAAAGAGATTCCTTAATTCTGAAATCTGCAAATAGGCAGGACGGAAGTCATACCCCCATTGTGAAATACAGTGCGCCTCATCTACGGCAATTATGTTCACATTCATTTGCTGCACACGCGCGGTAAAAATTTCAGTGGCCAATCTTTCCGGTGAAACATACAGAAACTTGTAATTGCCATGAATGCAGTTGTCGAGGGCAATATCAATTTCCCTGCTGGTCATAAATGAATGCAGCATGGTTGCCCTGATTCCCTTTCTCACCAGGAACTCTACCTGGTCCTTCATTAGGGCAATCAGTGGCGAAACAACAATGCATATCCCATCCTTTGCTAAAGCCGGTATCTGAAAACATAAAGATTTTCCTCCTCCGGTTGGCAGCAGGGCAAGTGTGTCTTTGCCTTCCATTATGGAGTTTATAATATCTTCCTGTAAAGGGCGAAAGTGGGTATGCCCCCAGTAACGGGTAAGTATTTGGTTAATGCTTTCCATTCCGTTGTCATGTGCCCTTATGATGCCTTATAATTTGCACCATCATATAAAACAGGGGCACAGAATTAAAAAAAAGGCTTAATACCATCATGCCTGCAGGTTGCGGCTTCAGGTTGAATTTCTGGGTATATACAATGCTGAGGCAACATAATACAAAACCCAGAAAGCCGGAACCAAGGGCAAACAATATGTAAATGAAATTATACATGCTTAACAGGCAAAACAATATGGCAAGGGCGCCCATAACAAGGGAAATATTGAAAGACTTTTCGAAAAACTTCTTCATCCTTACTTGGTTACCATGAGTTTTTCGGTATGCAATCTTTTGTTATCCACAAGGAGGCTATAAAAATATGTGCCCGAAGCCATTCCATCGCTTCTTACCGAAACCGTTCCCTGTGGGGTTTTCAGTTCGATATTTTGCAACTGCTTTCCCATAACATCATATATTGCTATACTGGCATAACAATAGTCCTTAACAGCCGAAAAGTCGTATTCAATTACCACCTGGTCTTTCATCGGGTTAGGGTAGGCTGAAAGAATTGTTGAAGGAACTTGTATGGAAGGGATACCAAGCGCGGCGCATGCTGTCAGAGCTTTAAAAGCATCGGTTTTACCATAGCCATAAGAGTTATTGGGGGTAGAACCGGTATATATGTCCTGGTCAGCACAAAAGGTGAGGGCGTTTTTTACCTCAATATTGGTAGCATTGGGATGCAGTTCTAAATAAAGTGCTGCCGCTCCCGCCGTCCCGGGGCTTGCAGTTGAAGTTCCACCGTCATATACATGGTAGGCGCCGCTGTCTATGTTAATAGGCGCATAGAATATGTTTTCCGCCCTCAAGGGTGTGGGTAATACCGACATACAAATATCACCGGGTGAGCTGACATCAGGTTTAATCCTTCCATCTCTTGTAGGTCCGACACCTGAATATGGCGTAAGTTCTCCTTCGGTAACATTTGAGCTGAACAAACATCTGTAATTCGTATCATAGTCAATCCAGCATCTGCGGTTATAAAAATCACCCACAGTAATTACATTTGGAGAACACTGAAAACTGCTGCAAAGTGTTGAAATAGTATCGGGCATTTTGTAGTTCTTTATTTCAGGGTATATGGTCGCACCGGGCAGTCCTGAATCAACAATAGGAGTGGGGTCGGGATACCAGCAATCTATTCTGCACCCGCCGTTAGTAGCCGTGGTAATAAGCCTCCAGTAATATGACGAATCATTGGAAATTTTTCCGGCCTGTGTTGAATCAGGGTGAATACTAACCTGCAATTCATAAGTTCTGCCGGTAAACTGCGCATAGGATTGTACTATGCCGATAATGTTTCCCGATTTGTTTTTCACAGTATCCGTTACGGTAGTTCCAAGTGTAGAAGGAATAGAATGGAAGCTTGTGGTTGCAATGGGTGAAAATGGTTTAATCCGGTCAGCGCCGAATGCATATTGCAGGTTCCGGAAGTTGGTGGTATCTGTCCAAAGGTCATAATAAATATTTCCGCCGTAATAGTCTATTGCAGTTTGGGCATAATAAGCGAACCAGGTAAATGAAGTGTCTCCCGGAGTAGCGGTATATCCGAGGTGGTAGGGGATACTGCTTCCATTGCCCGCCGCCGCTACGAATACCCTGCCGGGCTCAGCGGTAATCATGCTGTCTATCATCAGAGCCTGCAGGTCATAGCCATCGTGGGAACCATCATAATCGCCAAGGCTGGCATTAATAACGCAGGGCTCTCCCAATACTTCCGCCTTGTTGTACAAGAAACTTACGGCATCTGTCATCTCATTATTGGTCTGGTTGGTAAAGTTGAATGCCACCATCATAATGCCTGCTTCGGGAGCCGCGCCTATACTCAGGCCGTTTGCCCTGCCGTTAGCCGTAGCAACCCCGGAGACATGGCTTCCATGAGCATCTAACGCCGAAGAAGAATCCATTGACGCTATGACTGAGGGTATGTTATCCCATAAAGCCGTGTCCAGCGAGTATTGGTCATATTCCCGGCCATATCCATAAGGCATAGGCGTTAAATTATCGCTATCCTTATTCATATCCCATATTGAAAGAATACGGCTGTTATTCAGGCTGTCGCGGAAGTCCATGTGAACAAAATCAATACCTGTATCAATCATGCCGACTATTACACCTTTGCCCTTATAAGACTGGGTAAGCGGGGCTACTCCCATCTGGCAATCTACAATATGGGCATGAATCCTCATGGTGTCATTACAAGGCTTTATATGTGGCGGAGCGCCTTCCATGCGTATTACTGAATTGCTGAGATAAAATGCAGAAAGTGCGCTTAACGGAATCCGGATGGCGGCAATGTTGCCATACGAGTACTTAAAAGTACCACCGTATTTTTTTACCAATTGTTTGATTCCGCCGATGTTGCCTTTTACCAGTACTTCTATTACCTTATTGGCGTCAAGGCGATGTTGCGCCACATCATTCTGTTTTTGCGCCAGGTAAAAATCAAATTTGGTAGGAGCCTGGCCTATCCCTGCAAATGACGCAAGCAGCAGAGTGCAAAATGTAAAAATCTTTTTCATGTCAGAATATTTAAACCTTTTTTACAAAGCAACAGATAGTAAAGTTAATAAAAACTTTGAGATTAAGGTTCAGATTGAGTGATTTTACTCTGTCAAAAAAACTATCTTTATAGCCCAACTATAATTTTAAAACTATGAAAACAGTAAAAGCATTTATCATTTTATTTGCATTCGGTATGTTTTCCTCCATTGCTATTGGCGGAACTGCAGTTTTAGGCGACCCGCTGGAACAATGGGAGCATAACCATCCTGATGCTTCGAAAGCTTTGGGCGAATGGGCAAAGGCAAACAAAAAAGCCGCCAAATATCTTTTCGATTGGGATGGCGACCATCCTGACCGCTCTCAGGCTCTTGTTGCCTGGGCAATTGACCATCCTAAGGAGGAGCTTTCAAAATTTCATAAAGAACATAAAGATTGGCCTGAATTGGATGAGTTTGAGAAATCGCACAAAAAAGCTATGGAAGGATTCCTGAAATGGTGCAGCGATTATGCTGAAGGAGCCCGCGCATTAATGGAACATTCCGGGGGATTGAAATGGGCAGGTGACCATTTGTGGAAAGAGGCAAACCGCATGGAAAAGAATTAATTAGGAATTATGAATTATTCGCATATCTATTATTTATTTTGGAACTCATGAGGGCTTACGCGGTTAAAAATTACGAATTATAGAAATTTCGTTTGATTTTAACATCACAACCGTCACTGCGAACACTGACGCTTTGGTCAGGTGTGGCAGTCTCAGTTTTAATTTATGATTAGTAGTTATCCATAAAAATAAAACAGGAATAGGCATTGGCTATTCCTGTTTTTTTTATTTGCAATAGTTGGTTGTATCAATTCCCATCCTCCTGTTCAGCATTAGCGTTCTTGCCCAATACAAGTTCTATTTTAGAACCTACGGGCAATTTATCACCTTGGGATAAGGTCTTTCCTTTGTATCTTATTTCCAGTACACAATCTACACACATATCAACCTTCTTGCTTATACCGGAAATTTTAAGCCCTTCGCGCTCCAATATCAATTTGGCGCTCTGGAAAGGAGCATCAATTACCCCATTGGGTATCATAACCAATGGTGGCACAGTTGATGTAATAAAAAGATAAATATTACGGCCGTTTTTAACGTGCGCGCCTATATAAGGTATCTGGTTAATTACAGTTTGCGGAGGCAGTTTATCGTCGTATGACGAGTCTATAATTTTATAATTAAGGCCTTTGTCTTTTAGAAGTTTCTCCACATCTGCCAACGGTTTTTTACTCAGGTCAGGCAGTACAATATATTCACCATGGTGTGTGTACCAGGATAAGAATTTATCTGCGCCGCCAAAGAAAATGACAAGCAAGACAATGGCAATTGCCAGGTTTATAAAAAAAACTTTACTCTTTAAAAATTCTTTAAACTCGCCCATGTCTTATTGAATATCGGATATTGAACATTGAATAATGAACCCTGAAATAAAAAAATTATAAAGCCTGAAAATTCGCAAATATTTTGGACTTTCTATTTCATGAACTTTACAGCTTTCAGCTATTTTGTTCACTTCAATATCCGATATTCCCTGTTCAATATTCATTATTTGTTTTTTCTTTGGCTATTGGCTTTTTTTGTGGCAAAACTATAATTTAATATGGCATCAATAAACCCGAACGGGGTGTAGCCATTGATAGCAGTCTGGTGAAATATACAGGTGGCGGGAGTCATACCCGGAAGAGAATTTACTTCAATAAAAATAACCTCCACTTTTCCGTTTTTATATATTCGCACAAAAGCGTCAATACGGGCATAGCCTTCAATGTTCAGCAACAGAGCGGCTTTCTTTAATTCCGCCTTAACTTTATCAGAAATAGCCAGTCTTTGTTTAGGATTGGGCGCATAGCGTGCAGGTGTTATGTTCTGTCCCTCGCCTGCCAAAAATTTTTCTTCCAGTGAAAGCACCGCCCCCCCTGATAACGCTTCCGAGGCTTCAAATATTTCGTAATTCTTCTTTTTCCCATTGTAGTGGGTCAGCAGGCCACCGGTTATTTCGAGCAAATGCTGGGCGCCTTTTTTACGAATCATCTCTTCGGCAAGGAAAGCCTTTTTCTGGGGAAATTCTTCGTTTGATTTTATCTTAAGTATTTCAGAAGCAAGTTTATCTTTCTCTGCTGTTTCACGGAAAATTAATTTTATAAAAGCGTTGAATTCTTCCCCGGTATCTATTTTCCGCACTGCCGAGCTGCATCCATCGTCAATGGGTTTTGCAATAAACGGAAGGCCCAGTTTGTTTTTAAGCTTATTAAACAATGCCTTTGTGTCTTCTTTACATTCCTCGCAGGTAATAACTATATCATCGGGCACAAGCAGCCCATTATGGCGTAAAATGTTGTTTGTCTCATATTTGTTAATGGTTATAGCTGATGTGGTAGCCGATGAACCATTGAAAGGCAAACCAACCTTGCCTAATTCTATCTGTACCTCTCCGTCTTCACCGGGCCTGCCATGCAGCGCAATGAATACTCCATCCACTTCTTCAGCCAGCTCAGCATAGGTGAGTTTGCGGGGCGGGATAAGGCTGTTGCCGCTCGAATACTTTTCGGTAATGCTTTCGCATTCCTTTTGTATCTTTTCTATATAGGGATGGATATGGAAATGCTCAATCTTTTCCCTTATATCGTCAGCATTGTCTTTCAGCAATATATTGATAGGAATCTGGTACAAGGAATAATCGCCAGGCTTTCCTGCAAGGAATATGGGTATAGGTTCGTATTGTGCCGATGAAGCGAGCTTTTCATAAATGTTTCTGCCGCTTTCAACCGATATATGCCGCTCCGATGAATATCCGCCAAGTATAACAGCTATCTTCTTTTTCTTAAAGGCTTTGTTCCTGTCCTCGCCAATCAGCAAATCGGTTTTGTTTAAAAGTTCAATATAAGCCGGATTATACATAGATTGACTAATCCTTTGCTGTAGCGATGCACGTATAATATAGGTGAGGAAGCGTGAAGGGTTCAGCCCAATCTCAGCAGCCTGGTGGAAAAAGAATGATGATGGCAGCATACCGGAAGTGGTATTGGGGTCATTCAGATAAATTTTATCATCATCAGTAATAAACCCGTCAATACGGGCATATACATTAAAGTGCATGCTGCTAAAAAGATTGCAGCAGGCATCGGCAATTTGTTTTATACGTTCTTCAGGTAAATCAATGGGAGTAATCTTCCTCGATAATCCCGGCAGGTATTTTGAACGGTAGTCAAATAATTCCTGGCCTTTTCGTATTTCGGTAGGAGGAAGGGCAATAGGTTTACCGTTTTCATCCTGTATTACAATGCATGAAAATTCCTTGCCGCGCAAAAAGGTTTCAATCATTACCTCGCTTTCACTATCATATGCTTCAAGCACAACATCCTCATTGGAATGTTGGAAGGTAGCAGTAAGTTTTTTCAATAAATCTTCCGGATGGTATATTGCAATGCCGCCTTTACCAGTTTTACCCTCTTTTGGGGGCAAGGGGGCTTTTAATAATAAAGGAAATCCTATTCCTTCCCTGATATCTCCAATTTCCCGTATATAGTCAATCCGCTGCTCTTTGTTCATGTTCTTCCACGAACTATAGCTGAGTTTGGTCAGAAAGAAAGCTTTGAGCAAGGCATGTTCAAAGGAGGCATAATCGTTCTGCATTAATACAGTTGCGCCTATGGACGAGCCCTGGCTGGCTGGTTTTATAACGCAAGGTATTCCGATTTTCTGTTTTACTTCTTTGTAGAGTTTATTGATTATTGCAGTATCGAATCCATCTTCCCTGTTTATAATTATAAACTCCGGTACAGGCATACCGATGTCTTGCATCCACCTGCGCTGTATGGCTTTGTTCATGCCCAATGCCGAAGAAAATATACCCGAACCTGAATAGGGGATTTTTACATAATCCAATAATCCCTGTATGGTACCATCTTCTCCTCCGGAGCCATGCAGGCAAAGAAAAGCAAAGTCAATGTGGTTTTTTAGTTCTTCTGCTTTTACAGGCTTACCCAGCTTTTGCAGCATTTTATGTTGCAGGGATGTCCCGACCTGGGCATCCTTCAATGATTCGGCGTAAACCTGGTAATGGTGAGGGGTAGGGGGCAAATACTCTACCGGGGGATAAAAATCGCGGATGCTTCCTTTATAGATGTATTTCCAGTCGAGTATTACAAAATTACCAAAGCTGTCAACAAATATAGGAATGGGCTCAAACAGCGATTTGTTCAGGTTATCGTAAACTGTTCTGCCACCCGCAAAAGATACTTCACGCTCACGCGAATAACCCCCGAAAATAATACCAACCCGCAACTTCATCTATCTCTTATTTGATGTTTAGCCACGAATTTCACGAATTATAATTGGTGTAATTCGTGGCTTAAAATAATAACGTGCAAATATAGAGAAATTGTATCCGTGGAATGGGGTATTGGGAATGGAGATATAAGCGTGATTTGTTGAAAACTGAACCTTTTATTCGTGATTCGTCTTTATCCAATGACAGGGAACAATATTTTATTACCATGTTTCATTACAAGCTCCTTTACACTACCTAAACTCTCTTATATTATTTTGTATTTTTGATTTTGAATTCATTTTTAAAATGAACAAGAAGAAAAAAATCCCTAAAAAATCTGTCAGCAATGTTGCCCCGGTAAAAGACAATTTACTTCCGGATGTGAAAAGAATTCATTTTGTCGATGGAATCAGGGGGATTGCCGCAGTAATTGTTGTATTATATCACTATCTATTGGGCTTTTATCCGGCTCTTTACAGGTTCGAAGCCCAATATTCCCATACAGATAATTTATCAGAGAAACATCTTACGCTTTCGATATTTAGCATATTTTACAATGCCAGTTTTGCCGTGTGTATGTTTTTTGTACTTAGCGGTTACGCGCTCAGTTACAGCTTTTTTAAAAATAAAAACAGCAAAATTGTGCTGATACCGGCAATTATACGAAGGTATCTGCGGTTGGAAATACCAATCTTGTTTTCTGCCGTACTTTCATTTATACTCTTGGCGGCAGGCTTATATACCAATGTATATATTGCTGTACAATATACTAAAAGCACTTTTTGGCTATCGGGCCTCTGGAATATACAACCTTCGTTTTTTGAAATGGTAAAGGAAAGTGTTTATACATCTATTTTTAAAGGAGGATCTATAAAATACAATACTGTTTTATGGACCATGTATATTGAATTTATGGGGTCAATGGTAGTGTTTCTTACACTTGCCCTTTTTGGAAGATCAAAAATAAGGTACCTTATGTACCTTGTTATTATGATTGTACTGAATATGTATTTCAGTTACTTACCGGCTTTTGTAATTGGCATAGCCTTATGCGATTTTTATAATTCTGCCGAACGCCCTCGTTTATATGGTTTTGTTTCTATAGTGCTGTTTGCACTTGGCATATACATTGGCAGTTATCAGAATGTTGGTACGACAAGAACCATCTGGAATGGGCTGGATTGGTTATTTCATGCAAATAAAACATTCCCTTACATTTTAGGGGCATCATTAATATTATTAGCTGTAATTAATGCAAAGCCGCTTCAAAAAATATTCTCATCAAAGATTATGCAGTTCTTCGGCAAAATATCTTTTTCACTTTATCTTATACATGTGCTGGTGCTTGGTTCTTTATCATGTTTTCTATTTAAATGTTTTTATGCGCAGCTTAGCTGGAATTATTTTTACAGCTTCCTGGCTACTTTCCTGCTTTCATTCGGTTTTATAGTTGGCTTTTCCTACTTTATGTACAAATACATAGACCGTGGCGGAATTACATTAGCCGGGAAAATTTATTTCCTTATTAATAAGCTTTGGAACAGGTATACTGCAACCGGTACTTGATATGTTAATGTAATGTTATAAGCTTCATGCAGAAATAGGTAATTATACCTTCCTCATTTTGATTTTTCGTATCTTTGCATCAAAGCAGGCCGTTCTATCGTGCTGACATTTATAGTCAGCAAGGAAAGTCCGGACAACACAGGGCAACCCGCCCCCGGAATACGAGGGATATTGCAAAGGCAACTTTGCAGTAATGGAGAGTGTCGCAGAGAATATACCGCCCAGGCGAATACCGCAATGGGTAAGGGTGAAAACGCGAGGTAAGAGCTCACGATTTTTGCCGGTAACGGCAAAAATGATAAACCCCGGGTGTTGCAAAGCCAAATATGCTGTGGTTTGAGGGCTGCTCGCCCGACACAGTGGGTAGGCTGCATGAGCATGGGTAGCAATGCCCTGCCAAGATAAATGATAGAAGCTATTATAGCAATATAGTAGTACAGAATCCGGCTTACAGGCCTGCTTTTATTTTATCTAATCCCCCTCTTCTTCAGAAATATTAATTATTTGCCCTTGCCTATTTATCTTAAAGTAAAAGGTTTTGGACGTTGCCTTTATTGGCACAAGTATAAATGTTACATCATCTTCGGGCGGTTCTTGTGAGGCAAAAGATTTCGGGAAAAGAGATTTTAATAAACTTTGGCTATCACCGGGATATATTTTTTTCCCTTGTATTGTAACCGATAAAGTATCATTTAAGGTAAATGCAGACAGGTTATCATTACAATATGAAAAAGATGAATTTTTTATGTAATAGATTTTTAAAATACAATCATGTTCATCATCCGAATCTCGCTTTATTGAATCAGCCTGCTTTAAGAGCCAATCCATATTTTTTTTTGGAGTAGTTAATATGGGTTTATTATCAAATAAAATATCGTTTTCGCTTATTGAATCAAATTTAGTTGCTTCGAGAGTGTCGATTATTAGCTTATTAATTACAGGTATGTTTACAGTATCGGATTTGGTTGCTGAAGCAGTTGGTGCAGTTGTATTTCTGCATGAAAACAGAAAGGCAGAAAATAATAGGATAGGTAATATAGTTTTCATAGCTCCATAGTATATGTTTTTGGCTAAAGCCCATTAGCCAAGTGTTCGTTTTAACCCCAGACTTAAGTCTGGGGTTATTCAAACCATCAATGTACTGGCTTTAGCCATGAAATTACCAATATGAGCGGCGATCTGCAATATTGTATTCAATTCTTAATTTTTAATTCGTAATTCTTAATTACTTGGGGACCTGGCTTTTTATTACAAGCGTATCGGCAAGCTCATCATGCAGGGCTTGTTTTTTAGGTGTGGCGGCAGCCATAATATAGCCAATAAGAAGGGTTACATTTGAAACATATTTGGCAATATACCGGCCTGCAGCCCTCCAAAATGATAATCTTTGCCCGCTGGTATCGGTAACCCTTATGCCTATGGCTATTTTGCCCGGCGTAGCCTGAAATCTTGACGATTCGAATGAGGCATAATAGAAAAAAAAGAGGAATGATGATACTATGCCTAACCACGATTCACGCATTATTTCGTTTATAGGAGGAATTTGCGGGTCATTGGGAAATTGCAAATTATGCATGGCAATATCCCAAACGCTCTGGCTTCCTGCCTCCATAAAAAATTTAAGAGGCGACAATAAGAGTGAAATTAAAAAGAAATCCAAAACGAAAGCTAAAGCCCTTCTCAAAAATCCTGCATATTCAACACCTGCCAGGTGCGGCGTTTCATGCGTAATATTGATTATATAACAGTTGGCAATTTTATCATGCAGGGCCTGATGTTTTTCAGTTACCAATGCTAAAATATAACCAATAAGAAAGGTAATATTTGAAAGAATTTTCAGGAAATTCCTGGTAAGTGAATGGATTAAAGACAGCCTGTTGCCATGCGCATCAACTACTTTAATATTAACAGCTAATTTGCCCGGCGTGGCCTGGAGTTTAGTAGCTTCCCATATTCCATGGTAAAGCATGTCAAAAACGGCACGGGCAAAAACCAGTACAAATACCGCCTTGAAAAGTGAACCAAACAATATTGTTAAACCCATTGAGTCGGTATCAAACTGAAAGCCCGATTTACGCATATTAATGGCCGTGGTAAGAAGGTCCCATAGGCCCTTTTCTTTAAAGTACAGAAATAAAAATGGCAATAGCAGCAGGTGTATCAATGTGTTATCAATAAGGAATGCGGCAAACCTTCTCCAGAAAGTGGCGTAAGATTGTTGAGCAACAGGGGCTGAAGCATATACTTCTACCATAAGATATGAGTTTATCGGCGTAAAGGTAATAATTAATAATTATGAGTTATGAACTATAAAGCTTATAAAAATTAAAAATCAAAAACTAAAAATCAGTGGACAAAACTTCTATTTTTACATTTTATAAACACCTCCTCATGAAGAAGAATAGTTATTTCTTAACTGTTGGCTGCCTGCTGTTAGCTAGTAGCTTTTGCAATGCCCAAAATACTCTTGACCTTACTGCGCCGGTTAAAAAAGCAACTGTTTATTTAAGCGGGGCGGTGGTAACCCACGAAATTGAAGCACAACTTCCGCAAGGAAAGACCACCGTAGTATTTCATGGACTTCCTTCTTACCTGGACAAGGAAAGTATTCAGCTTTCATCAACAGGTGACATAACTATTTTGTCGGTTACCGCTTACGAAGATTACCTGAGTGAAAGCAAGAAAAATATGAAAACAAAGAAGTGGTCCGATTCAATAAATGTGCTGAATGATGATATGGAAAGGCTGAGAAACGAAATTGCAATTATGGATGCCGGTAAAAGCCTGCTCGATAATAACCGGAATACGGCAGGGGCGAACAATGGCACCAATGCGGCTACCGTAAAAGCCATGTATGATTTTTATGTTCACCAGGTTGCCCATATAGATGATTCATTAATGCTGATGCATAAAAAAGAAAGGACAATACAAAATAAGCTGAACAGGATTCACGATGAAATGTTAGAATGGAAGAGCCAGGCCGATACCCTTGCCAGCGATGTGGAAGCTATAATAAATAGCGACCATGCACAGAATCTCAGCTTCCGGTTGTCTTACCTTACTTATTCAGCCGGCTGGACGCCTATTTATGATTTGAGGGCAAAAGATATTAAGCATAACTGCCAGCTTACCTACAAAGCTAATGTTTACCAGCATACCGGCGATGACTGGACCAATATTGACCTTACCCTTTCCACTTCGAACCCCGAAGTGAGCCAGACAGCGCCAATGCTAAACCCCTGGTACCTTGCTTTTCAACAACGGATCGAATATCATCAAAATGCCAGATTTCTGGGTGGCGCTCCTGCGGCGGCTGCAAATTATAATAATCTGGATGAACTGGGTGAGGTGAGTGATTCTGCTAGAGCATATACCGCAAATAATGCCTATACAAGTACCCCGATTAGCAGTACAACAAACGAAAGCCAGCTTGCAGTTGAATTTCATATTGATATACCCTACACCTTGCCTACCGATGGCAAAACCCATACGGTTGATGTGAAGAAATTTGATTTGCCAGCCATTTACCGCTACCAAACCACCCCGAAGCTTAAGCAGGATGCTTACCTGATGGCTGACATTGTTCATTGGCAGGACCTTGACCTGTCGCCCGGTGAGGTTAATATTTATTATGCAGGGGCTTATGTTGGCAAGTCGTATATAAATGCCCAGAGCACTACCGATACCATCAGTTTTTCCATGGGTATGGATAAAAAGATTGTGGTTAAAAGGGAACGCGTAAAAGAGTTATGCTCCACAAAATGGATAGGCGCCAATAAAACCCAGGTATTTGCCTATTCCATTACCCTTCGCAATACCCATACCGACTCGTTGAAAATGGAAGTATTTGACCAGGTGCCTGTTACCACCGATAAAGATATTGCAGTAGAGGTACTTGATAAGTCGGGCGCTATACAAAACATTGAAACAGGCAAGCTTACCTGGAAGGTTTCGCTGGCTCCCGGCGAGTCAAAGAAACTTACTTTCTCATATTCCGTAAAATACCCGAAAGATAAGATTGTACAGAATTTATAGAATATTCGATATTTATAGTGGCGTATGAAGATTTTATTTAGAAAGCACCAGGGATTGAGGAGGATATTTTACTTTTTTCCTCTGCAATTATTTTTAGTAACAATTAAAGAAAATCTTGTCTTTGTATTTATATGGTCGCTTTTTTTTGGATTCATCACTAAGGTAATTGCAGGCAAATACGGCGTCCCATATCTTTTTCTCTATCCTGAATATTTTAACAGGGTAAGTTTCAGTTCATATTTATTGCTTGGTTTTTCATGCGGAGGCTTTATCATGTCGTTTAATGTTTCAAGCTATATAATGAACAGCTTCAGGTTTCCTTTCCTTGCGACACTCGAAAGGCCGTTTTTTATTTTCATTCTTAACAATTGCCTTATACCGCTTGCATTTCTTATTGCGTTTGTGTGCTGCGAGTTTCATGGCAGGACGTATGACCATATTCCTGCCTCCACGGTATTCTATCATACCTCTGCATTCCTGCTGGGAGTAACTATCTTCCTTTTTATCACCATGACCTATTTTTACCTGTTCGATAAAAATATATTTAAGGTATTTGGTATTGGCCCCAAAAAAAACCCTAAGGTTTCGTTCAAAAAGGAAAAAGTGCGCCTTGGTTATGGCATGGAGTGGGAAACTGCATCAAACTACGCAACAATTTATACTGACAGAACATGGTATGTAGAGACATACATAGGCGGAAGCCTGAATGTTAAACTTGCCCGGGGCTATGAACACTACGACTATAAAATGCTGAAAAGAATATTTAAACAAAACCACCAGACAGGTGCAGTTTTTGAAGTGGTGGCCATTATAAGCCTTTTACTTTTAGGTGTTTTCCGCGATAACCAACTGCTTATGGTTCCTGCGGCAGCAAGCATATTCCTTTTGTTCACCATTTACACCATGCTGGTTAGCGCCATACATAACTGGTTAAGGGGCTGGACAACTATCGGAGTAATTGTAATACTGCTGGCGATTAATTATGTTTCTTCAACACATTGGCAATGGTTTGCAGCTAAGGCGTATGGCCTTGATTATTCAACACCACCTGCGCAATACTCTTTTGGGGCATTTAAAAAACTGAACAGCGACCATAATTTACAGCAGTATGATAAAAACCATACCATAGGCATACTTGACCTCTGGAAGTCGAAAAATTCAATGGCATCAAATGATGATAAACCGCCTTTCATTATTATAAATACAAGCGGAGGTGGCATACGTTCAGCTATGTGGACCTATTACATATTTCGTTACTTAGACAGCGCTTTCAACGGCAATTTCTTTAAACGAACGGAACTGATAACCGGTTCATCGGGTGGAATGATTGGCGCAGCTTACTTCAGGGAACGTTATTTAGAAAAGATAAACGGCCAAAATTTAAATCCTGATGATTTAAAATATGTTTCAGATATATCGAACGATTTACTGAACCCGGTAGCATTTACAATTGCAACCAATGACCTCGCTTTCCGTTTTCAAAAATTTAAAGACGGCCCCTACTCATATATTAAAGACCGGGCTTTTGCTTTTGAAGAAAAACTCAATGCAAATACCGGCAATGTACTTAACAAAAGACTGAAAGATTACCGTTTGCCTGAAGAACAAGCTCTGATACCCATGATGCTGATTACTCCAACCATTGTAAATGACGGACGTAAACTAATCATTTCATCGCAGGGTGTATCATTTATGACCGATTTTGATGTTGACAGTACGCTGCATTATGACCCTATGACCCAATCGGTTGAGTTTACAAGGTTATTTGCTAACCAGGATGCGCAGAACCTTCGCTTTACCAGCGCCCTGCGCATGAGCGCGACATTCCCTTACATTACTCCTATAACCATGCTGCCCAGCGACCCTGCTATTGAAGCTATGGATGCAGGATTGGTAGATAATTTTGGGTTGGAAGAAGCTGTTAAATATATTTATTCATTCCGGCAATGGCTTACCGATAATGTCGGGCGTATTATTATAATACAGATTCGGGACCAGTATAAGCGGCCTGCTATTACAGATAATTCCCCGCATGACCTCGTTCAGAGCCTTACTTTTCCCGTTAACAGGTTTTACAGTAATCTTTTCCCTGTCGAAAATTATAAAGAAGACCGTATGCTCGAATATATGAGCCGCTGGTACAAGGGAAAACTTGATGTGATTTGTTTCCAGATTGATAATACGGGCACTGATGATATTTCTCTTAGCTGGCACCTGACCGATAAGGAAAAACAGCAGGTTGAGAACTCCATAAAACAACCGGATAATGTCCATTCTGTTGAAGAACTGAAAAAACTGTTCAGGTAAAGAAAGAAAATGTTTTATTTCTGATTCATGGGATATTTGTTTTATATTTGTGAGAATCAAATTAATCTTACCTTTATAAAAACTATATAATCATGAAAAAGAAATTACTGAATTTTAGCTTTGCAGCTATTATTTTAACTTTCAACTTTCAACTTTTAACTTTCAACTCCTTTGGCCAGTCAATTCCTGACGGAGGATTTGAAGCCTGGAATACCACTACCTGGAATGACCCTCAATACTATAATACAGCTAACGATCAGAATGTTCCCTATGGGTTTGCTGCCGGCGTTACCCAAACCACCGGTTACCTTGGAGTAAATTACGGTGTAATGATAGAAACGGTTAACACTCCAAGTGGGCCTCAGGGTGGGTTTATAATAGACGCAAATGTACATGGTAACGGTGGCCCTAAAGGAGGGATACCCTATAGCCAAAAGCCTACCGGTATTAGGTTTTATTATAAATATACCCCTGTAAACAATGATACGGCTGCGGTACTGGTAATGTTTAAGAAATCAGGAAGCCTGATAGATTCTTTTCTTGTTATTCTTCCCACGGCTGAAACCAATTATACGCTTCATTCGTATTATCCTAAAAATGCCCTTCCCACAACACCTGATACTGTTATTTTTGCTGCAGTTTCTTCAATTCAAATTCTAAATAACGGGGGAGGAACTGTTGGAAGTACCCTTGTAATTGATAGCGTTACTTTTACATGAGTTTCCAGTCAGCCTGCTGAATTAAATGGTGATTTTAAAAACTGGGTTACCGATACCGCGCTTACTCTTCCCGGATGGTATATCAGCTATCCTAATGTAACCCGCTCTATTAATGCTTATGCGGGTAAATATGCCCTTCAATTAGAAACAGAAAACATCCAGGGGCAGCCACAAGTTGGGCAGGCAAGCACAGGGTATTATCCCAATAATTGTGATAGCAATTGCCAGGAAATGGGCGGGTACCCATTTGCCAATCAAATTGACACACTTGAGTTTTGGTACAAATATTTACCTGAACCCAATGATACCGCATATGTATGGCTGAACTTTAAGAAAAATGGGGTTAATATATATGGGACGGGTATTGGGATATATCAAACAGAAGCATCATGGACGTATAATTCTATTCCGTTTAATATAGGCCAGAAGCCTGATTCAGTTATTATTGAAATAGCTTCGTCAAGCCATAGTAACGACACTTCAAATACGCAATATGGGCCATACGTTGGTTCTACTTTAATAATCGATAATCTTGAATTTGCATCACAGCCTTTAGGAGTTAATCAATTGCCGGTGCAAGCTGGAATAAAAGTTTATCCTGACCCGGCAAAGAATCAAATCAATGTTGATTTAACCAATGTTTCCGGTTCCCTTCAAAAAATTGCATTGTACGATATGAGCGGCCGGATGCTTAGCTCTGTGGCCTATAAAGATGGAGTAAGAAATAATATAGAAACAATTGATATTAGTGGTTTTTCAGCCGGAATGTATATGATTGAAGTTACTACTGATAATGGTAAATTTTATCAGAAAATAAATAAAGAGTAATAATATTAAATTAAAATCATGACAAGGAAATCTACCCTATTCCGAATTGCATCGCTTGCTTTAATTATCAATTGCAAATTATCAATTGTTGATTGCGTTGCGCAATCTATTCCTAATAATAGTTTTGAGAATTGGGCATCAACTACCTGGATGGATCCGCAATATTATCAATCGTCGAATGATCCGAATTATGGTAATGGGCCACAAACTCCCAATGTAATAAGAGTTACCCAGGCTTACCACGGCAATTATGCTGTGCAGGAAACCTGTATTGTTTCGGGTGGCGATACTATGGCAGGCTATATTGTAGATGGCAATCCAAATGGTAATAAAGTTTCTGGTGGAATTCCTTACAGCCAGATACCAACAGGATTACGCATATATTATAAATATACCGTCAAGCAAAGAGATTCAGCCGCGATTATTGTATGGTTTAAAAATGCAGATACGGTAACTGCAATACGTGAAGCTTTAATTAGCGATACTACAAGCACCTATACACTTTTTGCTGCTACATTCAGTCCTGCTGTAACAGTAGCTCCGGATTCTATCGTAGTTGCAATTGTAACTTCAAGCAATATCATGAATAATGGGAGTGGAAGAGCAGGAAGTGTACTTACTTTTGACAGCCTGACTTTTACGGGGGTAAGCAGCCAGCCTGCTGAACTAAACGGAGATTTTGAGAACTGGTTTTCAGACTCCTCATTATGGGTGAATGATTGGGAATCATATAATTATTCAGGACTGCAACGCACTACAGATGCATTTACCGGAAAATATGCCCTGGAACTAACGACACAAGGTATAAACCAAAATAATAACCAAAACGAGGCGGGAGAAGCAGATGACGGAACGCGAGTCCAAATTAGCCAGCACAATGATTCTACAGAAGGGGGCTATCCATACTCCCAACAAATGGATACTTTGATATTCGCCTATAAATATGCACCTGCCGATACCGGAGACAGGGCACAAGTTAATCTTCAATTTAATAAAAACTCAAAAAATATTTTCTGGAGTGGAGCTAGTTTAAAGGCTGCATCTTCTTACACAATTACTAAAATACCTTTTAATATCGGCTCTGTACCAGACAGCGTAATAATTCAATTGCAATCATCACAATATAATGGTGATAGTATCCCGAGTGCCTATGTGGGTTCTGTTTTAAAAATAGATGACCTGTATTTTGCATCGCAGAATATTGCTGATGACGCTCAAACCTTTATATCAACCTTGACATCTATACCTGTTTATCCAAATCCAACTAAAGATGTTTTTAATGTTGACCTACGAGGATTTACCGGAAAATTAGAAAAAATCACAGTGTATGATATAACCGGAAAAGTGGTTGACGAAAAGAACTATTTTCTTACAGGTTCTAAAACGGGTATTGAAACTTTCGACATAAGTAATTACAGTGAAGGTTTATATATGGTAAGAATAAATACTGATAAAGGCATTCAATACCAAAAAGTAAGTAAAGTGCAGTAATAATCGGATAAAAAAAGTAATGTAAAAAGCCCTGCAATATTGCAGGGCTTTTTATTAATAAGAAAACAAACATTACAGATTATATGCTTACTTTTACACTATGTATCGTTTTCTCGACTACTTTTTTATTGTTTTCCATACAGCTATTATATTATTCAACAGCTTAGGATATATATGGAAAATGACCAGGAGAGCTAACCTTATTTTATTGCTGCTTACGGCTTTCTCATGGTTTATTTTGGGAATATGGTACGGCTGGGGATTCTGTATTTGTACCGAATGGCATTGGGAAGTGCGGGAGCATTTAGGTTACGGCTACCAGGGAGATTCTTACACTCACTTCCTGGTTAAGTTGCTTACCGGGATAGACTTCCCGCAAAATATAACCGATATTGTTACGGCTTCGGTCTTTTTCATCAGCCTTATCCTGAGTATAACGCTGAACATCAGAGATTGGAGAAAAAAAAGAGTTACAGTTTCAAAATAACTTTTTGTACTGCTCAATATAAGCTTTTTTGCGGAAATAAAGTTCAGCTATTGATTGAATCCTTTGTTTTTCTTCACCGGAAGGGCGTTTTAATAAAATCCAATCAACATTGTTTGCTGTCATTCCGCAGTTTTTTTCTGAAACAAACGAACTGTAGTCACCAATGTGTTCAGAAATAATTACAGGTAATCCTGCAGCAAGGTATTCTGCAAATTTCACAGGTGAACTTACTTCATTTGTTGTTGATTTTTCCCGTACTAAAAGTCCGTAATCGGCTGCCTGCAAATAATTTTGCACTTCGCTTTCGTTTACCCATTTTTGTATAATCCGTCCTGGAAATTTACCGGCTAAAGTTTTTTCTGCTCCGGGTTTACTAAGCATAAGCAGTTTTAAAGATGGATTTTGCGTAAATGCGTTTGATATTGCGGCATCTAACACCGTAAACGATTGCCAGCCGGCAGAAGAGCCTGAATAGACCAATACCACTTCATTATCAGTAATGCCTAGTTGTTGCCTTACTGAGCTGATTTTCGCCGCATCATATACTATTTTGACATCCGAGTTCAATGTACAGGGTATTACTGCATGCTTCAGGAATGAATAATGGAATGATTCTTTCCAGTAATTGATTAATTTTTGCGATACTGCTATACGGGAGTCCGATTGTAAAACAGCGCGGCTCTCCAGCTTTGACATTGTTTCAGCAAGCAGAGGTGACTCGGTCTTCAGGTATTCCGTCCATTCTGCTGTATAAGCGCCGCGCGCGTCAAAGCAAACCTTGCTGAATTTCCTGCTGTCGCGGGCAAGAAGGGTGGCAAATACCCCGCGGGCAATTACATTTCCTCTTTTTCTGAATAACATTGCCGTCCGCAAAACAGACAGATTTCTCTCCCAGTTTGTAATTTTTGGATACATGGGAAGAACTAATGAATGGCTATAGCTTTGTTTTATTTTTTTACGATTCAAAAAAAAACCACGTCCTGAAATAAGTGCGACTAATGTTACTTTTTCATTAAACGTTTCTTCCCAAAAGCGGCAGGTATCAATTACCTGGCTTTGATAAATTCCATCTGGAGCATCATTATATGTGAGGTATACCATAAATCATGAAAGCAACAGTTGTTTAGAATGCGGGCCTTCACAAAACAGCAAATCTATAATACTTAAATTAAATATGAAGCCAAATTTTTCTTCAAAAACCTGCCGGTACTTAATGCTATTATCTGCAACCCTTTCCATTTCGGTTGGAGAGGAGAGATTTCGGTAATCGTCAGCCTGTTCATAAATTTTTGAATAATCATCAGTGTATGATAGATTTATTTCACCTTTTATTAATTTATTTACTGTTTCAAAAATTTTGCGGTTCCATTCTATTAAAAGTTCAGGCTGGTAAACGGTAAACAGAGGGCTGAGTTCGCTCTCATAGTACTCGAAATATGGCGAGCGGCGGTATGATGATTCTAAAGAACGCCAATGCAGTTTTTGCCAGGGCTCTT
Source organism: Bacteroidia bacterium (assembly GCA_052325425.1). Classification (GTDB taxonomy): domain Bacteria; phylum Bacteroidota; class Bacteroidia; order JABEUT01; family JABEUT01; genus JABEUT01. The sequence continues at coordinate 33,238 of JBKQUY010000077.1, read as the reverse complement.
CGTATTTAATCTGTATCTCTTTTAACGGTGTTTTTTCATGGCGTTTATGCAGGGGTATAATTAGCTTCATAGCGCCATTTGCTCCATATATTACACACCGGTTATAAAAAAATTGCTTATGGAAATGCTCGTAAACATCCCATTGGGTTTCAGTATGCGTCAGCATGGCTGTATAATGGGGCAAAGGAGGAAGGTAGGCTACAGGAAGAATAGCGACCTGGTTCACGGCTTCCTTTTTTTCAATAATCCGATTAAAGCGCCATATATTGCAGGTATAAGAGATATGCCAATAATGAGGAATGTTATCAGGGTAAAATGTGTTTTAACCCAGGGTATTTCGCCTAAACCATAGCCGGCCCATGTAAAAATATTAATCCACAGCAGGTTACCTAATATACTGAAGGCAAGAAAACGGGGATATTTCATTTCGCCGATACCGGCCACAAAGGGGGCAAAAGTTCGTATGATAGGCATAAAGCGTGCTACAATAATTGTCTGGCCGCCATGCTTTTCGTAAAACTGGTGAGTGCGTTGCAGGTAATCTTTATTAATAAGACGCAGATTCATATTGGATACTTTGTGTCCCAGGTACCTGCCAATAAAATAGTTTGAATTATCTCCCGCAAATGCAGCTATAAAGAGCAATAATACAATGGTAGGAACATTTAATACTCCTGTGCTGCCCGCAACCGCCCCGGCTGCAAAAAGCAATGAATCTCCGGGCAGAAAAGGGGTTACAACCAATCCTGTTTCACAAAAAATAATAACAAAGAGTATAAGGTATGACCATCCTTTATATTCTCCCACTATGTTTTTCAGGGTATTATCTGCATGCAGCAGCATATCTATCCAATGCTTTATTTCTTCCATTATCAGTATTTATATATTGCCAAAAGTAAAAGAAAACAAGTCAGCTTTGACGTAGTTTTCTTATCCCGAACAAAATTCCAGTCAGATAACTTGCAATGATTCGGGGTAAACGATTTTTTTTACCCGAAATTCATAGTAATCAGCAAGAATATTTCTTTTATGTCTGCAACTGGCTGTAATGACAAATAAATAATTTTCTTTTTGCAGTTGTTATTTCAAAATTATTAGTAATATTGCATCGCATTTCCCTCATAACTTATTAAGTAAGCGAGATAAATACCGGGCAAACAGTATAGAACCAAGACACGCATTTTTTCCCTGAAGATTAGTTAAAATAACTCCAATCAACATAACACATTTTATGTACGACATAGTCGAATTAAACAGTAAATCATTGGTGCAGCTTAAAGAGATTGCTAAATCGCTAAAGCTTACCAAAGTAGAAGGCCTTAAGAAACATGACCTTGTATACAGAATTCTTGACCACCAGGCTGCTCATCCTGCAACAACAGGAGAGCATCAGGAAAAGGCTGAACACAAAACACATGAAAAGGTGGGAGCACATCATGAAAGGGCTGCCGCACATCATGAAAAGGCCGCAGAAAAGAAAGTGGAAGAACCGGTATTACCTGAGTATAAGGAATCCGAGATAATTGTTCCGGCCGACCATGAAGAGGCTGTGAAAGAGCCGGGTGCTGCGCATCATAATGAAGAACCTGCTGCGCCAATTGCACAAACGCCGGTTGATTTTGTGCTGCCTCCGGCTGAAAATAACATGCAGCAGGAGATGCAAAAGCCGCGTGAACCCCAGTATAACTTTGATAATATTGTTGCAGCCGAAGGTGTATTGGAAATTATGCCTGATGGATACGGCTTTCTCCGCTCTGCCGACTATAACTACCTTAACTCACCCGATGATATTTATGTTTCACAATCGCAGATAAAACTTTTTGGACTTAAAACAGGCGATACGGTAAACGGGTTTGTAAGGCCGCCGCGTGAAGGAGAGAAGTTTTTCCCGCTTACCCGTGTAGAACTTATCAACGGTAAAGCGCCTGATGTGGTTAGAGACAGGGTGCCATTTGATTTCCTTACTCCTCTTTTCCCTTATGAGAAATTTAACCTGGCCAGCCACCCGAAAGCTACATTATCAAGCAGGGTAGTTGATATGTTTACTCCGATAGGTAAAGGGCAAAGGGGATTGATTGTGGCTCAGCCAAAAACCGGTAAAACCGTGTTGCTGAAAGAAATCGCCAATGCTATTGCCGATAACCATCCGGAAGCTTACCTTATTATATTGCTTATTGACGAACGCCCTGAGGAGGTTACCGATATGGCCCGCAGTGTGAAAGCTGAAGTTATTGCTTCGACTTTTGATGAGCCGGCAGAACGACATGTTAAAATTGCCAATATAGTTCTTGAAAAAGCAAAACGCCTGGTGGAATGCGGGCATGATGTTGTAATATTGCTCGATTCTATTACCCGTTTGGCAAGGGCATACAATACTGTATCGCCGGCTTCGGGTAAAGTGTTATCCGGTGGCGTGGAAGCTAATGCCCTGCAAAAACCCAAACGCTTTTTTGGCGCCGCGCGTAAAATTGAAGACGGAGGTTCACTTACCATATTAGCTACAGCCCTTATTGATACAGGGTCAAAGATGGATGAGGTGATATTTGAAGAGTTTAAAGGTACAGGTAATATGGAATTACAACTTGACCGCCGTCTTTCCAACAAGCGTATCTTCCCGTCTATTGATATCGTGGCATCGAGCACCCGGCGCGATGACCTACTGTTGGATAAAGAAACCCTGCAACGCATCTGGGTATTGCGCAACCACCTTACCGACATGACCCCGATTGAGGCTATGGAGTTTTTGAGGGAGAAATTAGTCAGGACTAAATCAAATACCGAGTTCCTTATTACGATGAATGACTAATTTAAGATTCAGGATGTAAGAAATAAGATTTACTTCGCTACAATCTTCATTTCGGTTCTCCTGTTTTGCGCACGGCCTTCTTCTGTATCATTGCTTGCTACAGGGCGTGTTTGGCCATATCCTTTATAGGTAAGCCTATCCGCGGAAATGCCATGCGCTACCAGATAATCATAGACAGATTTAGCTCGGTTCTTCGATAGTATTATATTGCTTTGGGGAGTTCCCACATTATCTGTATGGCCGCTAAGTTCAATTTTTACCGTTGGGTTAAGTTGCAAGAAAGCTACCAGTTTATTAAGCTCAACCTGCGATTCGGGCTTCAGGTCATATTTATTGGTGGGGAAAAATATATTCTTCAGAACTATGCTTGCTCCCGTGTCAATAGGTTGCAGGGGAATGTTTATAGTATAAGGATGGACACGGGTAGCGTTGGAATCCTTCAACTCAAAATTTTCAGAGTAGAAGAGGTACCCCTTTTTGGAAACATTCAAGGCATAATTTTTATGCAGCGGTATACAGACTAAAAATGTACCATCAAGCCTCATCGAGGTAGATTGCATTATTACGCTTCCGTTGCTTAAATCAATAAGACTGAAGCTGGCAGCAAGAGGCTGTGTAGTTTTTGAGTCATATACTTTTCCTTTCATGTAAGTAACCGGCGATGGCCTTACAGAATCATAAAGTACAAATTGGTAAATATCCAATCCTCCAAACCCTCCCGGCCTGTCGGATGAGAAATATGCAAGCTCTCCGTTTGGGTCAACAATTATACCGGTTTCATCGGCATAAGTATTAATGGGATAACCTAAGTTTTTAGGTGTGCCCCAACTGCTGTCAGGTTTGCGCCTCGACATAAATATATCCATTCCGCCCATGCCCGGCCATCCATCAGAACAAAAGTAGAGGGTTTGGTTATCTGCAGCGATATAAGGGCATTCCTCCCTGCCGGGCGTGTTAATACTGTCGCCAAGCTTTACGGGTACGCTCCATGTACCTGAATCGCTAAGTTCGGTTACATAGATATCCTGGTCTTTTACTCCATTGCCTGATGTTATGCCGCGCACAAAGTAAAGTGTCCGTCCATCGGTTGATAAACAGGGCTGCGATTCCCAATGCGATGTGTTAACAGGTGCGCCCAGGTTATGTGCGGCCGACCATTGGTTGCCATGCCTTACCGAATAATATAAATCGCAACTGCCGTGAGAATCCATGCGGTCACATCCTGTAAAAATCAATAATCTGCCGTTGGCAGAAATAGTAGGCGCTCCTTCGTTAAGCTCAGTATTTAATGGGGGGCCAATATTAAATGCTCTATCCCATTTCCCATTAATTTTATAACTCATATAGAGGTCTTCATTACCATAAGGGTTAAGTGAATCTTTCAATTCGCGTGTAAAAACGAAAGTAGAACCATAAGCAGTTATAGTTGGAAAATATTCATTAAGAGGAGTGTTTATTGCAGGCCCCATATTCTGAGGGTCGAAAGGCACGGGATGTTTCAGCGCTTCTATCCCGAATTTGCAATCGGCAATAAGAAGGGGCAGCTCTGCCTGTATTCCTTTATCAGTCACACCTTTTGAGACGCATTGCTGAAGGTAAACAAGCCCGTCGGCATAATGCCCCATGCTCAAATCAAGCTTGCCAATAGTATAGTATATGTTGGGGAAAAAGTTTGGGTTTATGGCAAGTACTTTTTTAAACTCGCTTATGGCATTATCATTTTTATTCAGGTCAATATAAATATACCCGAGCAAAGTATGCGCTTCAATAAACATAGTATCTTCTTTTACCGCTAAAAGCGCTGACGTAAGCGCATCCTCATCATGATGGTACTGGTAAGCTTCTTTGGCTTCATTAAAATGTTTAGCAGCCTTCTTGCTTTTGGTTGACAGGGCCATTTCCTGCCCAAATAAGTTAAAAGTTAAAAATTGAAAGTTAAAAGTTAATATAAAGCAGAAAATGAAACGAGGTATGCTTTGCTTACATTCGCTCTTCATTGCATATAAGGAAGTTAACAGTGTCTTCATAATAAGTGGCGAAGGTAAAGATTTAGGTTAAGATTATGGAAAATCAACTTGTTTTATAAAGAAATTCAACAAGTCTAAAAATGATAATTCTTATTCTCTTTTGAGAATTCCTCAGCGGTCAGTGTAGTGTTGGCGTTTACATTGCGGAAAATGTATTGTTCAAACAAACCTTTATCATCATCTATCTTTATAAATACCGGCAGCATAGAAGATTTATCAATATATAAGACCATTTCCCTGGCATAATTATTTGGTACCATTATAGTTTGTCCCGCAACTATGCTGCTATAAGAGCTTAAATTATTATGCTGAAGTATCATGTATTCACTCAGCATAAGTTTTCCTGCAATTGACATAATTGTTTCTCCTTTTGCGGGCGTATATGGCACGTATTTGAAACTTGGCTCTATTACGTCCAGTTTATAGCATGTTATCCCATTGTATTGAATTTCGCCCAGGTATATAAAATGAGAATTAAAGTTTTTACCAGCTTTATTCATATCATTTTTCAATACGTTTCCAAAATATTCAAACCCGCATGATTGAACGCCATGATGCTGGTTTTTACGCATAATAGCGCCATCAGGGTCAAGCTTAAGGGTGATGTAAGGAAAGGAATTGGGATGCACCCAGGCATATTCTCTATTTGCATTGGCCGGCCAAAGTATTTCAGTTTCATCTGAAGTTTTTACATAAATTTTCCAGGGCTCTTTTTGGTATTTTACCAGGTTGCTGTCTGTATGTATTTTACCTTCGTTCAATCGTTCACTATATACAATAGTATATGTTAAGGTGTTTATATTTTCAATGTTTTTAAAAAGCTCATTAATAATGCTGCGCGAATCGGGAATTGCGCTATTATTTATAGCCCGCCCGCCCGGTTGGATAGCTATTGCGGAAATGGTAACTATAATCGAAGTAAATAATAACAGTCTGCGAATGAATATTTTCATTTTCAACATGTTTTTACCTTTCATTAAAGACGATTATAAAAGAGGTTTACTTTATCCGGTAGGCGATGCCAAAATTCAAACTGATTAAAGAAACAGGTATATTGCCGCTTAGATGAGTATAGTAATTACTTCCACCGAGGTCATTATATTGCTGGGTTGTATTGATAATGGGGTTGGCCTTCATTAAATCAATGCCTAACATTAAAGACATCATTCTTATTCTGTAACGTAAATCTCCGCCAATATCCCATGCAAATGAAGTACTGTGGCTGGAATAGGTATTCCATTCGTAAGTATAATATCCATCCATATTTGGGTTGGCACCGTAATTTACGCCGGGCAGATAACAAAATGCCACGCCTCCCATAAGCCTGAAATCAAGCGAGAGGCGATGAAGAGGGTATGTAGCGAAAAAACCTCCCGTTAAAACAGTTTCATCATATTCATCCTGGTTTATGGCCGAATAAAATTTACCTGGGTCTGATGCCTCAATATTACTTATATAGCTATTCATATCAAAATAATTCCAGAAAGAACCATACATCAGGGCAAATCCAAAATTGGATTCTTTTATGGGAATGGCGAGCGAAATACTGAAATTGTTTCCCAGTTCTGCATAACCTCCGTAGCCGGTTCCGGTTTCATTGGCAAAACGGCCCACAGGCATGGCCATTCCAAAACCTACTTCAAGATAACCCGTTGGGGAAGGAGGTTGTATGGTAACAGCCTGAACAGGCTGCGTAACAGGCACAGGAATAATAGGTATAATAAATTGAGCTTTCATAGGGTTTAATATACCTCCAATATATAACAGCGTAATTGTGTAAATTATTCTTTTCATAAAATTTTTTTACTAAACGGAGTTAAAAAATTACATTACAAAGGTAGATAGGCACCTGTTTTCAGCCAATGCCAAAACTCAGGAGAAAACTTGATAAATATCATTTGCTTACAGATATTTCTGTGTACTTTTGCATTACGGTTCTACACGAGCCGGAGTCGCTTTTAGTGGTGAGCGCAGGGGGGCAGCTTCGGCTGCCTTTCCGTTTTTAATTTACCTGCAATACCTTTGCCCCTCGTATATGTTTGTTCTTCAAATCGAGCAGGGCCTGGTTGGCCTGTTCAAACGGGTATATTTCAACTTCCGGTTTAATGGGGATTTCAGATGCAAGTATTAAAAACTCCGCTACATCTTTTCGTGTAATATTGGCCACACTTTTTATTTCTTTCTCCATCCATAAATGCTGCGGGTAATCAATATCGAGAAGGGATGCTTTATCGGCAGATTCCTTCCGGATGGCATTAATAACAAGCCTGCCGCCTGCTGCAATATTACTCATTGATTTTACTATAGTTTTCCATACAGGAGTGGTGTCAATTATAGCATGGGCTTTGAAAGGCGGGATGGCATCCATATTACCTGCCCAGGAAGCGCCAAGTGAAATAGCAAAATCGCGTTCTTCGGGAGCTCTTGCAAAAACAATTACAGGAGAATGCGGAAAAAGATGCCTGGCCATTTTCAGCACTAAATGTCCTGAGGCCCCAAATCCGGCAAGCCCAAGCGGTTGGCCATCTGTAATGCCCGTTAAACGCAGCGAGCGGTACCCGATTGCACCTGCACATAACAAAGGTGCGGCTTCCGCATCCGAAAATATTAAGGGTATGCGGTATGCAAAAGATTCTTTTATCGTCATATATTCGGCATAACCTCCATTAACATCCCTGCCAGTAGCCTTAAATTCAGGGCAAAGGTTCTCCAATCCATTTTTACAAAAATCACATTTGCCACATGCTGAAAATATCCATGCTACACCGACACGTTCACCCTTTTTTAACCTGTTTGCCTTTATTCCTGTTTTTTCGACAAGCCCTATTACCTGGTGCCCCGGTATTACAGGATAAGAGGGTGGGGGAGTCCTGCCTTCTATTTCATCCAGTTCAGTATGACAAATCCCGCAACATGAAATTTTAATTAAAATCTCGTCATCTTTTGGCTCAGGTATGGGAATTATAACCTGCTCAAGCGGTTGTGTTTGCGTCGTAAGGTCGTATATCCCATTTAAGAAGTATGTTTTCATAGAGTTTATAAAGTTGGTAAAGTTTTTGAAGTTCAGCCATACTTTTTGCTTTAACAACCTTTAATTATAAGCTGTCAACTTACACCATTTCAATAACCAGCGAACTTGCGCCACCGCCTCCGTTGCAAACTCCCACAGCGCCACGTTTTCCGCCGGTGCGTTTTAAAACACTGATTAAAGAAGTAACTGTTCTTGCACCTGAAACCCCTAAAGGATGTCCCATTGAAACGGCGCCGCCATTCAGGTTGGTAATGGAATGATTAATGCCAAGGACTTTCATATTGGCAAGCGCAACGCATGAAAAAGCTTCATGTATTTCAATCGCGTTCATATCCTTAAGTGAATAACCGCTGTGTTTAAGAGCCAGCGGGATTGCTTTGGCAGGTGTTGTAGGAAATTCTGACGGGGCTTGTTCGGCATCGGCAAAACCAATAATTTTTGCAACAGGGGTTATGCGTAATTCATTTACTTTCTTCTCGCTCATTAATACCAAAGCTATTCCTCCGTCATTAACCTTAGAAGCATTGGCCGCGGTAATGGTTCCGTCGGGAGTAAAGGCGGGTTTTAATTTTGTTATTTTTTCATATATAACATGTTTATATTCCTCATCATTTGTCATCAATTGCTTTTCCTTCGTTTTTTTGTCAACCAGTTCCACCGGGTCAACTTCTCCCGCATACCAATTATTCGCATTGGCCTTTTCGGCGCGTTTGTATGATTCTGTTGCAAACTCATCCTGCATTTCGCGGGTAATTCCCATTTTTTTTGACGCATTCTCAGCGGCAACTGCCATGTGATAATCGTTATAGACATCCCATAAACCATCTTTTTTCATGCCATCAATCATAATACGGTCGGCAATAAGCAAGGGATTAATATTGCGTTCTATATAAAAAGGAGCATTGCTCATGCTTTCGAAACCGCCGGCAATTACTATGTCATTAAACCCCAGCAATATGCTTTGGGCGCCAAACATAATTGCTTTAGCTGAGGAGGCACAAACTTTATTTACCGAAGAGCAGATTACTTCATTGGGTAAGCCGGCTAACAGGGTGGCCTGGCGGGCAGGGTTTTGCCCCAGGTTTGCAGCAAGCGCATTACCCATAATTACTTCTTCCACAAGGGTTGGAGCAAGATTAATTTTCGACAGGACATTCTTAATTGAAAATGCCCCTAACCGGGGAGCCGAAAATTGAGCAAGCAGGCCTCCAAAACGGCCTATCGGTGTTCTTGAATAAGAGACAATATAAACGGGTTGTTGCATAATGTTTAGGATTAATTACAGGTAAATATAGGAATATTATAGAACGGGATATGGAATATCAAATCAAAGCCATTGGCTATTAGCTTCTTTATTTTTGTTCATTAAAAGGATGCTTTGTTATAACGCGAAGCAATTCATATATGGCCTTATTTCCATCGCTTCTTTTTGAGTCAGAATTTTAATATTATTGCTGATTCCGCGTAAATGTTCAATGTTTTCGACCATGCACCGTGCGGCGACTTTCTGGAATTCCCATTCAACTTCTCCTTCGAGGGTAAGCCATCCATCTTTAACCTTTGCCTGTATTTTATGCTGGCGGACAGAATTATGCCATTGCAATGCCTCTGTCACAGCCGCCTGAATTTGTGCATCATTATGTGTTTTGAATGTAAACATAGTCTTTAAGATTTCTGGTTAATATTTCTGTAAATCAATTGAACATATTTATTAACAGAGCAATAATAGTTACGATTATTAAATTTACAAATGACCATTATCACGAGGCTAATTGATAGTTTTCAGGCTATGTCTTTACTAAACAGAAACGTTGCGGAATAGAAATTAAAGAATATCAACTTGTTTTCCTGTAATTGAGTACGGCCCAAACGTTTAAAATTACTCCCATTAAAAATACCACGCCTATATGGTGCAGTACATCGTGAAAATGGCTGCCCTTTATTACAATCATGCGCATTACATCAATAAAATAGGAAACAGGTATGATCTTTGTAATAATTACAGCCCAGCCCGGCATGCTGTCAATGGGAGTATAAAGTCCGCCCATCATATTAAATATCTGCACAAAGAAAAAAGTAAGCGAATGTGCCTGTAATGGCGTATCGGCATAAGTAGAAACCAATAACCCGAAACCGGTGATGGCAATTAAATAAACGCTTAGGAACAGGTATAACAGCGCCACGCTTCCCAATGGAATAATGCCATATACAAACCTGGCAATAATCAAGCCTATCGAAAATATTATAACACCCAAAACCCAGAAGGGTATTAGCTTTCCCAGTATAAAATGATATTTTTTTATCGGAGTTACATTTATCTGCTCAATCGTTCCCATTTCTTTTTCTCTGACAATATTCTGGGCGCTCATATTGCCTCCCACCATAGTAACCAGCAGCACAAGTATGCCGGGAACCATAAAAAGATAATAAGAGAGAGTCGGGTTGTACCAATTGGATGATGTTACTTCGACAGTCGGTACTGCATTCACTGTCCATGGCTCTGTCCAGTCAATCCTTATGTCGCTGTTAAAATCCTGTATAATACTGGTTAAATAGCCGCTTCCTACCGCCGCCTTTACTCCATTAATAGCATCTACCGACAGGCAGAGCGTTTTGCTGCCTTCCCGTTCAAGGTCATGTTCAAATCCCTGCGGGATTTCAACTACTATATCTGCTTTATCTTTTTCTATCAGCGTATATGCATCTTTGTATGTCGGGGCAAATCCTGCCAGTTTAAAATAACCCGATGAAAGCATTTTATTGATGAGCTTTTGAGAATAGATAGAATGGTCAAGGTCAACGAAGGCAAGATTTATATTCCGGATGGTGAAATTAGCGGCCTGGGGCAGTATAAGCAACTGTATCACAGGCATCATAAACATTGACCGTAAGAGAGCACGGTTACGGAAAATCTGCTTGAACTCTTTTTGTAGTAAAAACCTCAACGCTCTCATTCCAGCCGTATTTTAAAATTCCTTAAACTAAGGGCGAGGAAAAAAACAGTCATAACGGAAAGTATCAGTGTCTCTTTCCAGATATAGGAAAAACCAAGCCCTTTCAGCATAATATCTTTAACGATTATATAATACCATTTGGCCGGGACAATATTTGAAAGAACCCGCAAGGGCAAAGGCATGTTTTCAATAGGATATACATACCCGCTTAACATCATGGTAGGGAGCATCATTCCGACAAGCGATAACGACATGGCGCCTTGTTGGGTAGAAGAACCGGTTGATACAAGAAGGCCTAATGAAAGCGATGTGATAATGTATAAAATACTCATTGCATAAAGAAGCACAAGGCTGCCTTTAATGGGTAAATCGAGGGCATAGACACTTAATAAAAGAATTACAGTTAAATTGATAATAGAAAGGGCAAGGTAGGGAACGGCTTTTGAGAGAATTACATATATGGGTTTAAAGGGCGATACAAGCAATATTTCCATGGTTCCTAATTCTTTTTCACGGACAATGGAGATAGAGGTCATCATGACGCAAATAAGCAACATAACCATTGCTATTACCCCCGGAACAAAGTTCGGCGCCCCTTTCAGGTCGGGGTTATATAGCATCCTTGTATCTAAATTAATTTGTTCGGGAATATGTAATTGTTCGTTAAGCTGAGTATTATAATCTGCTATTATGCCGCTTACATAATTGGTGAGGGTGGTGCCTGTATTAGGGTCTGATGCATCGGCAATAATCTGTATCTGGGCCTTATTGGTGTGCAGTAAATCGGTGTAGAAGTTTTCAGGGATAACAATAGCAAGCTTAATATGCCCCGATTTGAAAGCGGCGTCAATTTGCGATGAATTCATAAGCTCCCTGCTGATTTTAAAATAATCGGTTGAAGCAATTTTGGTAATGATTTGCTGGGAGGCTAAGTCTTTCGCGTTATCTACAATGACAATGTTTGAATTTTTTATTTCATTGGTGAGAGCAAAGCCAAACAGTACAATCTGCACAATAGGCACGCCAAACAGCATCAGCAAAGTTTTTTTGTCACGAAAAACGTGCGAAAATTCTTTTACTACAAATGCGAAAAACTCCTTCATGACTGGCTGTTAGCTGTTAGCCCATAGCTAATAGCTGTTGATTTATTTTTATTGTTAGTTTCACTATTCATTTGTTTTACTTTTTTTTTAAGCTATAGGCCATAAGCTATATGCTATCAGCTAATTTCAATCACCTGACCTTTTTGCTTTTCTTGCCAATTGATAAAATACTTCCGTAATATTCTCCACGCCAAAATTCTTTTTCAGTAAATCTGGCGTATCCAATGCTTCAATCCTTCCGTCAACCATTATACATACCCGGTCGCAATATTCCGCTTCATCGAGGTAGTGGGTGGTAACAAATATGGTAATACCATTTTCCGAAGCTTCATAAATCATATCCCAAAACTGCTTTCGGGTAGATGGGTCAACACCCCCGGTTGGTTCATCAAGGAAAACAATTTTAGGCTGGTGGATAATGGCAACCGAAAAAGCGAGTTTCTGCCTCCAGCCAAGCGGAAGGCTTTTTACCAGCTTTTTAACCTGTTCCTGCAAACCGAGTTTCACTATCAATTCATTGCTTTTATCTTTTATCTCCTTATCGGTCAATCCGTAAATACCGGCATAAAAATTAATGTTCTCCAACACTGTAAGGTCTTCATAGAGGGAAAATTTCTGGCTCATGTAGCCAATATTTTTCTTTATCTGTTCGGGGTTGCGGTAAACGTCTATCCCTGCTACCATAGCCTCGCCCGAAGATGGTATTGAAAGTCCGCAGAACATGCGCATGGCTGTAGTTTTGCCGGCCCCGTTTGCGCCGAGGAATCCAAATATTTCTCCTTTGTGAACTTCAAAAGTTATTTTATCAACGGCGACAAAATCACCGAAGCGTTTGGTTAGTTCTTTTGCTTTAATTACTGTTTCCATCTTTTTTTCCTAACAAGCTGATGAAGCAATCTTCAATGGTCGGAGTCGTTTCTTTAAAAACCAGATTAATATTCCCTTTTTCCTGTAAATAGCTGAGTAAAACAGCCTTGTGGTCTGTTTCAGGATTTCTAAACGACAGGTGAATATATTCTCCCGAAGCATAACAGGTAAGAATCTCTTCATTTGAACGTACGTCGTGCAAAAGTTTGTGCATTTCGGGTGATTTAATGGCATAAAGTTTTTCGGGATATGCCTGCACTATGTTTGCAGGGGTATCCATGGAAAGAATTTTACCACCCAGAATTAACCCTATGCGGTCGCATAGCGTGGCTTCATCCATATATGAAGTGGAAACGAGAATGGTAATTCCCTGTTGTTTCAGGCGTTTTAACATTTCCCAGAATTCTTTTCTTGAAACTACATCAACGCCGGTAGTTGGTTCATCTAAAAATAATACCGTCGGCTTGTGAACAAGCGCGCAACACAGGGCGAGCTTCTGTTTCATTCCACCCGACAATTTTCCTGCCCGGCGTGTTTTGAAGGGCTCTATCTGTTCATAAATATCTTTTATCTGGTCGTAGTTTTCTTTAATGGTGGTTCCAAAAACAGTGGCGAAAAATCGCAGGTTCTCTTCTACCGAAAGGTCCTGGTATAAAGAAAAACGACCAGGCATATAACCAATAACACCACGTATTTTACGGAAATCCTTTACAATATCATAACCCGCCACGGTTGCGGTTCCTTTGTCGGGTAACAATAAAGTTGTAAGCATCCTGAATATACTTGTTTTGCCTGCTCCATCAGGCCCGATTAGCCCAAACATTTCACCCTTGTCAACCGAGAAGGAAATATCATCTATAGCAAGGGTAGCGCCCTTGCTGTAAGTTTTTGTTATATTATTTACAGCTATTGAACTCATCTCTCTTACAAAGAAAGCAGTAAATGAGAGGTTTAAACATGAGGGCTATCAGGAAGTGAAGTGACCTTAATCAGGGCAGCATAGACAAAAGGAAAAGAATCCTTTAACCCAACATAAGCTGGGAGAGAATGATTAATTACTTTTCAGGATTTATTTTAACGCAATAATCTTGTCGGTTTAATTTATCCAAGGTAAGACTTAAGAAGCTGAGTCTTTGAATTATGCCGCAACCTCCGAATCGCCCTGTCTCTTATCTGCCTTACCAACCCGGTTGAAATATTCAACCTTCTTGCTATTTCCTCTATTAATAAGGGCTGTTGAATATTATCAAGGCCAAAGTAATATTTAAGTACATCGGCTTCACGCGAAGGTATGTTAGATAAGGTGCGGTTTATGTCTTTTTTCAGCGATTCCTGCAAGAGTCCGTTTTCCGGGCTCACAGCTTCAGTATCTTCAGTTATATCATACATGTTGCCGCTTTCTTCTTCGTTACCCAAAGGCGAATCCATTGAAACGGTACGCGCGTAATTCTGTACCGATAGCTTTATATCTTCATCGGTTAATTTTGTTATTTCGGCAATTTCTTCCCGGGTTGGTTCTCTACCGAATTCCTGTTCAAGCCTTGATGCCACCTGGGTGATTTTATGCATGCTGTTTACTTTGTTGGCAGGCAAGCGTACCAGGCGCGAATCTTCTATCAGGGCTTTGAGAATAGTTTGTCTTATCCACCATACGGCATACGATATGAATTTAAACCCTTTAGAAGGGTCGAATCTTTTAGCCGCTTTTAATAATCCAAGATTACCTTCATTAATAAGGTCTTGCAGGCTCATGCCCCGGTTCTGGTATTGCTTGGCTACCGATACAACAAAACGCAGGTTTGCCTTGGTGAGTTTTTCGAGGGCATCCATATCCCCGCTTTGTATCTTCTTTGCCAGTTCAACTTCTTCATGCGGAGAAACCATCTCTATACGGCTTATATCATGCAGGTATTTTTCTAATGCAGGTGTCTCGCGGTTGGTTACTTTTTGTGTTATCTTTAATTGTCTCATAACCTGTATGTAATCCGGTATGATTACTATGAATTACATAGTGCAAAACTAAGGACAGGAGCGGGGAATAAAAATGAGCATTATCAAGACCATAGATGAGAGTAATCAATTCTTACATCCGGCAATCAATATCACATTTTCACTATTGGGAATGAGATTGTATCAACTCCATGATCTTATCGGAATTTTTCTGCTGGCTTTCATGTAGCCATGATTTAATCAGTGCCGGGCTTATCCATTTCCAACTATCAATTTCAGGAAATGCATCATTTACCAGAGTGCTGCAGCAAAACTGAAAATTTTCCAAATCAGAATCAGTAATTACCAAAAATGCCTCAAGGATTTTATTTTGTTTCTCGTATTTTACGGGAGCAAGGGCGGTTGTATTAAGTATTTGCAGCTCTGCCATGTCAATTCCTGTTTCTTCTTTTAATTCCCTCGAAGCGCTTGTAAAAGCATTTTCTCCGGGATTTTTTAATCCCTTGGGAATAGTCCAGGCTTTCCATGATGAATGAGTTGCATGACAAACAAGGATTTTTTTTGTTCGTGTATTATAGAGGTAAATGCCATAAGTAATTACAGGTTCCTTTTTTTTCATAGAAATAATGGCGGCTTATTTACCAAAAGTATTGTGAAATATATTGCCTCTGCAAAGACAAATATAACAGACATACTTATGTATATCTCAATAACAGACCAATGTTTCTGAAGTCCTTTAAATCTCCATTCTCCATAAAAACGACCTTACCGCCTTTTTCCAGAACAATTTCAATTAAATCATTTACCGAATCGGTGACAATTTTGTGTTCTGTAACAGGCGGATGCAGGAAAAGTTTAAATTTATTGTTTCCAAGAAATGCGGGCTGTGAAAAATCTTTTTCCACCAATAAAGCCAGTCCTTTGCCTTCCTGCGCGGCCTCCCATACATTTTCAATTCCATATACTGCCAGCCCGGTCCCGGTTGCTTCAACAAATTGCGTGAAGATTTTTTCATTTTCCTCTTTCAGATAATTCATTACCTGTGTCCATACCAAATCTGAAAATGTTTTCTGTTCATTGTAATCATAATTGCCGGGAACAATGGCAATAATCTTATTACTATGCCTTGAAATCTTTTCAAAGTCGGCTATATTTTTTTTTCCTCCCGATAAAATCAATTTCGTTTCCGCACCCATATACGAAGATATTTTCCTGTCAACCGTTCTGAGAAATGCTTCAACCCTTTCTTCCATAATGGTAGATTTATCATCCATTCCTTTTAATGAATGGTCCCATGAATCTCCCCTGCTGGGCTTTGGTTCTTCAAATTCATCAATAAATTGTGCGGGAAAATTATTGTTTTTAACCTCGTTCATTTCCATCCCTTTGCATTTGAACAATCTCACAGATTTCTCATTCAAGGTCAATACGCAATAATCCAATTGATAAGATTCAGCTAAAATAATTGCCCTGTTTTCAAAGTGGTCGCTGACTACAATTTTTTCGGTAACAGGAAAGGGGAAATGAATTACTTTTTCGGAAAAGGGCGATACAAAAATTCCAAGCCCTTTGGATCGGGGATGAAAATAAAATTCAATATTATTAATTACTTCAGATGTTTTATTTATCATTTGCAAAGCAATTGTCTCAGGATATTTTAATCTCAGTGAATTCTCAACTTTCTTAAGCAAGCTGTTTAATAATTGTGTGTCTTCGTTGAAATGAGGATACCTTTCATGCGTTGGTAATATAATAGATATGTATGGATTTGTATCCTGTTTTGCAATTGTTCCTGTTTCTTTTTTCTCTTTTACGGCGCTCATATTTTTATTTTTTTCAGTTATAATTCTGCAGAGTTATTTAATACAAATAATTACCTGTTTATCGGAAATATTTCAGGGCTTCCTTTATCCGGGTTAAAATCGGGAGGAATTACGTCCGGTTTTTCAGGCGTTGACAGAGGGAATTCCTTAGGTCTTGGAATAATCTCCGGTATTTTAGGTTCTAACTGGAGTTTTTTCTGGTGTTTCTTCCTATGCTTTTTAGTTTTCATGACTAGTCCTTAATTATTAATTGTTTTTTATTTTTTGACGGTTCAATATTTTCCAGTTTTTGTTTTAACATTTTAATTAAAGCCACTTCCTTTTTATTTTTTTTGTGATAGGCGTTTGCCAGTTCATTTGCAACATGAAGGGAAATTTTTTTCATTTTCTCATCAAAAGCTGTATGATGCTCCTCAACAAAATCAATAAATGATTCAAATGCCGGTTCTGCATCGGCAATCTCTTCATCCAGGTAATCAAATTCCATTTCAGTATAAAATGCCGCGTCGGTTCCAAACTCATCTACATGGTTTTCTGCCGGAACCAGTTCTTTCCGGACAATTTCATCCAATGTTTTTTTCTCTTTTTGCGTAATTACCCCGCTTATATCTGCCACAGAATAAAGCAACTTTCCCAGTTCGGCGTAGAAATCCCGGTATAACATAATATCTTTTTTAAGTTGGCTTTTTATATAATCCTATTAATTCTCCGAATGCAACAACCTGTAAACTCATTGCCTTTTCAACATCGTGTACGGTTGCATTTTCATTTAAGTAAAGCATATCATCAAGGGCGTAAATTTTAAAATGGTAATGGTGCATTCCTGATGGAGGACATGGACCGCCATAATGATGCTGCATAAAATCATTCATTCCTTCAATGCCCGGGATACTTTTCATTTTTATTTTCCTGGCTGGTGAAACATTCCATACCAGCCAATGTATCCATGTGCGTAAAGGGGCATCAGGGTCATCAATAATAAGAACAAGGCTTTTGGTTTTCTCCGGTATGTTCCCGATTTCCAATTGCGGGTTTACGTTTTCTCCGTCGCATGTATATTTAGACGGAATTAAATGCCCGTTTTCAAACGCTTCACTTGAAATATTCAATGTTTTAATTTCGTTCTTTACAAATGGGTTTGAGGAAATCATATTCTTTAGATTTTATGGTGATTTCTTTATATTCGTAATGTTAATTTTTTGACAATCATCAGGTTATCGAGGGCGTTTATAATTCTGTCGTTTTCAAATATATAGCCCATTTCTCCTTCCAGGATAAGCCACCCATTATCAATATTTACCTTAATTCTTTCTTCGTTAGCCCCTGAATACCACATTATAATATTAAAAATAGCTCCCGCTAATTCCGAATCATTATTCCAATCGCCTTCAGAGAGTATAACTTCTATTTCATCGTCCACTGCTATTATTCCCTCCGCGTTTTTAGCGGTTTTCTCCGCAGCAATCATTTTATCATAGCTATTGACAACACCCGAAAGTGTCGCTATTCCATTTTTGACAGTAATGCCAATATCTGCATTATTAAGGAAAGTTTCCCATTTAAGGTCATCTTCAATGTCATGTTGAATTTCAATATCTGTTTTCATAGTTTCTTCTGTCTGTTATATTATTGAAGATATGATGATGAGATAAATATATGTTAAATCAGCATTGTTTTTCCCAATTCTTTTTCGAGCCGCATTCAAATTCTCCATGATGTTCTTCATGGCACCCGCATCCTCCATCAGGCGCTTTATGGCACCCGCACCCGCATCCGTTATGGTCATGTCCTTTATGGCACCCGCAATGAGGGCAGAAATGGCCTTCCCCTCCTATTGTGCAACCGGGCTTATGCATAGGTTTTTCTTTAAGGCATGATTTTTCAGTTAAAGAAAGAAGGTCATACAGAACTTTCCCTTCAGCATTAGCAGGAGCTTTTAATTTAAGTTTAACTACGGCAAATGTGTTGTCCTCTTTGGTGAATGATTTAAGCAATCTTACTGATTCAATCATAGTGGCAGGGATTTTTAACCAATTTGAAAAATCTCCTTTCCGGGCATATAATACTTCAGCATCTGATTCTGATTTTTTTACGATTCCTTTAATTACCAAAGGTAATTTCAGCGAGTTTGTTTTTAGTTGTTCAATAAACTCTTTTGTTGTCAGTGTTTCCATGTTTTTTAGATTTCGTTAGATGTTTAATTTTGTGTTAAAGAAGCACAACAAAAGTATTTTCAGATGGTGCTGTAAAAAATGACAGAACTCATATGATTGATTGATTTATAGCAACTGATTATTAGTGGATATGTGTTAAATTAAAATTAACTTGCTGAAAAATATATCTATTTTCATGTTTTTTGTGTACTTTTACCCGGATTATACATAATTAATACCGCCATGAATAAGATTATTACTAAACCGTTTTTTAGCACAATTTTATCTGTTTGTGCTAAAGTTTCATTTATTACCCTGATTATATTGAACCTTCTGCCTAATCAGGGGTTTTCACAAAAACCCAAAGGGCTTAGGGAAAGATGGAAAGTGAATCCATTTGACCATAAAATATTTATCGAAAACAAAGGGCAGTTTGATGCCAATGTAAAAAATGAGAATATTAAGAACGTTTTGTACCAGGCAGATTTGGGGGGCGACATTAAGGCATATTTTACCCCTAATGGCATACTGTACCGCCAGGTTAAATTTATTCCAAAGTATAATAATGGCGGGAAAAATAGCCGTTATACGGAGCATACAGCAATTGTAAATAAAGTAGCTGTGTTATGGGAAGGCTCAAATCCTGATGTTACAATTGAAGCGAGTGGGAAACAATCCTATTTCAATTCGTATTCCGCGCCAGATAATAAGGGCACAATAAAAGCAGATGTTTTTACAAAAATAACCTATAAGAATTTGTACCCCGGAATAGACGTGGAATATGTATTCCCCGGCGAAGGTAAGGAGGGTATTAAATATACTGTAATTGTGCATCCCGGCGCTGATTTATCAGTTGTAAAGCTGAACTATGTCGGCGCTAAAGATTTAAATATTGATGGAATTGGTAATGTTCGGGTAGAAAACGAAATGAGCAACATTACCGACCACGCCCCGGTAAGTTCTTACCTTGAGGGTGGTACGGCAGATGTAGAATATGCTGTTAATGGAATGGAAGAATCATTTTCAGTGAAAAATTATGATAAAAGCAAAACCCTTGTAATAGACCCATGGACAACTACTGCTCCTGGTTTTAATATTGCCACCAACTCAGGATATGATATAGATTATGATAACGCGGGAAATGTATATGTGGCCGGTGGTTATAATCCGTTTCAGATAGCAAAATTTAATTCAATGGGAGTTAAGCAGTGGACATATAGTTGTTTTACAACCGACCCTACCGCTTATGACCTGACTACCTGGGGCGCCTTTGCCGTTGATAAACATTCCGGCGAAACTTATGTTGGTGAAGGATTCAATTATACAGATGGTGCCTGGATTGAAAAAGTCAGTGCAAGCGGAACCAAGCTTGCCTATTATAATGGAGGCAACAATGCAGAATTCAGGGAAATATGCAGGATGGAATATAGTACGGCTTCCGGGCAGATATTAATAGGAGGAGGAAGTACCAATAGTAGTTCTGACAATGAGGAAGTTGCAGTAGTGGATACTACTATGGCGACTTTATCCCCAAAGAATCCTTTGAACATAACCGGCCCTGGCCACGATGTAACCTTGATGGCTATTGACCCTACAGGAAGTCCGTGTTATATGGCCTTTAATCAATCATCATGGGTAAGCCCACCGACAGGGAATGAAAATATTGATAACAATGTGGTATGTTCTGTTCCTGCTCCTGCACTCACATCTCTTGCTATGTCACCGGTATCCGATGGTTATGATTTCCAGGATTACAGTTCGGTTAAATATGTTGGCGACGGGGCAGGCGATGCCAACGGAATGAATGGGATGGCAGCAAGCCCCAATTGGCTTTATATGTTTGACGGCGCTACTCTTCAACAGAGAAACAAAACTACCGGAGCACTGAATAAGAGTAAAACAGGTTTGGGTACAAGTTATACTCATGGCGGTTTAGTTGCCGATGCTTGTGATAATGTATTTGTAGGTCATGCTGATTCTGTTGTTGTTTATAATTCTTCATTAACATGGATTTCAGCTACAAAAGTTGCTGACACGGTATTTGCCATAGCTCTCGACACAAGTAAAGCCAGTTTGTATGTTTGTGGTAAAGGTTTTGTAGAAGAATTGAGCAACCCTATTGCTAACGGAGTTGCTACGGCAACACCTACAAACGCTATCTGCGGTTCGAATAATGGTTCAGTAACTGCCCAACTTATCATTTGTAACGGAAGTATTCCCAGCCCAACTTATTTATGGAGCCCAGGTGGACAAACTACTCAAACCATATCAAACCTGGCTGCAGGAACATATTCTGTGACTATTACTAACGGAGATTCAGTATATCATGCCACAGCCACGGTGGGAACTTCTCCAATTACTGTTACTGCAACAACTTCCACACCTAATATATGCCCCGGAGGCTCAGCTATTCTTGCAGGAGGCGGAGCAACAAGCTATACATGGAATACAGGACAAACAACAGATTCATTGACAGTTTCCCCAACAGTAACAACTACCTATACTGTAACCGGTAAAGATGCTGACGGCTGTAGTGCAAGTGGTACGGTAACCGTTAATGTCGGTAAGTTAACCGTTACCAATTCTTCGCCTACTACTTGCGTTGGCGATTCCAGCATACTATCTGCATCAGGCGGGGTAAGTTATTTATGGAATACAGGGGCTACGGCTGCTTCTATTACTGTTAAGCCTACTATAACCACTACTTATAAAGTCGTTGCTACCATGACAGGAGGCTGCAAAGACAGCACAACTGAAACGGTAACGATAAATACTCCCACTATTACTGTAACTCCTGCGTCTCCCGGTATATGTTCCGGAGATACCGCCACACTTACAGCCAGCGGAGGAACGACTTATGCATGGAATACCGGTAAAACAAATGATACTATAATTGTACATCCAACTGTAACTACTTCTTATACTGTTACCGGGAAAAACTTGACAGGTTGCAGCGCAAATGCAGTTGTTACACTTACAGTAGGTACTTTAACTGTTACGGCAACAGCATCTCTGCCTGTAACATGCTCTGGCAGCGCTACTACTCTTACAGCTAATGGTGCCACAAAATTCACATGGAACACAGGTTCAACCAATGCCGCTATTTCTGTAAGCCCAACTGCAACTACTACTTATTCAGTAACCGGCACATCAGGTACCGGGTGTACCGGGAATGCTACAGTTACGGTAACTGTAAATCCTTTACCTGCAGTAAGCATAACGGGTAATGGCTCAATATGCGCAGGCAGTATAGATTTACTAACAGCGAATGCACCTACAGCCATATCTTATAATTGGAGCGATGGAGGCACCAATGATACTGCACAGGTGAAGTCTTCAAATACCTATACTTTAACAGTAAAAGATGGAAATGGCTGTGTTAATTCAGCCTCCAAGTCAGTAACAGTAAATGCCTTGCCGGGAATAAAAATAGGTAACAGCAGCTCTGCTTGTTCAGGTATAAAAGATACCCTGCGGGCCATAGATACAGCCGGCGATGCGAGCCCGCTTACTTATAACTGGAGTACAGGTGGGAAAAAAGACACTATAATTATTGCCAACCCAACCAGTTCTCAAACTTATTCAATAACAGTGACTGATGCCAATGGTTGTATAAATAATGCTACCCAGGCCGTGACAGTAAACCCAAATCCGGTGGCAAGCATAACCGGAGGTTCATCCAATTTATGTTCGGGAAGTGTGTTGACCGCCAAAGAAACCGGCACGGGCAGCGATGCTTTGTCGTACCAATGGTCGGGCGGAAGTACCGGAACCAAGGATACAGCTATTGTATTATCAGCCACTACTTATAATGTGCTGATAACGGATGCAGTTACAGGATGTAAAAGCAATCTGGCAAGCGAGACAATAACATCGGTAACTCCTGCGCCAACTGTAAGCATATATACCTATAAATCCTCGATATGCGAAGGGAAAGTAGATACCCTGAAGGCAATAGATACCACAGGTGATGCAAGTCCCCTTTCTTATACTTGGAGTGAAGGAGGGACGAATACAATTTTAGGAAGCAATACGATATACGGCGCGCTGACCTCATCAGGAACCTTTACCATTACACTGACAGTGGAAGATGCCAACGGGTGTAAGGATAAGGTAAAGCAGATAGTGACAGTAAATGCTTTACCGGCTGTATCCATAGCGGGTAATGTTTCAGGAGGAAATTCGATATGCTCGGGCGAGATAGACACATTGAAAGCTGAAGTATCAGGAGTAAACCCTTTTAGTTATAGCTGGAGCCAGGGAGCCATAACCGATACTGTACTGGCCGGGATAGGAGGTGTTTATACCGTAAAAGTAAGTGATGCAAACGGATGTATAGGAAAGAGCTCAGCGACGGTAACGGTAAACCTCCCGCCCAACATAGATATAACATCCACGGCAGCAACACTATGTAAAGGGAGCATGGATACGCTGGAAGCGATAGATACCCTGGGTGATGCGAGCCCCTTATATTACAGTTGGAGCACAGGCAGCACAAAGAATGAAATATCAGGAACATTCAGCACATCCAAAACATATAGTTTAACGGTTATAGATGCCAAAGGCTGTCGCAACCTTGCGACCGATTCAGTAATAGTAAGCCCTTTGCCATCGGTAACGATATATGCCAATGATACCATATTATGTGCCGGAACAGTGGATACGCTGAAAGCGGCAGATACAGCAGGGGATGCCGGCCCTCTGACTTATAATTGGAGTACTGGTGTAACAAGTAATGCTATCTATGGAGCGTTCAGCACATCGGGAAGTTATAAGGTAACGGTGACCGATACCAATGGATGCATGAACAGCGCAATGCAGGAAGTAACAGTTGACTCAGTGCCTGTTGTAAAAATTATGGGTGCAGATTCTATAGCGCCTGGGAACTTTGATACCTTAGTTGCGAGTGGTGCATGCAATTATTTATGGTCTGAAGGCCAGACTACAGGTACAATTATTGTAGCGCCAACAACAATGACTACATACAGCGTTACAGGTTCATGCAGCGGATGTTCTTCAATAGATACATTTACTGTGAAAATGGGTATTTTTACAGGAATAAAGAGTGTACCTGCTTCAAGTCAAATTACTATATATCCTGACCCGGCGACAAATACGCTGACCCTTCAAATATCCGGTGGCCAACAGCTACCAGCCAATAGCCAAATAGAAATAATAGATGTCAGCGGCAAGGAAGTCTATAGTTCACAATTGACAATTGACAATTCACAATTGACAATGGATGTCAGCGGTCTTGCCCAGGGAATGTATTTTATAAAGGTGATAACTCCTGCATCAACACAGGTATTGAAGTTTGTGAAGATGTAAAACCCCTTTGACTAACTATAAACAGAAAATCCCGGTAAAATGCCGGGATTTTCTGTTTATTCTCAAATAAAATCTGCTAAATGTTACTGGCCTTTTACGTTATAGTTAAAATGCACAACCATCTTCGCTTTCCCATCTGTGGAATCATAAAATTGCAAGGCTTGGGCATCTTCAGCATTTACCGCAACAAATATTTCTTTAATGCCATTTTTGCCGCAATAGTTTTTTAATTTGGCGAGCAGTTTTTTACCTATGCCCATTCTCTGGAATTTTGATTTGACAGCAATATCATAAATAAACATTTCAGAGCCTTTGCAATAATACATAGGCAATTCAAAGGCAGTCAGGCCTCCAACCACTTCTTTTTTATGAATAGCAGCATAAACAATAAATCCAGGTGATTTCAACAGTTTTGCCAGGTATGACCTTTTAGGGGTTTTCGTCATTTCTGTTTCAAATAATTCCCCAAAAAGCAAAATAAGGTCCTGGAAAAGAACAACATCCTTTTTACGCAGGCGTTTTATCTTAACTTCGGCTTTCATGTTTGTAAATATAAATTTTTTTGAAATTATACGTATCCATGTATTTATAATCAGACAATAAAACTACTACTATTATTAAAATTTCATGTACGCCCGGCATATTATGCTTTTTATCATATCTTTAATGTTCAAAATTGTCCTATATTTGCACACTTTGGTAATATTACGGTAACATTTATGTTATTTTAATGGATAAAGCACAAAACCTTTTAAGCTCAATAAAATTTCCTTCCGACCTAAGGAAGCTGAAAGAATCTGACCTTGAGCAGGTATGCGTTGAGCTGAGGCAATTTATTATTGACCTGGTTTCTGAAAAAGGCGGCCATTTTGGAGGCAGCCTTGGGGTGGTTGAGCTTACCGTTGCCTTGCATTATATTTTCAATACCCCTTACGACCAATTAGTATGGGATACCGGCCACCAGGCGTATGGGCATAAAATACTTACCGGCCGGAAGGATGCCTTTCACACCAACAGGCTTTATAAGGGCATAAGTGGTTTCCCTAACCGCAAAGAAAGTGAATACGATACCTTTGGCGTGGGACATACCTCCACATCAATATCGGCAGCTTTGGGTATGGCTACGGCATCGCACTATAAAGGCGAGAATGACCGCCAGCACATTGCTGTTATTGGCGATGGCGCCATGACAGCCGGCCTTGCTTTTGAAGGGTTGAATAATGCCGGAATATCAAAATCGAACTTACTGGTAGTGCTGAATGACAATTGTATGTCCATTGACCCTAATGTGGGAGCGCTGAGCGCGTACCTTACCGGCATGTCTATTTCTCCCGCATATAATAAGGTGAAAGATGAAGTGTGGAAGCTGTTAGGCAAGGTAAGCAAGTTCGGACCCAATGCCCAGGAAATTGCCTCGAATATTGAAAATGCTGTAAAAACATCACTGCTCAAGCAAAGCAACCTTTTCGAATCATTGCACTTCCGCTACTTTGGCCCGGTTGACGGACATAATGTGGTACACCTGGCGCGTATATTGAAAGACCTTAAAAATATTTCAGGCCCTAAAATCCTTCATGCCCTTACCGTTAAAGGGAAGGGATATAAATATTCTGAAGAAGGGAACCAGACTTTCTGGCATTCCCCGGGCACATTCGATAAAAATACCGGCAAGCTTATTATTTCGGCCTCCAACGGGCCCCAGCCACCCAAATACCAAGATGTTTTCGGGCATACCATGGTTGAACTCGCGGAGAAAAATTCAAAAATAATGGGCATTACGCCTGCCATGCCCTCAGGCTGTTCACTCAATATCATGATGAAAGCCATGCCCGAGCGCGCCTTTGACGTAGGCATTGCCGAACAGCACGCAGTTACATTTTCAGCCGGGCTTGCTACCAGGGGATTAATACCCTATTGCAATATATATTCCACTTTTATGCAGCGGGCTTACGACCAGGTGATACATGATGTTGCCATACAGAACATTAAAGTTATTTTCTGCCTCGACCGCGGTGGTGTTTCAGGTTCTGACGGAGCTACGCACCATGGTAATTACGATTTGGCTTTTTTCCGTTGTGTGCCCAATATGATAGTATCTGCCCCGATGGATGAAATTGAACTGCGCAACCTGATGTACACAGCCCAGTTGGATAAAGTAACAAGCCCGTTCTCCATCCGTTACCCCCGTGGTAGTGGAGTAATTATTGACTGGAAGCAGCCATTCAGTGAAATAGAAATTGGCAAAGGCCGTAAAATAAAGGACGGAAGCGATATTGCAATTTTAACCATCGGGCATCCGGGCAACTTTGCCGTAAAAGCGTGCAAAGCGCTTGCTGAACATGGAGCAGATGCAGCCCATTACGATTTACGATTTGTGAAACCTATTGACAAGCAAATGCTGCATGAGGTGTTTACGCGGTTTGATAAGGTAATAACGGTGGAGGATGGCTGCCTGATGGGCGGTATGGGCAGCGCCGTACTCGAATTTATGGCCGATAATAACTATAACGCCAAAGTAATAAGGCTGGGAATACCCGATAAGGTAGTGGAACAAGGTACACAAATGGAACTTTATAAAGAATGCGGCTATAGCCCCGATGATATTATTGAAACTGCGCTCAAGCTTACCAATAAAATCAAAGCTGAAAATTATAAGGTTCTTAAAGTTAAAAGTTAAGAAAAACTTAAACCCTGTATAATCTATAGGCTTTATAAACTTTATGAATTTTACAAACTAAAAATTAATTTATGAAAAAGAAAGTATGGAGCAGCCTTGCAATAGCGGCGCTTACAAGTTTTTCAGTTATTGCGCAACAGGCCGATTTGCCCCTAACCAACAAAGCTGGCAGTAAATACCAGTTTACCATAGTAAAAGATAATGGGGCTACCAGCGTAAAGAACCAGTACCATTCAGGCACATGCTGGTGCTTTTCTACCCAGTCATTTTTAGAATCGGAATTGATGCGTATGGGGAAAGGCACTTTTTCTCTTTCGCAGATGTTTGTTATTCATAATATGTACCTGCTTAAAGCGCAGCACTATATGCGCTACCAGGGGCATGCCAACTTCGGCGACGGGGGCGAACCGCATGATGTTATCAACGCGGTAAGGCTTTATGGAATTGTACCTTCAAGTGCATACTCGGGCCTGCCGGATGGAATGGAAAAGCCCGAACTTGTTGAAATGGACGATGTGCTTAAAGCTATGCTCGATGCCATGTTAAAAATGCCCGAAGGCCACCTGAACCCAAACTGGTTCTCAGCTTTCCAGGGCGCTCTTGACGGTTATATGGGAAAAGTTCCTACCGAATTTACTTACGAGGGCAAAACATTTACACCTATGACATTTGCCAAATATTTAGGCATTAACCCTGACGATTATGTAGAGATAACCTCTTTTACGCATCACCCATTCTATTCTAAATTTATACTTGAAGTGCCTGATAATTTTGAAAACGGGGAAGTGTACAATGTCCCGCTGGATGAATTTCAGAAGATTACAGATAACGCCATAATGAACGGTTACACGGTAGAGTGGGGGTCTGATGTAAGCGAACCCGGCTTTGATGCGAGAAACAGCAGCCTTGCCGTTGTTCCTGAAGCCGATATGGTGGGAATGACCCGTGCTCAAAAGGATTCGATATTCCTTAACCCGGTTCCTGAAAAGAAAATCACACAGGAAATGCGCCAGGCAGCTTTCGATAACCTTGCCACTACCGATGACCATGGTATGCAGATAACGGGAATTGCAAAAGACCAGAACGGAGATGAGTTTTACATTGTAAAGAACTCATGGGGCACTGCAAACTATTGCAAGGGATATTTTTATGTCTCGCAGCCCTATTACCTTTACAAGACCACCGCCATTATGGTAAATAAAAATGCCATTCCTGCCGATATAAGGAAGAAACTGGGAATATAAAGCCTGGCCACGAATTTCACGAATTAAATGAGTCCTGCAGTATTGCGGGGCTTTTTTATTTCCGGCAGGCGTCATTCAGTGAGCTTTCAAAAGGGTGGCGGTTATTTTTATAAATTTGCATGAAATCATCTGTGTTGAACAATAGAAAGATAACTTTTACATTCGGAGTTTTGGGCTATATCATCATTGCGGTAGCCATATTTTATCTTGTTACTGGCAGGCTTTTCGGGTTTTATGCTTTTTGCACCATAGCGGTTCTCTGTATGTATGTATTTCTTACTTCTAATGTAATATTGTCAACATTGGGAGTAGTCCTTACGCATATTATTGCCATAGTCGCTCTTTATAAAGCAGGCAGCCAGTTATATCTCTCCATTCCTTATGTCATGTTACCATTTATGGCCCTTCTGCCTCGCGGAGTAATATGGTTCGAAAAACTGAAATTCACCAAAAAGCTCTGGCTTGAGCCATTCTTATATTGCATAGCCATTGCATTGTATGCCGTTGAGGTAAAGATGAATCACCAGATGTCTTTCGATGCTAAATTATTTCCGGTAGTATATTTTGGCGCTAATGGTGTAATAATCGGGACAATACTGCTGGATGGCCTTAAAATAAAAACGAAACTCAGCATGGGATTTGGCCTTGTACCGGGAGAAAAAGCCCCGCAATTTGATTTGCTTAATGAAAATAACGAACGGGTTTCTCTTTCTGATTTTAAAGGGAAAAATCATGTATTATTGATTTTTGTAAGGGGAGAATGGTGCCCGCTCTGTCATATTATGCTGAGAACGTATATGAAAGAGAGTGCGCAATTCAGGGAGAAAAATGTTTTTCTCCTGGTAATTGGCCCTGACCCTACAGGCGTGAACCACAAAATGGCTGAAGAATTGAAACTTGACTTTCACATATTATCTGACCCTGATTTAAAAGTAACCCAGTTGTACAGGCTGAAAATAAAATCGCCCTATTTACTGCACGCCAGTAACTATAACGATGAAAAGGAAATTCCCCTGCCGGCTTCTTTCCTGATAGATATTAATGGCAATATCAGGTATTGCTCCAAGCCTGATAAAATGGGGGAGGTTGTAAAACTTACCGATATATTTCCCATATTGCAGTCTATTTAGTTAAGGTTTATAATAAGATGACCCCAACAGCTTATATAGTATCGGGCCTACTTTTATTGGTTGCAGTATTGGCTGTAATAGAGCTTATAGCTAATGGCAAACTGAAAAAGGAAAACAAGAGCTATCGTAATATTTTCAGGCATACCAATGATACCCTTTTGCTGATTGATATTGCAGATGGAAAGATAAAATATGCCAATATAAGCGCCAGCGAGCTATTGGGTTACCCGAGAGATACCCTTGTTACCAAAACTATTTTCGACCTGCACGAAAAATCGCAACTGGCACGCAGCGCTGAAATAATTGCTACTGTTTATGAAAAAAAA
The DNA here is from genome assembly GCA_052325425.1 of Bacteroidia bacterium. Lineage (GTDB taxonomy): Bacteria > Bacteroidota > Bacteroidia > JABEUT01 > JABEUT01 > JABEUT01. The sequence continues at coordinate 3,819 of JBKQUY010000077.1, read as the reverse complement.
GGTTTGATATACAGCGACCTTCCATTTATCAGCGCCACGGGTGAAAAAATAGATGTGGAATGCAGCGCCAAGGTTGAGGAATTTGGTGGCAAGCCAGTTATATTTATTTCTGCACGCGACATACGTGAAAGGCTATGGATGGAGGGAGAGATAAAAAAGCAAAGCGCCATAATAGCTGAAAAAAACAAAGACCTTATTGACAGCATCAACTGCGCCTCACGCATACAGCGAGCCCTGCTCACTACCGATGATTATTTAAGCAAATATTTAAAAGAATATTTTATTTTGTTCAAACCCCGTGATATTGTTTCGGGAGATTTTTACTGGGCATATGCAGCCCCTTTGGGGGGTGGGGGGGCTTTTCACATAGCCTGCTGCGATTGTACAGGGCATGGTGTACCCGGCGCATTCATGTCATTGCTGAACATATCTATGTTTAACGAAACAGTAATTGAAAGAAAAATTACACGTCCCGACCTGGCGTTAAATGATATCCGCAACAATATTATAAAAGCGCTTAACCCTGAAGGTTCTGATATTGAAAGTAAGGATGGCATGGACTGCATTTATTGTTCGTTCGATATGGAGCATAAAATGCTGTATGCCGCCTGTGCCAACAACCCCTTGTGGATAATAAAGCAAAATGACAGGAAGACAGTCATTGAGTTTACCCCTGATAAAATGCCTGTCGGTGTACATTATGGAATTGAAAAGCCATTTACCCTGCACAGTGAACAGTTGGCTGAAGGGGACTGCATTTATCTTTTCAGCGACGGATATGCCGACCAGTTTGGGGGACCTAAAGGAAAAAAGTTTAAGCATTCACAATTACAGGAAAAACTTCTGGAAATATGTGATAAGCCGCTGGCGGAACAGAGAAATATTCTCGAAAAGACCTTTGAAGGCTGGAAAGGTAATAATGAGCAGGTAGATGATGTGCTGGTTATAGGAATTAAGATTTAATTTGATGATATGGTGATTTGATAATGAAAGAATCACATTGTTTTCTTAAGTCCATTAATGATTAGATTTAGTAACTTATAATCACCAAATTATCAACGGCGTAGCCTTATGAGTTCTTAAATAATAGATAGTCCGCGAATAAATCATCAAATCGTTCCTACTTCCACTTATTCCTCGACTTAGCGGGGATAAACTTAAAAAAGGTGTCGCCGCGCAGGCCAAGGCGCAATGTTTCAAGCGGTATAGCGTCTTCCGGTGGAATATTGCCCAGGTTTACGTTGGGGCCGAGCAGGTCAATGAACCATGCCTGCTGTGATTTTTTAGGCGCTTCCCACATAATTTTTTCTCCCGGAACTTTTTGCAGTATTTTATTAATGAGCGTAACGTGCGCATTGCCATTGGGACGGTAAATACCCACATTCCCGCTTTCCCTTGATTCGGCTATTACTTTCCACGCGCCGCATTCCAGTTCCTTGTTCATCATCGAAATCCATAAGTTGGGATGTATAATAACCCCGGCTTCCTTTGAACCTACTTCTGACAATACCGTATAATCTTTTGAAAACTTCTCAATGAGCTTGCATTTTTCGTCGTGGTGCATTTTTATGGAACCATCCGAAATCTCTACATACTCCATTTTGTACTTATCGAGATAGCGGCGGTAATCGTCAATCATATCGCGGACAATAAATGCCTCGAATAATGTTCCGCCAAAATAGGTTTGGATTTCAGCATCCCGGTATATCTGGAGTTTCTTATTCAGTTCTTTTGTAAGCAATGAAGTGCCAAAGCCAAGCTTAACAATATCGGTAAATCGCCCGCCGGAGCTTACAAGGTCAAGGGCCTGCCTCAGGCTCATACCCTTATCCATAACCATAGTAATGCCTGCTTTACGGGGCTTGGCTTCTCTCTCAGGAAGGTCGGGCAGGTTAAAATTCATTTCGTACATAAAAGTTTCGGGCGCAAATGTAATAAATAAGATTAAGGTTAGGGTTTAGGCTTAGATTAGTGCTGAGAATCAGGCTGAGATTGAAGTTGAGAAAACTATAGCCTTAGCCTTAATCTAAACCTTAATCTTAACCTCAACCTTAATCTTAATCTAACCCTTATGCACTATTGTTAATAAGTATGATACATAACTATAACTTTAAACGATTATTTTTGTCGCCCTTATAGAAATAGAATGAGGAAATTATGACGCTTATTAAATCAATCTCTGGAATCAGAGGAACCATTGGTGGAAATGGAGAAGGCCTTACGCCCACGGAAATAGTAAAATACACTGCTGCTTTCGGGCAGTGGGTAAAAAGAAACCAGAAAGGCAAGGACGGTAAAAAAGCACGGGTAGTAATTGGCCGCGATGCCCGCATATCAGGCCCATTTGTAAGGGATATTGTTTCCGGTACCTTGCAGGCATTGGGAATTGATGTCACCGATATAGGACTGGCAACTACCCCAACCGTTGAGATTGCAGTTACATTGGAAAAAGCAGATGGCGGAATAATTATAACTGCCAGCCATAATCCCAAAAACTGGAACGCGTTGAAATTGCTCAATTCGCGGGGCGAATTTATTTCGGAAGCAGATGGCAAAGATGTGCTTTCTATTGCCCAGAAAGGCGATTTCCAGTTTGCACAGGTAGGAGGAATAGGGGAGGTGACAAAAAACGATACTTACGGGCAGAAGCATATTGATATGATTTTGAAACTGCCGCTGGTTGACGTTAAGGCCATTAAAGCCAAAAAGTTTAAGGTGGTGATAGACGCAGTAAACTCAGTTGGAGGCATAATTGTACCGCAGCTTTTGCAGCAATTAGGAGTGGAGACCGTATTCCCTCTGTTTTGCGAAGCCAACGGTAATTTTGCCCACGAAGCGGAGCCTTTGCCGGAGAACCTGGTTGAACTTTCGAAGACTGTTTTAAAAAAGAATGCCCATCTCGGACTGGCAGTTGACCCCGATGTTGACAGGCTTGCCATTGTTTGCGATGACGGTGAAATGTTCGGAGAAGAATATACATTGGTTGCTGTTGCCGACTATATTCTGAAAAACAAAAAAGGAAACACTGTTTCTAACTTGTCATCAACGCAGGCGTTGAGAGATATTACCAAAAAAGCAGGTTGCAGCTATTTTGCTTCGGCTGTGGGAGAGGTTAATGTAGTGGACGCCATGAAAAAAAACAGCGCTGTAATAGGAGGAGAAGGCAACGGAGGCATTATATATCCCGAATTGCACTATGGCCGCGATGCGCTTGCCGGAATAGCATTATTCCTATCGCACCTTGCAACCTATGGCAAAAGCTGTTCACTGTTAAGGTCAACTTACCCGAGCTACTATATATCTAAAAAGAAGATAGAACTGCGCCCCGATTTGGATATTGACAAGGTTCTGAAAGATATTAAAGAAAAATATAAGAAGTATCCATGCAATACAGTTGACGGGCTTAAGATTGAATTCGACCATGAATGGGTGCACCTGCGCCGCTCCAATACTGAACCTATTGTGAGGATAATTGCCGAAAGCGCTCACCAGACAACAGCAGATAACCTTGCCAAAAAGCTTATGCAGGATATAAGCGAGGTGATGAAGCAGGTTGCAGTTAGCTGAAGAGGCAAACCTGGGAATAATGAATTAAGGAACATCCGGCACTGCGAATCCCGCAATTTTCTGCGGGATGTGGCAGTCCCGGTATTATATTGCAATTACCCAAATACTGAGATTGCTTCGCAAAGCCTCGCAATTGTAGAAGTTACTTAATTCGGTAACAGATTTGCTAGTTCAATAGGTTTTTTATTATTAATTCCTTGGTGAGGTCTTTCATGGTTGTAATAATAAAGATATTGTAATAATTCGTCTTTA
>JBKQUY010000076.1:0-62793 GCA_052325425.1 Bacteroidia bacterium | reverse complement strand
ACCCGTTAGATGGGTTCCACTTTTTAGGGGGTGAAACCCAGATTTATATTGATAATCAATTAATTAATATAGGTGACACCCCTGAAAAGTGGAACTTTTTGAAACCCCCAGCCATCCTCCGTTTATCTCTGTGTTCTCTGTGCCTCTGTGGTAAAAAAACAAGCCACCCTATTTGCAAATTACAGTATCATAAGATGAACCGTAACCGCACCATATCCCTAATCCCCCGTTTATGTTGCCCTGTACCATAACAGGAGAGCTAAGGGGGTTGAAGGAATTATCAACCTGGTAATAATAAGTGCTGTAAAAATGGTAAGAGTTATAATCAATAGTGCAGAATTTAACGATAACGGTATCTTTTAATTTAAAATAGCCGCTCTCAATATTGGTATCATCAGCGGCTTTTGAGCCCGGCACCGAACCCCTGCCAAAGAAGAATTGAAACTTCTGCCCTTTAAAAGTCTGGTCGCTGAAAACCGATAGGGAGGGTGGAACAAATGTTGTGTCTTCATCTTTGCCGTTTACCTTATTTAAGCGCCTGGCCAACCAGCGGTAATAATTTCCTGAACCGGTTGCAGGGTCATTTACAGTGGCCCATAAATATCCCAATGAATCCATACCGCTTGCAGCCTGGTACCAAAGCGACTGTAATGGTATGGGCGTTAAAATAGTGGTTGAGGCAGTTAACGTTTGTCCCTCGGCAACTACTGTCAGGTAATAGGTTTTGCCCACCACGCCTTTTAAATTTTTATTCTGGTAGTAACCGATGCTTGGGTTGGTTTCAATCATAGTATCGGTGGTCGTTCCATCGCTGATAGATATATGCGCGCCATGCACCACATCGTTGGTAAGAATACCGGTAAAAGAAGTTACGCCATAATAATTAAAATTATGTGACAGAAAAAGGGAACCGGCGCTGTCCGGTTCAATATGTCCCTCTACCACAATCTGGTTAGGAGCCTGGGGCACAACAAGGTTAATGTTTTTGGTGCAGGCAGCCATCAGCAGCACCGAACAAAACCCTGTATATTTTAAAATTCTCTTTACCATTTTAAAAATTAAAGTTCCATGATACCGAAGGCAAAATAGGGAATAATGATACCTGCTGGGCTTGTATGGTAAGCGTACCATTATAGGCATTTCCGCTAACCGAGAGATATATAAAATAAGGATTATACCTGTTGTAAACATTATAAACAGAAAAATTCCAGCTTGAATGGAAATTCTTCATCCAGGTGGGCCTGTTATCAACATAAGCAGCGCTGTCGCCATGCTTTTTCTCCCATCTTGCCTGTCTTCTCAAGGCCTGTTTTTTGGGGTCAGGTGTATAGGTGGCCGAAATGTCGAGCCTGTCATAAGGGGCAAGCCTGTATCCGTCCCTCGCTCCATATTCTTCCACCAATTGCCCTTCAATTACATACCACGCATCGGGCATAGTAAGGGCATTGCCGGTGGCAAATACAAATACGCTTGAAAATGACCATCTGTCGTTTAATACATAATTAATTACAGCCGATATATCGTTTCGCCTGTCGTATTTGGCGTAGAAGGTCTGCCCGTTATTCAAATCAGGAAAATTCTCAGTGCTCCATGAAAGCGTATAACCAATCCAGCCGTTTATTTTCCCGACTCTTTTCTTTAAGAAAAACTCAGCTCCATAAGCCTGTCCTGTACCAAGAGTAAAATTTTCATCCGGGTCAGCGCTTGCATTGGCCTCAGGAGTAACGCCATCTTTATATTCAATAAGGTTTTCCATGTGCTTGTAATAGACTTCTACCGAAGATTCAAAAAGGTTTTCTAAAAAGTTATGATAATACCCTATGGCATATTGGTCGCCCATGGAAGGAGGTATTAATGAAGTGCACGGTATCCAGATATCTGTCGGCAGCGATATGGAACTGATGGAAGCAAGGTGTATGTATTGATAGTTGCGGCTATAACCCGCTTTCAAAGAAGAATTTTCAGTTAATATGTAACGAATGGTGTACCGTGGTTCCAATCCGCCATATAAGGCGACTTTCTGTAGTGTCTTATAAGTAATGGTATCGGTATTTTGCCCTTGTGAATTTTCGTTATACCTTGTAAAAGGGCCCAATTGCTCAAAAGCGGAATAGCGTAACCCGCCTTCCATTTTTATCAGGTCAGTTACGGCATACTCGCAGGTTCCATATACTCCGGCTTCATCTCCGTATAAATGAACTACATCGCTTGTATTAAAGTTAACGTTAGGCTCCTGGGCAGATATGGCGCTGGGAATAAATACATGCACGGTATTTTCAACGCCAAATTTTGCATGAATTTTCTTGCTGGGTATCCAGTCAATATTTTCCTTAAAATGGTAATCATGTATGCCGGAAAACAGCATAAAATTAAACCCGCTTTCAGCCCCGTTGAAACGGAAAGTATAAGACGTATAGTTAAGCGACATGGTAGATAACAGCTTATCGCTGAAAATATGATTCCAGTTTATTGAGGCTATTGCATTTCCCCATGGAACATTGGTGCTGAACCCCATCTGGGCATCATTGAAAGTAAAATCATCCTGCCCGTAATAACCTGTAATGGAAAGCTGGTTTTTGGCGGAGAAGCGATAATTAATCTTGCCATTAAGGTCATAGAAGTAATAACTGGTGCCGAAAAAAGGAGAAGATGCGGGAATAATCGGCTTTCGCAAAAACAAATCAATATACGTGCGGCGTGCTGAGAAAATAAAACCGGAAGTATCCTTTTTTATAGGGCCTTGCACCGTAATGTGCGAGGCAATAAGCCCGATGCCGCCGCTGGCATGTATCTGCTGCATATCGCCTTCTTTTGCCGTAATGTCAAGCACGGATGAAATGCGGCCGCCATAGTTTGCAGGCATATCGCCTTTAATAAGCGAAACAGAGTTAATGGCATCGGAATTAAATATTGAAAAGAAACCAAGCAGGTGGCCTGCGTTATATACAGTAGCGCCGTCTATCATAACCAGGTTCTCGTCAGGGCCTCCACCGCGAACATAAAAACCCGTGTTGGCATCACCGGCGCTTTGTACGCCCGGCAATAGTTGTATAACTTTTAATATATCAGGCTCGCCGAAGAAAACAGGTATTGTTTTAAGGTCTTCCACATCCAGCGTTATGGTACCCATTCTTTCACTTTGTACATTATTATTAGCTTTTTCCCGCATTACATTCACTGTTTTAGCATTAATGGCGCTCGAAACAAGCCCCATATCAACCTTTATATCCTTATTGACTTTTATGGCAATAACGGTATCTTTATAACTCATGAGAGAAATATGCAGGTGGTATGTGCCGGCAGGAACAGTGAACTGGTAAAAGCCATCCACATCGGTGGCGGCGCCCAGTTTTAATTCATCCACAAAAACGCTCACTCCCGGTAATGTTTGCCCATTGGAAGCATCTTTTACATGCCCTGATATTTTATATTGCTGGGAAAACCCATTAATATTAAGGACGAACAAGATGATTATTGTCAATAAAAACCGCATAGGCTGAGAAAAACAAGTATGGCTTTTCAAAAAAATATACTTTTGCAAAATTAATTCTCCAGGCACATGGCAAATATGCATCCCTAAATTGCAATGTTTCTGAAGAAATGAACGGTGAATATAAGAATTTTTTTAATTTTCTATGTTAATTGTTCGGGGTGTGGCGCAGCCCGGTTAGCGCACACGCTTGGGGTGCGTGAGGTCGCGGGTTCGAATCCCGCTACCCCGACTTGACCGAACATATCAACAGAATTATTGGTATGTTCATAATTAGACCCACCTGAAATCTTTGTCAGGTGGGCGATTTGAGAAAAAATGAAATTCACCTCGTTGGTTCGAACTGCATCATTTTTGCGGTCATAGTACATTCCTTTCGGAAATATCAAATATTGCAGCCGTTGTTTTTCAGTATAATCTAATACATTCCAAACCGTCAGCAAGTTACATGCAATTTCAAGAGCAGTTTGCAGGTTGCTCTCAAGGTTCGAACTGGTATAGTTGATTTTCTCCAAATCCTCTTCTATTTTGTCCTTTTGCTCATTATACTTGGGTGCAAATTCCTTGTAAACTTCTTCTGAAATTTTACCCAATGCCCACCTTTCTTTCAATGTTTGCAGGTTCTTATCAACCTCTGTCAATTGTGTACCTAATAGTTTTTCATTCGATGCATCCTGTTCGTGCATCTGCGAGTAGGTAGCCATAAGTTGCCTTTTTAAAGGCTCTATAAGTGTAGTATCTACAGTATATTGGCGGAGGGTATCTGTAAATATAGTGTGCATGTGCTTTACACTTCGGTTGCATTTGCAGCCAGCTTTTTTGCACTTATAATAAAACAACTTCTTCTTTTTTACCTCATATCCGCAAAAGGATGAACCGCAGTCTCCGCATTTTACAAATATCTTTAAAGGGAGTTGGTCATTATCCGCCTGATGTTTGTACCCATAATGATTTTTGCTTAAAAGCCCGTTCACTTCCAAGAACACATTTTCCGGCACAATGGGTTCATGCAAACCTTTCACAACTTTTCCGTCTATTAGCGTTCCTGTAATATATCCGCAATAAAAAGGATTTCTGAAAATTTCCGATAATCTTGTTCTCGATACCTTCATCCCCATTTTTCCCAATCGTTTCAAAATTTCTGTAAGGGGCAAATTTTCTTTCAGTTTCCAGTAAAATGCCTTGCGTATATATTCGCTCTTTTCATCCGGCACTACCTTGATTTTTCCTCCTTCCAAAATTTTTTTATAGCCTACTGTGGGTTTAACAATCCATTCTCCACGAAGAAGTTTTTCTCTCATTCCTGTTACGCACTTGTCTTTCCGTTGCTCATTGTCCAATTCTGCGATGAGCAACTGCATTTTCTGATACCATCTTCCGTTAGCAGTATTGGAATCGGCAGGCTGGGTTACAGAAATAATCCTTACTCCCCACCCTCTAAGCTGGTCTATGAACCATGTGGAGCCTGTCCTGCTGAAACGGTCAATACTATACACAATAATATTGCTGATGTTGGTTTTACCTTTCTTGATGAATTCAAGCATTCTTTTGAACTCCTTGCGCTCATCAGTTTTGGCACTCTCGAATGTCCCGCCGAAATATCCCACTATATTATAGTTATTGCGTTGGCACAATTCCTCGCAATATTTCTTTTGCCATGTCAGGCTCATGTTTTTTTCCTGTTGTTCTCTGCCCGATACACGGGTATAGATGATACTGTTGTTCCCATCTATAAAGGTTACTTTATCGCTCTTCTTGGCGAACTTTCCGAGAAGGCTCAAATTGTTTTCCTGAATATTTATGCTTTTACTCATAATTAAGCGGCTTGTTTGTTTGCAAATATAGCCATATTAGGTTGATTATCAATGTTATTTATTGCATTGTATGGCATCTTGTCGGCAGCATAGCAGACTAAGATACTTAATTCTTTGAGACTTCCGATAATCTGATTTGCCTGTTCATCGGTCATATTTTCTAAGCCGGGATAGCTCCGAAGCTCTTCAATGGTTAAGTCATTCTTGTTATTAAAAGGTGTAATTGTTTTGGTAGAACTAATGGCTTGCATAAAGTTTAGATTTTAGGGGTATGTATGTGTGTTATTATATATGTTATTATATATTAATATGTATAAGAACGTTTAAGGCAAAAAAAACTACAACTCTATTCTTTTTAAATATTCAACAATTGCAGCATCAATAAGAGCATACACATCTTTCAATATTTCTGGTCTATTCTTAAAAGCAGTTTTAATCTTTGTTTGCAAGTCTGCTTTATAGCTTCCCTCAATCCAGTCCATAATTGTTGGAAAAGTAAAGGTAAAAATTGGCATTTTATACAACCCTGTGTAGTTTAAATAGGCATTTAACTCTGTCTTTAGTTTGGCATTCAGATAGCTGTCAATATTAGTAAAAAGCAATTGTGATGCTCTGTATAACCTTGCAACAGTGGCATGGGATTGACTGAAATCCAACACTTCGGTCAAGTCATCATTAGTTTTTAATATTGCCAGCCGAAGTTTTGGTTTCAAATACTTCTCTAAGGATTCAAGTATAGATGTGGAATAAATCTCGTATTTATGCTTCAAACCCTTAAGGTCATAATCAGATGATGAAAGATTCGATTCATAAGTAATTGCTTTACGTAGGATTCTTTCTTCAAATTGCATTAATCCGGATTTAACTTCTTTTAAATCTCCATAATACATACCGTACTTACTTTTGAACTGCATATTCTTACGGTTATAAGTAACCTGTATATATAGAGGATAGTATTTCTCCCCCTTATCCCCTGTTGCTGGTTCAAGCAACTTATTAAGAAAGAACTTAATAGTTATTTTTTTCTCTTTTTTCATGGCGCGAATATAAATGTTATTTTATAAATACAATCATAATAACATATATTTTTACAAAATATTGCATGTTAAAACATACTTTATTGATAATGAGGGCATAAAAATTAATCACATGCTCGTTTTTCTTGTTTTTATGAATAATGAGAATGAGTATTCAATTAGCATGGGATGAGTATGGCGTGAGTATGCCATGAGTATGGAGTGAGCATGGGATGAGTATGTGTTCATGGACTGTTTTTGAACTCTTGAACTACAGTTCTGTAAGAAAGTGTACAATTTTGCTTTTCATGGGCGACAGTAGTGTAAGAAAAGCATACAATTCTGCTTTTTATGGACGACAGTAGTGTAAGAAAGGCATACAATTTTGCTTTTTATGGATGACAGTAGTGTAACTCATGGGTGCATTTTTTGTATTCATGGGGTACACTTTTGTATTTCATGGGCGCACTTTTTGTATTCATGGGATACACTTTTGTATTTCATGGGCGCACTCTATGTATTCATGGAGTACAATTCTGCTTTTTATGGATGACAGTCTTGTTACAAGTGGCGGTTTTGCTGCACTACCGAACATTTTAGCTACACTTTATGTTACATAGCTGTCACAAGTTGCACATTTTACCTGCACTCTTGGGAATCTTAATTGCACAGGCGGCGTTTTTAGCTACACTTTATGTTACATAGCTGTCACAAGTTGCACATTTTACCCGCACTCGTGGGAATTTTGGCTGCACAAGCGGCGGTTTTACCTGCACTCATGAAATTTTTACCCGCACTCGTGGGAATTTTAGCTACACAAGCGGCGGTTTTACCCGCACTCGTGAAATTTTTACCCGCATTTACAGGATTATAAGGCTACAATCTTTGCAACATTCTTATTTACTGCTAATGATTGACGACTGTCTTGTAAGTAAAGTATTCAATTTTGCTTTTTATGGATGACAGTCCTGTATTTCATGGGCGCACTTTCTGTATTCATGGAGTACAGTTATGTATTTCATGCGATACTCATGCGTACATATTGAGATATTCATGTGTGCGCCATGTATAATTTATGCGATAGCTATGTGTAAGTCATGCGTTAACCCTGTGAAAGTGATGAAAATTTGCAGTTTTATCCGGGTATAAATATGAAAAGCAGTTTTATACCTGGATAAAATAGTCAAAAACAAGTTTGTAACGGGTTCAAAAAAGATAAGATATAGTTACAGGAAAGATAAGATAAGGTTAAAAACAGTTCCCCTACAGTTATTAATATTTAGAATTCCCCTTTTTTAAGTATTTTGGCTGTCTTATTTCAAAATGTCAGATGAACAGCTACGAAATCCATAAATCAATTGTTGAGGACTATAAATCCTATATCCATAGTTTCATCAATATTAGGGATGAACATATAAAGAAAGAAGTAAAAAAAGCAATAGATTCTGACAAACTTTTACCTGAAGCACTTGTTCATTTTAATCCTGCATACGAAACTGGAGCAACAATTGATGAACTTGTAAAAGGTGGGGTGTTACATTCGGACTTGCAATACGCTTTTAAGAATTTTTCTTTATATAAGCATCAGGTTGAAGCCATAAAAAAAGGGAAAAATCGTGAAAGCTTTATTGTTACCTCAGGAACTGGTTCTGGAAAGTCGCTTACCTACATTGGGACAATCTTTGACCATATTTTAAATAATCCCGAACTTCAAGGCATTCAAGCAGTAATTGTTTATCCCATGAATGCATTAATCAATTCTCAGGAAGATGCTATTAAGGAATATGCAAAGAATTACGAAACGCAAACACAGAAGGTATTCCCGATAAATGTACGGAAATATACCGGACAAGAAAATCAGCAACTACGAAAGGAAATTAAGGACAATCCACCCCACGTTATACTGACAAATTATATGATGTTAGAGTTAATTCTAACCAGGTCAGATGATGCGATTGTAGCTGATTCTATGTATAAAAACTTGAACTACCTTGTTTTGGACGAACTTCATACTTACCGTGGAAGACAAGGGGCAGATGTGGCGTTTTTAATTCGGAGATTAAAAGCCAGGTGTGCAAACAGGAGTGTGATATGTATAGGTACTTCAGCTACAATGACAACAGAAGGCAGTATGGAGAACCAAAAAAGTGAAACAGCCCGAGTTGCATCTGAAATTTTCGGTTCTCATTTTGACAAAGACCAGGTTATTGGCGAAACGCTACGCTGTATGTTGGGCGAAACGCCAATAAATCTTGCCATGTTGAAGAATGAGATTGTTGAAAATAAACGCATTTTAAAGGAAATAGATATTAGAGAATCCGAATTGGCGCGGTGGATGGAACAAAATATTGGGATTGAAAAAAAAGATGGGGTTTATGTAAGAAAATCTCCGCTAAATTTAAAAGACATAAGTGCGCTTCTTGCAGAAAAATCCTCTGAAAGCCCTGATGCTTGCAATAAGAGTATTATTAGTCTGCTTGAGGATTCATCACGAGTAAACATATCTATTTCCAAAGAGCGTCCTTTAAGGTCTTACCTTCCACATAAATTTCATCAGTTTGTAGCACAAACCGGCTCTGTTTATGTAACTCTCGAAAATCAGAAGGAGCGAAAAATTACTCTTGAAGCAAAAAGCAAAACAAGCGAAGATGAAGGAAAACTCCCATTTTTTCAGGTAGTATTTAGCCAGTCATCCGGCTATGAATTTATTTGTGTTCGATGGAATACTGCCGATAATAAACTTGAGTCAAGAGATTTTTTTGACAGTGGTGATGAGGATGATGAAGAATATAGCAGTGAACTTGGGTATATCTTTCTTGAGAAACCGGATGACCTTATATGGAACGAAGCCGAAGACTTAGCTTATTTGCCGCCAAGCTGGTTTAATATCCGAAATAATGAAAGAATTATAAAAAAAGATTATAAAAAGAAAATTCCACGCCCAATTTGGTTTAGCCCAAATGGTAATGTGAGCGATTTTGATGAGCAGGGATATACTAAAGGGTTTTACATACCTTACCCGCTTCCTTTTGACCCAAGCAGTAAATTAACATTTGGTGCTGGACGATTTAGGGAAAGTAATAAGTTAAGTCGCTTAAGTACCGAAGGAAGAAGTACTGCAACTACTGTGTTAAGTTATCTGACAATAAAAAACTTGCACAAGGAGAAGATTCCATTAAATGAGCAAAAACTATTATGTTTCACAGATGTACGGCAGGATGCCGCATTGCAATCTGGACATTTTAATGATTTTGTGAAGGTGGGACAATTGCGTTCAGCAGTTTATCAGGCATTAAAAAACAATGGGGAGCTAAACTATGAGAATATAGATTCTGAAGTATTCAATGCCTTGAAGATTGAACAGGAAGAATATGCTAAAGCTCCTTCCCTTCCCGGGACGTTTCAGTATAAGGAAAATGAAAAAGCACTAAAAGGATACTTATATTATCGAATTATTACTGACCTCCGCAGGGGTTGGCGAGTTATATTACCGAACCTTGAGCAGGTGGCATTGCTAAAAATTGAATACGCCGGATTAGCACAGGAATCCCTAAATAGTATATGGGATTCTATTCCTGAATTTCGAGTACTAAACCAGAATGAAAGAATCACAATTCTTCATAATTTATTGGAGTTTTTCAGAACTTCCTACGCTTTAAGTTTCGATTTTTTCAACCAACCAGACCAGAAGAAAAAGTTGTTTAGGGACAACTTAAAAGATAGTTGGTCTTTGGATGAGGATGAAGATATTAGGATACCGGATTATATGGCTCTTTCAAAAGTCCAGTTTGTTTCCGGCAGGGTACAAGCCTTTCCTGTAGGAGCAAGAAGTGCTTTCGGCTGGTTTATTAAAAACGAATTGGTGAAAAAAGATTTGCGACCAAAGAATGATGCCGTAGATGATTTAATAGAAAAAATTCTGGATGCCCTTGTTAAACTTGGTAAATTAAGGAAATATGAAAACCTCGCCCCTGAAACATTATACCAATTAAACGGTGTATGTATCCGATGGATGCTTGGGGATGGAGAAAATGTTTGGGAAGATAAGGTAAGGATTCGAAAGCATACAGGCGAAAAAGCAAAGCCGAATATATTCTTTCAGCAATACTACAAACAGGATTTTCAATTCATTAAACAACTCAATGCAAAAGACCATACCGGACAAGTAAAAGGAGAATTACGAGAACAATATGAAGATGAATTCAAAAAAGGTAAAATTTCTGCACTTTATTGTTCACCTACAATGGAACTTGGTGTGGATATTTCTGATTTGAATGTTGTTCAGATGCGAAATGTACCGCCAACTCCTTCAAATTATATTCAACGTAGCGGACGGGCTGGCAGGAGCGGACAATCTGCATTAGTAATTACTTTCTGCGGAAGTTATTCTGCGCATGACAAGCATTATTTTGACCACCGCAATGATATGGTAATGGGGAAAGTTACCCCTCCAAAACTCAACCTTACATTGGAGGAGTTATTATTGACACATCTCAATGCCATGTTTCTTGCAAAGGCAGATATAGAAGGTCTAAATGAATCTATCCGGTTAATTGTAGTAGAAGATGCTCTAGAATCAAAACTTCTTTTGAAAGACGATGTGAGTAGTCGTTTGCAGTTACAAGAGAATGTAATAAGTGAAATAGCTACATCCTTTTCCTTGGCACTTGGCGAAATAAAAGAAGAATTAGAGAAAAACACCACTTGGTTTACTAAAGATTGGATATACAGGAATCTTAAAAATGCGGGAATCCGGTTCGATTATTCATTAAATCGTTGGAGGGATATGTACAGAAAAGCTAAAGAACAATTGAATCGGGCTACTCAAAAATTAAATGACCCGACAATCCCGATGAGGGACAAAATTGAACCTGAAAGGGAAATGAAATATGCCAATAGGCAACTTGAATTACTAAGAAATGATTCAAGCAAAACACCCGGTAAAAATCAATTATCAGAGTTTTACCCATACAGGTATCTGGCTGCCGAAGGATTTTTACCGGGGTATAATTTCACCCGCCTTCCGGTAAGGGCGTTTATTCCAAGTGATGATAGCGGAGATTTTATTAGCAGACCAAGATTCATTGCCTTGCGTGAGTTTGGCCCCAATACCATAATTTACCATTCAGGGAAAAAATATCAGGTAAATCAAATGGAGTGGTTAGCTTCTGCCGAACCTTTAATGCCTGCCAAAGTTGCTAAATCATCTGGCTACATTTTATATGGTAGTGATTATAATAACTCGGTTTGCCCTATTAGCAATGAAGACTTATCCATAAATGCTGCCCGCCTTGATATTTCAAACCTCCTTAAAATGCAGGAAGTTCGCACTCGTCCACGTTCAAGGATTACTTGCGAAGAGGAGGAACGTACAAGATTAGGGTTTAAGATTGACACCTATATAAACCTTCAAGGTAAAACAGACCGAATACATCAAGTTCAGGTGAATGTTGACGGACAGCCTTATTTGCATGTCCGTTATTTTCCTGCTGCCCAATTAGTTCAGGTTAATAGTTCGGGGAAAAAAGACAAAGAATCTGGATTTTTAATTGGTAAAAAAACCGGATTTTGGAAAAAACAAAAGGATTTACAAAACAGAAAACCGGATTCAGAAGAAATTGTTAATGTAAAACTATACACTACCGATACTGCGGATGCTTTATATATTGAACCTACCAAAAATCTTAATCTTTCCGAAGCAGGAATAACAACACTTATGTACGCCTTAAAACGTGGAATAGAACAAACATTTCAGGTAGAACCTTCTGAATTAGGAGTTCAGCTGATGGGTAAACCCGAGCAGCCTAATATGATGATTTATGAGGCATCAGAAGGGAGTTTAGGCGTTTTATCCAGAATAGTTCATGAGCTTGATTTATTCAAAAAAGTAGTGGATGAGGCATGGGAAATATGCCATTTCAATTTATCTGAGGAAAAACAGAAGGAATTTGGTGCCGCCTCCTATTCCGATTTATTGAGTTATTTTAACCAAAGAGACCATAAGATAATTGACCGTTACCTGATAAAAGATTGCTTAGAACAATTGAAGTCGGAGAAATACGAACTGAAAAAGAATAATTATTTCAAAACCTATGACGAGCAATTTGAGCAGCTAAAAACAATGATTGACCCAAGCAGTTCGACAGAAGAAAAATTTATCAAATACCTTTATAAAAATAATCTGCGTCTGCCTGACCAGGCACAGGTTCCTTTCAGAGATTGCAGCACAATTCCTGATTTTATTTACCTAAATGGTGTTCAAGTTTGCGTTTTTTGTGATGGTTCACACCATGATGATGAGAAAGTTAAAAGGTTTGATGAAGGTAAAAGGGAGTGTATGAAAAATAAGGGTTATGAAGTGGTGATTTGGCATTATTCACAGGCTCTTGAGGAATTTGTGAAACAGTATCCCCACATTTTTAATAAGGTAAGATGAGCCAGGAATTTGATATAGGTTCACTCGTAAAGCTATATGATAGGGAATGGGTTGTTATGCCTTCTGTTGATAATGAAATTATCAATTTAAAACCCCTCGGGGGAATGGAAGAGGAAGCTATTTCTGTGTTTAAAGGTTTAAGATTACAGGAAGACAAACTTGAAAAATTTAATTTCAGCCCGCCTTCCTCTAATGATGCGGGAGATTTTGCAACTGCTCGCTTGCTTTACAATGCTTCACGTTTACTTTTTCGGAATGGCGCAGGTCCTTTTCGGTGTTTCGGCAAACTATCCTTTCGTCCTCGAAGCTATCAATTAGTACCTTTAATTCTTTCATTGCGGCAGAAATTAATTCGTTTGCTTATTGCAGATGACGTTGGAATCGGAAAAACAATAGAGGCAGGGATAATCGTTAGGGAACTTATTGACCGGGGCGAATTAAATAGCTTTGCTGTAATCTGTTTACCCCATTTGTGCGAACAATGGCAACAGGAATTGAAGGATAAGTTCAGTATTGATGCAGTAATTATCCGTTCAGGGACAATAAGGAGTTTGGAGCGTTCATTGCTCCCAACACAAACTATTTTTACGCATTATCCTTATCAGATTATTTCCATTGACTATGTGAAATCTGAAACGCATAATCAGCAATTTATTCGGGAGTGCCCCGAATTTGTAATAGTAGATGAAGCCCACACTTGCAGCAATACCGGAGGGCAGAAATCCTCAAACCAACAACAACGCTATAAATTATTAAAGGCACTTTCAGCTAATCAAAAGCGGCATTTATTACTTTTAACTGCTACCCCTCATAGCGGAATACAACAGCAGTTTCAATCTCTGCTCGGTCTTTTGAATCAAAGATTTGAGCAGCCCGACTTTGATATTTCACGCAAAGACCATGTGCGTGAACTTTCAGAAAATTATATACAAAGACAGCGAAAGGATATAGAAAAATTTGTGGAGGAAACACCCTTTCCTAAAAGAGATTCTAAAGAAATACCTTATGAAATAGGAGATGAATATGCTGCCGTATTTGATAAGTTAGTGGCTTTTGCAAGGGAAATAGTAAAAGACCCAAATGATAGAAGTTTCAAGCAACGAGTTAAGTTTTGGGCGGCGCTTGCCCTCCTGCGAGGAGTGATGAGCAGCCCAGCCGCAGGCATTGAAATGTTAAGAAACAGGGCATTCAATAAAAATGCAGAATTAGCAGAACTTTTATTTGAGGAGGGAAAGGCGCAAATAAGTGATTCGAGGGAATTACAAAGTGATAAGACCTCGGGAGATATGCTGGAACAGGGAGAATTCTCAGAGGGCGAAGTACGGAAATTAAAATCGTTTGCTACCGAATTGGAAAGTATTGGGCATAATTTATCCGACAGGAAAGCTCATTCAGCATTGACACTTGCAAAATCTTTACTTAAAGATAAATTACATCCGATTATTTTCTGCCGTTATATAGAGACTGCAAATTATCTCGGTGAATTCATGCGTAAACACTTGAAAAAGGAATTCCCTAAACTTGAAATTGAGATAGTAACAGGGGAAATGCACGATGACCAGAGAAAAGAGAAAGTGGAAGCACTTGGCAAACAGGATACTCACCTGCTAATTTGCACGGACTGTTTGAGTGAAGGAATAAATCTACAGGAACATTTCAACTCCATTATTCACTATGACCTGCCTTGGAATCCAAATCGTCTGGAGCAAAGGGAAGGAAGGGTTGACCGTTTTGGGCAGGAATGTAAAGAGGTTAAAACCTTTATGCTTTATGGAAAGGATAATCCTATGGATGGGGTAGTTCTGAAAGTTTTATTGCGTAAGGCAATTCAAATCAGGAAGGAAATAGGGGTGGCAGTTCCATTCCCAGAAGATAGCGAAACAGTAATGGAAGCGGTAGGTACTGCTCTTTTCTTTAATGAGGGACTGGTGCGGAATCAAATTCAACAGGGGAAATTAGATTTTGGGCCATCCGAAAATCTGGAAGTTGAAAATAAATTAGAACAGGAATACGAAAAAGCTAAAGAAAAACATACTAAAACCCATGACCTTTTTGCTCAACATGGTATAATGGGGGAATTGAATGTGGGAGAAGACATCCGGCAGATGGATGATGCACTTGGTAACCCTGAATCGGTTAGAGAATTTGTCATCAATGCAGTTGGCAGGTTAGGTGGTCAAATAGACCAATATAAAAAAGGATTTCGTCTTTTTATTCAAAATCTGCCTCTATCTGTTGCAGGTACTTTGTCCGGTAAAGAACCATATTTATTATCCTTTGAATCGCCAACACCGGAAGGGTATCGCTATATTGGGCGAAATAATCCATTCACTGAGCAGCTCTGCCGTTCCATACTTGCAAATGCTTTTCATAATGAATCGAATCTGCGAATAGCGAGATGTTCCGCATTCCGTAGTGGAACAGTGAAAACAAAAACTACCCTTATTGTGTTCCGCATCCGTAATGTAATCCGGCATAAATCAATCGGAAATGAATTAGTGGCGGAAGAATTACTGCTATACTCATACGAAGGCAGGTATAAAGAAGGCAGAATATTAACTAAAGAGGAAGCGAATAAATTACTTTTTACTGCGGTTGCAGTTGCCGATTTGAATGAAAATCAAAGAAAACAATTCCTTGAGGAAGAAATTAAGGAAGTGCTGAATGAAGAAGAAAAGTTGAAATCGTTGGTAAAAACAGAGAATGAAAATCTTGTTTCTGCCCATGAACGCTATAGAAAAGCATTAGGCAGCGAGGAATTTGAAGTGGGTTCATTAATACCTCCGGATATTCTTGGTATTTATATCCTATTCCCTGAACTTACCAATTGATGAAAGATGCCTGAATTTACAAGCATATATATATCGGGTAATCTTATTTCTTACGACCTTCTTGAGAGGTTTGACAGGGATTTGGAGCATGTTATCGGGCAGAAAGCAAAAGATTTTGGTTTTGATTCTTCTGCCAATTTGCGCCAGGAAACAGGCAGGGCATGGGAAGATGCTTCAAGACAATGGACGACCTTCAAAAGCAGGAAAGAGCGATTAAAGGAAACAGATAAGGGAACTACCGAAACCCGCACCCACTGGATGATGCCTTTCTTTAGCATCCTCGGCTATAATCCCGAATTTCAGAAAGACCCCGAAGTTGTAGGTGAAAAATCTTACGATATAAGCCATAGGGATATTCAGAGAGATAATTTTCCCTTGCTGATAATGAGTTTCAGGGATGTGTTAGATAAGAAACCCGAAGGCGGCAGGTTGCGGATGTCGCCCCATGCATTGCTGCAAGATTACCTGAATAACACCGAACATACTTTTGGTTTGGTAACAAATGGTTTGCAGTTGCGCTTACTTCGGGACACGGGGCGCATCAGCAAGCCCGTATATGCTGAATTCAATCTTGAAAAAATATTTGATGAATCGCTTTATGCGGAATTTGTCCTGCTTTATCGCTTGCTTCACGCAAGCCGGATGCCACAGCGCAGAGAAGAGGTAGCGGAAAGCTTGATTGAGCAATACCATCAGGATGCAATTGAATCTGGTGGAAGGATACGTAGCCAGTTAAGCTCCGCAATGGAACATTCTATTAAAGTGTTGGGTAAAGGACTGCTTCAACATCCTATGAATAATGAACTTCGCCAACAAATTGCGGATGGGAAATTTACAGAAGAACAATTCTATCGTATCCTTTTACGATTGATTTATCGCCTTCTGTTTTTAATGACCATTGAAGAGCGCAGGTTGGTTTATCCAGAAAAGACGGATGCTGAAACAAGACGATTGATAGGGATTTACGATTTAGGTTATTCTATTGAACGCTTAAGGAAACTTGCTTCTACACGCCACCGGATTGAGGGGAAACAACACGATTTATGGATGCGCCTAATGCAAACCCTTCGCTTGTATGAGAAAGACACCCTTGCACAAAAACTCGGACTTCATGCATTAGGTACTGGCTTATTTGAAATTGGAGCTATTGAGCCTTTTGATAGTTGTTATGCAAGCAACGCTGTTTTGCTTGAAGCCATTTTCTACCTGAGTTATTTTGAGAATGAAAACAGGACAATGCAGCGTATTAATTACAGACAGTTGGATGTGGAGGAATTTGGCAGCGTTTACCAGGGATTGCTTGACTACCGTATTTCTTTTGTAAAATCACTACCTGCCGATGCAACGCATTGGGATATGGGATTGCAGGGGAGCGGGGACAGAGGGAAAAGCGGAACGCATTACACACCCGAAGAATTGGTACAGCCGCTTATTAAGCACAGTTTGGATTACTTAATTGCAGATAGGAAAAAGCTCATTGATGAACAAATAAAAAGTAAAAACCTACAGGGAAGCACCAATAGAAATGCCCGTGAGGAATTGGTAAACAGATTTCTACTTACCCTGAAAGTTTGTGATGTGGCTTGCGGAAGCGGGCATATACTTATAAGCGCAGCAAGAAGGATTGCTGAGGTCTGTGCAGGTATTATTGAAGAAGAAGAACAACCAAACCCTACTGCCTTGCGGAAGGCAAAGCGGGAAGTAATACGCCAGTGTATTTATGGGGTGGATATGAACCCAATGGCAGTTGAGTTATGTAAAGTGGCTCTCTGGCTGGAAGCACATAATCCCTGTGAACCGCTTAACTTTCTTGACCATCATATTAAATGCGGTGATGCCATTGTTGGGTTGGCGCACCGTAGCGAGTTAGATAAGGGTATTGCCACAGAAGCATTTAAGGCGTTGCCCGGTGATATGAAGGCAATTGCTTCTGCCTTTGCCAAAAAGAATAAGGAGGAGATTAAGCAAAGAACTCAAATTAAATTGGAATTTGAAGAGGACTATACTGCCCTTTTTGACAGTATTACGGCTGCATTTGACCTATGGAAACGACTGCCAGAAAAAACACCGGAAGATATACAGAATAAACAGAGGTTATATGTAAAATTAAGTAGCGGGGCGCAACATTGGAAATTAAAAACTCTTGCGGATATGCAGGTAGCGCAGTTTTTTATTCCCAAAACGGATGCCACAAAAGATTTACTTATTACTGATGCCGAATACCAGAAGCATTTAAGAGGTAAAAGTGCCATTCAAACTCAAAAATCTGCCAAAGCAAGTGCGGTAGCCATAGAGAAAAAGTTTTTTCATTGGTTTATCGAGTTCCCTGAAGTATTTAAGGATGGGAGCGGATTTGATTGCATATTGGGGAATCCACCTTTTTTGGGAGGAAGTAAGTTATCTGGGAATTTCGGAAATGAATATTTGCAATGGTTAAAAGTAAATTATGAACCTGCTGGAGGATTATGTGATTTAGTTGCATATTTTTTCAGAAGGAATTTTTCAGTAATAAAACAAAATGGATTTATTTCATTATTAGCTACAAATAGTATTTCTCAAGGTGATTCAAGGGAAGGAGGGCTTGATGTAATATGTAAAAATGGAGGTGATATTGTTTTTGCGATTAAATCATTAAGATGGCCCGGAATTGCTGTATTACAGGTTTCTCTTATTTCAATTAAGAAAGGGTTATATGTAGGTAACAAGTATTTAGGCAATAAAAAAGTCGGATTTATTAGTTCATTATTGGATGATGAAAAAGATTTGAAAAAACCTCAAGGAATTTTCTCCAATTCTAATATCAGTTATAATGGTTCATCTGTTCTTGGTATGGGCTTTATGATGGAAGAAGATGAAGCAAAAAAAATCTTAGAAAAGGATTCTAAAAATACAGATGTTTTATTTCCGGTCTTGAACGGTGATGATTTAAACTCAAGTTACAAGATGGAACCATCTCGTTGGATAATAAACTTTTTTGATTGGAACATAGAGAAAGCAAAAGAATATGGAGAATGCTTTCAAATAGTACAAGAGAGAGTATTGCCTGAAAGGTTGAAACAGAATGATAAAGGTGCTAAAGAAAAATGGTGGTTATATCTCCGTCCAAGAATTGAATTATATGAAAAAATTAATAATTTGGATAGGTGTATTGCGGTTGCATTAACAAGTAAAACCTTAGCATTCTCTTTTGTTCCTACAAATATTGTCTTCACCCATGCTGTAGGTTTATTTGCAAGCCGGGATGCCTCATTTTTTTGTATTATTCATTCCTCATTTCATTACCATTGGGTTTGGAAATATGGTTCAACTATGAAGGATGATTTGCGTTATACATCTTCAGATGTTTTTGAAAATTTTCCCTTCCCACAAAATCTCTCATCTCCAACAAAGAACGAACTGGAAAAGATTGGGGAAGAATACCACGAGTACCGCAAACTATTAATGCTTTTATTGCAATTGGGCTTAACCAAAACTTATAATCTCTTTCACGAAAAGGATATAACCCCAATGGCAGTTATACTTACTCAACAGGGTAAACTTGGTGAAAGGAAATACAAAGAATACTTGCAGGAAGTGAAAACAGCCGGAGGAATTTATAAGCCCGGGTTTATTGAAGAAGCTGAAAAAGGGGTGGAAATGCTAATTGAACTCCGTAACCTGCACAAAAAAATGGATGAAGCGGTTCTTTCTGCCTATGGTTGGACGGATATTCCCCTTAGGCACGACTTTTATGAAGTGGATTACCTGCCTGAGAATAACCGCATCCGCTACACCATCCATCCAGATGCCCGCAAAGAAATCCTGAAACGACTGCTTGAGCTGAACCATAAAATACACGATGAGGAAGTAAGAGCCGGATTATGGGATAAAAAAGGCGGCAAAAAGAAGGAAATACTCGAAAATCTGGTAAAAGAGCCGGAAGAGGGGTATGGGATGTTTGAGAAAGAAAAATAAAATCTAATGGAGAAAAACAGAATAACTGAATTAGTTGATTTTTTTAGGAGTATACGAATTTCAGAGAAGGACGTAACTACCAAGAGTGAAAAGTCCGAGGGGCAATATGTAGTTATTGTTACTTACGAATATAGCGAAAAAAAATACACTACAAAAAGACTTTATTATAAAGATATTAATGTAGCAAAAAATGTAAAGGAGCCTGAAAGATTGAATAATTATTTTGGAAAACCTGTTTACTGGCTTGACCATAAAGAACATGACTGGCCGCAGGGAGAAGGTGATGCTGAAATAGATGAAACTATTATTCAAGATATGATAAATCCTGGCGATACGGAATTTTCAGGGTTCCTAAATTCACTTGCCAACAACAAGGGTACTGGTAAAATCCAGGAAATAACCAGTGCAGGTAAAAGTGCCCACTACAGCTTTAATCTTGAAAATAACAATCATTGGCATGATATTATACTTCTTATTCAAGCTATTATTGACTCAAAAGGCGAGATGCCTGACAAAAAATACTTTAGCCGGTTGATTTTTCAGTGGCAAAATCACAACAGGGCTTCACTAAGCCCTGCTTTTGGAGACCGAGCCATAATAACATCGCTTTTGAATAACATTAAATCAATACAAAATTATCTAAACTCTATGGAAACAATAAATGAAGCGATAAATCTTTTGAGGTATAGTAAACCTCAAATTATCCTTCAAGGCCCTCCGGGTACTGGAAAAACAAGGATGGCAAAAATGATTGCTCAAAAAATGACAAACTCAAATTCTGGAACACCACTTTCAAGAATTGATGATTTCTTTAAAAATTTTGATGACCAAGGTGCTGATGTCAAACAAAAGCGAATGGAAATGGGGAATCTCTTGAAAGATTTCCAGAGCAAATTTCCTATAGCGCAATTAAAGAATTTAACTCTGGAACAATATGTAATAGGAACAGGCAGGAAGGATACCTTTTGCTGGTGGATTGAACGGGGTTTAAAACCTGTGAATTATTATTTCCCGGGTACTTCAAGGTCATATTTAATATACTGGAGTAAAAGTAAAAATGACTATAGCAGGCATTTTAAACACAGTAGGATTCTGTTGGAAACTGCAAGCATTGAAGATGCCATGCACAAATTAGCAGGAATTATTTCAACTATTGTCGAAAAAAAAGACCCAAGTGTGGCGCATAATCTATTGGGTAGTAGTTTAATCTTGAAAATACTCCATAGTTATTATCCTAATGAATATTTCCCTGTAAATAGTGTGGAATATCTTAATAAAATACTATCAGTTCTTAAAATTGATTATTCCAAAATGGATTTTATTGCTAAGAATCAAGCCATTCAGGGTTTCTACAAAAAAAAGGCAAAGGAAATAAACTCCACTGCGACAAACTTAGAATTTATGTATTTTTTGGTCGATGAATTTGTAAATAACGAAACAATAGGAGAATATAAGATAATACAATTCCATCCAGCCTATTCTTATGAAGATTTTGTAAGGGGAATTTCTGCTAAAACCAATAAAAATGGGAATGTATATTATGAGGTTGAAAATAAAGTATTGGCTGAGTTTGCCGAAAATGCGTTAGGTAACCCTTCTGCCAGCTATGTTTTAGTAATTGATGAAATTAACAGAGCAAACTTACCTGCTGTTTTGGGAGAACTTATTTATGCTTTGGAATATAGGTATGACGAGACTAACCCGGACGAAACTACGGTCGAGAGTATGTATAGTTTAATTAGCGATAATGACGGCGAAGAAGATGAAGGGGAGAGGAAACTAAAACTACCTAAAAATCTTTATATCATTGGCACTATGAATACAGCAGACCGGAGCGTTGGACACATTGATTATGCAATACGGAGAAGATTTGCTTTTGTAGATGTCCTGCCAGAGAAAGATGTTATCGGTGAAGTAATTAAAGACGAAGGGAACAGAATATTTGCAGAGAAATATTATGACCTGGTTGCTAAACTGTTTATGCCTAATGAAGGAAATAAATCGTACAAGTATCTCGCACCTGATTTTAAACCTGAACAAGTACAGATTGGACATAGCTATTTTCTTACAGAAAAGGCTGGTGGAGAGGGAAAGCAAGAACTGGAAATGAAAATAAAATATGAGATAGTCCCTATTTTAAAGGAATATTTAAAAGACGGGATTTTATTGCCGGAAGCAGAGGAGATAATAAAGGAATTAGAAATAAAATGACCCCTCTAATTCTAAATAAACCTTTATCGGAACACCATTGCTGGAATTGGAATGAATGCGGTGAAAGATTTCAGGCAGATGAATACCATCCGGAGAAGTGGGAGGAAATATACTTTCAAAATGTAACGAATGAAGAAAAGAAATGTTGGGCTAAAAATCCGGTAAGAGAAAGCAACGGTAAGGTTTACAGCATTACAACTTCATATTTTGTTGGGGCAGATTGGTTAATAGAGCCGAACAAAGAAGAAAAGGAATTGGCAATATATGTTGAGCCAAAATTAAATTCAGGGTCTCTTAATCAGACAAATTATTTAAAGATGCTGTTTTCTGCACTAAAGCATCCAGAGGTGGCACTGCATACCAGCGACCTCTACGAAATTAAATGGAATAAACCACAAATTACAATAACTCATCAGCAAGATATTCTTACGCCATTATTGGTTATCCAATTTTTATCTGTGGTAAAGGAAATAGTGAGGAAGGGGCTGAAATTTTCATACTATAAAGTAGAGAATAACCTGTACAGCAGAATAAAAGGGAAAGTACTGGTAGGAGCAACTATAAAGTCAAATGTTCTGAAGAATAAACCTTTGAATACTTGGTGTAGTTATGACGAGTTCGGGCTGAACGGTTTGGAAAACCGCTTGCTTAAGAAAGCCCTTGTATTTGTCCAGAGCTATCTCCCAACGTATCCGAACTTAAATGCAGAACAATACCTAACTGAGAATTTGAATTACATTTTACCTGCTTTTGAATTTGTAACAGAAGAGGTAAATGGTAACGAGGTTAAGTACAATAAAGTAAATATTTTTCACAAGGAATACGCTGAAGGTCTCCGGTTGGCAAAACTTATTTTGAAACGTTTCGGATACAATATTACGAATGCCGAAAAAACTCATGGTGTCCTTACACCCCCATTCTGGATTGATATGAGTAAGCTATTTGAGTTGTATGTACTTGGATTATTAAAAGACCGATTTGGAAATGAAATCCAATATCATTTTACCTCCCACGGAAATGAACTGGATTATTTGTTAAAAACCAATGAAGAGAAATATAAACCTGGTATGGTAATTGATGCAAAATATAAGCCAATTTACCAGAAGGATGGAAGGTGGGATATTAAAAATATAAGGCAATTATCCGGATATGCTCGATTAGAATCTGTTTATAATGAATTACATAAAAATCAGAACGCAACAATTGATTGCTTAATTATTTATCCCGACCAGGAGGCTGACAACACTGATTTGATGATGGTTGATAATTTAATTGGAATACCTATCCAGGATTTTGTGAAATTTTATAAGATACCCGTAAAATTGCCTGTAATAAAATTAAATAATAGATAGTTGAATGAAACTGGAATAGCTGATAGTATGATAATAGTAGCCTAAGAATGTCGGGTATTGAAGACAAGGGAAAATGCCTTTAGTGGGAATTATAGAAGAAAGAACAAAATGAAAAATAATTTTGTCAAAAATGGCAGTCGGGGTACTTTGGCACGGAAATTGATGTATATTCATTGCCTCACTCATTGGAGTGAGGGTGGAAGGTTTAAGTTAATAACTGTTTGGCACAGCATCACCAGCGATGCCACGCCCATTAGTTTATCTGACACTTGCTCGGACAATGCTATTATGGCAAAGTTAAGCATAAATAGGATAACATTGATAAGAATTGTTATATATTTCATAATCTTCTTCTTGTTCATATTCCCCGGAAACCCTGCTATTTTAAAGGGGGTGGAGAAACCGAATGGCGTTCAATCAAGGTTGAACTTCACGGTAGTGTCGAACAGCGATGTGCGAACAGGTGTGGAGATAGGGTCCGTAAAGGTGAAAGTCCTTAGTGAATTGGGGAGCATGTCAAAATACATGGTTCCGGTTTACCGGAATATTCATGACCCACGCTCCCTTTGAAAAACAAAAAGTATGCTTTACAGCGAAGATACGTGGCACAGATTTGTTCAGAAGATTGAAAGAGGATATGAAATCAAAAAATATCTCCATTTTGACCATAGATTTAACTTCCCCCAACAAAAAGAGAAAATAAAGGCGATTGTTAGTGATGCAAACAATGTAATCTCGCATTCTTACCTGCCACTTCTAAAAATGCTTATCAAAACTCCCCGGTATCGTTATCAGGAGGAAGAAGGGAAGTATGAATTGGAAACAAAAATCAGACCCATTTCATTCGCCTCTCATTTAGACACCTACATTTATTCATTTTATTCATTTGCTCTTGGGGAAAAATATCAGGAATATATTAAGACAAATGGGTTTGACAGTAGTGTACTCGCCTACCGAAGCGACCTTGATGGTAAATGTAATATTCAATTCGCCAAGGAGGTGTTTGAAATAATTCGTGGAATTGGTTCCTGTACTGCAATTGGGATTGATATAAAGGGATATTTTGACAGTATTGACCATCAAACGTTAAAAAGTACCTGGTGCAAAGTACTTGGCTTGAATGAGCTTCCGGCAGACCAATATAAAGTCTTTCGCTCATTAACGAAATATAGCTATATCAATAAGAATAGCTTATTGAAGCACTTCAATGTTGATTTAACGAAATCCTCAAAAAAAGAATTGCCAGCAACGCTTACCGATATTATTCCGGGTAAATCATTTAAGGAAAAGTTTGATTTACTTAGAGAGCATAATTTAATTGCAGTAAATGAGACATCTTATCCTTACCCTGATGGGAAAAAGAGATTTTTCGGGATTCCACAAGGTTCTGCACTTAGTGCTTTACTTTCCAACGTATATTTAGTAGATTTTGACAAGTATATGCATGAATACAGTCAAAAAGAGGGCGTTATTTATAGAAGATACTGTGATGACATATTACTGATTGTGCCTTCAGGAAAGACTTTTGAAATCAATGATGTAATCAAAGATAAAATCTCAGAGTATCATTTAAAGATTCAAAGTAAAAAGACAGAATTTGTAAATTTTTCTTACGCAAAGAATGGAAAACTACGGGGGTTTGATGTGAAGAAATTAGTTGCGATAGATAAATTCGGAATGTTGTCAGATGAAACCAAGTTCTATAAAAACCTACAGTATCTTGGGTTCGAATTTAGTGGTCAGCATATTTATATTCGCCCTGGCAGTTTATCAAGGTATTTTAGAAAAATGAAAGCGAGAATTGTAAAAACAGTTTTAATGTGGAAGGGAAAAAACAGCAAATCCCCTGTGCTTTTTAAAAGGCAGCTTTACTATCGTTATACTCATTTGGGCGAAAGGAATTTCTTAACGTATGCCTTTAATGCTTCCAAAAAATACTACAAAAATGCAGAAGGTGAACGAAAAGAAGGAATGAGTTCACCTACAATAAGGAAACAGATTTCTAATCATTTTGATATTTTACTTGCAGAATTAGCTTCAAAAAAGAAGGGAGCCATTAAATTCAAAGCTAAAAAATGAAGCCCGCCTGTTATGGAAAAGGAATTTATTGTATATTTGCACCCTCGTTTCATTTCTCTTTGACCATAGTGTCAACCAAAAAAAGAGAAAATGAATCAGGAAATTGAAAAAATCAGTACACTGCTCAAAGCTGGGCAGTTTGTGGAAGTTGGGGAATATACAACTTCAAAAAAAATTCTATTTAATACCTTCCTTACTGCCTTTAAAATAACTAATAAGGGCTTAAGTATTGCAAATAAGGTAACTAATAAACCGGAATTCTGGAAGTCCAGTATTCTCTGTCAATATTTGCAGGAGTTTATGTCCAGTCCGGTTAAAATTTCGTTTCTGGATAGTTATTTTCAGAAAGATGCTAATTTTAATCCAGCATTCAACCGAGCGTTAATTGCGCATTATTTTGAGGACTTTAAGAGGTTTTACAAAATAGCCAAGTGCTACAGGTATACGAATTTTATGAAAAACCTGAATGAGCTTTCAAAAATACCAGTATCTCTCATGCTTGGTGTTTTCTGTCAGAAAATGGAAACAATCTTAAAAGAAGAACTTCGCCTTGAAAAGGAGGAAGAATCCGATAATGAAAAATTAATTCGGATTCCATTTGATAAGGTTTTAATTGGAATTGTGGGCTTCCATGAATCCATGATGCAAAATATCGATATAGTTGCGAATAAAGACTTGCAAACAATGTACGATGTTGCAATATGCCGTGAAGCGGAACGTATTATTAATGTATTCCGCAAATTAACGGACAAATCGGAAATCACATGTGAATTCAATAGTTCTGATGAATTACAGGCAGAATGGGACATTATCAGACCAAGCCATAAGTTTGAAACCCGGGACGAACCTGTTCTCTCTGCTGAATATACTGGAATAATTGGGTTGTTGAATCGGGGGTTGCAAAGACAAATCAGAATGTTCCGGATAGAAACATATTTATCCGGATTTGCTGATTTCCCTGACCCTTTAAATATTGAATCCATAAAACAGAATGAGGAATTCAGGAGATATAGGTACAATGATTATAAGTCAACCTTTGAAGAACATTATTTCCTGTCAAGTATTCCAAAAAAATCTCGCTTAAATACCCAAGACAGAATAACCTTAATGCTGAAAATATGCTCATTTTATGGCATACCTTCCAAACTATTGACCACTGACAGCCATTGTTTTGATATTGCAAAAGCATTTTCATTTTTAGGGACTTTCTCCGCTTATAAGAGCCCTCTTGGGAAAGAGTATGTACCTATTGAAGATAAGGTATTGGTTGTAAATAGAAATGAGCCTGATAATGAATTTAAAAATTGTTTTGGGGCTAATGAGCATATAAGCTTGTTTAAAAAAGAGGACTTGATAAAAGGAATCGGTAAATATTTTAGCTTGAACCCTTATGAATCAAAGGAACTACTGGGGCAAGTATCTTTTGAAATGGTAGAAGACGATTCATTTAAAGGATTCTTTCCGAACCCATTTATCGTTTTGAATGAGAAGGTTTATTGGCTCGGTCGTTTATTTAAAAACAGGCGATGGGATGTAATTCTGCGGAATAAAATAAAGATGAATGGCTTATTGCCTGACAATGAAAAGAGAAAGATTGCTGATGGGATAGAGATAATTATTCGGGCTTTATTCCGGAGTATTGGGTATAAAGTTCCGGAGAATGTCAGCGAAAGAAAATTTATACTTAAAAATGGGGATAGTGGTGAAATGGATTTAATAGCATATCGGAATGGGGAACTAATAATTGCCGAAGTGAAATCAGGAACTATCACGGAAGAAACGGATTCCGTAACTGAAAAGGAAACATTACGCCTTGAGGGAGTGGCTGCCGAACAACTTGAAAAGTATAACAAATACCTTCAGGAATCATGGGACAATACTTTAAGTGAAAAATTTGGAGTAAGGAAGAAATACGATAAGCTAAAAATATGCTCATTGATTATTACTGATTTTTTTGACGGAGACCTTAAAATATATAAGGATATATACCCTAAGATTTCTTTGTTGGAGCTATTTGTAATCTTGAAAAATGGGAAACGAGAATTATTTGAAGAAGCAGCGAGGTATTCTCCCATACTTAATCGAAACAATCCGGAGTACAAGCAAAAAATTCAAAATATTGAATGGGACTTATGGAATGAGAAAACAAACTTTTCAATGGAGATACTAAAGGACTGCATTGAAAACAATAAGGTTTGGAAGGATTTGGAAGCAATAAAAATCTTTTAGATTTAAGAATTAGGAATGTAGTTGCCCATTGAGGCAAACCAAAACTACACACCTATGTCAAACAATCCAACCCTGATTCCATCGGTGAATTTTCACTTGTGGGAACCCTGCAACTTCCGTTGCAAATTCTGCTTCGCATCCTTTCAGGATGTTAAAGAATCCATCCTCCCGAAAGGGCATTTGCCTAAAGATGATACTATTGAAGTCGTCCGGCAGCTATGCAGGTATGGTTTCAGTAAGATAACTTTTGTGGGAGGGGAACCTACCCTTTGTCCCTGGCTGCCGGAACTTATTGCCAAAGCCAAGTCATTCGGGGTTACTACTATGATTGTAACCAATGGAAGCAGGATAACTGCCGACTATCTAATCCCTTTAAAGGGAATCCTTGACTGGATTACCCTAAGTGTTGACAGCTTAAATCCAGAAATAAACCGAATGACAGGGAGGGGAAATAACCAGATACTGTTTTCCATGCAGGATTATCTTGAAAAATGTCGGATAATTAAAGAAGCCGGATTCCGGTTGAAAATAAATACTGTGGTTCATCGCCTAAATTGTAATGAAGTTCTTTCCTCACTTTTAGCAAAAGCTCTGCCGGAACGTTGGAAAATTTTCAAAGTTCTTCCCGTATCCGGTCAGAATTCCGCCGGAATACCTGAACTGGATATTACGGATGCCGAATTCCGGCATTTTCTTGAAATAAATGGGAATCTTCAGCAGGACATAGAAATTGTACCGGAAAGCAATGATGCTATGACGGGTTCCTACTTGATGATTGACCCTGCTGGTAGATTTTTTGACAATACAAAGGGGTTCTATACTTACAGCGAACCAATATTGAAAGCAGGAGTTGAACGGTCTTTAATTGGCATAAATCAAGACTATGATAGATTTATTAAGAGAAAGGGGCTTTATGAGTGGGATAAAAGTGCAGAACTTACAGGTTCTCTATAATTTTAGACATTACTAACTCGTATGCTTCTTCATGATTAAATTCCATACCAGGACGTAATAAGCCCTCTATATCATTAATAAAATCTTTTTCCTTCATCTTCAATTCCATATTCCGGACAAATTGCTTTTTCGAAATATGCTTCTGCTCTTTTTGCAGATATTGATTAAAGGCTTCAATTATTTTTGAAGGATTAGCATTTGTTTGTGTAAGAGCATACCACATATCAAATAAATCCCTACCCTTTTTCCGCTGATATAGAGCCCGTAATTTAGTTCCTAACAATTCTTCAATAGAAAATGTAATAACATTTGATTCGCCGGAAAACCAAAGGGAATCTAATTTCAAAGGAATTTTTGTATGACCAAATATTGTAAAATGTTCCCGACAGTTAATTTCAACCTTAAGTTTCATAGGTATTGACGGCTCTGATTCCGAATTAAAACGGAATACCATTGTATTATTATTCCGCTTTTGTTTGACAACCGGAGTACCAAGAAAGCTAAGCCTCTCCCTCAAAACCTTGAATGTTTCTCTGATTGGCTCTGCGTTAATTTGAACAAGGTCAATATCTTCCGAGTATCGAGACTGTGGTTGAAGATATATTTTATGCAAAGCTGTTCCTCCACGAAATGCTAATTTATCCTTGAGGAAATCATCTGAGAAGATTTCAATCAAGGCACGTTCAATTACCAAATCCTGCTCTACGTGCCAATCTTCTCTCCAGGGAGCCTTTTTCCTCCATTCGGCAATATATCTTTTGGGAATCATAAATCGCTTTTAGGTGAAAAATTTCTAATAACCTTCCATCTGTTATTTATTTGCTTGCCTTTTTTCTTTTTGATTGGTTTCAAAAAAACAGGATAAAAAGTTTGAGTTTCCAACCAATTATACAAAGGTTCAATTTTGTCTTTATAAGACAAAATGTTTTCCATCAGATAGCCCAACCTTTGAATGGTAGCCATTTGTCCGTAACTAATAGCCGCCTTTACAAGTTTATCAGAATCAATTTTTTCAGCCAATTCGTCCAGAACTGTTACAACTCTATTTAATCCACCAATGCTTTCTTGAAAGCAAACAATATCAAGAGCTGTAAGTTCAGGTGAAGAAACCTTTACGAAACCTGCATCGGTCTTTTTCTCGACAATAGCAGCCTTTTCCCATGATTTTTTACCTGTGAAGCGAATTACCGCTTTATTATTCTTTATATCCCTAAGAAACGGCTTTCCTGCAATAATGTAAAAATCTTGGGGTTGCTGATGTCCTGCTCCATGAATCATAGCAGCACTTAAAAGCCCAATATAATAATCCCGTTGCAGGAACTTCATTAAATCACTGACATAATATAATGTAGGAAGCATTCCTTTACTGCTGTATTCAGGAGGTATTATCAGATAAAATTCCTTTCTAAGACGGACAACTTTACCTTTTACCAATAACCTTTGAATACCCTTCTTAACTGCATTTGGAGCAATTTTAAAGTGCTTTTGTAATTCATCGAAAGTAAAGGAATACTTTCCCTCTGATTGAACTTGACTGAGATAGGTCTCTATATAATTATAAGTGCTATTACTACCCATATTTAAGTTCTTAGCTGCAAAAGGGGTCACATTTCAGCCCCTTTTGCAGCTACAAACTTAATAATATTATTTTATTAGTGCATAGAATAGCCCTCAGTTCTCTTTAGAACTGTGTTAAAGCAAATAAAAAAGGGACACAATTGTGTCCCTTTTTTATGAAATAATATTCCTCAACTAAGCGGCGATTCTCGCATTTTTCTTTCTCATTGATTCCCCTTTGATTTCGAGTCTGTGTGCCTGATGAATTAGCCTGTCCATAATTGCATCAGCTACTGTTTGCTCTCCAATAATATCATACCACTCTTTTACAGGAACCTGTGAAGTAATTATAGTTGAGCCTTTACCATGCCTATCCTCAATAATTTCCATGAGCATTGCTCTACCTTGACTATCGAAGGGCTGTAAGCCGAAATCATCCAGTATCAATAGATTCTGCCTCTCTATTTTAGCAATCTCTTTCATATAAGAACCTTCACCTTTGGCAATTTTAAGTTTGCCCATAAGTTTAGCTGTATTATGATAAACAACTTTATAACCCTGACTGCAAGCCTGATGCCCAATTGCAGAAGCGATATAACTTTTACCTATACCTGTGCTACCAGTAATGAGAATATTCTCATTCTTATTAATGAAATTACAGTCTCCGAAACGCATCAATTGGTTCTTATCTAAGTTACGGTCAGTGCCATAATTCACTTCTTCTATAGAAGCCTTATAGCGGAATTTAGCGTTTTTAAGTTGGCGTTCTATCTTGCGATTGTCCCTTTCATCCAACTCTGATTGGATAAGTGTTGCAACCATCTCATCTATGGTATAATCCTCCATTTTGCCGGAATCAATACTTGTTTTAAAAGCTCTGTGCATACCATTGAGCTTCATTTTTTTCATGTTTTCTAACGTTTTTTCATTCATGTTTTGTTGTTTTTAAGAAATTAATATTATTATTGATAATATTCCTTGCCCCGAATATTATTGTGCTCCGGCATTTTCAGATTTTCACCATCATCTTTATCCATATCTAACCCTTGTTCCAGTATCTTTTTTATAATTCTGTAGCTATATGTGCCGCAACTCGCAGCACGTTGGCAGGCTTTGGTAAGGCGTTCATTGCCAACTTTTTTGGCAAAACCAAGAATCCCGATACATATTCTATACGCTTGGTCACGGTGTCGCTGACCCTCAAGTATTATACTAATGTAACGTTTAACATCCGGGTGTATTTCCCCTGCAAGGGACAGGAAACGGTCTGATGTTAGCTCTGCAACAAAACGGTGCGCAGGTGATAAGTGTTCATTTATGGTTGTGTATGTATATTCGAGCCTGTCCCGCTTATGAAAGGCAATACATTCATAATGATAAAACATCTCGACATTCATGTTGGAATATAGAATTTTTATGTTTTTACCTATGAAGTGATATGGTACACTATAATAATGCTTGTCTACCGGTAGGCATATATGACAGTTTTTCGGTACGGTTACATAAGCCAGCTTCTTAAATTCATATCGTAATAATGGAAGAGGTAGCAAGGCAGCCTTTTCTACCTCATTGAACTTTTTTTGGCGGCTCCATCCCTTCCCAGTTATAATTTGATTATTGTGTTCATCAAGAGCTAACCTAATAGCCTTATTCAATTCTTCTAAAGTATAAAATTTGTAGTCTCTTAACTTGGTATAAATACGGGTATAGGCAATCCTAACTGCAATCTCCACAGGTGCTTTGTCGGTAGGCTTATACACCCTTGCAGGTAATATGGCTGTATTATAATGTTCACCAAAATCAAAGAAAGTTTCATTGATGGATGGTTCATACCTGCTGGTTCTTTTTACTGCTGCACGTAAATTATCACAGACAATTGCACCGGGTACACCTCCGTAAAATTGAAGTGCGTTTTCACAGGCAGGGATAAAGTCTTCCTTCTTTTGTGACATTACAGCTTCAACATAAGTGAGTAGGCTTGCACCCAGAATAGCAACAAATACTTCAACATTCCTTACTGTTCCTGTTGGTTCATCAATTATGGATAATTTTTGCCCTGCAAAATCTATATATAGTTTATCCCCCGCTTTATGCTCCTTATGCATAATAGGGGTTGGCCGGGATTTCCATTTTGCAAAAAGCTGGATGAATCTACCATAGCCATATCCATCAGGGTAATTTTTAATGTATTCCTCCCACAATATTTTACGTGTCATTCCTTTATGCTTAAG
This sequence comes from Bacteroidia bacterium, assembly GCA_052325425.1. Taxonomy (GTDB): domain Bacteria; phylum Bacteroidota; class Bacteroidia; order JABEUT01; family JABEUT01; genus JABEUT01. Next base: position 30,639 of record JBKQUY010000076.1, on the reverse strand, counting down.
TTCCTTATCCATTGTAGGAAATAAACTAAGAATCATTTGCAGTTTCACGTCAATTGGCTTCTCATCAGGTTTCAAAAAAAGTTCCTCAAGGTCTTTGTCACTTAACTCGTTAATATCCTCAAAACACAGTCCGCTATTTTCAAAATCTGTGATGTGCCTTCTCAATGTTGTTCGAAGAATCCCTGTTTGCTTCACTATCTCAAAGAAGCCGATATTCTGGGTATGCAAGCGAAGTATATGTCGAATGTTGCTCATTTTCTTTTTTTGGGAGTGCGAAGAAAGGGCATTATGTAACCTTATCTTCCATAACAGGCTTTAAAAGGACACAAAATGTCGTTTTAGGAGTTAAGAGGACTGAAAAGTCAGTTTGAAAGGAATTCTTTTGTAACAAAGTAGCGATTGTTTCTCCTTTTGGGAGGATTAATCTCGTATCTCAGGTAATCCGAGTATTTCGAAAATTACCTTTACCTGCTTGGGATAATATAAATGTCCCCTGCGCTCACCGATATCATTTTGAAATGGTGTTAGCCATTTTTTTAGAGTTTTAGTACTGATGCCATACAACCCGGCTACTTCTTTCACCGAATATGTCTTGACCGGGATTTTTTGAGTTACTGGCTCATTTTTTTGCATAAAATAGCTTTTTCATGCAAATTTCCAGATATTCATTGTACAATCTCTACTTAGGGTTTTAATAAAAAACTCAATAAAATGTGATGTTTCAGTAGTTTAAAACCATTTATATTAATTAGTATTTTTACAAACAGGTTTCTTGAAATCTAAAAATTACATTAACCTGAATGAACAAACTGTTTGATATGTATATTCAGGATTTGCCCAATTACATTAAATTTGTAAACATAAAGATAGGTCAACCATGACATTGGTAGCTTCTTTTATTGGTGTAGATTGTAAGTTTCCAAAACCGAAGCCTGCTTCAATTTATATTGTCAGCGATAGTAGAATTGCCTGGGGTGACAATGCTAATTATGACTTTGGAAGGAAAGTTTTTGGGTGCAAAAATTCTCCAGACATTTTTGGCTATTGTGGAGATGTATTGTTTCCTTCAATTGTTCTCAACCAAATCGTTGACATTGCTGACCAAGGGCTTTTGTTCCAACCTAACTGGACATGTAAACAAAAGTTTCAAGCCGTTATTAACAAGCTAATTCAATCTTTTACTAATTATCCAAGTGAGGTTGCAAATATTACTGCTAATACTTTTCAAATCATTCATGCCTCAAGAGATAAGGAACAAAATTTTTTCTGCCAAAAAATGGAGTGGTGGAAATCAACTGGCAAATGGACGAGTGAAACAGTTGAATTTAACGACCATTCAGACAAACTATTTGTTATTGGTTCCGGACGGACTGAATTTTTAGAGACGTTTAATAATTATGCGATTAGCGACAATCAGAAAACAAGCAGGGCTGTATTCCATTGTTTCACGGACACTCTATTAAATATGAAAGATAAATATTGTGGTGGAGCGCCACAACTTGTCGGACTTTATAGGATAGGTAATTCAAGGTTTTATGGAATCATTCACAACTCCAAAAGATATTTGCAAGGTGTTCAAGTTGATGACTTAATTAACTTTAACAATGTTGAATGGAGAAATAACCTGTTTGAAGTTTGTGATGGAACCACAATGAAAATAAAAAATGATGCCCAGAGACAACCGAATCCGTTGTTGCATTAAAGAAGCAACTCCCCAGAACCGCCCAATTTATTTTTGGAAAGATATGGCGGTGCGAGGTGCTGTCGGTGACTTGATTGGAAACAGTCAAGTTCACCTACTGGGGTTTATTGCTGCATTGAAATGGGAGGCTGGAACATTGCGTTACAAATAAGCTAAGATGTCTATATTTCTTAATCAATCAGATATAGAAAACCTAATCACCTCGCAGGCAGAGGAGTCAACATATCTTGAATTTAAAGCTGCCGCTGCTTTGAGTAAAACGGATAAGACTAAGACGGAAATTACAAAAGATGTGTCTGCTTTTGCAAATGCTGATGGGGGAGTACTGATTTATGGAATTGCAGAAAAGGAGCATAAAGCAGCAACTATTGATTTTATTGACGGAAACACATTCACAAAAGAATGGCTTCAGCAAATTATTGACCAAATCCAACGTAAAATACCCGGGCTGGAAATTATTCCAGTACGTTTTAATAATGAAATCCAGAATACGATTTATATTGTAAGTATTCCACGAAGTAATGAAGGGGCACACCAAGCCTCTGACAGAAGATTCTATAAAAGGAGAAATTTCAGAAACGATATGATGGAGGAATATGAAATCAGGGAATCGTATAATAGAACTCAAAAAACCGAGCTCGAAATCTTAGACCCCTTAATAAGCGGTAATGGGCATTCTGATATTGGCGCATGGATGAATGATTATACAATTAACTTGCAATTTTTTGTTAGTAACACAGGTAAAGTAATTGAGAATATTTATAAGCTTGAGGTACGACTTCCTTCTCAATTATTAATAGGTCAGTTTCAACCCGAATTTGGCAATTGCTTCGACAGACACGAAGGCAATCATAGAATCTATCTCTTTCCTCAAAAATCCGAATTGTATCCAGAAGAAAAAAATTCTGTTTCCCAAGCATACTTTAAACTAAATGCACATGGGTTTTCTTTATTTGCAACTACCCCAATGATTTTAAAACTATATTATTCAAGTGGAACAAAAGAAAGAGAGATATATTTATTGCCATATCTCAAGCATATCAGAACTAATGGAATGGAACATACTCTAACAGAAAAATGCTTCCAAAATCAAGGTTGCCAATAAGAACCGTCGTCTAATCTGACATAGAAAATATTGCTATTTGATAGTGGTCGGTCAAATTTTAGTTACTTTTGGCAGGTTCTTGGAAAACTCAACAATTTTGTGCAGGTCGGCAATGAAATTGTTCGAACCACGCATCCTTAAGTCGACAATATAAACACATAAAAAAAGGGAACAGCATAATACTGTTCCCTTTTTCTTTTATTAGGTTATTTGTTATTCTCCCATGTTATCATTCCTGTTACCATGGCTTGCCGACCTTGGACCTTCAGCCCTTGGCTTTGCCACCGATACAGAAATGCTTCTGCCTTCGTAATCTTTTTGATTGAGTTCATCAATAGCGCGCTGGCCATCTGAGTCGTTTTTCATTTCAACAAAGCCGAAACCCCTGGACCTGCCTGAGAATTTATCGGTGATTACTTTGGATGAAACTACTTCTCCATACTGCTGAAATAAGTTTTTCAGGTCTTCACTGCGAACCTTAAAGTTAAGGTTAGATACAAAAATGTTCATAATAAAAATTAAATTAAATGATTAATCAAGGGTCAAATTTATTACTTTTTTGGAAAATAATAAGATTTTGATGGTTTTTCTTCAAAAATAGCTAAAGAAAATACTATCCTACTATAGGGAATAGTTAAGAAAGTGAAGCTAATCTACTAAAAAAATATGCAAAAAAAGAATTATTATTGGTTAGTCAGCTTTTGCAATTCGTCTGCAAGAGCTTCCCCTCTCAACCCTTTGGCAATAATAACGCCATCTGCATTAAGCAAGAAATTGGTGGGAATTGCCTGCACTCCATAGGTTCCCGCCGCAACCGATTGCCATCCTTTAAGGTCGCTGACATGGTCAGGCCATATAAGACCATCTTTCTTTATTGCTGCAACCCATGAGTCATGGTCCCTGTCGAGCGATACGCTGAATATTTTGAACCCTTTTGCACCTTTAAACTTGGTTTTTTTAAATTTTTCATAAGTAGCTACCACATTAGGATTCTCCATCCGGCAGGGACCGCACCAGGAAGCCCAGAAATCAACCAGTACAATGTTGCCGCGTAAAGAATAGAGGTCAAGCTGTTTCCCGTCGGGATTGCTTAATTTCAACTCCGGGGCAATGTTATTTATTTCTATACCTACAGCGTTTCCATGCGGCTGGCCTTTTTTTGCGGTAAATGCCAGCGCAATGAAACATACAGCTAAGGCAGTTATGATTAATGTTGCTTTTGAACTCTTCATATTGTCCATTTATTTAAACAAATATAATTATTTTCTCACAATTTCAGCGCCTAAATTACGCAAACGCTTGTCAATATTCTGGTAACCACGGTCAATCTGTTCGATATTATTAATGGTGCTTTTACCCTGGGCTGACAGGGCAGCAATAAGAAGCGCTACTCCAGCACGTATATCAGGCGAGGTCATGGATATGCCTTTTAAAGAATGTTGCTGGTTAAGCCCTATTACTGTAGCACGGTGTGGGTCACACAGAATTATCTGGGCACCCATGTCTATAAGCTTATCAACAAAGAATAAGCGGCTCTCGAACATTTTCTGGTGTATGAGCACGCTTCCCTTTGCCTGGGTTGCCACTACTAGAATCACACTCAGCAGGTCGGGTGTAAGGCCTGGCCAAATTGCGTCGGCAATGGTTAATATTGACCCATCGAGAAAGGTTTCTATCTCATAGTTTTCCTGTGAGGGAATATAAATATCATCGCCCCTTTTTTCCATTTTAATACCGAGCCGCTGAAAAACCGAGGGTATAATGCCAAGGTGTTCATATCCTACACTGCGAATTGTTATTTCCGATTTGGTCATGGCCGCTAAACCAATAAAGCTGCCAATCTCAATCATATCGGGTAAAATGGTGTGCGAACAACCTTTTAAAGAATCCACGCCCTGTATTGTAAGCAGGTTAGAGCCAATGCCTGTTATTTTACCCCCCATGCTGTTGAGCATGCGGCACAGTTGCTGAATATAAGGTTCGCACGCCGCATTGTAAATAGTTGTAGTGCCTGTAGCGAACATGGCTGCCATAATAATATTCGCAGTACCCGTTACCGATGCCTCATCAAGCAGCATATAGCACCCGGTAAGTTTTTTATCGGTATGCACTTTGAACAGGTTACTCTCTTCTTCGTAACCGAATTTGGCACCCAGTTTTTCAAAACCGAGAAAGTGCGTATCGAGGCGCCTTCGGCCTATTTTATCTCCGCCAGGGCGCGATATATAAGCTTTGCCATAGCGGGCAAGCAATGGGCCTACCATCATAATAGAACCCCTCAGGCTTGAACTTTTTTTCTGAAATTCTGGAGAAGAGAGAATTTTCAGGTCAATATTGGCGGCCTGGAATGAATAGCTGCTTTCTGAAAGTTTTTCCACTTTCACGCCAAGGTCTTTAAGCAGGCTTATAAGGTTATTAACATCAAGGATATCAGGGATATTATTGATAACTACCTTGTCAGCAGTTAAGAGAGTAGCGGAAATTACCTGCAGTGCTTCGTTTTTTGCGCCCTGGGGAATTAATTCTCCTTTAAGGCGCTTACCCCCGGTTATCTCAAAAGCCCCCATTTCTATGTTTCTTGTTTTTTTTGTTGCCCTTTTTCTTGTTCTTGTTCCGGGAGAAATTGTTGACAGGTTTAGGAGGCAAGGAAACCTGCACATTGGCAAGTTTGGTTATATCTTTCAGCTTTAGCTTTCCGCCCGATAATTCACTGAGGTCGCCGGTAATTGTAGAATCATTTACAGAGCCCTTGTTCCATATCATATATGACTTTTTCATAAGCACGGCAATAGACTCCACCAACGCATCTTTTTCATCCGATTCTTTGTACTCTATCGCTTTCTTTATGATTCCTTCGGTTATTTTGCCATAATGCTTGTATTTAACCCGGTATGAAGGGTAAGTAAGCGGTTTCGGTTTCGATTCCAATAATTCAGGCGATGGTTTCGGGTAGGGGCCATCTACTTCCAGTTTATAATCGGTAATAATATAGAGATGGTCCCATAATTTCCTGCGCAACTCCTCACTGTCTTTGGCATAGGGATGCACCTGTGTCATTGTCTGAATAACAGTATTTGCCGCCCTGTTTCTTTCCTTACGGTCTTTAATAGTAAGCAAGTGGAGCGCCATTTGCTGCACATTTCTGCCATATTCAGGTATTGTTAGTTTTGAGCGCCCCGTATTGTATTCCATGATAAATTAATTTTGAATTTTGAATGCTGAATGACTAAGAAAAATTTAATGTACATCTTTCAGGCCAACTAATTTCATTGAGAATTCTGAATTAAGCATTCAAAATTTCTTAATAGTACTTGCCCAGATGGCTTACAAAGTTAGCCTTTTTCTGCAATGCATCGTAAACATCATATTGTGCCCTGTTCTGCAATGCCTGTTGCTGCTGCTGCTGAACCATTTTATAATCCCCGGCATTAGACATGTAAACGGTATCAACCTGTATTACATATACCCCAAGTTCTCCTTCAATTGGTTGAGAAAGGGTGTTGGGTTTCAGTGCAACCATAGTGCCAAGCAATTCATCCTCCTTGCCTAAGCCCGGTATGCTGTACATCTGGAAAGAAAGCCGCTGCTGGTTGGCTGCAGGCGTATTCAGTTTCTGGCCAAGGGCAGTAACATTGGTTACACCCTGCATGGCAGTTTTCATATCAGCAATAAGCTTCTCTGCTTTCTTCTCCTGCATGGCTTTTTCCCTCACCTGGTCTTTAACCAATTCAAGCGGGGTTTGGCCTTTAGGGGTAATTTGCATGAGATGGGCAACAATAAACTTAAAACCTCCCACATCAAATACCGGCGAAATATCACCCGCTTTGGCTGTATAAGCCCACCTTATTAAATCTTTGGGCGAGGTAAGGCCCGGAACGGAAGGGTCATTTTCCTTAAATTCCGCTTCACGCTTGTTCATTTTTCCCGCCATGCTTTCAAACACATCCGATGCTGTATTTTTTCCTGCGAAAGAACTTGCCTGTGAATAAACCGAATTCAGTGTTTCGGTGCTTGGCACAATATTTTTGGTAACAATCCCGACATGCAGGTATTTAGATTTCTCATCCTGGTCGGTAATATAAATAATATGATACCCGAACTGGGATTTTACTTCTACTATATCGCCTTTATTATTAAAGAAACAGGCATGAATAAATTCAGGTACCATTTGAGCTTCCTGGTTAAACCATCCAATATCGCCGCCTTTATCTTTTGAACCGGGGTCCATTGACCTTGCTTTGGCAACATCGGCAAAATTTTCCTTGGTTACCATTTCCTTTATGCTGTCGGCTGTTTTTTTCGCAGTTTCCCAATCAGCTTCTTTGCTTGGGTCAGCCGGGGCAATAAGTATATGGCTTGCTTTGGCTGAATCGGGCAGATATGCCACATCAAGGAGTTTAGCTACCTTTATTTTATTCATATCCCTGTAAGGCCCGTAAACAAACCCTTTTTCAGCATGAGACATTACTGAATCAATTGCCTGTGAAAGCATTCCTGCTTTATGGTAATTAGGGTCAAGTAAATGGTCGTCCGATTCGGCTGTAATGTAGGCTGAGTCTTCAGACGGTTTTATCGTTTTAATAGTACGCGCAATGCTGTCCGCTTCATTTTGCAGGTCAGTCATATCCTTATCGGTAGGGGTTGCGAGAAATGCAACATAGTCTACTTTTCTCGATTCTTCCGGCTGACTGTAATTATAAAGGTGGCTGTTATAGTAGCTCTCAATATCCTGGTCAGAAACAGTAACAGAATTATCGGGAACAGTATTATACTTTTTAAGCACATAGCTTATATTATAATATTTGCTCTCATCCAGCATTTCCTGCTTAGCCTGGGCATCGGTACAAAAAAAACTGTTCTTGATTAGCGCAATGTATTTATCCTGCAACTGGTTTACCTTTACTTCTTCTTCCGTCAACTTGTACTGGTATTCCTGCTTGTCATTCATGTTCTTGACAAAATTAACCCACATAGCCCTGTTAACGCCCCCTGTTCTCGGGTCAACGATCTGTTCGTAAAGTTTTCCCGTCCTGGGGTCGGTAAGGTAATTCTTTATTACCTCAGGAGCAAGGTGCTCGCCCAGCATAAGGTCAGTCAGCTCATCGTCGGTTAAACTGAGGCCAAGCTTTTTGAATTCAGCACCCATAACCATTTCAGAAATCATTTCGGAGAATATGGATTGCTGTATCTGGTTAGTCAGGTCATTATCAAGCGTATTGGTTTGCCTGATATATTTCTGGATATTTTCAACCTCCTCTATTTTATTATTCAGGTCTTTAAACTGCAACTTTTGACCATTGGCCACAGCCACAACATTTTCGTTGCCACCGAAGAAAAACCTGCCCGAAGTAAGGGCATCTTCAAGTATAAAAACAAGCAAGGCCCCGCCTATTAAAATTACAATAAAAACGTTGGCCCGGCGTCTGATAGTTTCTAAAATGCTCATATCATATTAAATTGAGGGATGCAAAGATAAAATAATCCTTCATTCAATTAGGAATTAGGAATTAAAAATTAGGAATTACTGGCATCCATTATAGGTGGATTGTTTTATAATTATTAATTCCTGATTTGTAACTCCTGATTGAAAAGGTGGCTTGTTTCAACAGTAAATTGTCGAAAACTACCTAAAACCCCATGCCATTAAAGGGTTCTAAATGGCTATACTTGTAACAAACAAGGCTTTTTTCCGTTATATTTACAAATAAACTGACTGATATGGCTACATTGAACAGCAGCTGGCTAACTGAAAAGTGCATAGATTTTGAATATAAAAAATATGTGCTGCTTGCTTTTTTGCAGGATGTGGATAAGGATTTTGAGGTGCAAAAGCTTTATCCTTCACTTCGCGAACTGGTAACGCACTACCGCCAGTTGGTTGTCATTAAAGAGAAAAAGGATGAAATGTATAAGAATTTCCCGCAAAGCGCCAGGGACATTGATGCCGAGAACATGCGCATTATTTACCAGAAAATGGTAGAAGACAGCGAGATAATGAAGGAACTGGAAACCATAGTTGATTTTTCAATACCCCGTTTTCAGAAATACCTCGCCGAAGGGAAAAAGATTTATGATGCCATAGAATCACAATTGAATATTTTCCCGGTCGGTGTGGTGCCTTTGCATGCCAAAGAGGGCTATATATTTATTCGCGATGGCAGGAATGCCGATACAAGTGTTTATGAATATGACATTGCCTTGTTTGAAGAACCGGAAGCCAAATACAGGGGTATACATACCCAATTTGTAAAGACCTGGGAGATGGACATGAGCATATCTTACCAATATATTAAGCTCGAATTACTAAAGGAAAAACAGGATAAACCCAACCCCGCCACCTATGCCATAGAAAGCGAATGGGTGGTGCCGCTGGAAGAAACCTTACTGCCTATTGCCAAGCGCAGCTTGCTTAAGTTTGTGCAAAAGAATGCAGCTTAGATTCTCACGACAGACACAAAGAGTACATAGAGAAGTACCGGGATAAAAAGCTCCCTGATTTTAGTTCGAAGTCCGGCATTCAATATTCATTATTATTCGCTGTACTTTCAATATTATTGGAGCTCGTGAGGGCTTCGCCGTTCGATATTCTCAAAGCGTTCCGCGTTTCGCCTGCTCTTGCTCTATGGCTTCAAATAGGGCTTTAAAGTTGCCTGCGCCAAACGATTTTGCCCCTTTGCGCTGTATTACTTCATAAAACAGGGTCGGCCTGTCCTCAACAGGCTTGGAAAATATCTGCAGCAGGTAACCTTCTTCATCCCTGTCAACAAGTATGCAGAGTCTTTGGATGTCTTCAATCTTTTCATCTATTTTACCAATCCGGGCAGAAAGAGCTTCATAATATGAAACAGGAGCCTCAAGGAATTCAACTCCCCTTGCCTTCAATTCGGTCACAGTAGTTAAAATATCATCCGTCTCAACCGCAATATGCTGTACTCCGCCGGTATGGTAAAAATCGAGGTATTCTTCTATCTGCGATTTCTTTTTGCCTTTAGCGGGTTCGTTAATGGGGAATTTCACATACCCATTGCCATTGGTAACTACCTTGCTCATCAAAGCCGAATATTCAGTGGCTATTTGCTTATCGTCGAAAGTTATAAGCAGCTTAAAGCCCATCACCTCCTCATAAAATTTAACCCATTTATTCATTTCACCCAGGGGCACATTACCCACGCAGTGGTCAACATGCTTTAATCCTACCGGTTTTACCTTAAAAGAAGATTTCGCCTTTGTATAACCGGGCATAAATACGCCTTTATAGTTTTTGCGCTCCACAAATGTGTGTATGGTTTCGCCATAAGTATATATGGAAGCTGTTTTAACTTCACCAAATTCATCCTTATGTGTTTGCAGCGGGATAGCGCATTTAGCGCCTCTTTTCACAGTCTCGTTAAGCGATTTTTCAGCATCATCAACCCACAATGCCAATACTTTTACTCCATCGCCATGAAACTTAACATGCTCGGCAATAGGGCTATCGGAAGAAAGCGCGGTTGTAAGCACCAGGCGAACTTTACCCTGCTGAAGCACGTATGAAGTTTTGTCTTTCGCACCTGTTTCCAGTCCTGAATAAGCCACAAGGTCGTAACCCCAGGCAGTCATATAATAGTAGGCCGATTGCTTGGCATTACCTACGTAAAATTCAAGGTAATCAGTACCATTAAGGGGCAGAAAATCTTCTTTCGCGTTTTTATGTAATTCCTTTAATTTGTTTTCAACAGTTGTCTCCATGGCGATTAAATTTTGAATGTTTGATTTTTATTAGAAAATTTCTTTACTGCAAAATACACTAATAAAATATTTCGGACTGCAATTTAATTAATTTTATTTATTCCACCCATGATTTATAATAGTGGCCGTCATCAATCTTCATGGCTGCTTGGGTAACCATAAGCGGGCGGAAAGTATCAATCATCACGGCGAGTTCTTTAGTCGCTTTTTGCCCTATGCTGCGCTCCATTGAACCGGGGGCGGGGCCATGCGGTATTCCTTTGGGATGCAATGTAATATAGCCTTGCTTGATTTCATTACGGCTCATAAAGTCACCATCCACATAATATAATACCTCATCAGAATCAATATTGCTGTGGTTATACGGGGCGGGGATGGCATCGGGGTGGTAATCATACAGCCGGGGGCAGAAGGAACAGATTACAAAGCCGCTGGTCTCGAATGTCTGGTGGACAGGCGGGGGTTGATGCACACGTCCTGTAATGGGTTCAAAATCGTGTATGGAAAAGGCATACAGATAATTATAGCCGTCCCATCCCACCACATCAAACGGGTGACAGGCATAAACCACATCAAACAACTTGCCTTCTTTCTTTATTTTAATAGTAAAATCGCCTTTTTTATCAATGGTCTCCAATTTTTCAGGACGTCGTATGTCGCGCTCACAGTAAGGAGAATGTTCCAGCAACTGGCCGAATTCGTTGCGGTATCGTTTGGGGCTGTATATGGGCTTATATGATTCTGCAAACAAAAGGCGGTTGTCCTTGCCTTTAAATTCAACCTGGTATATCATACCGCGGGGTATAATAAGGTAGTCGCCTGAATCGAAAGACAACTGCCCCAAAAATGTATGCAGCACGCCTTTGCCCTTATGTATAAAAATCATTTCGTCGGCATCGGCATTTTTGTAGAAATAATCCTTAGTGGAATTACGTGGAGCCGCAAGGCCAATATGTACATCGCTGTTGGTAAGCAATATGGTACGGCTTTCTAAAAAGTCATTAGTCGGGGGCACCTCAAAGCCTTTCAAAAGCATGGCCCTTATATTATTCTCAACCGCAATTTTGGGGGCAACGTCAATGCTTTTACCAATAGATTTTACCTGTGTCGGCCGGTTGATATGGTACAAAAGGGATGACATACCATGAAAACCCTCGGTACCGAATAATTCTTCGTAATAATGTTTACCGTTAGCTTTTTTGAAAACAGTATGCCTCTTATGAGGTATTTTTCCTAGTTGATGATATATTGGCATTTAATGAGATTTATCATGTGCAAAGTTAGGAATTAATTTATTAAAAACTGTGACTTTTGTTGCAGAGTTCCGGTTTTTACAAGCTTGAACCGGCAGTTGCCATTAAATTTTAGTAGAAAAAGAATTCCAGCCTTTAGATAACCTTATTAACCAGTAAATAAGGTAATAAGGTTTTATTTAGATGTTTAGGAATTTTTCCTGCTAAGGTTCAATTGAATTGATAAGGTTTAAAATTTGAAATAAAATTCAAACCATCTCGACTATTTTTCTTGCAAAAGCGCCGTCATCAATTCTTTTCAATGAATCAATATGCTGGGCCGTTTTATCAATAAAAATATGGGGGGTATATTTCTTTATAATACTCAATGTATCCTCCTCATTGGTGCATGCGCATATAGCTTTTACACAACCCGCATTTTTGAAATAGATTAATATTTTAGCCAGATCCTTAACATACTCTCCACCGGTGGCAATACCTACAATTTTCCCGCCATTTATCAATACATCAAAAAAATCATTGCTTCCATATACCTTTTCTCCCAGCACATTAAAAATTTCCTCCTGCCCGAAGTGCCCGGGTACTTGTTTATAGCCGGCATTCAAAAGCAATTGATATGCAACATTTAACGTGTGAGATTTTCCGCAGTTGGCTGAACTTCTTAAAGCGATAACTTCCATAGAAAAGGATATGGTACGAAAATACGATTTTTCTGTTTTGCTTTTAGAAGTTTTAGCGGTTGATGATTATTTTTTGGTTGGCTTCTTCTCCCCTATCCGATTTAATGTGAACAAAATAAAGTCCGTTACTGGCAGTCATACTTATTGTTCCCTTTTTACCTTTTAAGGTTTGTTCAAATATCTTTTGTCCAAGCATATTGTATATTTCAATGTAGAACTGGCTATTGTAATTATAATCCCCATCAATAGCCACTGTAAACTCTCCGTTATTGAGTGTAGGATACACTATTGTATTTAATTCATGGCTTACTTCGGTAACATTGGTAAGCGAGGCGCAACTTTGCTGTGGAGTGCTTACTGTAACAAATGAGGAACTTACATTTATAATCCTGTAACAGCCATTAAAGGCCGCCCCTGTCTGCACATAGCGGGTTCCGCAAGTTGTACAATTTTCACTAATCATATTTCCATTTACGTCGGTAACCACATTTTGATGCTGGTGCCCTGCAAGTACAACATCCACATTGTTTGAATCGCAAATATTAAGGAAAGTTGTCCTGTTATTGGCCAGTGAGCCTGCGGCAGGGTCGAGGATAGTTTCAGCCGTATAGGCAGAACCATCGCAATTTGTGCCGGCCAGGTTTTCGGGCGGATGATGCATAACGATAATTTTTCTTTTATTGCTGTTCATACTTAGTTCACTTCTTATCCAGGCACATTGAGCATTGGTAAGCCCAGAGCCGTCGGGCGTAAAGGGGTCAATTTCATTCCAATAAGCTATATCGTTTCCTGAACGCATACACAATATGACCGATATAGGAGTAGTTATGGCGTAATCGGTATCGGGGCCTATGTATTGCGAATAGTTGGTAAGATAATTGGATTGAGTCATTGTTCCCGGCGGATAAAGTGTAGTGTAGTAGTCGTGATTGCCGGGGGTAAAATAAATGGGTATGGTCTGCGCCGAATCAAGGTGATATGCCCCAATGCCCGGATTAGCAACAGAATCAGGATATAAAAACTGCGTCAGTGTATGATACATACAGGGAGAGCTGTTGCCTACGTTTGAAATATCGCCTGTAGCAATTATAAAATCGGGCTTGGGTGAAAGATTATTAAACTCCTGCAGGTAACATTGGGCCATTACTCCGTTAAGGTCGCAACTGTTTACCAGCGATGTAACACTCGAAACATGCAGGTCGGAGATATGGATAAAGGTGAATTGGCCAAAGGTGTTTGCCGCAGCAAACAGAATCGCCAAAGGAAGTAACTTTTTTTTCATGGCATTCATAGGTAAAAGGTTAAAAACGCTATAAAAACTACTTGCGAATTTACGTTAACTCAATGTTGATTTTTTATGATACTTATCAATCAGAATCGTTGATACACATCAGGTTCATAGGCAAAATCATTTTGCTCTGCTTACCAACAATTATTATCAAAAAAAGGTGCGAGGAAATGTATTGAAAGGTTCAACCTGATGATACTACAATCCTCATGTTAGCATATATCGCCATTAATTTTGAATCCTCGCTGTTGGTACAATCAATAATTCAATAAAATTGAACATAGAAGGTTTATTTCTCCAATCCATTTCTCCTTATAACTTTGCAACTCTTCATACAAGTAAAAAATCAATTCACAATGTCGGGACACAATAAATGGTCGAAGATTAAAAGAAAGAAAGGCGTATCGGATGCTAAGAAGGCCAAAGCATTTACCCGCATAATAAAAGATATTGCCGTAGCCGTGAAAGATGGCATTACCGACCCTGACGTTAACCCGCGCCTGAGAATGGCGCTTGATAACGCGAAGGGAGTCAATATGCCCAAAGAAAATATTCAGCGGGCGATTGATAAAGCATCAGGTAAAGACGCTGCCGCATACATAGAAACTACTTACGAAGGCTATGGACCGCATGGCGTTGCCATTTTTGTGGAATGCACTACCGATAATATTAAACGCACTTTCAGCGCCATACGGCTTATATTCTCGAAGTATGGATGCAGCCTGGGCGGTAATGGTTCATTAAGTTTTATATTCGACCGCAAAGGAATCTTCCATGTAAAAAAAGGTAACCGGAGGGAAGATGATTTTACCATGCAGGTTATTGAAGCAGGAGCCGAAGATGTTGAACTGGATGATGATATTTTTACCGTAACCACATCTATGGAAGATTTTGGCATCATGCATAAAAAACTGTCTGAAATGAAAGCCGAAGTGGAAAGCGCCAACCTGCAGATGATTCCGAAAACCACTACCGCTTTGAGCCTTGAACACGCCCAACAGGTTATGCGTATGATAGAAGCCATTGAAGAAAATGAAGATGTGCAGCATGTTTATCACAACCTTGAAATGACCGAACAGCTTGCAGAGACGCTATGAAATGTCGAATATTGAACAGTGAATATCGGATGATGAAGTAAACTGCAAAAAAATATTATTTTAATAACTTATTGTGCCATGAGCAAAAAGATTGATGAACTGAATGAAAAGATAGCCCTCTCAAAACTTGGAGGGGGTAAAGAACGCATTGAATCGCAGCATAAAAAAGGCAAGCTCACCGCCCGTGAGCGTATTGGCATATTGATGGACCCCGGCAGCTTTGAAGAGACAGGCATGTTTGTTACCCACCGTGCCACAGAGTTTG
Source organism: Bacteroidia bacterium (assembly GCA_052325425.1). GTDB lineage: Bacteria > Bacteroidota > Bacteroidia > JABEUT01 > JABEUT01 > JABEUT01. The sequence continues at coordinate 15,521 of JBKQUY010000076.1, read as the reverse complement.
GCATGGAAAGAGAAAAATATTTAGGCGATGGCGTTATTACAGGCTTCGGAACCATTAACGGAAGGCTGGTTTATGTTTTCGCCCAGGATTTTACGGTCTTCGGAGGCTCTTTATCCGAATCTCATGCTGAAAAGATTTGCCGCATTATGGACCTCGCCATGAAAAATGGGGCTCCCGTTATCGGGTTCAACGACTCAGGCGGAGCGCGCATACAGGAGGGCGTGGTATCGCTCGGAGGTTATGCCGATATATTTTACCGAAATACCCTTGCCTCGGGAGTTATACCGCAAATATCGGCCATTATGGGCCCCTGCGCGGGTGGAGCGGTTTATTCCCCCGCCATTACCGACTTTGTGCTGATGGTTGAAAACACTTCGTATATGTTTGTTACAGGCCCTAATGTGGTTAAGACTGTAACGCATGAAAATGTTACTTCTGAAGAACTTGGGGGCGCATCAACCCATTCCACAAAATCGGGTGTGGCGCATTTTAGCTGTGCCAACGGGGTGGAATGTCTCGACTATGTTAAACAACTGCTAAGCTATATACCTCAGAACTGCGAGGAGGATGCTCCTGCCCTGCCCTATACTGCAGGCGATGAAAAACGCAAGGGGCTTAACAACATTGTGCCCGAATTGCCCAACCAGCCTTACGATATGAGGGATGTGATTACGGAAGTGGTTGATAACGGTTCATTTTTTGAAGTGCATAAAAACTTTGCGGAAAATATGTTGGTAGGTTTTGCCCGTCTGGCGGGCAAAAGCATTGGCATTGTGGCTAACCAGCCCGCTTTCCTGGCAGGGGTATTAGATATTAAATCATCTTTAAAAGCAGCCCGCTTTGTGCGTTTCTGCGATTCATTCAATATACCCTTATTGGTTTTTGAAGATGTGCCGGGCTTTTTGCCGGGTACCGACCAGGAATGGAACGGTATCATATCGAACGGGGCAAAGCTGCTGTATGCATTTTGCGAAGCCACAGTGCCGCGCATTACGGTAATTACCCGCAAAGCTTATGGGGGAGCCTATGATGTAATGAACTCGAAACACATTGGCTCTGATATGAATTACGCCTGGCCCAGCGCCGAAATAGCGGTGATGGGCGCCAGGGGCGCGGCTGAAATTATATTTAAGAAAGAAATATCGGAAGCCAAAGACCCTGAAAAGAAACTGAAAGAAAAAGAAGATGAATATATAAACCACTTTGCCAACCCATACAGGGCGGCAGAGCGCGGTTATGTTGACGAAGTGATTTTGCCCGAAGATACCCGCATCAAGCTTATTAAAGCCTTTGGCATGTTAAAAAACAAGGTTGATACATTGCCCAGGAAAAAGCACGGCAATATTCCGTTGTGATTTTTTCGTTTACATCTGAATTATAAACCCCGCAATTCTACGGGACTATAATCCAGGTCGATTTATTGATTTTTATTTCTGAATTATAAACTTCCCTGCGGAAATTAAATCTCCTGATTCGGTAATAACTCTATATAAATAAATTCCTGCCGGTTGATTGCTAAGGTCAATTTGAATTTGGCTATTAGCCATTGGCTGATAGCTATTAGCTAATGAATACACTTTTTCCACAAGCATATTGTAAATCTCAACTGATGTCTGACCACTTATTACTGACAACTGTATTGTGAATTCTCCGTTGTTTGGGTTGGGGAATAGTTTTACAAAACTTGAGCTTGTAGTTAATTCATTAATCGAAATAATTTTTGTTATATCATAAAACTTAAAAACAACCCCATCATCTTCTGTACCTCCAGATTGAGTCCTTCCATAAAACACACTTCCAGAAGGAGTTAAGGTACCCCATGGATGTTTCCCTTTCCCATCAATTATATTATTAAAATCATATAAATCTCTATATCCACTGCCATTGGTATCAATATAGAAAACACATCCAAAATTATTAAGACCGCCTGCATTTGTCATACCATATAAACCTTTATCTCAATGTGTCAATGTACTATATGGATTCGCACCATTCGTACCATTAAAATTCAGTAAAATATTATGCTGTGCTGTGGCTAAACCTATTCCTAAATAGAATATAGCAAGGATCAAAAGGTGGATTTTTTTCATTGGGCTTAATTATCTCTTCCAAATATAGCATTTTTTTTGAGTAAAGGAAGTCCGAAAGACTTAAATATGAATAACCACCGATGAAATCGGTGGTACATTGATGCAGTAAACCTTGCAACCCCAAAGGGGTTGAACGTAAAACAGGCAAACATTATTTTTTAATATTCAACCCTTTCAGGGTTGTAACTAGTGGATTATTTAATCCCACCGATTTCATCGGTGGCTATTGAAATTGAAGCCTTTCAGGTTTCTTATAAAATTGGATTAAATACACATTTACTATTTTTGTTCCATGCATATAGACATTATCACCCTTCATCCCACTTTATTGGAAAGCCCTTTCCAGCATTCTATTGTGAAAAGGGCCATTGAGAAAAAATTGGTTGAAGTAAATTTTATAAACCTGCGCGATTATGGCATAGGTAACTATAAGCAGGTTGACGATAGCCCTTTTGGAGGCGGCGCCGGCATGGTCATGACCATTGAGCCCATTGCAAAATGTATGGAAGAATTAAAAGCGAAAAGAACTTATGACGAAATAATATACCTTACACCCGATGGGGAGATTTTTAACCAGGGAAAAGCCAATACATATTCTATGCTGAAGAATATTATTCTGCTTTGCGGCCATTATAAAGGAGTTGATGAAAGAGTGAGGCATCTTTTTATTACCAAAGAAATATCCATAGGCGATTATGTGCTTAGCGGAGGCGAATTGCCTGCCGCAGTTTTTTGCGATGCTGTAATACGCTTGCTCCCTGGAGTTTTATCCGATGAAACATCTGCCCTGTCAGATTCCTTCCAGGATAATTTACTTGCCCCGCCTGTATATACCCGCCCTGCCGATTATAAAGGGCTTAAAGTACCCGATGTATTATTATCAGGTAACCCGAAACAGGTAGAAGAATGGAGGCATGAAAAATCTATTGAGCGGACAAAAGAGCGTCGGCCGGATATATTGAAAAAATATGAACGGTAATGCCTAATGGGGCAAGATATTGTTCTGTGATTAATAGAGGCTTACCTAAACTTCTAAGAGGCTTTAAAATAAAACAGAGTCATGTTGAGCCTGTCGAAACATATTCATTAGACACTTCGATAAGCTCAGTGTGACCATCCCCGTTAAGGGTTTAGGGCTAAACAATCAATGATGCATAGTTTTTTCTAACTTCGCAAATCTTAGAACTGAATAAAATATATGGAATATAATTTCCGCGAAATAGAAGCAAGATGGCATAAACGCTGGGAAGAAGAAAATGCATACAAAGTCAGCAACGACACTTCAAAACCCAAATATTATGTACTCGATATGTTCCCATATCCATCAGGCGCCGGTTTGCATGTGGGCCATCCGCTTGGTTATATAGCATCCGATATTTATTCGCGTTTTAAAAGGCTCAACGGCTTTAATGTGCTTCACCCTATGGGTTACGACTCCTTTGGTTTGCCCACAGAGCAATATGCTATTCAGACAGGGCAGCACCCCGCTATTACCACGGAGAAAAACATTGCACGGTACAGGGAACAACTTGATAAAATAGGGTTGTCCTATGACTGGAGCCGCCAGGTAAAAACATCAGACCCATCCTATTATAAGTGGACACAGTGGATATTTTTGCAACTCTTCAAGTCGTGGTATAATACAGCGACCAATAAAGCAGAACCTATAGATGGATTAATTGCATCTTTCGAAAAGAATGGCTTTGCAGGAAATGAAGAAGTGAAAGCATTTACCAAAGAACAATGGAAAGGTTTTTCGGAACAAGAAAAATCAGATGTATTAATGCAGTTTCGCCTTGCATACTTAGATGAGGCATGGGTAAACTGGTGCCCTAAATTAGGGACAGTCCTTGCCAACGACGAAGTGAAAGACGGAGTATCAGAACGCGGAGGGTATCCTGTAGAGCGTAAATTAATGCCCCAATGGAGTATGCGTATGACTGCTTATGCCGGGCGTCTGTTAAATGATTTGAATACTCTCGACTGGCCTGAAAGCATTAAAGAAGCCCAGCGCAACTGGATAGGACGCTCCGAGGGCTCTTCTTTGCAATTTACAATGGACAATGGAGAATGGACAATTACTGTCTTCACTACAAGACCGGATACAATTTTCGGAGCAACATTTGTTACCCTTGCTCCAGAGCATCCTTTGGTAAAAAAAATAACCACTCCCGACCGTAAAGCTGCCATAGAGGCTTATGCCAATGCCGCGAAAAACAAATCGGAGAGGGAAAGACAGGCGGAGGTAAAAAAAATTACGGGAGAGTTTACCGGGGCTTATGCAATCCATCCATTTACAGGTAAAAAAATACCGGTATGGATTGGAGAATATGTGTTATTGGGTTATGGAACAGGAGCTGTAATGGCTGTCCCTGCACACGATTCCCGCGATTACGCTTTCGCCAAACATTTCGGAATTGAAATTAAGCAGGTCATTGAGGCTCCTGCAGGCTGGGACTTTGACAAAGAAAGCTACGACGGAAAAGAAGGCAAGTGCATCAATTCTGATTTTTTAAACGGTTTGGAAGTAAAGGATGCCGTAAAACATATTATTGCTGAAATAGAAAAACGCGGACTGGGAAAAGGCAAGGTAAATTTCCGCCTGCGCGATGCCGCTTTTGGCCGTCAACGTTATTGGGGAGAACCCATTCCTATTTACTATAAAACAGTGGTCAGTGGTCAGTCGTCAGTGGTCAGCGAAATTCCAACTCCATTGGATGAAAGCGAATTACCATTAGTATTGCCTGAAGTTGATAAATTCCAGCCGACTGAAACTGGTGAGCCTCCATTGGCAAGAGCACATAACTGGAAATACCAGGGCAAATACAATTACGAGCATACCACTATGCCCGGCTGGGCTGGCAGTTCATGGTATTATTTGCGCTATATGGACCCGAATAATGAGAAGGAATTTGCTTCACCGGATGCGATAAAATATTGGCAAAACATTGACCTATATATGGGCGGAGCAGAACATGCCACAGGCCATTTGCTCTATTTCCGCTTCTGGACAAAATTTTTGTATGACTACGGTTATTTGCCTTTTAATGAACCAGCTAAAAAGTTGGTGAACCAGGGAATGATACAGGGAGTTTCAGCATTCTCAATTCTTGTTAACCCAGAAACTTTTATTTGGAATCCTTTGTCTCCAAAAGGAGCAATACAACATAGTGAAAAAATTCCATTTATATACGTTTCAAAAGGAATGGCTGATGAAATTTGCAATAATGAGAAAACGCAGAATGAATTAATAAACTTTTTCGATGATTCATTTAAACATCAAAATCCACAATTTAAGAATATAATTAAAGGAATTGATTATACAATAGAACTTTCTAAAAATACAGATAGTTGGTTTACATATAGGCGCCTTCCGATTGAAGAAGTTTCTTCAAATAATGAAATAGATAAACGAGAACTGAGAAAGAGTAGCTTGTTGACTACAAATGAAGATGCAATAATTGAATTCTTCCCAAATGATACTTCGCCTTATATCGTTCATCGAGAAGTGGAAAAAATGTCCAAGTCAAAATGGAATGTGATAAATCCTGACGACATGATTACTCAATATGGAGCCGATACATTCCGCATGTATGAGATGTTCCTCGGCCCAATTGAGTTAAGCAAACCCTGGAGTACCCAAGGTATTAGCGGTGTACATGGCTTTTTAAAGAAACTGTGGAGGATATTTTTTAATGAAAAAGGATTTGCATTATCAGATGAGAAAGCTACTCCGCAGGAATTAAAAATATTGCACCGCACTATAAAAAAAGTCAAGGAAGATATTGAAAGGCTATCGTTCAATACCTCTATAAGTGCATTTATGATTTGCCTTAACGAGTTGAATGAGTTAAAATGCAATAAGCGTGAAATAATGGAACCGTTATTAATTGTACTTTCTCCATTTGCTCCGCATATTACAGAGGAATTGTGGAAAATACTGGGACATAAAGATTCTATTTTGAACGCTACTTTTCCTGCCTATAATGAAGAGTATTTAAAAGAGAATACTTTTTCATATCCTGTTTCATTTAATGGCAAAACACGCTTTATGCTCGAACTGCCACTTTCATTGACCAAAGAGCAGATTGAAAAAGAGGTCTTAGCCAGCAGTGACGCCAAAAAGTGGATACAGGATAACCCTATCAAAAAAATAATAGTAGTGCCCAATAAGATTGTTAATGTGGTGATTTAGGTTAAGAGCCACAAATTTCACGAATTAATATGCCCATAGATACAATTGAAAATATTTATTCTGATTTTAGGGCTAACTATGTGAACGAGCCCGACTTTATTATAAATTTCTTTGAACAGCATGCAATCTTCCTTAACAATATTAGACTATTCAAAGACAAGGAAGAATTAGGATTATTTATTCAAATGATAAGCAATTACACAAATGCTGTTTATCAGAAAGGTAGATATAATTTAGCCATAGACCTAGTGGATAAATATCAAATCTTTATTGATGAAGAAATAAAAAGATTAAGTGCAGAAAAAATTAAGGATGCATGGTATTATAGTATATCCTTTGTTAAAGGAATTGCAAGCTTTAATCTCAAAGATTATAAAACAGCTACGCCAATATTCAAGAAACTTGTACAAACAGACAATCAAAATGATAATTACAAGAACTGGCTTAACTATTCTCAGGCATGGCAAAGACAATGGATTATGAGAATTATCTCCATTACTTTAATGACATTATTGGTGCTCGGTATTTTTTTCAAAAAATACATCCCTTTTAAAATAGGAATATCAATGGATGTGTTTGTAATACTAGGCTTTATCATTATTGGTATTTACGATCATTATATAAGACGTAATGTTCGCAACAAAAAGAAATGAACCCTATTAGAAGGCCCTTAATTACTATTGATTTTCACTTGCCGTCTTCTTTAGCTGACGGTAAAATGCAATCCAACAGAAGCCTGTAAGGCTTCAGTATGAATAGCCACCGGTGAAACCGGTGGAAAGCATAAGCACAACAACAAGAACCCTGAAAGGGTTCAATACTAACCATTCAACCCCTAACGGGGTTGCAATATTTCTTCATATTATATACCACCGGTTTCACCGGTGACTACTCATATTATACCCCTATCGGGGTATTGAATTTTGAGGCTTTGTGCCTTTGCGAAAAACACTTCGACAAGCTCAGTGCGACCATAATTCGTGTTGGACCTAAATCTCAGTTTTTATGTGCAGCAAGCCACTTCAACGCTTTGGCTTCATCGGTAAATACCTTTAATGGCGATTTCACCTTCTTTACTTTAACTGCATAATCGGCCATAAGATATACACCTATTGTTTTGCCAAGTATAGCAGTGGCTATTCCATGTTCGCCAATTATTTCGTCAACCACAAATTCCAGGGCGTCGTTGGTTATGGTAAAATGCGGGCGCAGGTCATAGAGCATTAACCTTTTCTGCGGCCCAAGGAAACCTAATGTGTCTTTGAATGATTGTTTCAGGGAAGGCAAGTCAATATGTATGTCGGGAATTATGCGCTTATAAGCCACATCGTTTTTATCCACATTTACGGTTGCTATACACGTGGTAAGGGTACCATGTATGGGACCTTTATATTCTACCTGTTCAGCCCAATTAACTTTTGCCGGTTTCTTTTTAAGCACACCGGAATCTTTTTTTACCGGATCTTTATCATCAACCCTTGCCTTACCATTTTTTTCTTTAAAAGAAAGCAACCAAGACATAGCCTCTTTCATTGTTTCAAAAACTCTTATCTGCGGGGCTCCCGGTTTGTTGTTTTTAAAGTACTCGCCCAATAAACGAATACCGGGCTTATCGGAAACTATGGCAGAAGCGATGCGGTTTTTACTCAGCAGGTTTTTATGCAGGTACTCCATTGCTTTATCAGTAAGGGTAAAGGCCGGGCGGGCATCGTAAAGTATAAGGGCCTTTTTGCCCCCAGCCAGCCGGAACCCTATTTCATCCGATTCCTTGATTGCATCAGCATCGAGATGGCTGCCTGGCCTGACTGTTTTATGAATAACGCCCCTGTTGTCCTTACTTACAAGGCATGTATCTGTCTTTATTTCGCCGGATTTCATTTAACTAATATAAAAAAATCCTGGATACTGACGAAATTCTTTCAATTTAATCTTAGCTTTCAATCCCACACTTTAACCACGACATCCTCTTTCTATTTAACATAATTTATGAGTTATATCACCTTCATGCCCATAGTAAAATAAGTATCTTTGTAACTTATGAAAAGAATAATCAACTTCATGAACAAAACGAGGCTTTCGCTCTATATATTGCTTGCTTTAACTGCATCCACAACCATATTTGCTGTCCTACACCTGCCCAACGGCACTGACGATAAAAGAAAAGCCACCCTCGAATTAATGATGTCGGGGCTGAAAAATATGCACTACAGCCCGCTCAATTATGATGATACTTTATCGGAAAGGGTTTATAAAATGTATTTAAAACGCCTCGACAGTAAGGATTTCTTTACCAAGGGCGATATGGAAGAAATTCAAAAATATGAATATAAAATCAGCGATGAATTAAAAGTGGGAACATTTGAATTTTACGATCTGGTTAATTCTATTTACACCAAGCGCAGGGGGGAAGATTCGAACTATACAAAATCAGTTTTGGCAACACCAATGAATTTTTCGGTTGATGAAAATGTACAGCTCGACCCGTATAAAATGAGTTATTCAAAAGATACTGTTGAACTGCATGACCAATGGAGGCGCTTTTTGAAATACCAGGTTATGGTAAGCCTTGCAGAAGCCCTGAACAACCAGGAAAAAGCAAAAGAGAAAAAAGACACCTCTGTAAAAATAAAAACCTTTGAAGAAAATGAAAAGGACGCCCGCAAAAAGGAACTGGACGGAGCGCGGAAAGCCTGGACCGCCTTTGCAAAAGAAACTGACCAGGACCGCCTTTCATTCTATTTAAATTGCATAACCAATGCATTCGACCCGCATACTGAATATTTTGCTCCTGCCGACAGAAAGAACTTTGATATTACCATGTCAGGACAGTTGGAAGGAATCGGTGCACAATTGCAGGAAAAGAATGGCAACATCACTATTGCGCGGGTAGTGCCCGGCAGCCCTACATGGAAAAACGGGGAAATTAAAGAAGGTGATATTATTATTAAAGTGGCACAGGCAACAGGCGACCCGGTTGATGTGCAGGGTATGCGTATTGATGATGCCATTCAGCTTATACGAGGCAAAAAAGGAACGGTAGTAAGAATTACCATTAAAAAACCTGATAATTCCATTAAGGTTGTTACACTGGTGCGCGACATAATACACCTGGAAGACACTTACGCCCACGATGCCATGATTGACGAAGACGGTAAAAAGATTGGCTACATACGCCTACCCGAATTTTATACAAACTACGATGGCACCGGCTCAAGGACATGCTATTCTGATGTAAAACAATTGCTGAAAGAGTTGAATGCAGCAGGCGCCCAGGGCCTGGTTATGGACCTTCGTGATAATGGAGGAGGCTCATTGCAGGATGTCGTTAAAATGGTCGGCCTGTTTATTTCAACAGGGCCGATTGTGCAGGTAAAAGGACAGGATAAGAATGCGCAGATGATGTCGGATAATGACACTTCTATTGTATTCAGCGGCCCGCTTGTTGTACTTGTTAACGGCGGAAGCGCGTCGGCATCTGAAATATTCGCTGCTGCCATACAGGATTATAAACGTGGAATTATTATGGGTACACAGACTTACGGCAAGGGAACGGTTCAGCAAATGTTCAACCTTGATGATTACATCAGCCCGCAATTTAAAGACCTGACTCCTTTGGGCTCTGTAAAAATTACCATAAGCAAATTCTACCGGATTAACGGCGGAACAACACAGAAAGACGGAGTTACTCCTGATATACCCATGCCCGATGCCTATCAATTCCTTTACCCAAAAGAAAAGGATGAAGATTGCCCGATTAATTCAGATAAAATACAGCGTGTACCATATAACTATTGGCCCAACCCGCCTGAAATATCAAAACTTCAGAATGATTTTGACCAGCGCACCGAGAATGATTCTATCTTCCAGCTTATACATGATGAAGCTATTAAGTATAAAAAGAGGCATGATAAGACATTATATTCTCTGAATATTGACCAGTACCGTAAGGAAGAGAAACAACAGACCGAAGAAGACAAGAAGTTTGAATCAATCAACAAACCGGTTCCCGGCGCGGTAATTTTGTCCGCTGATGGCAAGCCTGAAACCACTAAGCAAATTGATGTAGGAGAAAATAAAACTCCGCAGCTTGCAACAAATTCCTATTCGATTTATCCTATAGGGCAGGAAGCGACTAAAATGAAATCGGATTCTTCTGAAGCAAAATCGGAAAATACAAGGTTGAAGCAAATTACAAAAGACTACGAATTATTCCAGGCGACACAGGTGCTCAATGAAATGAAATGACAGTTAAAATTATGCTATAGATGTTTGTATGGTAAATATACCTCTCTATTGCAAAACATTAGTCAAAAGGCTTCTTCTCCTGCTTATTCCTTATGAGCTTTGCAGGGTGTTCTTTTTCGCTTTCAATCACAACTATTTCGCTTCTGTAGATTTTCACAAATTGCTTTATTACATGTTCATCGGACTACGGTTTGATGTGCCAGCCATTATAGCATTCAATTTACCGTTTATAATTTTAAGCATACTTCCTTTGGGCCGTGAAGATGGAGTTTACCGCCGTGGTGTGCTAAAAGCCCTTTTTATACTGGTAAACGGCCTGATTTTTTTTATGCAGTTCGGCGATGCCGTATTTTTCCCGTTTTCTTACAGGCGTTCCACTGCCGATATATTCAAATTCCTTAGCCTGGGCAGCGACTCGGCTGATTTAATGCCAAGTGTGTTTAAAGACTTCTGGTATGTTTTAGTATTATGGGTAGCATTGGTTCTGCTTACCTATTTTCTCTATACTCTCACCGAAAGAAAACGCCCATTTGTAAATACAAAAAATTATATAGCAACATCTATATCGTATTACATGGTATTATTTGCCCTGTTATTTTTAGGTTTCAGGGGTGGCTGGCAGGATAAGCCAATTTCACTGCTCGATGCAACCTATTACGCACCCGCGCATGATATTCCGCTGGTAATAAATACTCCGTTCAGTATTATGAAAACCATTGGCGTACCGCCGCTGAAAGAGCATAAATATTTAAGCCCTGTTGCCGCTCAGAAAATATATTCGACTTATAAAATGCCGCAGGGAGGAACATTCAGAAAGTATAATGTGGTTACTATTATACTCGAAAGCTTTTCAAAAGAATATATTGGCGCATTAAATAAAAGACATAAAACCAATACGCCTTTTCTCGATTCCATTATTTCACAATCGCTTACCTTTGACGACGCTTATTCCGACGGCAAAAAATCAATTGAAGGCATTCCTTCGGTTACTGCAGGAATTCCATCATGGATGGATGAAGCTTATATCACTTCACGTTATAGCAAGGATTCGATAAATTCCCTTGCAAACCTGCTGGGTAATGAAGGTTATGCAACGGCTTTCTTCCATGGAGGAACCAATGGAACCATGGACTTTACATCGTACTGCAAAAAAGGGGGATTTAAACATTATTACGGACGCACAGAATACAATAACGACAAGGATTATGATGCATGGGGAATCTGGGACGAACCGTTTTTCCAGTACTTTGCCAGGAATTTAGATACGCTTCATAAACCTTTTTATGCTGCTATTTTCTCCCTTTCTTCGCATCATCCTTTCAAAATACCTGCAAAATATAAAAGTAAATTCCCGCGCATTGGCAAGGAAATGGAAATATTGAAATGTGTCCGTTACAGCGATATGGCTCTGAAAGAGTTCTTCCAAACGGCTTCTCACAAACCCTGGTTCGACAGCACTTTGTTTGTTTTTGTAGCTGATCATGCCGGACCAAGTGAAGACCCATATTATTCAAATCGTTTGGGTATGTATGAGTTGCCTATTATCTTTTACATGCCTCATTCCAACCTTAAAGGTGTATCGCATACAACCATTCAGCAGATTGATATTATGCCATCCATACTAAGTTTCCTTCATTATCCAAAACCATATTTTTCATTTGGTAACAGCGCCTTCGATTCAACATCGGCACACTTCGCTATCAGCTATATTAACGACATTTACCAGGTTTGCCGAAACCCTTATTGCCTGCAATTGGAAGGAAACCGCATCACAGCTTTATATAATTACCAAAAAGACAGCATGCTTACGCATAATCTTGTAAAAGAAAAGCCATTGGTAAGAGATTCTCTTTCTGCAATACTTAAAGCGGTAATCCAAACATATAGCAACGATATTATTCATAATGAGATGTACATAAAGAAAGGGACTTTATCCCCTTCAGGCATTTCAGTAAATCAATAAACTTTTTTTCTTTTTGTATTGTCTTTTTTTCTATTTGTGGTGTCACTATCATTGTGATAAATAATATGATGTTGATAATAAGTTTTCCTTTTTTTAGTTTTTTGGGGTGTTTTTTTGGTTGCAGGCGGTGTTTTCTTAGTTTCAGGTGGTGTTTTCGATGTCGTTTGTGAAAAAAGTAAGCCTGCAAAACCCATGACAACGAGCATTACAACAATCTTTTTCATGGCAGTTCATATTAAATATTACTCCTAAGTTACTACCTGAAAATGAAGATATAATGAATCTCTATTTTGTACGGACAACCGCTCCGGCTTTCTCCTCAAAAACCTTTACTAATTTTTCCATCACTTTATCTATTTCTTTATCGGTGAGTGTTTTATGTTCACTTTGCAGCAAAAACCTCAAAGCATACGACTTCTTCCCCTGCTCTACCTTATCGCCCATATATACGTCGAATACCGATACTTCTTTCAGCAGTTCCTTCTCTGCCTGGTAAGCCAATTGCTTCAGTTGGGAGAATTGTATATTCTTCTCTATTACAAGGGCAAGGTCGCGCGACACCTGGGGGAACCTGACAATTTCTTTAATTTCTTGTTTTGACGGAATAAGGCTCAACATATTCTTCCAGTTGAAATCAGCGTAATACACTTCACCTTTTACATCATGATTTTTAAGAATAACATGGCTGACTTCACCATAAGATACAAGGGTTTTACCCTTATATGATAAAACAATGCCATTTGCAAAAGAACTGTTATCAGTCAACGCTTTTTCTTCGCATGACACTTTCCCTATTATTTTCTCAAGCACCTGCCCTACAAATCCTTTCAGGTAATAAAAATCAACAAGCGAAGGTTTTGCATTCCACGATTCTCTTGCTTTATTTCCGCTTACCCACAATGATAAATGCTCCTCTTCTGAAAAACCTTTGTCGCTTTTGGTATATGTTCTGCCAAATTCAAAAAGTTTTAAATCTGCCTGCTGGTTATTCTGGTTACGGGCAATGCACACCAGGCCATTATTAAGCATGGCGCCGCGCAACACATCCAGGTCAGAGCTGAGCGGGTTGGCCAGTTTTACTGTTGAGGAATCTGTTCCGAACCGGGAAGATGTAAGAGAAGTATTCATTACCTCGGTAAAACCATTCCCGGTAAGCAACAGGCTTATTTCCTCATATACCTTATCGGCCCTTATTCCCCTGGAATGTACCAAGGGTAGTTTAATTGCCGGCGGTACAGGTATATTATTGAAGCCGTAAAAACGGGCAATCTCCTCCACTATATCTGCCCTCGAAGTAATATCCATGCGATAAGTAGGAAGGGACAACATCCAGTTTTCACCATTGCGTGAAATAATTTTTATACCCACCCCGTTCAGAATATCTTCCATTTCTTTATCGCTTACATCATGCCCCAAAAGCTTCCGGCCATAAGAAGTTGAAAATTCCATTTTTTTCTCTTCGGCCTTCACAGGATAAATATCCTGTTCGGCTGAAACAGTTATACCTTTGCATAGTTCGAGCATCAGGTCAACGGCGCGGCGCATAGCATAGGACGTATTGCCTATATCCACCCCCCTTTCAAACCGGAAAGAAGCGTCGGTATGCAACCCGTAACGGCGGGCAGTTTTGCGTATATGCGATGGGTCGAAACAGGCGCTTTCTATAAATACCCTGGTGGTATTTTCTTTCACCCCCGATTCAATTCCTCCATAAACACCGGCTATGCACATGGCTTCGCTTTCATTGCAAATAAGCAAGTCATCGGTATGCAGTTTGCGTTCGGTTCCGTCGAGGGTAACAATGGTTTCACCGGCTTTGGCTTTACGCACAATTACTTTATGTCCCTTAATCTTATCCGCGTCAAAAGCGTGCAATGGCTGCCCTGTTTCGTGCATAACAAAGTTGGTAATATCCACTATGTTATTTATAGGGCGCAAGCCAATGGCAGACAGGTAATCTTTCAGCCACTGCGGAGATTCCTCTACTTTAATTCCGCTGACCGTAATTCCGCAATACCTTTTGCAGGCTTCCGGGTTTTGAATGGTTACTTCTATTTCCGCCTTACCAGGTGAGCTGTGTTTACCGGTTTCAGGAATTGACAGAGATAAAGGTTGAGATTGAGGCTGAGCGAAGCGAAGTCCCGCAGAATTGCGGGAAAAATTAATGGCAGCCACCAAATCCCTCGCAACACCAATATGCGAGATTGCATCGGCACGGTTTGGAGTAAGGCCGATTTCAAATACCGTATCCCTGTAAATCTTAAAATATTCCAAAGCAGGCAGACCAACTTTTGTGTCAGCAGGCAATACCATAATACCGGCATGAGAAGCGCCGAGGCCTATTTCATCTTCAGCGCATATCATACCTTCTGATACTTCGCCCCTTATTTTACTTTTCTTAATGGTGAAAGGCTCTCCTCCGAAAGGATGTAGCGTAGCGCCTTCGGTTGCCACAACTACTTTTTGCCCGGCAGCAACATTAGATGCCCCGCAAACAATATTCAATATTTTATCTACGCCAACATCAACGGTAGTCAAGGACAGCTTATCGGCATTAGGGTGCTTAATGCAGGTCTTAACTTCGCCAACAACCAATCCGCTTAAGCCGCCTTTTATTGATTCAAATGGTTCCTCATGTTCAACTTCCAAGCCTATTCCGGTAAGCAGTTTGCCTACCTCAACCGGGGGCAGTTCTATAGCAGCATATCTCTTTAACCAGTTATATGATATTTTCATGATAAATCTGTTTTACTATGCAAAGGTAATCAGTTGTCAGTAATCAGTAGTCAGGCGTTAGTCATAAGGGGTAAGGAGTAAGGGATAAGGAGTATGTAAGGTGTTAGTTCCGTCATCGCTGTAAAGGTTAGATAATTTGGCATCTTTGGCATGATTTGGCATCTTTTGGCACTATTTGGCATCTTTTGGCATTGTTTTGGCCATTTTATACCCCCCCCTCCACGTTATCCGCAAGAGGCAAATAGAAGTGGTCCATTTTAAAAAACATTTTTAACACAGAGAGCACAGAGAA
>JBKQUY010000075.1:0-55412 GCA_052325425.1 Bacteroidia bacterium | reverse complement strand
CCCCCCCCCCCCCCCCCCCCCCCCACCCTCCCCTCTAAGGCTCATGTCAGTCTGTCATTCCGAACGAAGTGAGGAATCCTACCAATTTTCATAGGCCGCAACTTAAGTTAATTAAAGAAACCCGCCCAAACTTTTCATTCGGACGGGTTTATAGGTAAGTACCCCTCAGGATACTTTAAATCAGTTTATGCTTTTACTTTTTCCAATACCGGTTTCTTTACAGCTTCTGCTGGTTTCTCAACCTTACCAGTGGAATAAAATGGGGCCAGGTTCTTTTTTTGCAGGTTGAACATGGCGTCAATTTGCGCGCTGAATATATCGGCAAACTGTTTGTTGAAGTTCAAAGCCAGGTTAAGGTGGTCATTATATACCGATGCGAACTTCTGCATGTTATCAAATGATAATTTGGTTGTCTTATCGAGGTTTTCCTGCACCAGGTTTAAAAGATTTTCAACACCTTCATCGGTACCCAGGTCTTGTTGCCTGATAGCATCAACGAACTTAGTGGTAAAATCAACAGAAAGGCCCAGGTTTTTGGTATGTGCGTCAATAATAGAATCAATGGTATCTTCCGACAGTTTGAGCCCTTTGGCATACGCGCTCCTTATATTGCGGGCAATAGCAGGGTCGAGCTCATTATCGTAAAGCGCCTTGCTTATGGAACTGAAGGTTTTATTATTAGCCTCAAAAGCTGAATTAAAGCTTTCGGTATTGGCATCAACCAGGTTTTTTATGCTTTCTTTTGATTTTTGCGAAACGGTTTCCATGTTTTTTTTCAGCATTTCTGTTTGTTGGTTCAATGTGTTTTTCATATAATTTAATGAGTTGTTTTATAAGATTAAGGTCATTTTTGTGAATTTTTCTGCTGCGAAATTATGCCGCCTGCAATAGCCCGGCAATGATATAGGTCAGCTTAATAATTGATAAAATGCAAGGCGCACTTTAGGATTGGCCATAGGTTAACTATAATTTTATTATAGAATCAGAACAAAATCAAATTTTCTGCTAAATTCGCAGCCTTATTTTTATTAAGGGCCCATAGCTCAGACGGTTAGAGCAGCGGACTCATAATCCGTTGGTCGCAGGTTCAAGTCCTGCTGGGCCCACTTAAATATCAAGCACTTACGAGTTTCGTAGGTGCTTTTTTATTTGAGGTGTACGGTTTCGGTGTGCAATATTTTCAAAAAAACGATATGCAAAGATAATGATAAAGGAGATAATTTCTGGTCCGCTGCTCTAACCGTCTGAGCTATTACTTGCCCTTTCATTTGCTTGTGGGAGTAGAGCCAACTTGTTATTTTGAAACTAGTCCTTGATGCACCTAATGGACATTCCTTGTGACTTGTTGAAATTAGCTCTGAAAATCTCAGGTCCAGTATATGATAAGCTTCGGTTCCATGAACTCTTAGAATTTTTTTCAGTAGAGGACCAGTAAAAACCACCTTTACTAAATAAAAAGAAATTAAATGGTTTTGCACGTTCTCCGCCTGGTAAACCATTAAATCCACTACTATCATCCCCATTGCCATTTTCTGCCCATTCCGTTTTGCTTTTCATTTTTTTCCCACACGAATCCTTTCCGCCTAAATAAGTTGCTAAAACAACCCATTCTGTATCACTTGGAATATGCCAACCTTTAGGGGCTAAGCCTCGTTTATCATTTACGGCATACCAGTTATATAGTCTCCCGTATTTTCTACCAGTTGCTGAATCATTATTATAATAACACCATGCAGGTTTACCTTCAAACCCAGCTTTGTACCACAGCGAATCAACTTTTATTTCTGGAATTGTATCTCCATTTTGAAATGTGCATACGTTCAAGTTTTCAGCCATCCATACTTGCTTGCCAATTTTCACTGTCTTAAAATCTTCTTGTGCGTAAAGGCAAGAAGCGTAAATGGTTGCAAAAAGACAAGTGGTTATTAGTTTGAATAGTCTCATTTGATAGGTTACTAAAGCTATTATTGTCAAAGGCGTGTTGTCCTTTCAAAAAACGATTTACAAAGATAATAAAATGAGAAGTGATTTTTTGGGTCCGCTGCTCTAACCGTCTGAGCTATGGGCCAACAACCACACTTAGAATAATTTTAATTATAATTAAAATCTAAAAATTAAATATGGAAACAATATTATTGCATGGTATTTCACCAGATGAGTTTTTTGAAAAGCTAAGAGTCATTATTAAAGAGGAAATGAAGCAAGACCAATTATTAACGAGGGAAGGTGCTTTAAAAATGATGGGAATAAGCAACGCCAGATTTCTCAAGGCAATAAACGAGGGAGTGGTAAAGCCTCAATTAGTGAAAGGAAGGAAAAGAGCAATGTATCTGGAATCAGAAGTCCTTAAGATTGAAAAGTACAAGAGAAAGGATAGTTGATTTAAAGCTTAATCATTTCACTTTCAGGTATTGGGTTGAACACCTCTTTCTTCTTTGTGGTCTCAAGTATTAGGCGTGTTACCAGATTAAAATCCGATACCCAGGTATGTATCTTTTTACGCATCGAAGGTTCAATAAACTTATGTATGTCCCATAAGCCCTTTGACAAGGCATAAGAGCCTTTATAGATGTCAATATATTCGGATAATTTCAACTGAATGAACTCTTCCTTTAATTTTTCAAGTTCAGCCTTTAGTACTTCAGGAGCTGGCAATTTTGGGGGAGTGCTATTTATATCCATTAATGCCTTGGGCACTTTAAATTTTCTCTTTTTACGCTTTTCGCCTTTGTTTTGAAAAATACTTGTAATGTAACTCTCAAGTTTCTGCTGGTCGGCTTTTAACTCCATATATCTGCCAAGGTTAACATTCCTTTTTTTGAGTTCTTTGCCTAAGGCAATTATATCGTCTCGGAAATAGTAATATTTGTGACCCCTCTTGAAGCAGTTTGTGAAATTGAATTCGTCCCTTATGAAATTACCGACATTATACGGAGCACCTTTAATGTACTTATCGATACTGTATGAATCTATCCATTCATCACGTGCAATGGTCAATTTTTGAAATTCCTTTGCAGCTTTTTCAATGGCCTCGTTGGAAAATGGCTCTTTGCCAGATTGGTCGGGGATTCCAGTTAACTTGGTTATCAAAGACCTCAGTTCTTTAATTTCTTTAAGTATTTCTTTGGTATCTTCCATTTGGTCAACTAAAATAAAAAGAAATTTATCCCATAAAGTATTTTTAAGCAATGGTATGGCTTTCTAACCACAGTATTATTGCTCTAGTTTTTTATTGGGCTTTTCAGGAAATACAATTCTTGCAGATTTAATTTTCGCAACTTTATCCCTAATGCCAATCGTACACGTAATAACCAAATTACCTTTCCCTTCCATTAATTTCCAAATTGTTTCTTGCGATAAGTTTGCAGCAGGTGAATCAGGTGGAAGTGTCTTTTTCTTCTTTCTTTTCATATAATGTTGTATGAATTAGAGTGTATTAAATATATTACTTTTTACAAATTTAGCCTCATCTGCTCTAACCGCCTGAGCTAGGGCATAATTTGATTAATTAATCCTTTTTGATTAAATTTACCACTATGAAAACCAAAGCCACTTCAAACTTTTATTTAATCATCTTTGTATCTCTATTGTTTACCCTTACTGCAATGGGACAGCAAGGTAGCTTATCCGATAGTGGGTTTACCAATAAGGCTGAAGCTAAAAATTTAATAGTGAATGGATTAAAGGAAGGGAAGTGGATAGAGTATTATACCTTTGAAACTAAAACATTAAATTCTAATCCCTATAAGTTAGGCGTACACATACTGACAACAGATACTAACGCCCCGTACTATGATTTGGGTGTTTACAAAGCTGGCAAACTGAATGGAATAGTAAGATACTATCAGAATAAAAGCAATAAGTATATGTTTTATCATTATTTTATCAATGGTGAAATAATAGAAAAACGGTAAAAATTCTAAAATGATAGCCCTTGCTGACTACACCTACTAATATATGAAGCCTCTATTAATTCTAATACTATCCCTTGCTTTTACGCTTACTGCAATGGGACAGCAACAAGATTACCCAGATAGTGGTTTCACCAATAAGGCTGAGGCCAAGAATCTACCATGGACAAGTTATCAGGGTTTTAACCGTACCTTTTTGTACTTTACCGTACCTTTCCGTACCGTATCGTACCCATGATTTTCAGACTGGCAAGCCCCACAATGCGATTATGGCCAAAAATGGCCGATTTAGACCCATGAAATCTGATGTGTGTGTGAATACTGACACCATTTGCCAGAAAATACCCAGCAAGGCCCATTATCTGGGCATGGGGAAGCCATCTTCCAGTAATTGGCGCATGACATCCCCAAAGCGAATAAGTGGCCTGTTGAGGCTCCAGATGAGAAATTCAAAATGGCTTGGTTTTACCGCCCACTGTTGGTATTTATAATAAAAGAAACCTATGAAAATACGAATAACCCCACGTCAAGCAAATCTGCTTAAAAACACCAAAATAAAAAAGGAAGATGGACCGCCACAGAATGGAACCCCTCAGCCACAACAGCAACCACAGCCTAAGCGACAATCACAACAGCAGCAACCACCACAACAAGGTGGCCCAATTAATGGCCGTGAGTAGAGGATATTGATTTGATTCTAAATTACCTTAGCCTTTAGCCTTGACTGTTAATCCTTTCATCACCCTTTCATTTTTGATGCCATGTTTACCATATAGGAAAACAAAGAAGCCCCTTAAGATTGTTTTCATTTCTTGGTTTGATATTTCTAGCTTATTGGATTTCTTAAAATAAGCCAAGAACTTTGAATTGACTAGTGGGACGGTAATTTGGTCGAAATCTGAAATCAGGTGGTGGTTATATATGAAGTTTATGAACTCATGGTTTATCGCTTTATGGGATACTAGGGTTGAGTCGAGCTTGACAGTTAAAAGGTAATCCTCGTATTCTTCAAGATATTTAACAAGCTCATCATGGAATAATTTGGCTTTTCGGATTTCGGCTGGGTCTGGCTTATTCATTAGTAAAGAACATTAATTCATTACTACTGGCTCCATAAAGCAATCAAGAAATTCTTCCGTAACACCCTTGAGGCTTCTTTTTTTACACAAGTAATAAAGCTCATCAACCGCACTATAGGCAAAGAACCTTGTATTCATATCCTTATAATGTGGCTTATTTGCTTCTTGGACCACCTTATTTCTAATTTCATCTGGAGCAACTATAACATATCTTGTTGGGAATGGTGGAAATAACCCTTTGAAGTTTTTCATCCTATCCAAGCCAGAAGTGACCCCAGTTGAATGCTCAATTTCCATAACAGCTGGCATTAATGTGCCGTTCTTAAACCAAATACAGTCTATCAGGTTAGCTGCTTTTGCAGCATCCGCATACGCCAATAACATTTTCTCTTTCCTTAAGTCAGGAACTACAGAAGGCATTTCACCAATTCTTTTCTGGTTATACATTATGCTTTTATCATTTGCGGCCACCCAAGTCCTGAAATTTAATTGTTGACCAATTTCAATAAGCGCAATCTGCATTTGGGCATGCCGCCTCTGAACATCAACACTTACGCCACTTGTATCAAGCCCAGTAGGTAGTTGAAGTGAATCATATTGTACTTGTATAGGAAGTTCAGAGATTACAACATCAGTTTCAAATTCTTGCAATATCCCATTCTTATGGGGTTTCTCTGGCATCCAAATAAGATGTTTATGCCCTTCTTTTATAGAACTTGTATCTGAAATAATTTCTATCCTTTTAGGGTGACAATAATAAAATTGTGGGGTATATGCCAACAATGATTCAAGAGCTGAACGTGTATTATATGATGCCCCTAATACTCGGTCAAAGTTTACAGGTTGGTTTGGAAGGATAGCATTAGCAATACGCCACAACATTTCCTTTGATATACTTACAGTATTATTTGGTTTTCCACCTTTAGTAGGGTCCCAACGATGAATTTTTATAGGACCTTCTGGGCCTTCAATCGTATCGATTGTTACTACAGTATGTGTACTTGTGGTTATATAATTAAAGGCTTGCCCTTTAGGCAACTGTGCTATGAACCTTACTAGATTTGCCGCTGAAAGTTTTTCCATTTTTAGATGTTTTTGATTTGGATAGAAATTCCATAATGTTTTCAGCTAAAGCTTTACCAGCTAAAAAAGGAACCCCGTTACCTACTGATTTAAACATATCAGTTAAGGTTATATGGGATGGCATTTCAAATTCCTTAGGAAGGGACTGAATTGCCAGAGCCTCTGCCACAGAAATTCTTCTAGCCTTATAAGGGTGTAGATGTACTTCATTATTGCCATAGGCTGCTGTAGGTGAATACCTATACCTGTGCAAACGCTTATATGATTTTCTTGAATCATCACCTTCCAATACCTGTTGAAATCTTACCAACCCCTGACGTGGTTGAAAATAGTTTTTTGCATTAGGATGTTTCTCAACATCGTTTTGAATAAACCAATGCTTTACGGTTAACTCTTCAATTATTCCAGTCGGCTTTTTAGCGGTTCCATTTTCCGAGAAATGGGAACTGGTAGGCCAATTAAGTGTTTTGACCGTTTCTGCTTTATATTTTATTGTATTGAACCAGTCGAAGTTTTTTATTTCAATATCATTTTGTTCCAAGTAATCTTTTCTGAATCCAACCAATATTATCCTTTCACGGTCTTGGGCAACACCATATTCCATTGAGTTTATAAGCCGTTCTGTCATCGTATATTCTTTGCTTAATTTCTTTTTTAATGATTCGTAAAACATCCTATGCTTGGTTGTGCGCCACAAGCCTTTAACATTCTCAAATAAAAAGAAATCGGGTTTTGCTTTAGCAATAAGATTTATATAGGTTCCAGATAACCTCCCATTCTCTCCATCTTTACCTTTGTTCTTACCCCCGACTGAGAAATCAGGGCAAGGCGGCCCCCCTATGAAGCCTATGGTCAGGCCTTCTTTTCTAAGTTGCTTAATTTGATTCTGAATTGACTCCAAATTTTTCTTGTTCAGCCCTTCAGCTATGTCTTCCGCATGGTAACCAAATCTAGGTGGCGCAATGCCCATCTTATGTCGAGAATGCTTATATATCTCTACGAATGGCTTATGAATCTCATTAACTGACAATACCTCATACCCAGATTTTTCAAAGCCGAGGTCCAAGAAACCAGCACCTGAAAAATAGGAGTAAATACCACACCTTTTAGGGATTTTGATAGTAGATGAAGGCTTTACTTGAAAACCTTCATCTACTTGGAGCTCCCCTTCTAAATATGGTGTTGGTGTATTTCTATATTGGTCAAGCATACTTGTCTTTTGAAAGTGCTATAAAGTCAAACTTGTCAAATTTAATTCTTCAAACCAGTTGCGAGACAGTTTATGGTAAAATATTATTAACCAATTGTTGTAAAGTTCTTTCTCGTTGTTTGCTTTTTAGCTGGCATTCCCATATTACTATTACTTTCCAGCCCTCTTTCCTCAACTCTCGTAAGTTTTCCCTATCCCTTTTGATATTGCCAAGAATTTTAGCATTCCAGAATTTCTTATTTGTTTTTGGTCTATGGGCAATATTGCATTTTGTGTGACCGTGCCAAAAACAGCCATTAACGAATATAAGGCAGTTGTATTTCTTGATAGATATATCTGGCCTTCCAGCCAGTGATTTATTATGCAGGGTGTATCTAAAGCCCTTCGAGAATAGGTATTGTCGGACCACGAGTTCGGGTTTAGTATTTACTCCCCTAATCTTGGACATTATTTCGCTTCTTCTTTCCTTTGAAACAATATCGGCCATAATCCGAATTTAATGATTTTTAGCATCCTAATTAATGGTATATTTGATAATGTTGATTAATGAATAAACAAACCCATAAAGCATGAGCAATCCCTTACTAGATTTACCTGAAGACCAAATAAGTGCAGTTCATGCCCTAGCAGGAAAAACTCTAAAAACAGGCTGGAATGTAATAGAAAAAGCAAAAAACAAACCTGGGGCTACAGGCGGTAATTTTTCCGTGTGTTATACAGTAGAAAAGGATGGTCAGCAAGGTTTTTTGAAAGCGATTAATATTCTTTCATTTCTAAATGAGGATGTTGACCTATCAAAAGCTTTGGCTGAAATGTTAAATACTTACGAATATGAAAAAGAAATTTTATTGAGATGTAATAATAAGAACTTATCCAAAGTTTCAAAACTATTGGAAGCCTCCTTTGAGAATTTCAAAGGTTTTATGGTGGCCAATGTATATTATATGATTTTTGAAAGAGCCACCAGTGATGTTCGGAATCATATAAATTTTACAGGACTTGTTGACAACGCTTGGAAACTTCGTTCCTTGCATAATATTGCTACTGGTATAAAACAACTTCATGGAATTAGTATATCGCATCAAGACTGGGAAACAACTTTGCGGGTTGTTTACTTTGCACTGTGTGGTTAAAAAATGTTCTTTGACATAGCCAGGATGCAGATACCTAATTAGGGGTAAATGAGAAAAGTGTGTTTGAAAAATAATAACGTTTTTACAATAAATGGCACACATTTTCTGGGAACCGTGTGCCAAAGTGTGCCATTCTTTAGGAAAACTGCTAAAAAAATCAGCAGGAAATTAGAAAATGGCATCCCGCAGATATTGCGGGACCAAAGTGTGCCATTCTTCAGGAAAAATGCTAAAGAATTTATCAAAACAATAGAAAAAATGCATCCCGCAGATATTGCGGGACATAAGTGTGCATTTTTTAAAAATAGTGGCGGTTTCCCGCCGCCGCTATGGGCGGGATTACTCGGTTATTTAGGGGAAGCAACCCTCCGAAATCACCGCCAAGTTCCGCCTCAAACCGCCACATTCAGGTTTGGGGTTAACCCCGACGATAAATGTCGGGATTTACAACCCCGATGATTTTTTCGGGATTATCCCGCATTGCTACGGGATTGCATTTTTATTGTTGGAAGCAACGCTAATTTCAGGGGAAGTCTGGGTTAATTAACAATTAGGAATTAACAATCATGAGTACCGATAAAAAACAAATAATGACGCGAATAATCAGCAATGAAAAACTCTGTGAACCTCTGCGTTGATTTATACTCTGTGCTTGCTGACGATAAATATTACTGACGCTTTCAGGTCAGAATTATGACATTTATCGTCATTAATCAGCATCATAACCGAAGCGTAATGACTCTGTGTTGAAAATAAAATCAAAACAGAGACTAAAAAAGAGAAAATAAATTTGTCCAAATGGACAAAAAATGGACAAATGCAAAGTACTATAAATCAGTTACTTGCAAAAACACCACCCCTCAAAATGGACAAAAAAGGGCAAGAAAGGGCAAAAATGAGCAAATTATTTTCAAAGGAAAAACCTATACGAATCTCATGGGTCGCTCTATTTATTTCATCGAGGACTTTTTATAAAACCAGGCAGTGGAATTAGTAATTTTGTGCATTATATGAGCCAAAAAAAGATTAAAAATATTACAACCCTTGTCTTCGACCTTGGCGGTGTGTTGTTCGATATTGATTATACCCTTACGCAGAAAGCATTTATAGCCCTGGGTGCAGCCGATTTCCATCAACGGTATTCGCAGCAATTGCAGCATGGAATTTTTGATGAGTTTGAAAAGGGCAAGGTTACGGCATCTCATTTCCGGGCCGAATTGCTTAAATGGCTGCCTGCCGGTACTACTGAAAGCCAGGTTGACAAGGCTTGGAACGCTTTACTTATAGGCTTTCCGAAAGAAAAAGTTGAATTGGTTGAGCGGCTCAGGAAAAGATACAAGGTTTTATTGCTAAGCAATACCAACGAAATACATTTGCCTGCGGTAATGGAGATGATGGATAAAGAACATGGCAAAGGAGTAATGGAGAGGATGTTTGAAAAGGAATACTATTCGTGTAAAATTGGTATGCGCAAGCCCGATTCTGTAATATTTCAGCATGTTCTGCATGAAAACTCGCT
This sequence comes from Bacteroidia bacterium, assembly GCA_052325425.1. Classification (GTDB taxonomy): domain Bacteria; phylum Bacteroidota; class Bacteroidia; order JABEUT01; family JABEUT01; genus JABEUT01. Next base: position 45,477 of record JBKQUY010000075.1, on the reverse strand, counting down.
GGAGGCTTCTTCAACACTGTTTATTGATGATTCCATTCAAAATATAAATGGAGCAGGCAGTGTTGGCATTCAAACCCTGCATTGTACAAAAGACGTAAACCTGTTTGAATATTTTGAAAGCTGATTTACTTTTTTATTTCCTGGCAAAGTTCAATAAGCACTCCATTGGCGCTTTTAGGGTGCACAAAACAGATTAGCTTGTTGTCCGCTCCACGCTTGGGTTTATCAGATAACAAAGTAAATCCTTGTTTCTTCAGATGCTCCATTTCAGCCTCAATATTATCCACTTCAAAAGCAATGTGATGAAGGCCTTCTCCTCTGTTCTCAATAAATTTATAGATAGGGCTTTCATTTGATGTTGCTTCAAGCAGTTCAATTTTAGTTTCTCCGGCCAAAAAAAAGGATGTAGTTACATTTTCTAAGGCAACCTGTTCGGTTTTATATGATTGAATTCCCAATAGGCTTTCATATATAGCATTGGCGCTGTCAATGTTTTTAACGGCAATTCCGATGTGTTCAATTTTTTTAATCATGATGGTTTAAAAAAAGAAACCCGAGGATTGCCCCGGGTTTTATTAATAAGTGAGATAAATATTATTTCTTCTTTACAAATTGAGTCATGGAGTTATCGTAGTTAAGGTAGTATATACCCTTCTTCAGGTCAGTAACATCAACCTTATCGCCAAACCCTCTTTTAGCAATATTGCCATATTCATCGTAAATTTCATACATGGTTGGCGAAGAGAAATTAATAAAATCCTTAACGCTTTCAGGGCCTTCGGAAACAGCAGGGATATCGGAAGTGAACTCGGTAGGGTTAGACATGCGCGGTTGGCCGGTATAATCAATTTGCTTAACCCTGAATTTATTTTTTCCTGAATTAGGCGATATCTTAAATTGGTAATCATGCGGGTCGGCAGTTCCAATACCATCAACCTCGCCGACTTTCACCCATTTATTCCACCTGAACTGCTCAACAATATATGTCAGTTTACCGCTTTCATCCTTGGCGGTCCACTTAAGTGTGCTTGATTTGGCATCTACGCCTATTGATACTATAGTGAAAGAGCTTTTAGGCTTCAATACTTCAGGGTTGAGAACCTTTGGTGTGCAATCGTCTTTATGTTCAATTTTTACAACCACTTTATCGCCCTGCTTTATTCCCAGGTTCTTAAAATCAATTTCAAAAGCGCTTGAATTGACCTCATCTGTGGTAACCTGTCCGTTAACGGTTACTTCATAAGCGCAAAAACCCACCCCGCTGCTGGCAAAGGGATTCTGAACATATAAGTTTTTACCCTGGTAATTCCCTTCAAGCACAATAACGCCTGCCTGGGAAAGGTTTATTCCCAAAATAAAAACAGATACATAAACAAAACACTTGGTCACTTTCCTGTTCACAATATTCACAAATATATAAAAACTATTTCTACCAACGTTACTTTATTGGTCTTCATAATTTTTGCGCTGCAATATTAACAACTTAATTCCATATTTAAAAGAGTTTTTTATTTTTTTGCGTTTACCATACTAAAAACGTTATTTTTGCTGTTTATTTCCAAGGGAATATTATTTTTGCAATATAACGACCTGTAAATAAGTTTATGAGAAGATTATTATTTTTTGCCCTTTTATGCATAGTATGCTTTAATTACTCGTGTAAGCATATTGGTGGGGAAAAATCTTTAAAGGCTGCTAAAGGTAATCGTTTTTATGGCGGAACACTTCATTTGAATGAAGAAACACCTGTGCTGAATTTATACCCTTATTATATTTATGATAATGTATCTTATTGGGTATCATGCCAAATATACGACGGCCTTGTTAAAATCAACCCCAGGGACCTTTCAATTGTACCCGATATTGCAAAAAGCTGGGAGATTGATACAAGCGGAACATTGTATACCTTTCATATTACAGGCAATGCAACCTTCCAGGATGACCCTTGTTTTGCCAATGGAAAGGGCAGAAAAGTTACGGCCAATGATTTTAAATATTCAATGGAGAAACTTTGCACGGCAAACCCTGATAATGTGGCATATTCGATTACTTTTAAAGGATTGGTAGAAGGCGCCGATGAATATTTTGAAAGCAGTAAAAAAGGCAAGCCATCATCGGGCATCAGCGGGATAAGAATTGTTAATGACTCTACTATCCAGATAAAGCTGGTTAAGAAAAACCCTATATTTCTCAATATGCTTGCCGGTTCAGGCGGATTTGTGCTTGCACAGGAAGCGGTCGAAAAATATGGCAAAGGCATGCATTTAGGCACAGGGCCTTTTATTTATAGCCCGGCAAGCGATTCAAACAGGATAATACTTACCTCTAATCCTAATTATTTCAGGTTCGACAGTTTAGGTAACAGGTTGCCTTATGTTGACTCAATAATTATTAGCTTCATATCCAGCAGAACAGATGAATTTAAGGCATTCCAGCAAGGGAAACTTGACTTTATTGTAAATGTGCCTTCAACCCAGGTTGATAAGATGGTTGAAGAACAAATTGCCGATTTCCAGCATAAACCACCAAAATATGTACTGTCGAGAATGCCTGAAATGTCAACCCAGTACTATGCGTTAAATATATCAAAACCCCCGTTTAACGACATAAGGGTTCGTAAAGCATTTAGTTTGGCTATTGACCGTAGCAAGATTGTTAGTGAGGTATTGCAAGGAGAGGCATTTGCACCGGGCTTGCATGGTATAACCCCTCCAACTTTTATGAATTCAAATAACCCCGATGAGAATTACGATATTTCGAACATTAAAGGTGATTCGCTTAATGTTGACCTTGCAAAGAAACTTCTGAGTGAAGCAGGTTATCCTGACGGGAAGAAATTCCCGACAATAACTCTTGAACTCAATAGTGGTGGCGGTGTTAATACAAGTGTAGCCCTTGAAGTGCAAAAAGAACTTGAAAATAACCTGAATATCCATATTAATTTCAATATTGCCGCTTTTGGCCAGAAATTAGAAGATGAGAGATATATGAGATTTGATATGATAAGAAGCAGGTGGACTGCCGATTATGCGAGCCCTGTAGATTTCCTGATGCTCTTTTATGGCGCTAATGTGCCCGATTCAGCCGGACAACCTTCGTTCTATAATATTACCCGCTACAAAAACCCTGAATTTGATAAATTGATTGAAATGGGGCTGTCGGCAAAAACTATTAAAGAGACCTATAACTATTACCAGCAGGCTGAGCAGTTGGCAATGAATGACGCTCCTATTATTGTTCTTTGGTACGACCAGGACTATAGTCTTACCCGTTGGGCAGTAAAGGGATTATGCCCCAATTCAATGAATTACCTGGATATGTCTGGGGTATATATTGACGAAAGGATACCGGATAATTATAAGCCGGATTCCACCAGCAGGAAATAATCGTGGTTAATAAAACTCCTATATTGATACGTACTGTTGCAATAACAATGCTTGTTGCAATGATTTATTATTTTGCGGGGTACCGGTTAGTTTATTTTGCTCTTACAAGCACTGCAAAGTCTGAAGCTGCTTCAGTTATGAAAAATAATGCTTCTGCGCCCGGAAAACTGGTTATGGACGAGACCACATTCAATACGCTGAAATGGACCAATGGAAATAAAGAGTTTTTATACATGGGCCAGTTGTACGACATTGAAAATATTACAAAGGCATCGGGTAAATATACTCTTGAAGTTTATGCTGATAAGAACGAAACACAGTGGGTAAAGGCATTTGATAACTTTGTTAAGCTGTTATTCCCTTCCGACTTCAGTAAGGGCGCTAAGAATATTGAAAGTATTATTTCAGCTTTTCAAAAGGAGTACCAACCTATTAATAAGGTTTGCATTTTACCCCCTGCAACAGCCCATACTACTCTATACTCCTACGTATTGAATATACCATCAATATTCCGGTATTCCGATATCTGGCATCCACCTGCTATCTGCTAAATTTCTTTTTAGAGGGTGCATTCTCTTTTTGAATGCCTGTTTTTACTTCTGTATATATATACATAAGTTTTGGTATTAACTCCAATTCAAATTTTACTATTATGAAAACGATTAAGATATTTTTATTTATCACTACTCTTTTTTTGGGCTATTCAGCATTTGCACAAAACGGATTAAGCGGTAAAATTACCGACACAGCAAATGGCAGTGCATTGCCCGGAGCAGTTATCTATATCCCGGACCTTAAAGTGGCAGCGCAATCTGCCGTTGACGGAAGTTACTCCATAACCGATATTCCAAAGGGAACCTTTGTTGTGGAAGTGCATATTTTAGGATATAAGGTTATTTCAGAGCCCATTAAGATTGACGGAATGGTAAACCGGAATTTTACTCTTACTGCATCTGAGTTCCAGGAAGATGAAGTGGTTGTGACCGGTAACTCAAAGGCAGCAGAAGCTCAGCATAACCCACAGCCGACTACCGATGTAACCAATGAATACCTGAACCAGCACTCATCTACAAATGTTATAGATGCTATAGCTAATACTCCCGGAATAGCGGCAATGACAGACGGGCAAAGTATTGCCAAGCCCATGATAAGAGGCTTGGGATACAACCGTGTACTAAGTATAAGCGATGGTGTTGAGCAGGTTGACCAACCCTGGTTTGATGAATTTGGAATAGAAATTGACCCCGATGAAGTCAACAGGTATGAAATACTAAAAGGGCCAGGGTCCCTTGCTTATGGTTCCGATGCAATTTCAGGTGTAATAAATTATATACCGGAAGAACCGCTGCCTGCGGGGCAGATGAAAGGAGATATTTTATTTAATTATCAGACCAACAACGGGTTGATAAAAAATGTTGCCCACATGGCAGGTACATCCATGAAAGGAATTTCATGGAGCCTTCGTGTTGATAATACCATGGCCCATGCCTACCAGGACCCTTATGATGGTTACGCATTAAACACCCAGTTCAGCAACTTTAATACTGATGGAACCATTGGAATACATAAGAAATGGGGATACAGCCAGTTGCACGCCAGCTATTTCAGCATGTGGACTGGTATTGTAGATGGTACAAGGGACTCAGCTACAGGATTAATGGAAAGAAACGTTGCTTATCCTGATTTGAACGGTGGTTCGGGAACTACCTATGAATTACCAACTATGGAGGAGCAACAATCTTACACACCTTTTGTAATATACCAGCATATTCAACATACTAAATTTGTTTGGGATAATAGTATAGCTATGGGAGACGGAAGCATAAAAGCTGTCTTTTCATATCAGAGAAATCAAAGACAGGAGACCAATGACCCGACACAGCCTAATACCCCGGATATTTTTTATCTTTCGAATGGTGCCACTTATGATGTACGCTATGTTGCCCCTCAAATAGGAAACTTTAATTTTTCTGCCGGGGCAAATGGGGTTTATCAAAACTCTCAAAGCCTTGGTACAGTTCAGCTTATTCCTGATTATGATTACTTCCAGATTGGAGGGTTTGCAATTGCAAGCGAAAAAATCGGCAAGTTAAACCTTAGCGGAGGCCTTCGTTACGATACAAGAACCTTTACGGGGCAGGAGCGCTGGATATCTACTGATACCCTTACTCCGCAAGTTCCTGTTGCGCCCTATTCGCCTAATTCATTTGAAGAATTCACTCCATTTACAACAACCTTCAGCGGTATGTCGTGGAGTATTGGCGGAACCTACGATTTCACTAATTCGGTGTATATGAAAGCCAATGTGGCTCAGGGTTGGAGAGCTCCCAATGTAAATGAATGCGGAGCAAATGGAGTACATGACGGTACGGTGGTTTATGAAATTGGCGACCCTAATATTCAGCCGGAAACAAACCTGGAGGAGGATATTGCTTTCGGAATAAATTCTAAGGATGTAAACTTTGAAGTAGATGTATTTAATAATACAATTCCTAATTTTATTTATGCACAGGGTTTACAAAGTAAATTACCATTATCTGTCCTGGAGAAAGAGGGATTTACAAATACAGATTCTACAAGTAATGCACTTAGCGTAAATGGTACTTTATTCCCAAATGCACCTGTATTCAAGTATACAAACGGCAATGCCGAGATGGAAGGTGGTGAAGTATCTCTTGACATTCACCCATCAACTCTTAAATGGCTTGAGCTTAACTCCACAGTTAGCTATGTTACAGGAGGATTAGTTGGTGTACCTGATTCAATTAAATATTTGCCTTTTGTTCCTCCGCTTCGCATTACCGGCGATATAATTATCCACCTTGGAAAACTTGGCACTTTTATGAATGATGCTTATGTAAGATTTGGTGTAATTAACGTTGCCACACAAAATGATGTTTATCAGCAAACAGCTACTTATACCGGCTTAAATACCGCCTCAACCCCCTTTGAATATGCTGCCAGTAAAGCGGCAGAAGCTGGTTATACGCTTTTTAATGCCGGATTGGGCGGCCATATTTTAAAGCAGGGACATGAATTTTGCCAGCTCTATATTATTTGCAATAACCTGATGAATACTGCTTATATGGATTATATGAGCCGGTTTAAGTACTATCCTGTGAATTATACTACCGACAGGGTAGGTGTATTTAATATGGGCAGGAATTTGAGCATAAAACTTATAATTCCATTTGATTTTAGCAATAAGTCAACTCCAGAAAAAGAAAGTAATTAACTTGATATTATATTTTATTGCAAGCCCTGTTTCACGTTATTGTGTAACAGGGTTTGTCTTTTATTGCAATGGAGTTACTGACTGATTTTTCGATTATGTATAGAAAGTTGTGGTAAAAGCTGAGTAGCATATATAAGTAAATTCGCTACAGGACGATAAAGCGAAAAACCCAAAAGTTTTTTCTGCTGTATCGGTGGAGCCGGAGGGATTGTATATCTATTTTACTTAGTGCTTATAATCAATGGATTATACTTTTTTTGACTTTATTGGTGAAACATTGGTGAAACTTACAATTTTAGAGATTAATTAAAAAAATCTGGCTCTGTTTTATATACAGTTGGATTAATTGATGATATTTTACTATCAAAATGAATTAAAAGCATTTCAGTAAATCGCCCATGAAATATACCATATAGTAAAGAAGTCATTGTTGTATCTTTTGGCCCAAGTAAACCAAATCTTAATTCATTCTGGTAGATTTTTGGCCTAAACCATGCTTGAGACTTCCACTGCCCTGTATGTGTAAAATCACCATCAGCATCATAAGACCAAGTTGATATTGCTTTTTCATCAATTGCCTTACGAATTGCACTAAGAAGTTCAGTCGGGTTATTTGTTTTAATGATTATAGCCATTGAATAAATATTTTAAAAATCAAATTTTATCCTTTTTTTCATTTTGGGTATTCTCTTTTGATTGAAAATAATTAACTAACTCTCCCATTAATTCTTCTGGATTGTCAAAGGCATTTTTAATAATGGTTAATCTTGGATTAAAATCATTATTAAACTTATCAAGCCACTTCGCTTCTAATATTTTAGAAGTTCTTGTGGAATCAATTTGGAGTCTAAATATATACATAAGAATTGGAAATATTGCAATAAAAACAGTCATAATAATTGCATATTCTTTCCAATAATTAAATAGAACATAATATCTAAAAAAAACAATAATGCTATTTTTAGATAGAGTATCATATTGAAAAAAAATCAGAACTGAAAGGAATAGAAATAAAAGGAATAAGATTATTAGAAATTTTGTTTCTATCTTTTTATCTGTACATAAATATTTAAGCCATTTAGGATATTGTTTTTTATAAAAACTCAAGCCAAATATTGACCATATAAAAAGAAAGGAAAAAATATTAAAGAACCACAATGCTAAATAAAATCTTTTATCCCCAGCAAAAGATGGATGGCCATTTACAAATAAAATAATAAAACAGAATAACGAAAAAAATAAAGAATAAGGTTTTAATACATTTATAAATTGACTTTCTGATTTGAATGAATCATCAAAAGCAGGTTTATCATAAGCAATTATTTCTTTTTCTAATTCACCAAGTTGCGAAATCTTAGGCTTGTTATGGTTACTAACAATTGTTTTTGCTGTTTCATCTTTAACCTGTATTTATTCAGGTAAAATTTTATACTTATTGAGTTTCTCATTGTTGAAACATTTTAAAGATGTTGAATAATAGTTGAAACAAATATAGTAAAAAAGTGAATTCTGTTGAAACAATTAAAAATTAAGCCTTCTTTGAAAGGCTTAATGTGAAAGGGATTGAATAAAATTGAATTGGGGAAAGTGGAGCCGGAGGGATTCGAACCCTCGTCCAAACAAGGAAACAACAAGCTTTCTACATGCGTAGCCTTATTTAATTTTAGTGCGGCAACCGCTAAAAGACAGAGCTATTACCACCTTAGTTCCTTTGGTTTCGCCGGCATACCGGAACAATATGCTGACTATCCTGCCATTTTCGATGCTTCTGTCGGGACGCCGGCCGGAGGGGCTTCCCGGGAAACATAGTTACTTAGATCCTTCTGGATTAAGCAGCTAAGGCGTAGTTTGTTTCGCCGTCTGTAATTGTGAGAACTGAGATTATCGAGCCACATTCACGATGCTCGGCATGCTTACCTGTTCTTTCTACCTGCTGTCAAAACCTGTCGGCCCCAATCATTTAGCATTTCTTATGCAAAGATACGATATTTAGAAATAATTCACCACGGAGGCACAGAGAAACACAGAGAGGATTCCCGATTAACTACTTAGGGCTTCAGAATTGAATATTCAATGTTCAATATTCTAGAAGGGTAATTCTGTTTGTGCCCCATCATTTTTTTTGTCCTCCTCTTTAGGCTCAACTATCGGTTGTTGGGGCTGAGGTGCCGATTGCGGCTGAGGTGGAATAACCTCTTTGGGAGGAACAACTTCGGGAAGCTTGACAGCAGGTTGTTGAATAGATTGCTGGGCAGGCTTATCGGGTGAGAGGTTTAGTTCTTCTTTTATCTGGTTTAAACCAGAACTTTCCTGTATATCTCTTTGCACACTGTTGGCTGCTTCTTTAAATTCCCTCATGGCCTTACCTAAGGAACGGGCAATATTGGGAATGCTTTTAGCCCCAAAAAACATAAGGAACACCATAGCAATAAGCAGGAACTCTCCTCCGCTGAAATCGAGAAACAACAACATATTAATTTTGAATGTTAAATGTTGAATTTTAAATGAAACACAAAAAAACTTCTTCTAACAACCAAATAAGAATTCAAAATTAAGCATTCTGCCGGATTAGCTGACTACCTTGCTGGTTTTAGGTTCTTCTACCTTTTTCTTCTTGTCGAAGTCTATTACAATAGGCGTTGCTATACAGATTGATGAATATGTTCCTACAACTATGCCTATTAACAGCGCGAAAGCAAATCCCCTGATGGTTGTACCGCCAAATATGAATATAGCCAGAATAACAAAGAATATGCTTAACGAGGTATTAATGGTACGGCTCAACGTTGCATTAAGTGCATAGTTAATAACCTCTGTTTTGTTTTCTCCCTTATCAATTTCACGTTTATGGCGTTTGGTCAGGTATTCACGAATCCTGTCGAAAACAACCACTGTATCGTTCATGGAATAACTCATAACTGTAAGTATTGCAGCAATAAAGTCCTGGTTAATTTCGAGCGAGAAAGGCACTATACCCTTGAAGATAGTAAATGCCGCCATAATCATAAGCGCGTCATGGAAAAGCGCTACCACGGCTCCAAGGCCATATTGCCAGCCGCGGAAACGTATGAATATGTATATAAACATAAGCAAACAGGCAAATAATACCGACCAGATAGCTTTCGATTTAATATCCTGGGAAACGGCTTCACCCACCAATTCAGAACTCATTATGGAATAAGGGTTATTCAGCTTGGTCAGTCCTGAATTCAAAGCTGCTTCAACTTGGCTCTCTGCCGTTTTAGATTGGTCTGCAATCTTATAAGTAGTTGTAATCTTAACCTGCTCGCTGGTGCCATAGGTTGTAACTTCAGGCGCTTTGCCGCCAAAAGATGGCTTAAGTGCGGCAGCAACACTTTCAACAGTAGGAGCTGAATTAAAGCGCACCACGTATGTGCGTCCGCCTTTAAAATCAACCCCCATATCATAACCGTGATACAAGAACGAAATCAACCCGCCTAATAAAATTGAACCTGATATTACATAATAAACATGCCTGCGCTTTACAAAGTTGATTTTGATATTGCGGAAGGCATTGCGGGTAATCGTATTGTCGAATGAAATTGTTTTTCCCCTCGACAATGTGCGTTCAAACATTAAACGAGTGATAAACAATGCTGTAAATAGGGATGTAGGTATTCCAATAATGAGTGTAGTGGCAAAACCTTGTATAGGGCCTGTACCATAAGCATAGAGTATTATACCAAGGATAAAGGTTGTGGCATTGGCGTCAATAATGGAGTATTTGGCAAAGCCGAACCCATCTTTAATTGCATTGGCAAGCGTTTTGCCCAAGGCAAGCTCTTCACGTACGCGCTCAAATATCAGTATATTGGCATCTACCGACATGGCAATAGTGAGCACTATACCGGCAATACCCGGCAAGGTCAGCACTGCACCAAGGGAAGATAACACGCCCAACACAAAGAATACGTTTATTAACATGGCTGTATCTGCTACTCGGCCAGCCTGGTTGTAATAAAAAGCCATAAACACAAGCACCAGCAAAAGAGCAACGATGAAAGAAACAAGTCCAGAATGAATAGACTCCTTACCAAGTGTAGGGCCAACCACACTTTCAGAAACAATGTGGGCCGGGGCGGGCAAGCGTCCGGCCTTTAATATGTTGCAAAGGTCGGCGGCCTCTTTGGGGGTAAAGCTTCCTGTAATGGACGACCTGCCGCCTGTAATTTCATTTTGAACAACTGGGGCGGAATACACAATATCATCCAGTACAATAGCTACACACCTTCCTATATTTTCTTTGGTAATTCTGGCCCATTCAATAGCCGCAGCCGGGGTCATCGTCATGGCAATCTGCGGGTGCCCTTGTCCTTGCTGTTCATATTCCGGCCGAGCGTCTGTAATAATGTCTCCCGATAATGGGGCGCGTCCGTTCGGTGTGGTGATTTTTATAGCTATAAGCGAATATTTTGTTGAGTTATCATTGGCATTAACAGAAACTTTGCTTACATCTTTAGGGCGCATCCATAAAAACCTTGATTTGGCGGGGAATAATTCCCTTACCTGCGGAATGCGAAGGTAGGCTCCTATTTTAGCAGTATCTTCTGAACGGGCATAACCCAATTCAGGCTCTTTACCGTCTAGTTTCTGATGGCCCAATAAATCAAATAACGGGTTTTGCCTGCCATTAACAATCTTTGTTGAATCTTCTTTTTTTGCGGTAGCTCCTTTGCCGGTAGTATCGCTGGTATTTGTGCGTGCCAACAGGTTGTGAATACTATTTTGTCCTGCAGAACCTGCGTTGGCAGTATCTTTAACGGCAACGCCGCCTGTGGAATCTTTTTTTGCCGATGCAGTGTCTTTTAGCGGGTTAGCAAGAATGCTGGCAAGTGTTTTGTTCATTAAATCCATATTGCTGGCCACTTCCTCAGCGCTGTATGTTGCCCAAAATTCCAAATCGGCCGAACCTTGCAACAGTTTTCTTACCCTTTCCTTATCACTGATACCGGGCAATTCAATCAAAATCCTTCCCGTACCCGGAAGCAATTGAATATTGGGCTGTGCCACGCCAAACTTATCAATACGTGCCCTGAGAGTTTGCTGGGCTGTGCTGATTGCATCATTAGCGCGGCTCTTTATCAGCGCCAAAACTTCTTCATTGGTGCTGCTATAGGTTATAAAATCTTTAAGCTCAATAGTCTGGAAATAGGTGGCAAGTTTACCGTTAGGGTTTAGTTTCTGGAATTCATCGCCAAAGAGGTCAACAAAATCCCTGGTGGAATGCATGTGGTCATCAGAGGCTGCAGCAATGGCTTTATTGAAAATTATATCGGTATTATTATTCGACATCTTTTTTATAATGTCTGCCTCTGAAATTTCAAGGGTAACGTTCATACCACCGCGAAGGTCAAGGCCGAGATTTATGCTCTTCTCCTTGCATTCTTCATAAGAATATTGGGTAATAAGCATATCGTAAACCGGCTTGCTCTTAACAGAATCAAGGTATTGGTCATTGACAGCCACTGACATAGAATCGAGGAAAATCCTTTTACGGGCTGAGTCGCCTTTTGCAAAATTATCGGCAAGCTTAAGAACGCCAGGCCTTTTTATATAATCCTGGGCGTAATCTTTTGCATCTCCCTCTGTTTTGGCTGAAAAATATGTGAACGAAAAATAATAGACGCACGTAATAGCTAATAATATAGCAAATAACCTGATAATACCTTTGTTTTGCATTTCTACTTGATTTGGGTCGGCAAATATAGAAAAATATTAACTTGATAATCGGCAACAAATACAATAGCTTAACCCCTGCCTCAAAATATTAGTTTATTGCCTGTAAAATGTATATAGTAATAGTATAAATTGACTAATAACATGATATTTATCTGAAAATAATCATTGGAATAGTGTTACTATAGATTTTTGCCTGTTGCAAGGATATTTTTTTCAGATTTTTACTGAAAAGAGGCTTTTATTCTTTTACCATGTGAAAAAGTGTAAGCTCTTCTACAGGATAGGGCAATATTTTGCCAATGGTAATTTTTCTTTTCTCCGAAGCCTTGCTTAAAAAACCGCTGTAATTATGCGCGATGGAACCTATAAAGTGTACCTGTTTTTTTGTATAATCTGGATACCTGCAAACATGTTTATCCAAAAAAATGTCAAAGCAGTTATAAATCAGTTCTGTCAGGTATGGGTGCTGTTTGTGTTCGCCCACAAACCTGCTGAATGAAGCGAGAAAACGATTGGCGCCGGGTTTTTCATATACCTGTTTTTCAATATCTTCCTTAGTAAGGTGATATGCAATCACAAATTTCTTTCTCAGGTCTAAAGGGAGTTCATTGTTCAGATAATCTTCTAACAAATTTTTACCCAGGTGCGCTCCACTGCCTTCATCTCCCAATATATAACCTAAGCCGCCTATTACGCTAACAATTTTGTTCCCGTTGTAAAAACAGGAATTAGAGCCTGTCCCCAATATACATACAATCCCCTCTGAATTTCCGCAGGCAGCCCGTGCTGCTCCCAGTATATCGTGGTCTATTTTTGCAACTGCATGAGGAAAGCAATGCAGAAGTGCTTCTCTTACCAGTTCGCATTTATGGGCACTGGAACAACCTGCTCCGTAAAAATATATTTCTGTAACCTTTGTATCTTGCGGAAAATTTGGGATAAGTTCGGTTTTTATTTCTTCTGCAATTTCCCACTCTGACTTAAAATAAGGATTAAGGCCGTCGGTGAGAAAATGATAAATCTTCTTGTTTTCATCAACTAAACGCCATGATGTTTTGGTAGAGCCACTATCAGCAATCAGTAACATTGTATAAGGTCGGGGTTAATATGCATGTATTACTTCAAATTTGATTTTATTATTGCAAAAATGGTAAAAAGCCTGAAACTAACCAAGTTTGATTAGGTAATAAAGCTACATAAATTATTGGAATTACATGATAGTTTTGCGATAAAACAATGAATAATTAAGTTAAAAGTTCTTCCATACCAAAAAAACTATATTTTTGAAGGCTTAAATAGTTGGTTTTTGAAATTTTGACGGAAATACTCCATTATTTTATGCGTTTATTAAAGTGTGCAATTTTTACATTGTGCTTTTTTGCTTTTTTATGTCCTTTTACTGCCAATGCCCAAAAGAGCAAAGGGAATAAAACTGCAATTACTAAAGATAACTTCAGGAAAATGTTTGTCCAGGCCAATGAAATGGAGGGCGAGGCTAATGGAATGGTAGGTTCATTGGCCGTTGAAGGTTTTGTTGACTCTGCCCTGCATATTTTTCTTGGCCTCTATAATGTAGATACGACCAATGCCAACATAGCCTATCATGTTGGTCTGCTTTACCTGGAAACCTCTACCCACAAGGCTGATGCTTTGCCGTACCTTGAAAAGGCCGGCAGAAATATAACCTCAAAATATATTCCTGATGACCCCGGGGAAAAAAGCGCTCCTCCTCCTGCATATTATTCCCTTGCGCGTGCCCAGCACCTGAACTACCAATTTGACAATGCTATTCTGAACTTTACTAAATTCAAGAAACTTTTGCCTAAAAAAGACGACAGGCAGGCTGATATTGATTATTGGATACAATGTTGCAACAGCGCTAAAATATTGATGCAATCACCGGTTGATTGTAAAGTTATAAATATCGGAGACAGCATTAATAGTGTTTATCCTGATTATTGCCCGGTTCTGACAGCAGACGAACAGGAATTATTTTTTACTTCAAGAAGGCCTGCTTTCGGTGACTCTACAAAAGATATTTATGGCAACTATAGTGAAGACATCTGGATATCCTACGCAAAATCTGATGGGGGAGGATGGACGACCGCTAAGAATCTTGGTTCTCCTATAAATACTTCATATAATGATGCGACAGTTTCCATATCGCCTGACGGGCAAACATTAATGCTCTATTCTGACAGAAACAGTGAAAGCGGTGGAGGGGATATTTATGTGAGCTACAAAAAAGGCAATAAGTGGTCATATCCTCAATTTATTGATTCTGCCAATACAGGTGTAATAAACAGTGGTGGGCATGTACCCAGCGCAAGCTTAAGCCCTGATGGCCAGACACTTTATTTTGCAAGTGACCGCCCGGGAGGTTTGGGTGGAACTGACCTGTACAAAGTGAGCATACAGGATAACGGTTCATGGGGTAATCCCACTAACCTTGGCCCTGCCATTAATACCAGGTATGATGAAGATGCTCCTGTTATGCACCCCGATGACTCCACATTATTCTTCAGCTCAAAAGGGCATAATACAATGGGCGGATTTGATGTGTTTGTTGCCAGGCTGAATAAAAAAGGTGAATTCGACACATGCAAGAACATGGGGTATCCTATAAATACACCCGATGATGATATTTATTTCACTCTTTCCGGTGATGGAAGGCGTGCATATTATACTTCCATTCGTCCGGGCGGATATGGAGAAAAAGACATTTATGAAGTATTATTCAATACTCCTATACCTGTTGAACCTGTGGCAGTTCTTGTTGGGTATATTAAAACACCGGATGGCTCACCAATACCCGGTGATGTTCTGATATCTACCAGTAATGCGAATGGCTCCATTAAAACAAGGGTTAACCCTAAAACAGGGAAATTTTTGCAGGTACTAAGGCCTAATACGAATTATAAAGTTACTATTACATCAAATAATAAATCCATTGACCAGCAATTCTATCTTCCGATGGATAGCTCTTATACGAGTCTTTCACGCGCTTTCTTCCGCACCAGCATTACGCTTGGCGATACTACCAATGTTTTGGCTCCGCACAAAAAGCAACCGCAGCCGTATGCAATCAAAGGAGCTATGGAAGGAATATTCCTGGATGAAGAAAAACAACCTGTGAATATGCTAAGGATACAGTTGGTTAATGAAAAAGATTCTATAATAGCTACTACAGTAACTGATAAAAATGGCCATTTTACTTTTAATAAACTTGCTTCAAATGATAATTATTTGTTAAAAGTTGATGTAAACGACACTAAACTTAAACATGTTAAGCATCTTTATCTTGCCGATAAGGATAATAGGATAGTAAGGGATTTTGATACCCAGCAGAAAAAGGATTTTTATTATAAAAATCTCCCCATTGACCTTGCAACCTTACAGTCGCTTGTTTTTGCAGAACCACTGGCTAAAAAAGCGAATGAAAAATACAGCAGGGATACGGCAAGCATGCCAAAATCTGATGCTGACTTTACACGTTATTTTGCTTATAATATCAATAAAGTAGATATGGCTGATGCAGACTTTACCACATTGGTGGATAAGATTGCTGCTAAAGCAGCCACTGGCGCGGTAACTATTACCATCAAAGGAAGTGCCTCAAAGGTACCAACCCACTCCTTATTGTTTTTAAGCAGCAATGCCACATTGGCACAAAAAAGAGGAAGTGAAGCGCTATATGCGATAAAAAGAGCCTTGAAAGAAAAGCATGTAGATATATCAAAACTTACCTTTAAGGTTAATTATACTGTTCAGGGGCCTGATTATGCTAACGATGCAGCCGACCAGGTTAAATATGAAAAATACCAGTACGTAAAAGTCTATATTTAATAAATAATTCAATCAGGCACATGAAAAAAACTCTTGTTCTCTCAATTTGTTTGATTTTTGTTGCCGGGGGATTTGCCCAACAAAAGAAAACAACTAAGCCTGTATATCATCAGCCCAAGCCTTCCCTGTCTCCCGAAGCGCTTAAAATGCTTTGCAAGCCCTGGAAACTTGATACCGTTGAGAATTTTGGGGTCGCAAAACCGGCGAACGCTAAAGAACAGAATGACGGTGTAACTTTTATGGCAGACAGCACCTTGTTTTTAACAATGGAAGGCGTGCCTGCTACCGGTAAATGGTGGGTTGGATGGAGCCCTAAATATATTAATACCTCAACGGGAACGGGAAAAGAAGATAAAAAAATGTTCCAGATAATGAAACTGTCTGACAATTGGCTCGAACTGGAGTATCAAACACCCGAACTTGTAAGGATACATTATTATTATTCCTCCAGGAAACAATAGTGCTAAAGTTCTAAGGGATAATGAGTAAGGAATAAGTGTCTAACTTATATTAAATTACCAAATTGTCTTACTTGCTCCCTGGCTTTTTAGGTTGCTGCTGTTGCTTTTTAATAGCATCAAAGAATTTCTTGGCATATTCATTGGCGGGGTCAATATCCTGTACCTTATGCCACCAGTACTTGGCTTTTTCTAAACCACCGGCGCCTTTAACGTACTCACAATTTGCATAATAACTGCGGGCAATTACTATGCCCTCCTTGTTTTTCATGGTATCGGTGCCTATTTTTTGAAGGTAGGCATCGAACATGGGCGTTGCCGAACCTGTATTGGCAGAATCATTAGCCTGGTCTGCATAAGCTCTCCATTGGTAACCTTGCAGGAAATTCGGCATCATTCTTATAACATTCGAAAAAGCTGTATCTGCCTTCAGGTATTGCTTGCAATCGTAAGCAGATCTTCCTAAATAATAATAGCTCCGGTAATCGCTCTGGCTGATTTTAAGCTGCTTTTGAAAATAAGTTATTGCATCATTGCACTTGTTTCCCAGGTAGCAAATTGACCCAATCTGGAAATAAATATCAGAAGCATCATTTGCGGCCCCCGAAGAAACAAGCATGGTGGCTGCCTGGCTCATTTTAATAATTGCCAGTGAGTCCTGCCCGTTCTTTGAGAGCAGGTTCCCGTAATATTTATAATCTGATGCCACAAGTTTTGTTCCTGATTTGCCAGCCTTTGTAAAGAACTTATTAATATTGGTAAGCCCGCTTTTATAATCTTTTGTTTCATATTGCGAATAGGCTAAAACGCGATACAAGAAAATATCGGAAGAATCTTTTGCGAGAATCTTTTGTATTTCGCTTATAGCATCGCCATATTTTTTAGCCAGGAACAGAAACTTAGCATACCTTATCCTCGCGCTAAGGGCATCATTCAGTGCCAGGTATTTTTTATACTGTGAAATGGCATCATCATAGCGTTGGGAAGCGCAAAGCATTTCGGCTTTCTGCCGGTATGCAGGCGCGAAAGTTGAATCTACCTGGTTTGCCTTCTGGTAATACTGGTACGATAAATCATAATTGGCCGCGTTCTGGTATATCATACCCTCCCTCAGAATTGCGATAACATTTTTAGGATTCAGGTGCAAAGCCTTTTCATATTGGCTTATGGCATTCGATGCGTTTGTCGGGTCAGTGGCCCATTGGGCATCGCCTAAATCAATATATAAATCAGGGTTCTTTGAATCCAGTTGAATTGCCTGGTTCAGCAGGTCAATAGCTTGTTTAAGGTCCCTGAACTGTGCAGGGGCACCTGTGTAAGCTTCGGCAATCTTAGAAAGTACAATGGCATCTCTTGATTTTGAATAGGTTTTGGCTTTATAAAAGTTGTCATTGGCATCCTGAGTGTTACCCTGGTATAATTTAATTTTACCCAGCCCGGCATAATTCAATGCTCCCAGCGGGTTCATTTTTATTCCCTTTTCATAAGCAGCCTGCGCTGAATCTAACTTGCCCCATGAAAAGAAGTTCTCACCTTCATAAAAGTAATTCTCGCCATCACCGGGTTTTGCATTAATAAGGCTTTTAAATGCTTTATCCGCCTTTTCAAACTGCTCGTCCTTGGTTAATTGTATGGCTTGTTTAAGGTCTTGTCCAAATGATAATCCTGCAGCTAAAAAGCATGTCGCAATCAAAATTTGTTTTTTACTAAACTTTCCTTTCATTGTGCTTAAATTATTGGGGTGGCAAAGGTAAAAAGATTTGTTAAACAGTCTGTTAAGACTAATCTTAAAAATTAATACTGTATTATGCGGGTAGGAATAGTGGCCGGCAGCAATCCTGCTCTGAGAACAATTCGTTGCCCGGGGTCTGAAGTAATAAACGAAATAAACCCGCTGCCAAGCCCTGTCCTTGCTTCACGTTTAATAACATAAACATCCCTGCATAAGGGGTAGTTATCCATTTTCAGGTAGGCCTGGTAAGGTTGATAATAGTCATTTATGTTTGTGCTTTCCTTATGTGATATGCCTACCACTCTTACCTGGCTCAGAAACCTCATTACAGTCGAATCATAATTATCACTTATCCAGTTTACACTTATTATGCCAATAGCGTTCGGATTTTTGTTCACATAATCAATTACCTGCGTATTGCTTTTAACCGCGAAACAATAAGCAGGAAATTTTGCACCATGATTAATACTGTCTCTTATATACCTTGAATTGCTGGAGTTTTCATGGTCGAAAACAACCGCAATCTTGCCCAGGTTCGATTTGGAATCTATGGCATCCCAGGTGCTGTCCTGCCCGTTAAATATGGCTTTTACCTTATCGAGCACCAGCAGCGAATCAGGGTTATTATTGTTCACTATAAGAGCCATTGCATCGGTGGCTATTTTGGTCTGTTCGGGGTATAATGTTTTAGAATGAAAGAAATCCTCTTCATCTTTGGTCAATTTCCTTGCCGTTACCGCGAACCGGATTGAATCGGAAGACATTAAATCTTTAAATACAGAATCTTCTGTTTCATAGCGGACATCAATCTTCGCATTCCGGTAAAGGGACTCGAAAACCTTTATTTCAGCATCTATAACAGGTTTATAGGCGTCATCGGCAACAATATGTATGGAACCGGATGTAGCGTTATCGGTAGGAGCATTTTTATCCTGCCCGCATCCAAAAGGAATTATGGCGAGCATTAATATCCATATTCGTGGGTGTTTTATCATATTTATTCCTCCCGCATTTGTTTATAGCGCCTGAAAAACAAATATAACCTGAATACCCCATAAGCAAGTACAGCGGCGCCCAATAATTTCCGGTTGACAGGCTCTAAATCGAACAGGGTAATCTTACCCATAATCATAAGCGCGCCAAATAAAATATAAAAGAAAGAAAATATGCCCCCAACAAACATCAGGATATTGGAAGGCGAACCTTTGCCTGCCATATAAAAATCAATTAAGTGTGAAACGTATAGGCACGTTGTATGACACCCGGACAGGGTGGCCATTTTGCATACCTACCGACCATTTGGGCATGGTTGAAATAACCCTGATAGCTTCTTTATCGAGGCCGGGGCCGCCCGGAACGCCTTTTAATACTTTAACATTTGAAATAGAGCCATCCTTTTCAACAATAAAGTTTATAAAAACAACACCGGTAATTTGCGCTTCTCTTTCCACTTCAGGATAATTGGTATGTTCGGTTAAATATTTATTCAAATCACCGGGGAATGCCGGCATTTGCTGTACAATGGTAAATACCTGGTTAGCCGTAGCATCGCCAATAAGCGTATTGGTTGCAACGGGCGCCAGCATAGTGTCCTTACCTTTCTGGTTAACATTACCTACGTTGGTATTCTGAATTTCATGAACAGTAGGAGGAGGGATAGAATCCATTACATGCTTTACCACTTCCGGCGGGGTAACCTTCAACTCCTTTACCAATTCCTTTGGCGGGGGCGGGGGTGGGGGCGGCGGAGGCGGTGGCTTAATAGGGTTTACAGGTGGCGGAGCCGTAAGCTTAACGTTTATGGCAACATTCTTTTCTTTTGATTTGGTTTTTTCCAGCGAATTAAGTATCACCGGCAAACTAATACCGATAACAGAAATTGCCACTGCAACGCCAAATGCGGACGATAATATCTTTTGATACCTGCGCCTTACATAATAGGCACCGTATTCCTTGTTCCTGCCTTCAAAGACAATCTCATTACGCCCGTAACTCGTAACATCATTCCAACTCCCGCTTGATTTGCCTTCTGCCATAGCGTTTATTTGATGTTATTGTCCTGATTAAATTTCTTTATCATATTAATATCAGCAGGTGCAGCATCTATCAGTGCGTACTTGCCAATATTACAAATATCCATTTCATCGAGCATGGTTACTACATTAACATATTTAGCCAGTGAATCTGTCTTGATAATCACAAACATTGCCGCTTTTTTACCCTCCGCGCTATCCTTCATCCTGTCATAAAGGCTATCAGAGATCTGGCCGTTTTTATGTTTAATGTAAAGAGGGCTGGTTGTGCCTATCTGCTGGTTTACAAAGCTGTTAAAATTCAAAAGAACCTGGCGGATACCTTTGGGCGAGAAATCGGTTAACCTGATACTGTATTTAGAACTGTCTAAAGATTGGGGCAACTGGCCCTTATAGTAATAAACCTTATTGTTTCCACTCAAAACAATCGTAAGAGATGTAGTATCAACTTCAGTTTTGTGCGAATTATCTTTAACCGGAGGAGTAAGCCCTATAACCTTAGGCTTGCTGAATGTAGTAGTAAGCATAAAAAAAGTAAGCAGCAGGAAGCCTAAATCTACCATAGGGGTCATATCTATCCTGGTAGATAGCTTCTTCGCTCTCTTTTTCTGGTGTTTGCCATGTCCGCCGCCACCACCACCGCCTGTGTCTACATCTGCCATTTTTTAATTACTCGAATTTCTATTTTATATTTTTTAACTCGTGAAATACCCTGATTCTTAATTTTTAGTTCTTAGTTCTTAATTTTATTGAGGTCTTGCTTTCATACTGGTTATTAACTCAAAATGCGAAACTCCTTGTTTCTGGCATATATCAATAACCTGCTTAATAATTTTATATTTTGCCCTTGAGTCAGCTTTAATAGCAAAACTTGCGCGTTTTACATCTTTTTGGCCGGCTGCTTGTTTTTCAGCCAAAGAAGTAGCATCCGCAGTAATACCCAGGTTGACCCAATCTGCTAATTCATCGCCTTTGGTACTGTCAGTTGGTATTCCAAGCGATGCTGTATTCATGGTTTTCCTGTCTGTTTCACCCGCTTCTATATATTCCTTAAGCTTTTCCATAGGTACGCCAAAAGCTCCCATAACTGAAAATCGCTGTACATCTGCGTCATTAAGAACCACTTTGTATTTACCCGCCATGTATGTCAATAGTTTCATGCGTACGTCTTTGCTGTCCATATCGTAAAATACGCGGCCAACACTATCAATAGAGACGGTAATAACATTATCGGGCAGCTTGGTTGTAGATACGGAAAAAGGAATTGTTACAGATACAGCTTCGTCAGGCCTGAATTTGGTAGTGAGCATAAAGAATGTCACCAGCAAAAACGCCAGATCAACCATGGGTGTCATATCTATTGAAGGACTGCTTCTGGGAAGCTTAATCTTTGGCATACCTTTGTTGCGTAAGCTGCAGTGTTACTATTTCTTATGTGTTGCCGAATAGGTTTGAACGATACTATAGCCTGCCTCATCCATGCCAAACGTAAGGGAATCAATAAGGCTGTTGAAAAGGTTATAAAACACAATTCCCAATGCAGCCGCAGTAATACCAAGGAAGGTATTGATAAGCGCCTCGGAAATACCGTTTGCCAGACCGATAGCGTCCGGAGCTCCTGCATTCGCAAGTGCGGCAAACGCTTTTATCATACCCAATACCGTGCCCAACAAACCTACAAGAGTAGAGATAGAAGCGCAGGTTGAAATAATTACTAAATTCTTCGAAAGCATAGGCAGTTCAAGTGCAGTGGCCTCTTCCAGCGATTTTTGGATAGCCGCAACCTTCTCTTCTTTCTCCAGGCTTCCGTCATTTTCAATTTCGCCATATTTAACCAGACCTGAACGGATTACGTTAGCAACAGAGCCTCTTTGTTTGTCGCATTCTCCGATAGCAGTCTGAAGGTCGCCATTAGCAATAAGGTCCCTTATCTTTCTTACAAATGTTTCAACCGAACCTTTGCCTTTTGCAGCATTAATTGTAAAAAAGCGCTCAATGGTAAATGTAAGCACTACAAGCAAAATGGCTATAAGAAGGGGTACAATAACACCGCCCTTGTACATTACGGCCAAAAAGTTTCCCGGAAGGGGTTTATTATCATGGTTTCCGCCTTCGAAGTTACTGCCATTTCCCAATACATAGGAATAGAGACACCAGCCTACTATTACTGAAATAATAATTACAATGGGTCCGAAAAATGGGATACCGCCTTGTTTTTTTTCCTGTGCCATAACGAATTAGATTGAAAGGTTATGTTTAATTATTAATTATTAACTTTTGTAAATAAGATTTATTGTGAGCGGCAAATATAAAAAAAGATATTAATTCAGCACATTAAACCTGTTTTTTTAGAAGTATTTACACAGATTTTCACATTTTTTAACTTTACAAATGAATAAAAGGCAGGCTAAATATGCAGTATTTGAGATTGAAGCACATAGTAATCGCCATGAGAACTGCCAGGTGTAATCTGGTATAGAAAGGCAATCACATAGCATTTTGCCATATTCCATAACCTTGCAGGCACAACAGGCGGTGTTTTAATTGTACCGCTTGCATACCTGAAATTAGGTGAGGTAAATGTATAGTACTTGGTTACCGGAGAACTTAAATTAATCGGGTCTCCCCATGTGCCATTAATGACTGCCCTGAGAACAAATCGATGCGGAAAATACTGTACAGGAGTTCCATTGTCAGTTTGCCAGTCTAATACGCTGTCTTCCACAAGCGCCATTTGAAGATAATATGCATTACCCGGTGTCGGAGGAGTTAATAATTCAACCTTAACCTGTGTTCCGAAAATTTGCTGTTTTATCCAGCAGCTATCAACCATTGTAATAGATGCTAACTGAGAAGTACCTAATATTGAATCAACAACGTTGGCCCAATTGGAGGGTGAAATATCAGGTGAACCTGAGCCGGGAGGGTTTGTATAATAAATCCGGTTTACCATTCCCTGGGGCCAACCCAGATTGGAAGTATTGGTAAGAGCACCATCCCAGGCAGTACCTGCAGGAATGATGTAATTATTTTTGTATGCTGTATCTGGCAGGCCGGGAGGTACAAGAGGAGCCCCGCTGGCTCCTGCGGGCAGAGCTTCGTAGCCAACATTTACTTCCATTGAAACTACCTGGATAGGATTTGCCTGAAGTATTCCATCTGCAATAGTTACCGCAGCAGGGCAATTGGTACAAAAATGCCCCATATAATCTTCAAGTAACACTTTAATTAAAGTGGAGTCCGTTGTTTGAGTTACGTGGTCAGGAGGAGTGGTAGGTAATGTAGAATATTGTGTAGTTGCAATTATAGGGTTAGTAATCTTATCGCAAGACGCTAAGGTTATAAATAGAATACATAGGAAGAAAGCAGAAAAACGCATGATGTTGCGATATTTATAGACTAATTTATGCATTTTATTCAAATTAGAAACTATTGGTAATTGATAAAGTAAATCCATCAGAAGCCGGTACTTCCCTGCAAACACCACCTACACATAATATTCCTGCCCGTGTTTTGCCATAACCCAATGTAACTCTTAATGCATTGTGTACATATCCGCCGGTAAGCGTATAATAATGCACCTGCAGGCTTGGGATGGGGTCTCCGTAATTATATTCATCCAGCGCTCCTAAAAACCAGTCGGAACCAAAATTCATTTCTGCCATAGCAAAAGCCCATGAACCCTGGTCTTGCCTGGTATATAATTCCTGCAATTCAAAATGCAGGGTATTGGAAGAAGCTACGCGATAATACCCGTCAAATATGCCGATATTGCAATGCACGGTCCCATAACCTGCTTCATCCTGAATAACATCCTTATTATATGTCTCGTCAACATATTGCACTATCATCCTGAATTTGGAAGAAAATTTATGTTTTATTTCAAATGTAAGGTTGTCAAAATAGTCAGTGTGTCCTATACCGAAATAATTTGTTGAATAGCCCAGGCGGCTTGTGTTCAGGTCATTCAGGTTGGTCGTGTCCAATGCATTAATTGCCGAAAATTCAACATCGAGTTCAGTTCCATACTTTCCACCTAAGCTGCTTTCTCTGGGTATTGTATAACTTGTCTCAGCGTCAAATCCCATTTCACCGTTTGGCTGCGTTGCGTAGGGGTATATTTGAGCAAGCTGGTATGTTTCATCGCGCGGCAGTGTGGGCAGGTAATTAATATCCAAATCGTTCTGCGTAGCGGTTCTGTCCGATTTAAAACTCATATTGTCCATGCTTTCTCCGCTAAGTGAAAATAAAAAGCCTTTGGTGGAATAGTCTGCTCTTACCAAAAATGCCTGCCCCGGCTTATATATGTAGCTGTTAACAACCGAAGGGTCATTTATTTTATAGGCATATTCCGAATAAAATGAAAATCCCCCGTTACTGATAGTGAGCCGCCCGGCAGACGCACCCACATTGGCGGGCACATTGTAGGTAGTATTATCAGGCACCTGGTATTTGCTTACAAAACTTCCGCCTAAAATAATTTTTGTCTTAACTGTATCCCAATGAGGGATTAGCTGGTTAACATTTATTTCTCCGTCAACACCGCGCACTATACCCGAACCTTCACCCCAATAGTAACGCTGGTGCCCTATTACTCCTTTAACAGATATGCCTTTGCAAATATTATATTTCAGCCTCATGCCGTCAATCGAATTATCAACGCCTAACTGGTATTGCCAATATGAGCGTAATATTAACCCGCTGCCAAACTGTTCATAAAAATTACCAGCGGTAACATCGAAAGTTGAATCAGCAAAACGCACATACCTGTATGCAATTCCCTGGCCATTATAGCGTGCATCATAGCCGTTCAATACATCTTCATATGCTTCATAACGCAATCCGGCCGAAACTTTTCCATTGGTATAATCAAGCTGGGTAAAGGCGTTCATCCCCATTTTTTCGGGAACTGCAGGAGCTCCAATGGCGGAATCAGCCTTATATGTCTGGGCATCAATTTCCATACTGCCATGTAATTGGCCATCGCTCAATGATTGCGCTGTAACCATAAATGAAGAAACAAAAAGTAAACCAATAAAAAGGAATATTTTTTTAGCCATTACCTGCCCGATATTTTTTTCAATTCTTCAAAAACTTTGTCTTCGTCGCCGGCATTATAGGAATTGTGCATCCATACTATTTTACCGCTGCCGTCAATTACAAATGTACAAGGAGTATCCATAACCTGCATAGCTTTTTGAAAATTTCCGTCCTGGTCAAGATAGACATCATATCTCCAGCCTTTATTCCTTATAAAAGAAGAAACCGTAACAGTATTATGAACAGTGTCAACCGATACGGCAATCATTTTCATTCCCGTTTCTTTCTGCCAGTAATCATATTTGTCTGCAATAGCATTTAGTTCCATTATGCACGGAACGCACCAGGTAGCCCAAAAATCAATTACAATAGGTTTGCCATTGTTCGAAAACCCTGAAGTGTTAAAGCCGGCACCGTTAACTGTTTTTATTAAAACATCTGGAATCTTCGAGCCTATAATTTCCTGAGAATAAAGTTGTGAATTGAAACAGATTAACAGAATAATTATTTTAATACTGTATTGCCTCATACAGGGAATTTCAGCAATGTTTAATAGTTTATTTTTTTACTATTTTTTTAAGGGCATCGTATAACTTATCTTCATCGCCCTCCATATATGAGTTATGCACCCAAACTATCTGTCCACTGCCATCAATAATAAAAACACATGGGGGATTGATTACCTGCATGGCGTGTTGAAAATCCTGGTTTGGGTCCAGGTATGATTCGTATGTCCAGCCTCTTTCCTTGATAAATGGAGCAACTTTTGCCATGGTGCGGGCATCGTCAATGGCTATGGTAATTATTTTAACGCCGGTTTCCTTTTGCCATTGTGAATATAAATCTGCCATAGCTTCTAACTCTGCAATGCAAGGCTTGCACCAGGTGGCCCAAAAATCAATAATAATGGGCTTGCCGTTATTTGAAAACTTTGAAGTGTTGAATGCCGAACCATCCAATGTTTTTACCTGCACTGAAGGCACTTTAGAATTCTTTAATGCCTGTGCAAACGAGCTTGCCGAAACCAGTAAAAATAAACAGAATATCGAATATCGGATAGTGAATAATGAATTCCGAAACAGAGCTACTGGCTGATAGCTATTGGCTGATGGCTTTTTGGGGCTGTTCACTTCAATATTCGATATTCCGTGTTCAATATTCATTATTCAACTATTAATGTGATATTACTAACCTGCGGAAGGCGGGGGTGGCTCCATCGGCTTGCATTTTGCATATATAAAGGCCCGATGGCAAGTCGGAAGTATTGAGGCTTGCTTTCTCTTTGAATGAGGCGAGCGACATTGTTTTTACCAACTGGCCAAGTGAATTATAAATTCCCAATTGCGCATCATAATCGGTATGATAGGTGAAATTAACCACGCTGTTAGCAGGGTTGGGATATAAGGCCGAAAAATGCAGGTCATTTGAGGAAATAGTTGGAATACCTGTTGGTGTAGCATTAAATTCCACAAATATCCATGCTGAATCAGCAAGTGTGCTGTTCCTTATATCATATCTTATAATGGTAATTCCGGCGCTGTCAGCATTATAATCGGTAAAAAGGCCATTTGCAGAGTCTTTACCAGCAGGTACTTTGAATGAAGGCGATGTCCAATTGGTATTATCAGCCTTAGGGGGGTAACAGGTTGAACCAACACATACACTGTAAGTGCAACCATGCACTGCAACACTGGTAGGTGCACAAAATATAGTTGCAGAAAGAGGCAGGGCGCTGTCAAAAATGTAAAACTCATCAGAAAGCTGAAACCCAACCGTTCCGGTTACAATTATGGTATCACCATTAGATATAGTCGCCCCTGAAGTAGTTTGCAAGGATAACTGGCAAAATCCACCGGCGGAAATGCCTAAAAAAGTGGTTGCAGTAAGTAATATTTTTTTCATAGCTGCTTATTTATTTTACCAAATGTATGAAATATCAGGTAGATATGCAAATTTATGCCTTGTTATTTTCTTGTTAAAAAAGTCCCGCAATAACTGCGGGACTTATTAATCAATGATTATTATTTCTGAATTACTAATCTTTGGGTTGTAGTTGCGTTATCAGTTGAAAATTTAACCATATAAACTCCCGATTGCAAGCCTGTACCATCAATCATATAGCTATGACGTCCGGCGCCGGTTTTGCCCAGGTCAGCAGTAAATACTTTTTCTCCCAATAAATTAAACACAGCAATATTTACATTTTGTTCCTGTGCAATATCATAAACTATGTTTGTATTAGCTGTTGTTGGGTTAGGATACATATCAAATGAAACTCCATTCGATATTTCCTGCAGGCCTAATACGTAGTTTACTTGTGCGCTGGCAGACTGGTAAACATAATGAGCAGGAACACCTAATGTGGGTTCACCTTTGGTATCCTGAAGGAATACAGTGAATTTTACGGCCTGGGTAGAATCATATACGCTGGTATCGCCAAGCGCCGTACTGCCTTTAGGATTACTGCCCCAGGGGTGATTAACTTTCCAGCTTACATTAATTGTTTGGTTTGAACCTGATGTAAAAGCTGCTAACGAAGTTCCGCTCGAAGATGGCATCATGTCTTCTGCTACATCAGGGAAATTAAGTAATCCCGGGTAAAGACTGTCATTAATACCTCCGCTGGCTGCTGAAGTACTACCGATTGGCGGCTGAAAATCTACCTGAGGGTCTTCCTGGCTTTGGTCGAAGCTGTAGCTTATGGTATCAACCGAAAGAACAACTTGCGCGATTATGCCTGCAGGGAATGCGCCATAGGAAGTAATTTTTGCAGATAAAGCAAAGGTGTTGGTAGAAGAACTGTAAGTCGCTGAAGTGATTGAAATGGCAAAAGGCGAGCCTGTTGAAGCAGTCTGGCGTACGCTTGCGGAAGAAAGATAACCGTATCCCGGGTAAAAATATTGTCCGTCAAGCTGGGCATCGGGTACACCCTGGTCAAGTACAGTAGAAGTATAATAAGTTGCCCTGGCATCTACAAAAGGGGTATAGGTTTCATCATCCATAAAATCACGTCCCGGGAACCAAACGTGATACCGTATGGCATTGCACATTGCCAGGTTATTGGCAGAAACAGAATCCACGTTAGGCGTTGCATACATACATGGGTCGCAGGAAGCATTCATAAATTCTTCGAGCAATGCCATTTTGGGCTGAATGGAGTCTATTGCCAGGAACTTTGCCGTCAAAGTATCATTTTTATGGTTCTGGTCAACATTTGTACCATTCAGGTTATCAGCCCAGAATTTTATTGTATATGCGCCGGCTGCAGTAGGAGTAAATGGAATGCTGTGAGTGAAATTATATGTAGTAAGGCCACTAAAACCGATTATACCGGTAATATTATCTGATTGAGCAGCGCCGCCGTTAACACTATAATTCAAATGCATGGAAACAACACTGTCTCCTCCAAAATTCTCAATAGTTCCGGTAAAAGTATATGGAATGCCTACCTGCATTAAATAGGGAAGGTTTTGAGATGTAACACCTAAATCGTAACTAAGCGGGGCGAATACATCAACATTATCAAGTGCAATACCAACACCGGGAGCTCCATATATATTGGGAACACCATCGAAATAAGTAAAGGCGAGCATTACACTGTCTTTATTTGCCGCATAAGCAGATATATCATATACCAGTGAATCCTGCCATGTAAAACCATTGGTAGGCAAGCCGGCGCTATCGGTAACCGTTGCCCATGTTTTTCCTCCATTGGTCGAAATGGCAAGGTTAGCAGTTTCATAGCCATTATATATGTAATACATCAAATCGAAAGAAACAAACACGTGATTTTGCCCGGCACAACTGAACATAGGCGTATAAAGAGTATCGCTGTTTGCAACTACGCTTGTATTGTTATCGTAATCATCTACAAAGGCATAATATGTATGTTTTGCAATATAAGTATAAATGGCGCCGGATGTCGGGAATGTATTGTTAAATTCCCAGCCAAGGTTAGAGGGATCTGCAGCGGCTTGCTGTTGGGTCCAGCCAGCCGGTATTGTAGTTTTGGATGTTTCAAAATTTTGAAACAGGATTGTAGTTTGCGCCTGCAAAGAAGCACACATAAATAAAGCTACTGCCAATAGGGCAAAGCGAACCAGGTAATTGTTTTTCATTTTATGTATTGATTTTGATTTGTTTACTATGTTGGAATTTATTCTATTTCAATTTTCTGTACTGCAACATCACCATCTGTTACTAAGCGTAAAAAGTACATACCCGGCTGCATATTACCTTTATTAATAATAACCTCATGCTGCCCTTCGGTTTGTCTGCCATTACTCATCTCAACCACTTTCTGTCCCATTATGTTCCAGACTTCAATGGTCACATTCTGAGACTGGCTAAGGTTATAAACCACATGCGTTTCATTATTAAAGGGATTAGGATAAACCCTGAGAGAACCTGCGCCTGTTGAAAGTTCGTTTACGCTTGTAGGGGCAGAAGGTATAATAGATGCGCTCTGGTAAACATATTTTGAGCTGTCGCTTTGCACAAATACAGTAATGTGCGTGCTTAAAGTAGAGTCGTACTTAGAAGTATCTCCCGTACTTATCAGGGTAGGGTATGTGGGGCCATTGTCAGTGCAATTCCCTTTAGGACAAAATCCCCAGGCATGATTTTTTGTCCAGGTAAGATTAACAGTCTGCGTTTGATTAACTGAAAAGGGAGTAAGAGCCGTGCCTGCTGTAACGGGGAGCATTTCTTCCGCTACATAAGGGAAATCTGTCACATACTTGTATGAATTATCTGTATCTCCTCCTGAAGCCAGGGGAGTGGAGCCCAACGGAGGCGCAAAAGCCGATTGCGGGTCTTCAAAACTTTGGTCCTGCGAATATTTTATGGTATCAACCGTCAGAACAGCGCGTACTTTTAATTGCATGGTAGATTTTGTAGCTATGTAAGATTTGACCGTTACACCAACTGTATATTCATTGGTAGATGAATTATAAGTGGCAGTAAGCCCGATATCAAATGGCGAACCCAGGTTTGCTTCCGTTGTTATGTTCGATACAGTAATGGAACTTGGGTCATAGTTATCTGTCGTTGTTGTTCCATCCAATTGTCCGTCAGGAACACCCCAATTTTCAACTCCATAATAATCCACCCTTACTGAATCAAAAAAATCGGTTACATCATTCATATAGTCGCGGCCAGGCCAGTCAGCATGATAAATAATAGGATTGCATACTCCCTTGGTACTGCTCATTACAGGTTCCAAATTCCAGCAGGCCAGGTAGCAAGGGTCGCAGGATGCTTGTTTAAATACTTCATATAAAGGCATCTTTGTGGCCACTGTTTCCAATGCGTCCACTCTTGCATAAACGGTATCATTTGATGGATTTTCGTCATTATTGCCATTAAGCTGGTCAGCCCATATTTTAATTAAATATTTGCCATTTTTGGCCGGGGTCCATGCAATGGCATGGTTAAATTGGTAATCGCTTTTGGGTGCAATGTTAATAGAGTTTACAATATTTGTAAAGGGCTTGCCACCATTAACAGAATAATTCAGCCTCATGGAAACAATATTAGTGTTGCCATAGTTATGTATTATACCCGATATGGTGCAGGAAGTATTCCTCTTAATAAAAAGAGGTAAGAAATGTTTCTTTATGCCTAAATCATAAGAATACTTGCCTTCTTGCTCAACTACAGGCAGGTTTATCACCGAGCCATTTGCCCGGTAGCATTTTCGGTTGACCTGCGATTCAGCATTAAAAAATGAGAGAAGAGTGATTACTGAAAGAAGTAAGGTTTTTTTCATTTCGAATTTGTTTATTCTAAGCCAGTTAACTAATTTATTGTGAAATTATTCAACCTCAATCTTCTGTATCGCTATTCCTTCATTTGTAATTAAACGTAAAAAATACATACCCGGCTGCAAATTGCCTTTATTTATAATAGCCTCATGCTGCCCTTCGGTTTGTCTGCCATTGCTCATATCAACCACTTTCTGCCCCATAATGTCCCATACTTCAATAGTTACATTCTGCGATTGGTTCAGGTTATAAACCACGTGTGTTTCATTATTGAAGGGATTAGGGAAAACCTGCATTGAACCTGCGTTATTCGAAAGTTCATTTATGCCCACAAAAACAGTGGGTGCTACTGAAAGCGACTGGTAAACATATTTTGTAGATTTATTTGCAACAAATACTGTGAAATGAACACCGGTAGAATCATACTTATATGTTTTTGGACTTGAGCCCCAAGGCCGGTTTTTTGTCCAGTTTACATTTATTGTTTGGGTTTGTCCGGGAGTGAACGCTGTCAGCGCTGTGCCGCTTGATGAGGGCAGCATATCTTCCGCAGCCTGTGGAAATTCCATAACGTATGGATAGTAGCTATCCGGGTTAGTTCCTGTACCCAAAGGTGGTGCAAAGGAAGATAATGGGTCCTCGGTACTTTGGTCAGCCAGGTAGGTTATAGTATCTACTGTTAGTACGACATTGGCAACAGAAGCCGGCAAATTACCATATGATTTGATGGTAGCTTGCAGGTTATATAAATTCATTGTCGTATTAAAAGTGCAAGACGTAACAGTGATTTTTACAGGAGAACCCATAATTGCCTCATTTCTAATATCAGAAGATGCAACAGTAGCCGGGCTTACATCAATAGTGCCATCAATCTTTGCATCCGGAACACCTGTTACTCCGTAATAACTAACTCTTGCACTTACAAACGGAGTCTGGGTTTCATTATTCATGTAATCAGTTCCTGGCCAGTTTACATGGTATCTTACAGGGTTGCAGTACGCCATGTTATTTGTCAAAACAGAATCTAAATTCGGAGCAGCATACATACATGGATTGCAGGAAGCCTG
This sequence comes from Bacteroidia bacterium, assembly GCA_052325425.1. Lineage (GTDB taxonomy): Bacteria > Bacteroidota > Bacteroidia > JABEUT01 > JABEUT01 > JABEUT01. The sequence continues at coordinate 13,215 of JBKQUY010000075.1, read as the reverse complement.
CATAAATTCTTCCAGCATAACCATTTTGGGTACAACAGTATCAATAACCTGTATATTTGATATTATAAGTGTATCAAGAGCCGGGTTGGTATCAGTGTGCCCTGAATCAATGTTATCAACCCATAATTTCATGGTATAGGTTCCTACAGCAGCCGGTGTCCATTTAACAGTATGCAATACACTGTCATATTCAACAACAGGCTCTGAGGCTACGTTGGCTCCGGTAACAGAATCAATATTTGCAGTCCCGGAATTAATAGACCAGTTAAGGTTAAATGATTTTAAGGTATCTGCACCGAAGTTTGCCACCTTTCCAACAATCGGATAAGGCACTCCTACCCCATAATACAGAGCGTTATTAATATTAGATGATACTACCGAAGCCTCATAAGAAGGTTGTGCGCCCGGAATAAACTCATAATAATCGTTGTTTGCGTCAGGTGGTGTAGCCACGCTAAAAGTCTGTGAAAGAACATTTGGAGAGCCTGCTATCTGGTAGGCAGTATTAGAATCTACCTGTATTCCAACAGTCAGGCTTATAGGATTGTAAATAGTAGTATTGGAAAATGCCCATTGGTCAACAACATAAATGTTATTAGTGGTTTCCTCAAGTACTATGGCCCAAATATTTTGTGAATTTGAGTCGGCTAAAACCGGGTTGCCGGCAAACCAGAAATCTATCCACAATTGGCGGTGAGGCGCAGTTCCATATACTTTGGTATATATATCACCTCCACCCGCTGCGCCTCCAAATCCCCAAACACAAATGGTGCTGTCAGGCAAATTTGCATTTGGTAAAGCACTATTGGCAGGGCCTACAGGGGTAGTTGTTGCTTTAGAAAAAGTAACATACCCGCTGGTGCTTACTTTGTATTGTGTTACGGCCCCACCGTTAAAATTAAATATAAAGGGAATAGTTTGAACTGCGCTATACTGAAGTGTATATCCTTTGGCAGTTGGGTAAGTAATAAGTATTGTAGAGCCTGTTGGCGGAGCGCCCGTAGATGCGTCAACATTTGCGTCTGTGTTAAGTCCGCCAGGATTGCCGGGATGATATAATTTAGACAGGCTGTAATATTGTGCATCTGCTGCAGAAAAATTCATTACGGCAAAGACAAATAAAGAAAAGTGGAAGAGTAATTTTTTATTCATTTTAATAGTTTTTATGAATATTAAAAACCAAAACTATACATATATTTATTCTAAAGCAAGAAAAATGCCAAATAATTTTTCCGGGAACTATTTTCACGGAATGCCTGTTAAAATCGATTTAGATGAAATTTAATTATTTGAACAACTCTGCCATAAAGCAAATCAGAAGGCTTTAGGCCTTCTGATTATGAGATAGTTTTGTTTATTTTTATCAGGAATGTTCCCCTTCGTCAAGTTCACCTTCCTCCATAGGGACGGTTTGAGGGACAAAGTCATGTTTTTTGCCGGGTTTGCTGTAATCGTAAGCCCAGCGGTGAACAACGGGCAAATCGCCTGGCCAGTTGCCATGGCCGGGTACAATAGGAGTAGTCCATTCGAGGGTATTTGCTTCCCAGGGATTTTCATCAGATTTTGTGCCCTTGCTCATACTGTAAAAGAAGTTTATAAAGAATATTACCTGGGCAAGTACGCCGATAATGGCAAATGTGCTTATTATTACATTGAGGTCCTGTAACTTAGCCCATGGAGCGTAAGCATCATTGGTATAATACCTCCTGGGAACGCCGGCCAATCCTAAAAAGTGCATGGGCAGGAATACACCGTAAGCGCATATAAAGGTCAGCCAGAAATGCCAATAGCCCAGTTTCTTGTTCATCATCCGCCCGAACATTTTAGGAAACCAGTGATAAACACCGCCAAACATAGCCAGAACTGCTGAAAGCCCCATAACTATGTGGAAGTGCGCCACCACAAAATAAGTTCCGTGAACGGCTACGTCGAGCGCTGAATCGGCAAGAATGATACCTGTTAGTCCGCCTGAAATAAACGTTGATACGGCGCCAACCACAAAAAGCAGTTGCGGGTTAAAACTTATAGAGCCTTTCCACAGTGTAGTAATATAGTTAAACGCTTTTACAGCAGATGGTATGGCAATGAGCAATGTTGTAAATACAAATACTGAACCGAGGAATGGGTTCATACCGCTTACAAACATGTGGTGCCCCCATACAATAAATGCAAGAAACGCGATGGAAAGCATCGAACCAATCATGGCCCTGTAGCCAAAGATAGGCTTACGGGCATTTATCGAAATAATTTCAGACATCAGCCCGAATGCAGGCATAATTACAATATACACTTCAGGGTGGCCAAGGAACCAGAAAAGGTGTTCAAACAAAATAGGGCTGCCACCTGTTTGCGACAAAGCCTGCCCGCCGATATATATATCGGAGAGGTAAAAGCTTGTTCCGAAACTGCGGTCGAAAATAAGCAATATGGCCGCGCCGAAGAGAACAGGGAAAGAAAGCACACCGAGAACGGCAGTGATAAGAAGCGCCCAGATTGTTAATGGCAGGCGGGTCATTTTCATCCCGATGGTCCGGAGGTTCAGAACAGTAACTATATAGTTTAAGCCGCCCAATAATGACGATACTACAAACAGAGCTATACTCGTCAGCCATAGCGTCATTCCCGCCCCTGAACCCGGAATTGCCTGGGGCAACGCGCTAAGCGGAGGATAAATTGTCCACCCTGCCGATGCCGGCCCGGTTTCAACAAAGAGAGAAATGAACATTATCAATGAAGAGATAAAGAAGAACCAATAGGAAAGCATATTCATAAATGGAGATGCCATATCTCGCGCTCCTACCTGCAATGGAATAAGCAGGTTGGCAAATGTTCCGCTTAAGCCGCCTGTTAACAGGAAGAACACCATAATGGTACCGTGAATGGTAACCAAACCAAGGTACATGTTCGGGTCAAGAATTCCGTCTTTTGCCCACCTGTCGCCTAAAAAATAGTGCATAACACCCGATTTCTGGCCGGGCCACGCAAGCTGCAACCTGAATAATACACTCATGATGGCGGCAGCAAAGGCCATAAACATGGCAGTAAACAAAAACTGCTTGCTTATAATTTTATGGTCCATGCTGAACACATACTTCTCAATAAACGATTGGGAAGGGTGTTCGTGATGTTCATGATGCGCGTGTGCGTGTTCATCAACGTGGGTTTCTTCGTGAGCGTGAGTTTCCATACTTACCTGTTTTATTGTTTCAAAAAATCTTTTTGGTCAAATTATTTCATGGTTACGGCAGTTCCGCCATGCTTTTGCTTATTAATCTCATCAAATAGCGGAGTTTTTGCAGCAATCCATTTCTCAAATTCTTCTTTTGTATCAACTACAACTTTCAATTTCATATTATAGTGGCCAGCCCCGCAAACCCTGTTACATACAAGTATATAATCGAAAGTTGTATCATGCAGTTTAGCCCTCATTTCATCAGTTGTAACAGTAGGCGTAAAGTGCATATAGGTATTCATGCCGGGTACGCAGTTAATCTGTTCCCTGAAGTGAGGAAGATACATGCCATGCATCACTTCACGCGCATTGCACTGTATGTTTATTTCCCTGCCAACAGGTATATGCAAATCGCCTCTTACAACTATATCATCCCAGCATGCAGCCGAATCGGGGCACATGCCCAATGGGTTGGTGGCATCGTCAATAAGTTTGTAATTTGTCGGCCCCAGTTTATTGTCTTTGCCTCCATAACGAACTGTAAAGTCAAACTGCTTGGCGTATAATTGAATATTAAGAGCATCGGCGCCGGGTTTCCCGGTCATTTTTCCCCAAAGGCTCAAGCCGTAAATAATAATCACAGCCAGCGCAATAGATGGAACGACTGTCCAGATAAGCTCAAGTTTATCATTGTGAGGATAAAAATATGCCGTTGGATTTTTTTTGCTTTTATGGTACCTGAAGGCAAAATAAAAGAGCATGGCTTCGGTAATGAAAAACACAATAAAAATAATTACCCAGTTGAACATGAACAGGTTGTCAGATGTTTTACCCACATCTGAGGCAGCATCGGGCAGCAAATCATTTTTACACCTGTATAAAAGCCATATCAGGAAAATAAAAAAACCTGCAACAAATAACATCATCCCCCTGCCCTGCGAGCGGTTATCTTTCTCATCAGCCTTGCCAATATTTTTTCCTCTTACTTCAGAAGATAATTGGTATATGCGCATAAGCTGGTATATCAGAATTATCGCGAGTGCAACTGCAATGTATATAACAAGTTTTATCATAATGTATATTTTAAAATTACTTTATACTCTGTAGGTTTAAATATGATGATGAACGCTTTCTTCAATATAAGGGTGATTTTTTACCTGTATCGGCACTTTTGCCAGCGAGGTAAGAACAACATAAAGAAAGAAGCCAATAAAACCTATTGCCAATCCTAATTCATATAAACCAATATTCCATTCTATTCCAATAGAACCGGGCATTATCCAGATATATGCATCTAACCAGTGTGTAACAAGCAATATGGAACCAATTAAAATAAGGTATTTATCGTTGCGTTTGGTGTCTCTTGTCATTAACACGGTAAGCGGCAATAGCAGGTTGATGCAGAACATAATCCAGAATATAACACGGTAGTGCTCAATGCGAGCCTGGAAATAAACCACTTCATCAGGTATATCGGTGTACCAGTAAAACATAAACTGGAAAAACCATAGGTAACCCCAAAGTACGCTTAATGCAAACATCCACAAACCAAGATTGTGCATGTGGTTTTCATTTACATTCTGCAACAGCCCTTTCCTGCGAAGATGTATGGTGAGTAATATGGTAACAATAACTCCGGTAAGCCACATATCATCAAACAAATACCATCCAAACAGTGTACTGTGCCAGTTAGCGTCAATTGCCATAATCCAGTCCCATGCCATAAACTGCTCGGTTATACCGAAGAATACAATATAGTAAGCAGCAGTCATCAGGTTTTTAAAGTGAAGCGGCAGATAGTCATTGGTAAGGTCCATTTCAATGGAACGTTTACGCATAACATTTGCAAGGTAAATCCATATTCCGCATATAACAACAGTGCGCAACAACACAAAAGGAATATTGAGCCATACAGATTTTTTTGCCACAAGCTCGTCATATACTTTATCTGTTCCTTTGTGCATCCAGTGGTAAACAATATCATTGGAGCTGCCGCTTTTAACAACGCTTGAAAGAAGCACCAGGAATATTACAATTATACCAAAGGGCAAGAATCTTCCAACAGCTTCATATACACGCTTTACCATAACTGACCATCCAGCCTGTGCCACATATTGCAGCGCCATAAAAAATATAGCACCAAGAGAAATGAAGGTAAAAAAAGCTCCTTCCAGCAGAATATTAGCCCAGAACCTGGTAGATGTAATCTGGCCGTTGACAAGGCCATAAATAAGGGCAAGAAATCCTATACCTATAAAGATATATGTCATCCTTTTTGCCTTATCAGAAAATGTGTAGTAATTCATATCAATCTTGCTTTAATATAATTTCTTTTATGAAGGTTTCTTTTCCTGTTCTGGTTTAGCTGCAGGAGCAACATCAGGGGCAGTAGCTGTTTTTGTTGAGTCAGCCTTTTCGCCATAGTGCTGCAATGTCTGTACATAACGGATAATCTTCCATCTTTCATCAACGGTCAATTGTGAAGCATGTGAACCCATCAGTCCTTTACCGTATTCCAATGTCTGGTACATTTCGCCTTCGGTAATATTCTTGAGTGCAGGGCCTGAATATGGAGGCGGAGGGCCAGGCAATTTTGCCGCTACAGGGCCATCACCCATGCCATTTGATCCATGGCAGTGAATACAGAAAATCTCAAACTTTGCTTTGCCTTCGGCAATAATTTCAGGAGAAGCAGGGAAGGGGTCTTTTAAATATTCTGCAGCTTCTTTCCATCCCTCTATGTCATTGGGGAAAGGGTCGGGAGTAAAACCAACCGGTATAGTTCCGGCAACAGGAAGCCTGTCAGTCATGCTGTCGGGGAAAAGCGGGTTTACCGAATTATCTTCGTACGAAGGAGAACGGTACATATCAGGCATATATTCTACACCTGAGCTGTCCTTGTTATTACGGGTACACGAATTAAAGAAAACGGAACAGCAAATTCCGGCTCCTATAATTGGAAGAGCTATTAACAACTTCCTGCCCGATATGATGTTTACTTTCATAATATTTTTCTTTGTGTATATCAGTTAAGCGTGTACGGTTTTTATTTCAACGGCTCCTGTTTCTCTTGCAGCGCTTGTAATAGCATTAATATCGTCATCGGTATATGCCGGCATAACCATTAAAAAATGGTCATCGGTTGTACGCGGGTCAGGGTTTTTAGGGCTTACTCCGGGTAATAACCAGCTACGCAATAAAAATGTAAGGGCCATTCCATGCGCTGCGCACAATACTGTTGATTCAAACAAAACAGGTATCCATGAAGGAAGGTTATGGTAAGGGGTAAAGTTAGGTTTACCGCCAATATCAATCGGCCAGTCATATACGAGCATATAAGATATCATCCAGAAGGCCAATGAAAAACCAATGCATCCGTAAATAAAGCAGCAGATGGAGATGCGGGTGCGGTTAATGCCGATTATCTTATCTATTCCATGAACCGGGAATGGAGAAAATACATCCTTGATGGAATAGCCGAGGGTGCGGACTTTTTTCGCCCCGTCTTTTAAACGGTCATCGTCATCGTAGAGAGCATGTACATAAGTGTGACTCATATAATATTCTGTTTATACCGGTTATTAATGCGCAGGTTGTGTTTGAATTTTTACTCCTTCAGCAGCTTGCCCGTTGGCCATTAACTTGCGTGGAGGATTATGGAACAAATCGCCAGTAGCTTTCAGGGTGGTCTTTAATTCAGCCTGGGCAATGAAAGGGAACACCCTGGAAAAGATTAAGAAAAATGTAAAGAACATCCCTATTGTCCCCAGGAAAATACCAACCTCAACCCAGGTAGGCGAATAGTAGGTCCAGTCGGATGGAATGTAATCACGGTAAAGGTCGGTCACAATAATATCGAAACGCTCAAACCACATACCAATATTGATAACTATTGACATGAAGAAGGTTACATAGAGATTTCTCCTCATCCTTTTCGACCACAGTATTTGCGGCAAAAGGTTATTACAGATAATGAGCGACCAGAACGCCCATCCATAAGGGCCAATAGCATTGTTCCAGGAAAGGTAAATAAAGCTTTCATTAGGATCTCCCGAATACCATGCCATAAAGAACTCGGCAAAATATGCAATACCCACTACCGAACCCATGGTTAACATAACCTTGTTCATGGTATCAATATGCTGAATGGTAATATATTCCTCCAATCCCAATACCTTCCTGCCGATGATTACAAGCGTTAATACCATTGCCATGCCTGAAAAAATGGCTCCGGCAACGAAGTAGGGGGGATATACGGTAGAGTGCCATCCTCTTACAACACCCGTGGCGAAGTCGCTACTTACTATGGAGTGCACCGAGAACACCAGCGGGGTACAAATTCCGGCGAGCACAAGGGTAACTTCTTCAAAACGCTGCCAGTCTTTTGCCCTGCCGCTCCAGCCGAAGCTTAATACACGGTAACAATAATATGATATTTTTCTTCCGGCAATTTTAGCGCGGTCGCGTATCATGGCAAAATCAGGAATAAGGCCGAGATACCAGAATACAACCGATACACTGAAGTATGTTGATATTGCGAAAACGTCCCACAGCAAAGGGGAGTTAAAGTTTACCCACAATGAACCGAACTGGTTTGGCAAGGGGAATACAAAATAAGCGAGCCAGGGGCGTCCCATGTGAAGAACAGGAAATATGGCGGCGCACATAACGGCAAATATGGTCATAGCTTCGGCTGAACGGTTAATAGTCAGGCGCCAGCGTTGGCGGAACAGGCACAACACGGCAGAGATAAGTGTTCCGGCATGCCCGATACCGATCCACCACACGAAATTGGTTATATCCCAACCCCAGTCAATGGTACGGTTAAGCCCCCAGGTACCTATACCGCGGCCAACTGTGTAAGCCATGCACCCGATACCCCAGCTCCATGCCAAAACGGCCAGCGTCAGCATAAGCCACCAATATTTATTTGCCTTACCTTCTACAGGGCGAGCCACATCTTCCGTAATCTGGTGGTAGGTTTTCTTACCTAACAGCAGCGGGTCCCTGATAACTGATTCGTGTTGCATATTCTAATTTTAAGTTTTAATCCTTGTACTCAATACCTGATACTTAATACTATATATTATTCGCTTAATTTAGCTTTATCACTGTTCCTTACCTTGGTCATATAGAACACATTAGGCTGTGTATCGAGGTCGGCAAGAAGCAGGTAATTCCTTTCATCGGTAATAAGATTTGCTACCCTGCTTTCGCTGTCGTTTACATTGCCAAATACAAGTGCCTGTGTAGGGCACGATTGCGCGCAGGCTGGGGTGATTTCACCATCTTTTACAGGGCGGCCGTCAATTTTTGCTTTCAGTTTACCGGCTTGAATACGTTGCAGGCAGAATGAACATTTTTCCATTACCCCTCTTGAACGAACTACTACGTCTGGGTTAAGCACCATTCTACCCATTTCATTGCTTTCCTGGGCAGGGTTTACATTTACAAATTTCTCGTCCCTGTAATAGTTAAACCAGTTAAAACGGCGGACTTTATAAGGGCAGTTGTTGGCGCAATATTTTGTACCCACACAACGGTTATACACCATCTGGTTAATACCTTCCGAACCGTGGCTTGTGGCAATAACCGGGCAAACTGTTTCACAAGGAGCATGGTTGCAATGCTGGCACATTAAAGGCTGGAAAGCTACTTCGGGATTATCGGCAGAAGCCTCCATCATCTTATACATTCTCGATGATTCGCTCATCCCTTCTTCATGCGCCACTTTCATCGTCAAATCTGAACTGTAATACCTGTCAATACGTATCCAGTGCATTTCACGCACATTCATTATTTCTTCTTTCCCGACTACCGGAACGTTATTTTCTGCATTGCAGCTTACCACGCAGGCGCCGCAGCCAATGCAAGAATTAAGGTCAATAGCCATTTTCCAGCGCAGCCCCTGGTTATCGGCATTATTAATAACATTTACTTCTTCTTTGCTGTCAAAATCATCCCACAGGTTAACATCTTTGAATGATTTTTCTACAACTTTATCTCCGTTAGCCACCGGTATTTTCTCTTCTTCATTACCGGCATCTGGGCTTTTCTTGTATTCTTCTAATGTTGTTTCTTTAAGCACCGGCCGGCCAATCATGGTATGGTGCGTTTGTGTGGCAGCCAGTTTATAAGTTCCTTCAGCTTTTGTTACGCTTGCGCCTGCAACAGTATAGCGGAAAGTATTATCGGCCCATTGAACAAGCGAATAAGCATTTTTCCCGATTCCATCTGCAACCTTTCCGGCATTAGTCCTTCCATATCCCAGAGCGATACCAATCGTTCCTCTTGCTTGTCCCGGTTGAGGATATACAGGAAGCAGCAAGGAAGTATTTCCAACGCTGACTGTAACCTGGCTTGCTTCGTGATTATCATCCAGCAGCATACTGAGGCCTTTGTCTTTCATTTCAGCCGGGTTCATAGTAACGTAATTATCCCAGGTGACTTTTGTTATGGGGTCCGGCATTTCCTGCAACCAGGGGTTGTTTGCCTGGTTACCGTTTCCAATTCCGGTCTTTTCATACAATACTACTTCCACTCCGCCTTTGGGCATAGCGGCAATTTTGCTTGCTGCATCAGTAAGGTTTACTGCCTGGGCAACAACTTCAACCTGTGAATGCTCAATTACCAACGGAGCTTCATATACACCTGCCTGAAGGGTTTGGTTCCAGAGGTTTGTAAATTCATACCCGTCAGCCTTCAGAAAATTCTCTTTCCAGAAATTCTGAAGATAAGTGTAGTAATCGGTAGTCTCACTACCCATCCACTTTAAAAAGTTTTCCTGTGCGCAACGGGTACCTTCATATTTCGATTCTACATTTTCCTTTGGGAATTTTTTGGAGTATAGCGGGTATATGGCAGGCTGCATAAGGCTATATTGCCCGGAATATGGTTCAGCATCACCCCATGATTCAAGATAATGATGGGTTGGGCAAATGTAATTTGCACCGGATGCAGTTTCGTCATTTATTTCTGCCAATGCTATTCTGCAAGGTACCTTTGCATAAGCTTCGGCAAAACCTAATCCGGCTGCAGCATTGTATGCAGGATTTACATTATATGTAATAAGTACATCTACCTTACCCGTTTTCATGTCATTTACCAATTCCGCGAACTCGGCATCATTGCCCATGCGCAGGTTACATTCCCTGTCAGCATTTATTGTGGCGCCATAGTTGCCCAAAAGCCTGTTTGTTTCATTAACCACAGTCTGAATAGATACATCATTGGAACCGGCAACAACCAATGATTTTCCTTTGCTCTTAAGCAATTCTTCGGCTGTCTTGTTTATTTTTTCTGTTATCTTATCATCACAGGCAGGGGCTGATACTGTAGCACCGCCGGTTTGTTTTGCAATAGCATTATATATACCAAGTGCAACTGCTCCTTCTTCCGAAGGTTTTATCTGCACACGGGTATCGGCATTTGCGCCGCTCACAGTCATTACACTTTCAAACTGAATGAACCTTGACATTTCCTTTTTGTCCTTACCCAATTTCCTGTTTACGGCAAATTGTCTGGAAAACTCAATCGGCGAAAGCCAGTTGGTAAGGAAATCGGCTGCAATACTTACTATTACATCGGCTTTATCAAAAGAATATGCAGGAATCATTGCTTTGCCAAATGAAGCTTCGTTAGCCTTTCTCATGCCTGAGAAAGAAACGGCATCCCACATAACATGCTTTGTGGTAGGGAATTTTTCTATAAAATCGCCAATGATTTTTTCGGTTGAAGGACTGATAAGGGTAGGCATTAATATCCTGATGTTTCCTCCTTTTGAAGCTACATCCGATAACTTGGCCATAATTTCCCCATCTACCTGTTCCCATGTTGTTTTATCCTTTCCTTTATGCGGATTCCTTATCCTTTCTGAATCATATAAAGAAAGCACGGAGGCCTGCACCCTTGCATTTGCGGCTCCTTTGGTAACAGGAGATTTGGTGTTCCCTTCAATTTTAATAGGCCTTCCGTCACGGGTTTTAACCAATATGCTGCAATAATCCTGCCCGTCAAAATAAGTGGAAGCGTACCAGTTATCAATACCCGGGGTTACTTCTTCCGGTTTAATAACATAAGGAATTGTTTTTACCACCGGGGCTTCGCAGGCGGCCAATGTAGCAGCAGCAACGCTAAAGCCAAGATATTTCAGGAAATCCCTGCGTGAGGTGGAAGAAGTATTCGGGCCTTGTTTGCCTAAAAATTCATCAATGGGTATTTCTTCTGAAAATTCTTTGTTTTTTGCTTTAACAAAACCGGGGGTTTCGTTCAGTTCTTCAAGTCCTTTCCAGTACTTTTTTTGATTGGCCATAATTGGGAATTATTTTATGTTCAGCTTGACTTGTTGTTAAAATTAGTAATGGCATTTTCCACATTCGAGACCGCCCATATCGGCTTCCGTAACTTTTTTATCCTCACCAAATTTCTTTGCAATTGCCTGGTGCAGTTTGGCATAGTAGCCATTGCCTTCCATCTGAACGGGGGTTTCGCGGTGGCAGTTTATGCACCATCCCATAGTAAGCGGAGCAAACTGTTTGTCAGTAGTAAATGTTTTTACGTCCCCATGGCATTTTTCGCATTCCACTTTACCAACCACTACGTGCTGTGAGTGGTTAAAGTACGCGAAGTCAGGGAGTGCGTGAACACGGTTCCATTGAACCGGGTGCGGAGGCTTGGAATATTCGGCCTTTTCAGGGTCCCAGCCCACAGCATAATATATTTTGGCAATTTCCTTTTGGTACTCAGGAGTTGAACCCTGGATACCCCTGTGGCAGTTCATACACACATTGAGTGTAGGGATACCGGCCACTTTGCCTTTTTCGGCGCCTGAGTGGCAGTATAGACAGGCAATGCTGTTATCTCCTGCATGAACTTTGTGGAGAAAATTAATAGGTTGTGAAGGGTGGTAACCGGGAGTTACATCAATATTCCATAAATACTCCCATCCATAGACTGTTGAAAGGGCAAAGAAAAAGATACATATAACCGCGAACTTGGTCTTGTGGTGATATATCCAGCTTTTAATATCCTGCCATACGGTGGTATCCGGAGGCACAGGTTCACCTTTCTTAACGTTTGCGACAATCTGAAGAGATTTGCGAACTGTACGCAGAACCAGAACTATTATGAAAAGGAAACCAATTACTACATACCAGATGGCATGGCTTCCCGAACTTTTATTTTCTCCGGTATTTTCTGTTCCGCCGGTAGCCGAAGTTCCGGCATTAGCAGTTGCTTCCTGTTTGGGAGGATTGGCAAGGAATTCTATTACATCGTCAATTTGGGCATCGGTCAGTACTCCGTCAAAAACGGTCATTGCCGTGTGGTTATTTTCATCAAATATTTTCTTCGCATATTCATCGCCCGACTGAATAACGGCAGCGTTATTCTTTATCCATTTGTGCATCCAGGCTGCATAGGGTTGCGGAACCCTTTTGGTAACATCCTGCAAGCCTGGGCCGGTAACTTTATTCGTTCCCGTGCTATGACAGGTAGCGCAGTTGGCTTTGAAAACTTTTGCCCCGTTATCGGCATTTGCTGCATTTAGTAAATTCGGGGAAGCGAGTGTAAGAACAAACGCAATAGCAGCTACTAACGGATTATGTAGCTTTTTACAAAGCTTATTCATATATAGAAGTAATTTTTTTCTTAATCGCCGCCAAAGGTAAAAGAAAATTACAATTCCATGACAAAATAATCTACTGTTTTTTGTCCTGTTTTTTTACCGTTTGGTCGATTCGTTCAGAAGCCATCGGAATAGCCCTTAATTCATATCCCTCATAAGCAAGAAACTCAAGTGTTTTTGGAAGCAAGCCCTGTATCTTATCTTTTGCTTTGATACTGTCGTGAAAGACAATAATAGAACCCGGCCGGACATGTTTTTTTACTATATCAAAACAATTTTCAACACTATACCTTTTATCATAGTCCATGCTCAGTACGTCCCAGAATATTATTTTATATTCTTTCTTAAGCTCTTTGAATTGTTTTAATGTAATTCTTCCGTAAGGAGGCCTGAATAATTTTGAATCCACCAAAGCATT
>JBKQUY010000074.1:0-43799 GCA_052325425.1 Bacteroidia bacterium | reverse complement strand
CTCCTGGAATTTTTTTGAAAAGAATTGAGCATCTTCATTTTCGGTCAAAAGCATTTGTGCCAGGCGGTAATTACCCTCAGCCGATTTAGCAACCGAGATTGCAAGCTCCTGCGATTGCCCGTTGCGCTGCACTAATGCTTTGGCAATCTCTTCCTCTGTCAAACGCGGCACCTTGGTAATTTGTGTTCTCGATAGTATGGTTACAGGCAGTTGGGTGCTTTCGGTTATCAAAATAAAGATAGTCTTGTCGGGTGGTTCTTCCAGAATCTTCAATATTTTGTTGGCGGCAACGAGGTTCATTTTCTCAGCCATCCACAAAATCATAACCTTATACGAGCCTTCATAAGAAGTCATGCTTAACTGGTGCAATATGTCTTTGCTCTCCCCTACTCCGATTACGGGCTGTTTGTTTTCGGCATCCAGAAAGTTCATCCAATCGGAGAGCGACATATAATTATTTTGCAGGAAAGCCTCCTTCCATTTAGGAAAAACATCTGCGCTTTTCTCTACTTCTTTCGATAAAGCAACAGGGAATACAATATGCAGGTCAGGGTGGATAAGCTTGCTGATACGCTGGCACTGGGGGCATGTTCCGCAAGAATCGGCAGCGGTGCGGTTTTTGCAAAACAGGTATTGCACGTATGCAAGGGCAAGGGGTAATGCCCCGTTGCCTTCGGGCCCTAAAAACAATTGAGCATGGCTGATGCGGCCATTATTGACAGCCTCTGTCATGCTCTCTTTTAACTGTTGCTGGCCTATTACTTTGCTGAATTGCATCCTATTATTTTAGCCTTCGACAAGCTCATGCTGACATTATATTGAGTGCCAGTTCCACCAGGTCACATTGAGCTTGCCAAAATGTATTATTTATCTTTTTTATCTACTTTAAGGGTATGCCCCAATTTGTCTCTTTTGGTTTGCAGGTAAAAATGGTTATGCGGATTCGACGCTATTTCCATCGGAATATTTTCAACTATTTCGAGGTTATATCCCATCAGCCCAGCCCTCTTTTTAGGGTTATTGGTCATAAGCCGTACCTTGCTTATACCGAGGTCGCGCAGTATCTGCGCGCCAACTCCATAGTCGCGTTCATCGGCTTTAAAACCAAGTTCTAAATTGGCTTCAACGGTATCGCGCCCTTCTTCCTGCAACTTATAGGCATGAAGTTTATTTATCAGCCCTATGCCCCTGCCTTCCTGGTTTATATATACAATAACCCCCTTACCTTCTTTCTCAATTGCCTCCATAGCCTTGTGCAGTTGAGGGCCGCAATCGCAACGCAGTGAACCAAAAATATCTCCGGTTACGCACGATGAATGCATGCGCACCATTACCGGCTCGCCCTTCTCCCATTTCCCTTTTACCAATGCAAGGTGCTCCTGGCCATTGGTAGTCTGGCGGTATGCAATAAGGTTGAAGTTTCCGAATTTAGTCGGCATTTTAACCTCAATGTCGCGCACAATAATACTTTCTTTGCGCAGGCGGAATTCAATAAGGTCCTTTATCGAAATCAGTTTCAGGTCATATTTTTTGGCTATCTCCATCAGTTGGGGCAGGCGTGCCATGGAGCCATCTTCATTCATCACCTCTATAAGCGCTCCCACGGGTTCAAAACCCGCAAAACGCGCCAGGTCAATAGCAGCTTCGGTATGGCCTGCCCTTCTTAATACACCGCCTTTCATTGCCCGCAAGGGGAATATGTGGCCGGGACGTGCAAAATCGCTTGCCTTTATTGATGTAAGCGCCAGCGCCTGCAATGTCTTTGCCCTGTCGTGTGCCGATACGCCGGTGGTGCAGCCATGCCCCAATAAATCTACTGAAACAGTAAACGGAGTCTGGTGCAGCGATGTGTTGGTAGTAACCATCATATCGAGTTCCAGCGCGCGGCAACGGGTTTCTTCAATGGGCGAGCATAATACACCGCGGCCATGACTCAGCATAAAGTTCACCATTTCAGGTGTAATATTCCGGGCTGCAGTTATAAAATCGCCCTCGTTTTCGCGGTCCTCATCATCAACCACTATTACCAACTTGCCCTTTTTTATATCTTCAATGGCATCTTCAATAGCCGAAAGTTTTTGTGTCATGTTCAAAATAATTAAATGCTCTCTGAGCGCGATTTATAAATAGGCACATTGGAACATGCCTCGCCATACATAAGGCTTTTTACATAAGGTTTAAGCATGGCAACGGCACCGGCAAAAGCCGATACGGGAATATTTACATCGCCGCAGCCTTTAATCATTACCCTTTTGTCTTTATATTGTTCCGGGTGTAATTTTTCCGCCATAGATTCACGGAACAAAACCGTTTCGAGGGTTTCGGGGGTTCCGCAGATTACTTTCCTCGCATAAGGCTGCAGTTCCGATGTAAGCAACATATATGCCCAGGTCGGAATTATAGCATCGGCAGTGGAGGTAATGGCGACGTATTTGTTTTTATACTTAGTCCAATCCTCATTTTTCACAAACTGCCTGAAGTCCTTTTCTTTCAGAATCAACCCTTCAAACAGGTGGTCTTTCATATCAATAACAACCCGTTCACCCGCAGGATAAAAATCCTTCAGGTCAATTGATTCCAAACCGCTTTCCGCAATTTTGTTTTTTATTTCTTCTGCTTCGTTACTCATAGCAAATTTTACATAGCAAATATAGGCATTATCGGGCTAATGCCGTTATACCTCTTATCTGACTGCAAATGAGGCAAATCTTAATTATTTTATCTTTGTCTCAATGCTCAGCAATAAATTCTTTTACCCTGTCCTATTGGCAATAATCTGGGTTGCTATGGCCTTTATTGTCAATCCAATTGGTGATTTCCCATTGATCGATGACTGGCAATATGCAAGGCCCGTGGCTTATCTCATCAATACAGGAAGGTATTTTTCCCCTGATTCCTATTCCCCTATATTAATCGCCCAGGTATATTGGGGCGCATTATTTTGTTTGCCGGGGGGCTTTTCGCATACAACTTTAAGGATATCAGTATTAGTGTTGGGATTACTGGGCATAATTGGTTTTTATTTCCTTGTCAATCTTATTACAAGTAACAAAAAAGTTTCTTTTATCGGGGCATTAATTCTGCTTACAAACCCATTGTATATAGTTTCTTCCAATAGTTTTATGACTGATGTTCCTTTCCTTGCATTTGTCATATTTTCTGTTTTATTTTTTTCCAAATCATTACAAACTGATACGTTCTGGTTTCTGGTTGTTGGCACAATTTTTGCAATAATTGCTACATTGATACGGCAATTTTGTATTGCTATTCCGTTTGCATATGCGATTGCATCAATAATTAAACATAAACCCGGCATACGGCATTCTTTTAAATATTTCATTCCGGCAATACTTGCCATAATAGCCTATAATTGTGGCCTGATATGGCTAAAACATATTGGATCGGAACTCAGGCCTTATGCAGGCCACACAGTAGCTGGTTTCTTAAGCAACCCGGGAACAATTGCAGCCCAGGTTTTTGAGCGCACCGGCCATATTCTGTATTATCCGGCGTTTTTTCTTTTCCCTTTGTTAATCTGTAATATAAAAAGGGTATATAGTTCTCTTTCATCAAAACAAAAAAAAGCAGTATTGGCATTTCCATTAATTTTTATCATGTCTTTATTATCAACATGGCATCAATTACCTTACGGCCCAATAATTCATGACTGGTCTATTGGTGTAAAAACACTTAGAACAGGTAATATAATGACTCCGGATTTGGAATTTGACATAAAACAAATTACCATTAACAGTATTGGTTTTATTGGCGCAATATTGCTGCTTATGAATATCGGATCTATTTTAGTAAAATTGATTAACTCCTTTAAAACAGGTTCATTAAATGTAATATCAGCTTACCAGATCTTTATCCTTGCAGGTATTTCAGGATACGCCTTACTTCTGTTTATTCCTGTTTTTTTCTTCGACCGGTATACACTTCTGTTTATTCCATTTTTTCTTTTACTGATACTATCCGATTGGTCGCCTGCTTCAATTTTGCGGCCATATAAACTTGTTTTTTCAGGAGTATTCATTTTTCTAATTACATATTTTAGTGTTACCGCCACGCATGATTACCTGGCATGGAACCGTTCACGTTGGCAAGCGCTTCACTACCTTACAACAGATCTTAAAATTTCTTCACATAAAATTGACGGAGGAAGTGAGTATGCCGGTTGGATAAATGAACCATTTTACCCTAATCAACAAAATACAGCGGTTACTAACGATGATGAATATATCGTTACATTTAACAATCTTGATGGATATGTCATTATGAAACAATTCCCATACCAGAATTATTTCCCATACGAAACAAGGAATATTTATATTTTACATCGGAAATAAACCGCCCGTTTTTTTACTTTTGCATTAATGCTCCATCATAAATTCTTTTTTCCCGCACTATTAGTAGTATTCTGGGTTGTAATATTGCTTATTATCAACCCTATTGGAAATTTCCCATTGAACGATGACTGGCAATATGCAAGGCCGGTATGGTATCTGCTGCATTATGGCTTTTATTCATCAACTGATTCTTATTCGCCAATTTTGATTGCACAGGTATATTGGGGAGCATTATTCTGCCTTCCGGGCGGCTTTTCGTTTATAACGCTTCGAATATCTGCACTGGCTCTATCCATTACCGGGATACTTGTATTCTACTTTTTACTTTTAAAATTGTGTAAAAGCCGGAAATTTTCTTTTCTAGGCGCTTTATTACTTTCTGCAAATCCCATCTATCTGGCTATGTCAAATAGTTTCATGACAGATGTTCCTTTCCTGGCTTTTGCCCTACTATCCATTTATTTTTTCTTCCTGTCAGCAGATTCATATAATTGGTTTCATATTATTGCCGCCACGCTTTTTGCCATGATAGCCACACTGATAAGGCAACACGGGGTCGTTATTCCTCTTGCGTATGCACTTGCATTAATTATTAAAAACAGGCCAAACCCTGCACAATGCCTGAAATATTTTATTCCGGCAATAATAACTTTTATCACACTTTGGTCAGGCCTTGTATGGTTAAAATATGTCGGATCGGAGCTGAACCCTTATAATGGCCAGGATATGTCAGATTTTCTGAAGAAACCTGCCGATATTTTATCTCACGCGGCAGATGAAAGCAGTTTGCTATTGGCATATTCCGGCTTTTTTCTTCTCCCTTTATTGGCATTTACAACATGGAATAGTGTCCTTCAAATGAGCAAACGCAGGAAAATAATTGTATTTTCAACTATCATTCTTCTCAGCCCCGCATTGGTAATATGTTGTACAAAATTACTCAGCGGCAATAATGGAAATATTTTGAATACTTACGGAATAGGGCCAAGGACATTAAAAGGCATGGAAAACCTTGCCTACCCCAATCCCGGTATGCCACATTTGCTGCTATTGCTTATTAAAATCATTTCATTTACCGGGGCAATAATGCTGCTTATTAACCTGCTAAAAATAATACTCGATATAATAAGGGCTTTTCTTGACAGGAATTTCACAACATCTTTATTCAAACAAGCCTTTATATTGCTTTTCTTCATCGGCTATGCCGTTTTGTTATTCATACCTGAATTCTTTTTTGACAGGTATCTTCTTCCCTTTATTCCATTATCAATAGTCTTAATTCTTGCCGGGTTTAATGAAAATAATAAAATCAGGTTGCCTATGTATATTTCCTGCTGTATTGTAACAATAGCAATAGGCTTTTTGGGGGCAGCCATGACACATGATTATATGTCATGGAACAGTGCGCGCTGGCAGGCGACAGATTACCTTACAAAAGAGCTTAAACTATCGCCTGAGAAAATTGACGGGGGATATGAGTTTAACGGATGGGAGGTTGATGCAAATTTCCCTAAAAACCCTGACAATCCTAAGAGAAGCTGGTGGTTTGTAAATGATGATGAATATGTGGTCGCCTTTAAAAATTTTGAAGGCTACACCATAATAAAGCAGTTTCCATACCGGAACCTGGTCCCTTACGAAATGAAGAATATTTATGTTTTGCACAGGAAGTAGATTTGGTAATTTGATGATGACAAAAAATCGCCACTGATTCACAGATTATAAATTTTCCAGGTGTATATTATTTATATTTAATCAGTGAATCCGTGGCAAGTGGTTATTCATTTTTTTACATTTGGCGCATCTTAAATTCAATTGCAATATGATTACACCTGAATCAGTTACCGACCGTTTTTTACGTTATGTGAAAATAGATACCCAGAGCGACCCTGAATCGCCAACTGTTCCGTCAACAGCCAGGCAGAAAAACTTAGGCAAAGTTTTGGTGGAAGAATTAAAAGCGATGGGAATAAAAGACGCGGAGCTTGATGAGCATGGCTATGTTTATGCCACTATTCCTGCTACATCAAGTAAGAAAATTCCGGTATTGTGTTTCTGCTCGCACATGGATACTTCCCCCGATTGTTCCGGGGCCAATGTAAATCCTGTCATCCATAAAAATTATAAGGGAGAAAATATTCAACTGCCCAACGATAAAACACAGGTGCTTACTCCTGCCGCGCACCCTGATTTGAATAATCAAAAAGGTAATGACATTATAACTGCCGATGGTACAACATTACTCGGCGCCGATAATAAAGCAGGGCTTGCTGAGATTATGGCAGCGGCCGAATATTTGATGAAACACCCCGAAGTAAAGCATGGAAAAATACGCATACTGTTTACTCCCGATGAGGAAATCGGGCGCGGTGTAGATAAAGCAGATATGAAAAAACTTGGCGCGGAATTTGGATATACTATGGATGGGGAATCGCTGGGGCATATTGAAGCGGAGAACTTTTCGGCCGACGCGGTAAATATTATAATTAATGGAGTAAGCGCCCACCCCGGCTTTGCCAAAGGCCAGATGGAGAGCGCCATTAAAATTGCAGGAGCCATTATTGACAAACTGCCCAAAGACAAACTTTCTCCGGAATCAACCGAAGGGATGGAAGGTTTTGTGCATCCAACATCTGTGGCAGGCAGCATTGAACAGGCAACCATTAAATTCATCATTCGCGATTTTGTTACCGAAGGGCTGAAACAGAAAGAAGATATGCTGCGCGAGATTACCGAAAAAGTAATAAAAGATTATCCCAATTCTACATTTGAATTTAAGGTGATAGAGCAATACCGTAATATGAAAGCTGTAATAGATAAGCACCCGCAGGTAATTAAATATGCCGAAGAAGCTATGAAACGCAGCGGGATAAAATCACATCCCCAGGCCATACGCGGTGGCACTGACGGAGCAAGGTTATCGTTTATGGGTATGCCCTGCCCCAATATTTTTGCAGGGGAACATGCCTTTCATGGCAAGCAGGAATGGGTTAGCGTGCAGGATATGCAGAAAGCCGCCGAGGTTATTGTGAATATTTGCGGGGTGTGGGAGGAGAAGAGTTAATTAAGTTTTGGAATCAATTTAGAGAAGCCCGAGGGGCTTTAATTTTAGTAGCCACGGATGAAATCCGTGGTAAATAAATATTCAAACTAAGCTAATATATATTGCCCTTACAGGGCATAAATACGGTTAAATAGTCCTGAAGGGACGAAATACATCAGCATAGGGCAAAGCCCTATGATATAATAAATAAATATTCAAACTACGCTAATATATATTGCCCTTACAGGGCATAAATACCGTTAAATAGTCCTGAAAGGACGAAATATTATACTACACTCACCTTCACCACATTCTTCACCTGGCTGCTCTCGTTTTTCCTGCCTGCTTTATCGCTGATTATTTCATGTTCATTTTTCTTTTCCAGCAGCCTGTACCAAATAATGGCAGGGATAATTCCGTGAGAATGTATTTCGAGGCGGTATAATATTTTCTCATTAGGGTTGCGGTGCCCGTTTATCAATTGGCTCAATTCAGTTTCTTCAAGGCCTATTTCAGAGGCAAAATCTTTATTCTTCCTGTTCAACACCTTTACATATTCCTGCAAATAATGGCCAAAAGAGTTGGTAGGGCTGTAATCAGCATGACGGAAATAATCCTCCATTTTAAATTTAAGCTGCAACAAACACAACTGAAGCTTTTCCTGTGCAGTCATATTATGAAGGGCTTTTTCTTTTACCTGTTTTAATTTAGCGGCGGCCGCTCTTTTGTCTTTTTCTTTCAGTTTCTGCCTGAATACAAGAGAATCTGCAAGTTCCCCTGCCCCGTATTTCTTTAATAACTTATCTGTTTTCATTGCACATACTGGTTTATTATCTTTAGCAATGGCAAACCCTGTAGCGATATTTGTCCGCCCGAATCTGCCATATTGTATTTGTTTATGTAATATTTCTTTAATCCATCAACGGGAATAAAAGATACAGTGGCATCTGTGCCATATAATTTAACTGCCTCCCGGCAAGCATAGGCAATCAATGTCCCGGCTATTCTTTCATATTTTTTATTCTTTCCCATGCTATCTTCAGCCACAGAAAGCAATCTTATTTCAACCCGCTTTTCTTTCTCGTGGCCCTGCAGTGATAAAGCCCCTAAAATATCTTCATTTGCAGTACGCCTGAGCTTAAATACATTATGTTTCTTTTCTTTTTTCCAGTTAAAAACATACTTCTCTTTGCTAAGGCGTTTATAATCTGCCTTACCTGCCTGCTCTATTGTAACAGGATACTTTTTACCGGTCGCTTTTTCGATGATATACATAGGACAAATATATAAAAATGTTTACATTATTTGTAAATAAACTACCTGTAAAAAATTTTCTATAGCCAATAATTATTGAGAGAGCTATTTGTTTTCCCTTAATAAGGACAATTTACCGATTGTCTATTCCGGAAGAAACGCTAATTTAGCCCTCCTTATGAATTACCTGTCTCTGCAAGCCATAAAGAAAGACCTGGCATCGGGCGAAATTACCTGCCATAGCCTTGTATCTCATTATTTAAGCCGCATTGAAAAAGAAAAGCACCTCAATGCATTTTTAGAGGTTTGGGGCGATGAGGCGCTGGCGCATGCAAAGGCTATTGACGAGAAAATCAAGAAGGGGAAAGCTGGTAAATTAGCCGGAATGGTTATTGGAATAAAAGATAACCTTAGCTATAAAGGTCACAAGGTATCGGCATCCTCAAAAATACTCGAAGGTTTCGAATCGCTTTACACTGCTACGGTGGTAGAGCGACTTATTGCCGAAGATGCTATAATTATAGGCCGTTGCAACTGCGATGAATTTGCTATGGGAAGTTCCAATGAAAAATCGGCTTTTGGCAAGGTGCTTAATCCCCACGACAATAAACGCGTTCCGGGCGGTTCTTCCGGCGGCTCGACCGTGGCCGTGGCCGCGGGCCTGTGCCTTGCTGCATTGGGAAGCGATACGGGTGGTTCTATACGCCAGCCTGCTTCATTTTGCGGGGTGGCAGGTTTAAAACCAACCTATGGAAGGGTATCGCGATATGGATTGCTGGCCTATGCCTCTTCCTTCGACCAGGTAGGCCCTATCACTAATTGCATTGATGATGCCGCGTTGATACTTGAGGTAATGGCTGGCAAAGACGATTATGACAGCACCGCATCCCGCCAGCCTGTTCCTGCATATAGTTCGGAATACAAAAAATCGGATATTAAAAAACTGAGGATTGCTTATCTGAAAGATTGCGTTGAACATAGCGGCCTCGACCCTGAAATACGTTCCTGCCTGGAAAAAGTGATAAGCGAACTGAAAAAACAAGGTTATGTGGTTGAACCTGTATCGTTCCCCTTAACCGATTACGCCGTTCCCACTTATTACGTTCTTACCACTGCCGAAGCATCGTCAAATCTTTCACGCTATAATGGCATTAATTACGGCTACCGCAGCCCCAATGCCACAGACCTTGAAACAACCTATAAAAAGACCCGCACAGAAGGGTTTGGCAAGGAAGTAAAACGCCGTATCATGCTGGGAACCTTTGTGTTAAGTGCCGGATATTTCGACGCCTATTATGCAAAAGGGCAAAAAGTAAGGCGGCTATTTGCAGAGCAAACCGAGGCCATTTTAAAGAATTACGACCTCATTCTGCTGCCAACAACCCCCGGCACTGCTTTCCGGTTTGGGCAAAATGACCAGGACCCAGTAAAAATGTACCTGGAAGATATATTTACCGTACCGGCCAATATTACCGGTTTGCCTGCTATTTCCTTGCCTTTGGGCAAACATTCCAATGGAATGCCCTTCGGCGTTCAGCTTATGGGTAAAAGGCTTGATGAGCTTACTTTACTGGCTTTTTCAGAGCACTTAATGAACAATATTACGTGCATATCTAAATGAATTTAGCTTGACAAAGCCGATTATTCTTTGTAAAATTGCAATTTTTATACAACATTATATTGAATTAACCGTATATAGACTTTATAGATTATGAGGATGATACACTTCAGGAAGCATATTATTTTATTTTTAGCCCTGATTATGACAATGTTAGCCGGCATTTCAAAGGCTGCTACAGTTCATATAACAGGTAATGCTTTCGGTCCGAAAGACAGTACGCAGGTCCTCGCCGATGACCCTATTGCAGCCTCCCTCGACAGCCTTTCGGTGTTAAATTTCTTTGAAAAAGGCTATGACGTGGTAAAATCTCCCAATTATAATTTCAAACCCGATTCTGTCCCGGTATATAGCGAAAAAGAAATCAATGACCGCTTTTCCAAACTAGATGCGCAAACCCCTTTTGACCTTCAATACAATAACGTAGTAAAAGAATATATAGACCTCTATGCCGTAAAAAAAAGGGAACTTACTTCAAGGGTACTCGCTTTGAGCAGGCTCTACTTCCCTATGATGGAGCAAATACTCGACAGGTATAAAATGCCCCTTGAGCTGAAATATCTGGCAGTAGTTGAATCGGCATTGAACCCTACGGCGTGTTCAAGATGCGGCGCCAGGGGGCTGTGGCAATTCATGTACACCACAGGCAAACTTTATAACCTGCAGGTAACTTCGTATGTAGATGAGCGCAATGACCCCTATAAGGAAACTGTTGCAGCCTGCGAATACCTTAAGTTTTTATACAGCATGTTTAACGACTGGCAATTAGCTGTTGCGGCTTATAACTGCGGCCCTATGGAAATAAGCAAAGCTATACGCCGTTCGGGAGGCAAGACAAACTTTTGGGAGATAAGGCCTTACCTGCCCAGAGAAACGCAAGGCTATGTACCGGCTTTTATTGCCGTGAATTATGTATTGCATTATGCAACATCGCTGAATATTTACCCAAGCCTTGTTAATGCTACTTATTTTGATGTTGATACCGTTGCCGTTCACCAGGAACTTTCATTCAGCCAGATTTCAACTTACCTGAACATACCCATTGAAACGCTGACCTATCTCAACCCAAGTTATAAATTGGGCGTCGTGCCATTCAATACCGAAGGAACCTATACTATATGCCTCCCGGTATCAAAAGCAGGTACTTTTGTTACCAACGAACAAACTATTTATAACCTGGCAAAAAAAGACACCCTAACCAGCGCACAGCTATTGGCATTGCAGGAATCAACTCCCCAGGTTGAATATTACAGGGTAAAACGGGGTGAGCATTTGAGCACCATTGCCAACCGCTACCATTGCACCGTTCGTGAACTGAAGGAGTGGAACGGCCTATCAAGCAATACCGTTGAACCCGGGCAACATCTTACTGTTTATGTCAACCGCAACCACCGTGCTGCTGCAACTACTGTTGCCTCGGCAAAGAAGGCTACCACTGCCAAAAAAGAATATGTGGTTCAGGCAGGCGATACATTGTGGCACATATCGCAGACTACAGGCATACCTATAGCCACACTGAAAAAGCTCAACCCGAACAATTCTCTTATTCCGGGTACAAAAATCAAGCTTTCAAGCAACTAAGATTGTTTCCCGCTAAGCTCGTTTACAGCAATCCATGCCATAAGGCCCATGCCCGTTTCAAGAGCTTTTTCATCAATATCGAATGTAGGGGTATGGATATTTGATGTAATACCCCTTAATATATTGCCCGTACCCAATCGGTAAAAACAGGCAGGTTTTATGAGGGAATAGAAAGCAAAATCCTCCGAGGTCATTCTTTTTTCCAGTGTAACTACATTCTCTTTACCTAAGTATGTTTCGGCTGCCTTTTGGGCATGGGTCGTTAGTTCATTATTATTTATTAATACAGGATAACCTTTATCTATCCTCGCTTCGCAATTACCTCCCAATTCTTTTGCTTTTGCCTTTGCAATGTCTTTTATCATCTCATGCGCCTTATCTCTCCACTCTTCATCCATAGTGCGGAATGTACCGTCAATATATACCTCCTGCGGTATTACATTGGTGGCGCCGTTAGCTTGCACCTTGCCAAATGCCAGAACAGTCGGTATTGCATTTTCAGGCCGCTTCATAAACCTTTTATCTAATTCAAGTAATAATTGGGAAGCTATAAGAATGGGATTGATATATGTTGCAGGCATAGCGGCATGTCCGCCTTTGCCTTTAATGGTAAGGTATATCTCATCGCATGATGCCATATAAGTACCCTGGCAGAAACCTATCTTGCCTGTTTCCAGTGAGGGGAACACATGCTGGGCAAATATTGATTCAGGAGCAGGGTTTTCAAGTACTCCTTCTTTAATCAGTAAAGATGCCCCGCCCGGCAGCTTCTCTTCGCCCGGCTGAAAAATAAACTTTACCGTTCCCTCCCACTCTTGTTTTAATTCATGCAGTACCATGGCAACTCCAAGCAATGATGCAGTATGCGCGTCATGGCCGCATGCATGCATGACCCCATTATTCTTAGATTTGTATGGAACATCATTCTTTTCTGCTATAGGCAGTGCGTCAATATCAGCGCGCAGTGCTATGGTTTTACCCGGTTTTTCACCCTGCAAATTAACAACAACGCCTGTCTTTGCCATTCTTGTTGCAGGCAGCCCGATTTTTTTTAAAACCGATTCAATATAATCAGCGGTATTAAATTCATTAAATGAAAGTTCAGGGTTAGAATGAATCTGCCTTCTTATCTCAATTACAGCATTGAGGTATTGTTTGCTGAGTGATTTTATTTTTCCGATTATATCCATTTTTATATGGTAATTCTGTTTCAAAAATAAAAAAACCCCTGACCATAAATCAGAGGTTTCCTTATTACATTTAAAATCAAATTAATATTTTCCGCCTTCGTTTTTGCCGCCCAGGCTTATCGGGCTTCCAACTCTTGTCATAGCGCAACGAAAACCGATATAGTCAGTAGCCTGGTGTTCTTCAAGGAACCTGCGGTTACCTGGACTCATCCAAAATGCGCGGTCTTTCCATGAGCCACCTTTATAAACGTGGGTCTCATCGCTTATTAAGGTAGTTGTACCTGTCTGGTACATAAGGCCGTTAGCATGGTTTGTCTTGGCAGCTTCGCCTTCAGTATAATAAATACTGGAAGCAACATCTCCGTCATTATAATTTCTTTCATCTGATTCGTGATAGTTTCTGCGTTCTGAAAGGTTATCTTCTTTATGGTTTTTATCCACATCCCTGTATTTTACCTGGCCGGGTATGCTGACAATATCACTGTCGCCATTAACAACATTATATCTTACGGAATCCTGTATTACAATACCATCCTGATCTTTAACCTGCGTCTGGTACTGGTTACCCCTGAATGACCTGAATTCAAACTCATCATCCGGGGTTAACGGCCTGTAAACATCCATTACCCATTCACTCACGTTTCCGGCCATTCCATATAATCCGTAATCATTTGGCCAATATGAATAAACAGGAGCGGTAATATCTGCCGCGTCATTAAGGTCGCCGGCAACACCCATATAGTCGCCCGCGCCTTTTACAAAGTTACCCAATTCCTGGCCCCTGTATTTTTCATCGGGGTTACGTGTGGCGTGACCATTCCAGGGGTAAATCCGGCGCTGGAATATCAACTCCAGTGTTGTGTTTCCAATTAAGCCGTATGCTGCAAATTCCCACTCAGCTTCGGTAGGCAAGCGATAATCAGGTAAAAATATACCATCTTCCATTCTTACGTTACGTTCGCCGTTGCCTGAAGGGTTAAGGTCGGGCAAAGGAGTTTTAACCTGCCCTGTCCATTTGCCTGCAAGGTATGTGTCGGTATTAAAATAGTCGGCATCTGAAGGTGTAGGATTCCAGTCAATAATACCTTCGCGCACAAGTATAAATTCATTAACCCTGTCGGTGCGCCATTTACAAAAGTCAGTTGCCTGCAGCCAGTTAACTCCTACCACAGGGTAATCGTTATATGCAGGATGCCTTAAATAATAATCTACCAATGGCTCATTATAAGCAAGTTTATTTCTCCATACAAGTGTATCGGGCAATGCCTTAATATAAATCTGGGGGTAGTTGGCATTAAATACCCTTGACGTCCAATAGAGATATTCACGGTAATTACTATTGGTAACTTCGGTTTCATCCATATAGAATGAAGAAACGGTAACCCGCCTTGGCGAATTATTCCATTCGTACATTACATCGTCTTCCGACCTGCCCATGGTATATGTGCCGCCTTCAATAAACACAAGTCCGGGGCCGGTTTCCTGTTCCTCAAAAGGAGCCACTTCGTAACCACCGTTTTTAGGGTCATTAAGGTTCCACCCGGTTACAGTTGACCGTTCGTGTGAACACGATACAAGAATCAATGCTCCTGCAATACCTAATAGTCTGACTTGTCTGTTCATAGCTTGGTTATATTATTTTAAGTAACTGAATATATCTCTTCCTTAAATTAGAACGAAGGGCAGTTAATTGTTCTGAATGTCCTGTGATGAGGATGGCATGAAAACTGTATAATAAGTGAGAGTTCATGAGAGCCTGCGGTTTGTTCAGTAAGCTTGGATATGGTAACATCATAGCTATATCCCATTTTTACAGTTTTTGTCTGGAACCCGATAAGCAATGCAATCGCATCCTGGTTCCTGTACCATAAACCACCAACAATCGGGCCTTTAATGGCATAAAACCCAAGCTCAAGTTGCTGGAAATCCTGTTGTTTCTGGAAAATAACATTGGGAGAAATAGTAACCTGGTCTTCCTGTATGGAATGGTTATTAACAGGTATCATAGCCCCGGCATTAAAAGTGTATTTCATAGGCAAGGGACTTGGGCCGGTAACAAAATTTTCATTAGGCTGGGTAAGATGGTCGGCAGAAAAACCGATAAATAGATTTTTGCTGTATCCCAAAATACCGGCCGAAAAATCAGGTACACCAATACTTGTTTGCGTAGATGCTTCAGCGGTTGGTCTCACAAATCCGCGGGTGGCGTCAATCTCATCTCCGAAAGTAAGTTTGCTCCAGTCAACGCTCTTTTCATGATAGGTGGCCTGGAAACCGGCGCTGATTGTAAAAGTGCGGGTAATAGGCAATTGGAAAGCATATATTGCGCTTACATTGGTTGTAGTAAGTGTTGCCTGGCCTGCTTCATCCTGTGTAGCCAATAATCCTATACCTCCCGATAATGCGTCAACGTGCTGGTCATAAGAGGCGCTGTAAGTAACAAACGTACCTGGTATATTGGGCCATTCATCCCTGAAGTTCATACATATACGCGGGCAATTGGCGCTGCCTGCAAAGGCAGGGTTAAGGTACAACGGATTAGCGTAGAACTGCGTAAATTGCGGGTCCTGCGCTTGCGCGTTAAATGATATGCCTGTAATTAAAGCCATGTTGGCTACCAGTAAAATGTAATATTTTTTCATAGCAGTATTCCGCATTAGAATACAAATATACGTAAAAAATAATACGAAAGTTACCCTATTCCCTATTTTTTACCTTCATACAATAAAATTTCATCTTTATAGTTATAACTTTCGCATGGTTATTAAATCAAATATTTTAACTTTATCTCCTTTTTTAAGGTTAACAAAGATTTTCAAATGAAAACAAGGCTTTTTATTGTAACATTATTTTTATCGTTAAGTTTTTCTTTTAACTCAATTGCGCAGTTAAAGCAAAAAGGCCAGGCAGCAGAGGTAAAAAACAATAATGAAAAGCCACCAACCCAGGTAAAAACCCGTCCACCAGCCCCGGTAAATAATAATGGGCTTATAACACTTCAATGGCAAAAACCGCATATTGAAAGCATTTCTGATAACAGCCCCGGAAAAGTTTTTATAGGTTTCAAAGGCGCATCTTATAATGCCGCTATTTCATACCTGCCTCAGTATTTCAAACGTTTTAAACTTAATTCTTCCACCCATCATATTGTTGTTAAAGTTGTAAATGCAACGTACGAACCCCTTTCCAGGGAAGAAACATCGGCAACAGGTAAAAATAAAGCTATTGGCCCTGAGGTAAAACTTACATACAATATAGTACATGAATATGGAGAGCCGTTAGCCCAGGTTTCTTTATTACCCATTCGCAAAAATCCGTCAACCGGAGAATATGAAAAACTGGTTTCTTTTAAACTGGATATACAACAAAGCTCGGAAATTGAAAAAAATAAATCCGGCCACCAGGTAACATTTGCCTCCAATTCTGTTCTGGCATCGGGCAAATGGTTTAAAATTGGAGTAACAGCTGACGGAATTTATAAGCTCGATTATAATTTTTTTAAAAACCTGGGATACAACATGGCAACGCTGGTTCCTGCCAATATCCGCTTATATGGTAACGGAGGAGCCATGTTGCCAGTTATGAACAATGTGCCTCGCGCAGACGACCTTTTGGAAAATGCCATTTTTGTACAGGGTCAGGGCGATTCTTCATTCCAGCAGAGCGACTATGTATTATTTTACGGGCAAAGCCCCAATACCTGGACATACAATACCAGCAACGTTCTATATCCATACAACAGGTATCACCATACAGTTAATTTATATTCCGACACAACCTATTATTTTATAAATGCCGATATAGGCAAAGGAAAAAGAATAGACAGTGAAAGCACCAAAGGTTACGTGGCAACTGATACCGTTACTTCTTTTGATGATTACGCGTACGTTGAACCCGACCAGATAAATTTGCTTCAATCGGGTAATGAATGGTTCGGAGATTATTTTGACGTTTCAACTTCCTATAATATTTCCTTCTCTTTCCCCAATATAGTGCCATCATCACAGGTTTATGTAAATACGGCAGTTGCTTCACGTTACGATTGGGATAATGGCAATACTCCATATAGTTATTACACGTCAGGATATGTACCGGGCGGACAATCTGTTTCCATTCCTGTAGCAACCGTAAACACAGGTATTTATTACGATACTTATGCCGCAATGGGTATTGGGTGCTTTTCGGCTCCCGCCTCCAGCACAGGTAATTCATTTAATATTACTGTTGCAAAAGTTACACCGGGAGCTATTGGGTGGCTTTATTATGTTGAAACCAATGTCCGCAGGCCGCTTACCATGCCCAACAGTTAT
This sequence comes from Bacteroidia bacterium, assembly GCA_052325425.1. Taxonomy (GTDB): domain Bacteria; phylum Bacteroidota; class Bacteroidia; order JABEUT01; family JABEUT01; genus JABEUT01. The sequence continues at coordinate 26,454 of JBKQUY010000074.1, read as the reverse complement.
ATGGAATTCAGAGATGCAAATTCAGTAGGAGCAGGCAAAACATCCTTATTTAAAATTACAACTTCTTCGCCTTTGCAGGTATGGGATGTAACCAACCCGCGAAATGTTCAATCAATAAATTTAACAGGCTCCTCTTCTTCGGGCCAGTATGGCTTTACGCTTCCCACCGATTCCTTAAAACAATTTATGGCATTTACTGGCGCCCAATATTTAACACCAACATACATGGGCCAGGTTGCTAACCAGAACCTTCATGGTATGGCTCAGGCCGATTTGGTTATTGTTACTAACCCGCAGTTTTTATCGCAGGCGCAACAACTTGCCAATTTCCACCGCAGCCATGATAGCCTTAACGTTCAGGTGGCAACCACAACCGAAGTATATAATGAATTTTCATCAGGGCGCCAGGACCCTGTTGCCATACGTGATTTTTGCCGCATGTTCTACACGCGGGGAACCAGTTATGCAACCAGGCTGAAATATCTCCTTCTTTATGGCAATGGCTCATACGACCCTAAAAACAGGACCACCGGCAATACCAATTTTGTAGTCGCATACGAATCAAATGAATCATTTGAGCCGACAAATTCCTATGTTACCGATGATTTTTACGCGGTGATGGACAGTAATGTGGGTAATATGGATGCCGGTAATTTCAGTCTTGATATTGCTGTGGGCCGCATTACCGCTGATAATTCCACCGACGCGCAAACTGCTCTGAACAAAATAATGAGCTATGAAACGAATACCGGAGAGCCTGCCATTGCCCCTGCTTCCTGTTGCAACCCAACCAACCAATACACCATGGGCAATTGGAGAAATGCGGTATGTTTTATTGCGCACGATGGCGATGGCGATATACATATACAGGAAGCTGATGGAATAGCTGATTATGTTGCGCAGAGTTATCCGAATTTAAACGTAAATAAAATTTACCTCGACGCTTACCAAATGGTTCAGACGCCGGGAGGTCCCCGATATCCTACTGTAAATACCGCCATTGACAACCAGATGGACAATGGGCTGCTGATAATAAATTATACCGGCCATGGCGGGGTGCTTGGGCTTGCCACTACCCGTGTGCTTACTTTTAGCGATATCTATTCATGGACCAATATCAATAAACTTTCCCTTTTCTTTACCGCATCCTGTGAATTTGCCCGTTACGACGACCCGCAGCAGGTTTCTGCCGGGCAACTGTGCCTTACCAGCAACACAGGGGGAAATGTTGCGCTTATGACTACAGTGCGCGATGTTTATTCAGGGGGAAATACCACGCTTGACCAAAGCTTTTATGATATATTGTATACTCCTTTGCCCGATGGCTCATTGCCACGCATGGGAGATTTAATAAGGGGAGCTAAAAACGCTACAGGAGCAGCTTATGTAAACACCATGATGTTTACATTGCTTGGCGACCCGGCAGTAAGGCTTGCATACCCCAAAAACAGGGTTTATACCTCTTCTGTTAATTCCGTTCCTGTTGCTCCCGGAAAACATGATACCCTGAAAGCGCTCGCCAAAATTACCATGTCGGGCTATGTTACCGACCCCAACGGAAATATGCTGAATGGCTTTAATGGCCTTCTTTATCCTACCATTTATGATAAGCCTTCTTATGAGGTTACCCTTGATAACCTTGGTGGCACCAATAGCCCTATTGATACCTTCACCTTGCGAAAAAATATTGTATATAATGGCCGTGTATCGGTTAACAATGGAAAATTCTCCTTCAGCTTTATTGTACCTAAAGATATAATGTACAATTATGGTTTCGGAAAAATAAGTTATTATGCCCAGAATGGCATAACAGATGCTACAGGCTCATATTCACCGCCTCAAAATGATTCTATAATTGTTGTAGGAGGTTCAAATCCTAATGCTTACAATAATGGAAAAGGGCCACAGGTAAGGCTTTATATGAACGACAGCAATTTTGCTCCCGGTGGCATGACCAATGAAAACCCGGAATTATATGCTATATTATTTGACAGTAACGGAATAAATACCGCAGGCAGCAGTATTGGACATGATATTACAGCGATACTTGACAACAATACCCAAAATACAATTGATTTAAACCAGTATTACCAGCCCTCTCTTAATAGTTACCAAAGAGGTACTATTACATATCCTTTCTCATCTCTCAGCCAGGGTACGCATACATTGTCGTTAAGGGTATGGAATGTATATAATAATACCACACAGGTAACTACACAATTTAATGTAGAGCCGCAAGCCAGCCTGCAATTGCAGCACGTACTCAACTATCCTAATCCTTTTACCACGCATACTCAATTTTTCTTTGAACTGAATGAGGTATGCGATGAAACCAATGTGCAGATACAAATATTCTCTATATCGGGTAAATTAGTAAAAAATATTGTTACTACCGTAAAAACTGACAGTTTCCGCTCAGAACCAATAGATTGGGATGGGCGCGATGACTTTGGAGATAAAGTAGCGAACGGCATTTATATTTATCATGTCAAAATAAGGACAAGTGAGGGCACAACCACCGACAGCTACCAAAAACTTGTTATATTGTAAGCATTTCATATCTTTGTTTGCTTTTTATTACCGGCACACAATAAAAATCATATTGATGCGTTTATCTATGTTCAAGCCTGTTAAATTTTGTTAAATAATGAAGTCATCAATAATTCAAAAAATAGCCCTGCTTTCTATTCCAATATTTGCTGTTAGCCAAAGCGCGATTGCAGGCAGCGGAGGAAATGCAAATCTATTGGGACAGAATCTTGCGGCTAATGTTAATGTAGTTACCACGGCTGTTCCTTTTCTCCTTATAGGCCCCGATGCACGTGCCGGCGCTATGGGAGACGCAGGCGCCGCTTCAACACCAGATGCTTATTCAACCCATTGGAATCCTTCAAAACTTGCATTTCTGCCCGATTCAGATAAAATGGGGTTTTCAGTTTCGTATGCCCCCTGGCTAAGGCAATTGGTACCCGATATTAACCTATCTTACATTAGTTTTTATTACAAACTGCCAAATCAGCAGACTATAGGTTCTTCGTTACGCTATTTCTCCCTGGGAGATATTCAATTTACCGATAATAATGGGGTTGAGACAGGGGATTTTAATCCTTATGAAATGGCTCTTGACTTATCTTATGCCCGTCAATTATCAGATAACTTCTCTGCAGGCATGACAGTGCGCTACATTTACTCCAATTTAACAGGTGCAATGGCTGTTGGAGGCGAATATACCAAGCCGGGACAATCAATGGGAGTGGACCTTTCGTCATATTACAGGAGCAAGGAATTAGAAATCGGAGGAAAAAAGAGTATTATAGCGGCAGGAATATGCATTTCTAATATTGGCCCTTCCATCAGTTATTCAAACTCAGGTGTTACTAATTTTCTTCCCATCAATTTACGCCTGGGGCCATCGCTGGTCATGAACCTTGATAAATATAATAAACTCTCTTTTATTCTTGATTTGAATAAGCTGCTTGTGCCAACTCCGCCTGATTATCTGCAATCGAAAACCGGGAGCGGCGATTCCATGAAAAATGGCCAACCTGTTATACTTGCCGGTTTAGACCCTAATGTAGGCGTAGCACAAGGCATGATTCAGTCCTTTTACGATGCCCCCGGCGGCTCATTGGAGGAATTTCATGAAATTGACTGGTGCGGTGGCATGGAGTACACATACGATAACCAGTTTTCAGCACGCGGAGGCTTTTTTTATGAAAACCCGACGAAAGGCGGCAGGGAATACTTTACTATGGGAGCAGGTTTCAGGCTTACTACCTTATATATTGACGCTGCCTACCTCATACCAATAAGCCAGAATAACCCTTTGCAAAACACCTTGCGCATTTCATTAGGGTTCAATTTTGGCAAATCGAAAGGGAGCAAAGCCCCTGCCGATGCTGAGTAATTGCGGCAATAATCCTGATTCCCTTTGAATTTCCGCATAGGATATGGCTTCGATGTTCACCAGCTTGAAAAAGGCAGGCCTTTTTACCTTGGCGGAATATTAATTCCGGGCTCGCCTCACGGGGCAACAGGCCATTCTGATGCCGATGTGCTTATTCACGCTATATGCGATGCATTGCTGGGCGCAGCAGCCTTGGGCGATATAGGCATACATTTTCCAAACACCTCTGCGGAATTTAAAAATATTGACAGCAAAATTCTGTTGGGCAAAGTGGTGAACTTACTGAAAGAAAAAGGGTATTGCGTGGTTAATATTGATTCGACCGTGGTATTGGAATCCCCCAAAATAGTTCCTCATATACCTGCCATGAAAACAGCCCTTTCACAAGTAATGGGTATTGCCGCAGATTGCATTTCTGTAAAAGCCACTACCAACGAAAAGATGGGATATGTTGGCCGACTGGAAGGCGTTAACGCCCACGCGGTGGCATTAATAGAAAAAATAATTGAAAATTGAAAGTTAATAATTCTCCATTTTCAACTCTCAATTTTCAATTTTTTTAGTATTCCAGCGCGCCTAAAATATATTCGCGGTTAAGGCGGGCTATATTGGTGACCGAAATATTTTTGGGGCATTCCGCTTCGCAGGCATTGGTATTTGTGCAGTGGCCAAAACCCTCTTCATCCATAACATGCAGCATGTTCAGAGCGCGTTGTTTGCTTTCAGGTTTACCTTGAGGCAATAAGCCCAACTGTGAAACTTTGGCTGAAACAAAAAGCATAGCCGAACCATTTTTACATGCAGCCACACATGCCCCGCACCCTATGCAGGCTGCAGCATCAAAAGCGGCGTCAGAGACTTCTTTTTTTATGGCTATTCCATTGGCATCAGGGGCATTACCGGTATTTACCGAAATGTAGCCTCCGCAGTGCATTATCCTGTCGAAAGCCGTTCTGTCAACTACCAAATCTTTTATTACCGGGAATGCTGCCGCTCTCCAGGGCTCTACCGTTATTGTCTGTCCATCGTGAAAATAACGCATGTGCAACTGGCAGGTGGTTGTGCCTTTCAGCGGACCATGGGGCCTGCCGTTTATATATAAACTGCACATTCCGCATATCCCCTCGCGGCAATCATGGTCGAAAGCGATAGGTTCTTCGCCTTTATTTATAAGCTGTTCATTCAGCACATCAAACATTTCGAGGAATGACATTTCGGTGGAAATATCCTTTACACTGTAGGTTACAAAACCTCCCTTATCCCTGGCGTTTTTTTGCCTCCAGACTTTTAATGTAAGATTCATAAATTCAGGTTTAGAAATTGTTTGCCAAAATTACATTTAATCCCGAAACAAATTTAAGTTCTGTTAAATAAATTAACCGGGATAAAAAAACTATGCCGGAAACTGATATTTATCATATTATCCGTCTTGTTTTTGATATATTTAAATATAAAATTATAAGTTGATATTAATCAAGTTTAACCGGAAATAGATAAAAATCCCCCTGTTTATTTGTCATTAATTTTGACCTTTCAATGATTAATTTATATAAGAAGAATTTATCGCGATTACATAATATAAATGCTATTTATGAATCTCTATTTTTTTGCATATAGCACTTTGGCCAGATATAATCCGCAAAATATATATTCCGTTACTTAAATTGCTTAAATCAATTGAAAATTGGCTATTAGCCCCAAAGTATCGGGGCTGATGGCTATTGGCTAAAGTTGAATACACTTTCTCTCCCAGCATATTATATACCTCAACTGAATTCGTAATTCCAGATTCGTAATTCGTAATTCGTAATTGAAATCTTCCATCGCCCGGATTTGGGTAAACGGTGACATCCATTGCATTGCTGAGTTCGTTTACAGCCAAAGGAGGAGGAGCTTTTTTTACCTCACGTATGCAGCTATTGTCCTGGTCGGCTATATAAATAATTCCTGAGTTCAATAATATGGAAGTAGGGCCGTTTAATTCTGCCATGGTAGCAAGCCCGCCATTCCCGCTATAGCCGGTATTGCTGTCGCCCGCCACGGTACTTATGATACCGGTTGTACTCACTTTCCTTACACGGCTGTTATTATTATCGGCTATGTAAATATCCCCTGCCGAATCAATAGTTACCCCGGTAGGATTATATAACTCCGCTGCTGTGGCAGCTCCTCCGTCACCATTATAACCTGCTTTGCCGGTTCCTGCCACGGTGCTTATATTACCGGCCGTATTAACCTTGCGGACACGGTTATTGCCATAATCAGCTATATAAATATTTCCCGAAGCATCGGGTGTCACTCCTTGCGGGTTGTATAGTTCAGCCGTTATGGCAGAGCCTCCGTCCCCGCTATATCCTGCGGTACCATCACCGGCTATGGTGTTAATAATACCCGATGTATTAACCACACGTATGCGGTTCATCTGGCCTGCCGCAATATAAATATTGCCTGCACCATCTACCGCTACCCCTGGAGGATAATACAATTGCGCCGCTGTCGCTGCTGCTCCGTCTCCGCTGTATCCTGCAATGCCGTTGCCTGCCACTGTGCTTATGGTACCCGATGTATTCACCTTGCGTATGCGATTATTACTATAGTCTGCTATGTAAATATTGCCGGAAGCATCAACAGCTACGCCACGGGGGGCTGATATTTCAGCAGCCGTTGCCGCGCCTCCGTCGCCGCTGAAACCATATTTGCCCGTGCCTGCAACTGTGCTGATAACACCTGAAGTATTAATCATACGGACGCGGTTATTGCCATTATCTCCAATATATATATTGCCCTTACCATCTCTGGCCAAACCCCAGGGGTCAGATAATTCGGCGGTGGTATCGGGGCCTCCGTCGCCACTGTAGCCATTAATTCCATTGCCTGCAAAGGTGTAAATATCAAGCACCTGGGCGGTACAATTGAAAGTTAAAAGTTGAAAATTAAAAGTTAAGAAAATGGCAAAGAGTAATTGAGCATAGCGAAATCCCACAACATTGCGGGGCGAAAAGTTCAACGGGAAAAATAAAATTACAGGTAGTTTTTTATATATAAAATCCTTTGTGTCTTTATGCTCTATATTATCCGTAAGGTTGTTCATATTGAATTGGATGTTATTATTATGAGGTTAATTAAGGTGCGGCAATATATCCTTTCAGATTCTGAAAATAATGTTGAGCCGCTAAAATAATAAAAAAAGGGTTGCCTGAAATATACCCTTTTCATATAAATTCAGTAGAAAGAAATACCCCTTAAATACCGGTGAATCCTAGTATATGAAATTTATATCATATTTTTTGTTTTTATCACTTTATTTTTTAACTTTGCCATTAATATTCATTAAAGAGCGGCCAATATGTATAATTATTATAACATAAGAATAACCAATGATTTAATCAGTGATTTTGAAATTGATTTTTAACATTTTTTTTGTAACCTTATATAGTCATTTCCGTATAGGAAATTTACGTGCGATATTAAATTGATTCTCTTTCCAATTAATTGAGTAGTACAACAAAAATACCTGGCCCGATGAAAAACAAAATACTTCGCAGCATTACACTGGTAGCGCTTATAATGGCTACTACACTTGCCTATTCACAGAATGTGGCAATAAACTCCAGCGGTACGGCCCCCAGCGGCACAGCAGTGTTGGATTTATCGCAAAACACCACGGGGGGATTTTTATTACCCTATGTTACCACAGCGGAAGAAAACACCATGATTACCAATGGCGTCACTACTTCATTACTTGTATATAACTCTACCGATAATTGCATTGAATCCTATTATTCAACCACCGGTACTTTTGAGGAGGTTTGGTGCCCATGTTCCGGGCCTCCAAACACACCAGCGGCGCCAACAGGCAGCACTTCGGTATGTTATGGTACCGCAAGCACTACCTATACCGTTACCTCTGTTGCCGGAGCTACTATGTATATCTGGTACCTTTCAGGAACCGGTGGCTCTTTTTCAGTTTCAGGCACCCAAACACAAGCAGGGCCGGCATTAACGGCTACGGTAAACTGGTCAACATCAGGTACATACAGCCTTACTGTGGTTGCCGCCAATTCATGCGCCGCAAGCACTGCAAGCCCCGCCTTGGTTATTACTGATGTTTCACATTATACACAACCATTCTACTATAATGGTTCGACCCAATACAATGGAACCGGGCAAGCATGGACCTGCCCTTGCGGTGTTTCTTCCGTAACTGTACAACTTTGGGGTGCCGGTGGCGGTGGCGGTGCAGGAGGTGATAATGCAGGCGCTGTTGTTCCATTTAGCGGCGGCGGCGGCGGATATGTAGCCGGAACACTTAATGTAACTGCTGGCACTACTTATTCTGTGGTTGTAGGAGCAGGTGGCGCAACATTTTCTTTTGGTGAAGAGTGGGTTTATGGCGGAGGTGGTCCCGCATCGCTAAATGACGCATTCGGTCTTGGTGTTGGCACAGGTGGGGGGATGTCTGCTATTTTAAACTCAGCACAGACAACGGCTTACGTAATTGCAGGTGGTGGTGGTGGCGCAGGTGGAGCGTATTATGAGACTAATGGAACTACTGTAATTACTACCTCAGCATATTGTTATGGCGGCGCAGGTGGCAGCACTACTGCCGGTGGGACCGTTGCTACTTGGGAATGTGGCGGTGCAGGTGGCGGCACCCAGGCTGCCGGAGGCGCAGGGGGTACGGGTACTGCTGCTCCATATCACTATACTGCTGCCCAACTGGCTGGAAAAGCAGGTGGCCTTTGGTCTTCCACCAACCCTATTGGAGGAGGAGGAGCCGGTTCAACTGCTGACGCCGGAACCACTGGTTGGTCAGGAGGCGGTGGGGGCGGTTATTATGGCGGGGGCGGAGCCGGTTGTTATACAGCTGCTGCCAGTAAAAATGATACAGCTTCTACTGATTTAGACAGTTATGGTTATGGTGGCCCGGGCGGCGGCGGCGGCTCATCTTATGTTGGCGGTTTAGCTACTGTTACGAGTAATCTTTTAGGCAACACCAATACAACAACCGGGGCAACAGTTACTGATGTATATACCGGAACTAATTATTATAGTGGTACAGGCTTTCTCGTTGGCTCGGGTGGTTGTGGAAATTGTGGATCTGATGGCAACCCCGAAAATGGCGGTAATGGTGAAGTGGTGATAACGTACTAAGATTAATTACGAATTACGGATAAAAACAGAAAATATAATCAGGAATGAAAACAGAATTTATAAAGTTGGCAAAGCGAAATCCCGCAGTATTGCGGGATCTATAAGGAGTAGTCTTCGACAAGCTCAGACTGACTGTCGAAACATAATTTAAATAGATGAAAAAAGTTTTATACATATTGTTATTAGTGGTCAGTAGTCAGTGGTCAGTGGTCAGTGGCCAGGCGCGTATTACTATTAATTCGGGCTATATTGTACTGGGCAACGGAAACGGTTATGGAGCCGGATATGGGCCGGGATGGAGCAGTGGGGGTACTACCCGCACCCTGCTGGTAGTGCATAACCCTGCCACCAATGCCATAACCCGTGTGGCGGGAGGCATTCTTTCGGAGCGGGAATATAATATGGTGCAATGGGATATTGGAACTGCCGCTGCCGGAAATAGTTATGTAGTGCCTTTTTATTACCTGCCATTAACCTCTTACATTCCTGTAACCTTGCTGATAAATACAGCCGGCGCAGGTTCAGGAACAATACGCTTTTCAACCTGGCACACTATCAATGATAACTGGGTAGGACACATGACTTCCACAATAAATGAGGGCCCCCCGCATGATGTTGAAAACATGAATGATTTTTTACCGTCAGATATAGGAAGCCCTTCTGCCACTGATAATTCATATAATGTAGTTGACCGTTTTTGGATAGTTGATGCGCATGGCGATTATTATGTTAACGCTAATAATAGTTATACCGGAGCATGGACCCAGGAGAAATATACAACAGTACCCGACCCAAAGATTACTTTCAGTTACCTGAATAATACCAATGCTTCTGCTTCTTCAGAAGTTCTGGGGCTTAATAACTCCATTGACGGAACTTTACTTGCCCAGCGTTTTGATACAGTTGGAAATACCTGGGGTAAATACCTGGGGCCGACCGGTACCACATCTGCGGCAGGAACTGTTTCAACCGTTACCACAACAGGAGTTGATGTTACCGCTGCCGGTTTTTTCCGTTCCTGGACGCTTTCAAGCAGCTTAAGCCCTTTACCCATACAATTAACCTCATTTACAGCTAATTGCGACAGCAATAATGTATTGGTTAAGTGGAGTTCTGCAACAGAAATCAATAATCACAACTATACTCTTGAAAGAAGCGCTGACGGGGTGAATTTCCAGGTAATAGCCATCGTGAACGGAGCAGGTACAAGCAGCACCCCTGACTACTATTCATATATTGATTACAGCCCATTGCCCGGCACTTCCTATTACCGCCTTTCGCAAACTGACTTTGACGGGCATACTACTGTATTGAATGTTATACCCTTTACCCAATGTGAAAACAGCGTGAACACTATTGGCGCTTATAATTCCTACGGTATTATCAATATCAGCATTAATTCTACTGTAAACGATAATTATACCTTTACATTACAAACAGTTATTGGCCAGCCTGTTCTTAGTGAAGAGCATCCTGTTTCAACCGGTAGCAATACCATTAAGTTATACCCGAATGTAAGCGATGGAATTTATCTTTTGAATGTAAAAAGCAATACTGTAAACTATACCAAAAAATTATATATTGGAAGGTAAGAATTAATCTGGTGATTAGATAATTTGATGATTTGGTAATTTTAGGAATGAAAACAATGAAAAAAAATATTAAAACTTTTTGTAATTATAAAAAGGGTTTAACCTTTTTATTCGTTTTTCTTTGCGTTTCTTCTTTTGCACAAAACGTTGTAATTAACGAACAGGGCGTAACTACTTCAACTCACGCAAGTACTACTATTCTGGATTTATCGGGTTCGCATCTCGGTTTTCTTATGCCCAATATGACAACAGCCCAGATGCAAGCTATCTCTTCACCTAAAACAAGTTTATTGGTTTTCAACACCGAAATAGGATGCTTTGAGTTTTATGACGGCACAACTGCCGGCTGGCTGCCTATGTGGTGTCTCTGCAATGCCGCGCCGGCGCCTGCTCCTACAATTTCAGGCAGCACTACCCCATGCTCGGGAAGCAGCCAGGTATATACCATCAGTAATGTCGCGGCAATAAATGCTATTAATTATGAATGGTCTGTCCCTACAGGGTGCACCATTACCGCAGGCCAGGGAACTCCTACCATAACGGTAACCATTGGAAGCACCAGTGGTACTATTTCTGTACAGGCTGCCAATTCTTGCGGTACCGCGGCCGCAGGTACGCTGGCAATAACAATTTCTGCCGGTAACGTAACGGCTGCCCCAACCAGTAACAGCCCTGTTTGTACGGGAAATACCCTCGACTTATTTGCCGGAGGAAGTGGCGGGTCAGTCTGGGCATGGACAGGGCCCAATGCGTTTACTTCCACCTCTGAAAACCCTACGATAACTAATGTTACCGCTGCGGCGGCAGGAACATATTCTGTTGTAGCAAGTTCGGGCGGCAGTTGCGGTTCAAGCGGAACACAGACTGTAACAGTAGTGATTAATACTACACCAACCATAACGGTTACCCCAACTTCATCAACTATCTGTGACGGTAGTTCTACTACAATCACAGCCTCCGGCGCCTCATCATATAGCTGGTACCCCTCCACAAACCTTAGCCCTACTGCAGGTACGGCCGCTACAGAAACAGCTACCCCGCCTTCGACCATAACCTATTCCGTTACCGGAACCTCAGCGGCAGGATGCCCCGGTTCAAATACTGCAACCTGCGCAATTACGGTAAACCCGTTACCCACTGTAACAGGGTTAGGCCCGACAACCACGCCGTCCTGTATTTCCAAGAACGGTGAAAATATTACCTATACAGTAAACAGTGTAGCAGGAGAGACTTACACCTGGAGCGCCACTACCGGTACCATAGTATCGGGCCAGGGTACTGCAACAGCCGCTGTAAGCTGGACCGCCAGTGGAACTGAAACTGTAAGCGTTTATGCTACCATTACAGCGACCGGTTGTGTTGGCCCTGCAGTTACATATACAGTTAATGTGAGCCCGTCATGCAATTTAACTTACACCGGTTGCGGCGCATCAGGCAGCTTTACGGTACCTGCGGGTATTACAACCCTTACACTTAGTGTATCAGGCGCCGAAGGTGGACCGGCATACCAGGGGTCATTTGGTGAGTTGACTGAGGATGATGGTAGTGCGACTTATGGAGCTAATATTACGGCTACCTATGCTTCAACACCCGGGACAACACTAGATTATTATATAGGTTGCATGGGAGGCGCTGCTACATATACTGCCGGAGGAGCCGGAGGAGACGGAGGAGGAGCCGGAGGAACTGATGAAGCCGGTGGCGCAGGATATTATTGGGGCGGTGTTTCTACCTGTACAGGAACCAGCCAGGTGAGTGCCGCTCAAACTATTTCCGGCGGCGGCGGCGGCGGCGGCGGCAGTTGCATCCGTTTAAGTACCGCGACGGGCTGGGGTAACGATATTATAGCTGCCGGCGGTGGCGGCGGCGGATTTTCACGCTTTGTATGGCTTTGCCAGGACTGCCAGAATCATAGCGGTTCGGGAAATTGCAATGATGTTGGTGGAGTTGGAGGGTATTTGCAAATTAATTATTATGTAACCGGATTTATGCTGGGTACAGCAACGGGGTGCGGGGGAACTACTTCAACACCCTCTGCCGGTGGCACTGATTATCTGGCTTTGGGTACAGAAGGCGGAGGTGGAGCTTCTACCACAACTGCGGGAACTGGGGCACCAGCCAGTGGCCTGGAAAGCCTGGATTTAACCAATTGTGTGAATACTGCGGGTTCCTGTGGAGGTTCTGCCGGGCATAGCGGAAGTTCAGGCGTTGGTGGAGCTGCCGGTTACCAGGGGTTTTATGCAGAGTGCAGCGGAACGTGTGAAAGAAGCGCGGGCGGCGGCGGCGGCGGCGGCCACTATGGCGGCGGCGGCGGCGCGGGCGGCGGCGGCGGCGGCGGTTCAAGTTATATCAATGCCTCGTGTACTCTTATCAGCAATACCTCGTGTTCACAATCAGGTAATGGACAAATATCAATTACCTGGTAGTATTGGTTTATTAATATCATAGTAATTATTCCCTAGGCTGAATCAGCAAATAAAACAGTTGAGCTATTAAAAAATTATCAATATATACCTACAAGAAAGACCGATGTTAAAAACCATAGCCTTTCTTGCTCTGATTATTTCATTTCAATTGCAAGCCCAAACCCCGGAACAGGCTGCCATAGCAATTGGCACATTGGGCACCAGTGCCGGTAATTCAATCATACAATCTTCTGACAGAGGATTTGCCATAACCGGCTATTCTTCCTGCAATGTATGTCCATCGGGTGCTTATGTGGTAAAATTAGATACTGCATTCAACATTAAATGGACTTTAAACCTGGTTGGAAATAATGATAACTACGGATATTCCATTGTACAAACTGATGATGGAGGTTTTGCGGTATCAGGACTTACAGATAATTATGGTTATGACGGCGGAGGTATTTACCTGTTTAAAGTGAATCCATCCGGTAATCTTCTTTGGAGTAAAACCATACAGGGGCAAAAAGGTTATTCCATAGTGAAAACTACTGACAAAGGATTTGCCATAGCCGGATATACTGCTTTTTGTGATCTTTGTTTCACTAATATGTTAATATCAAAGTTAGATTCAACAGGCAATTTAAAATGGGCTGAAGCTATCGGAGGGAAAAACAATGATACTGCTTTTTCCATGGTTCAAACCAATGACGGCGGTTATGCTTTGGCAGGCGTTACAGATTCATACGGTGCCGGAGGAGATGATGCATATTTGGTAAAGTTAGATTCGGCAGGCAATATACTATGGAGCAAAACCATTGGCGGAACCGGGGATGATGCGGCATATTCAGTTATTCAAACCAATGATGGAGGCTATGCACTGGCAGGCGCAACTACCTCATTCGGTGCGGGCGGAGATGACGTATATGTAATAAAATTGGATTCGGCCGGTAACCTTCAATGGACAAGGACACTTGGAGGAACAAACAATGATATTGGAAAATCAATTGTTCAGACCAACGACGGAGGCTATGCGATAGCGGGTATTACCTATTCCTCCGGTTCAGGCGTAAATGATGCTTACCTGATAAAGCTTGATTCTGCAGGCAATCTTATATGGAGCAATGCCATGTTAGGTGGTGCAGCTACAGCAAGTTCTGTTATACAAACTAAATCAGGCGGCTATGCTGTAACAGGCACAGAATCTTTTTTTGGCCCGGGCGCAAATAATGTGTATGTGCTGATGCTTGATACTGGAGGTAATGCCTGTATCCCAATGGACATTAACCTGGGCATTACAAGCATAGATAGTGGCAGTATAGATACAGGTGGAATAGTAAGTAGCTATACGCCCATTGTAAGTATTGATACAAGCATTACAGATACCGGAGGTACAGTTGCCAGTATCTGTTCCAGTATTAAGCCTGCCGGGATTATAAATGGATTGCAAGTTGAAAATAAAATAGAGCTTTTCCCCAACCCTACCCTGGTTAATTTAACCTTGCAATTTGCAGCCCCTCTATATCTCCCCTTGAAGGGAGACTCTTATGTTCGAATAACTGATATAACAGGCAAAGAAGTTTATAATTCAACATTTACAATTCACAATTCACAATTTACCATTGATGTATCGCTCCTGAGTCCGGGAATGTATATTGTTGAGGTAAATAATGGCGCGCAGACCTTTTACGGCAAGTTTGTGAAATTGTAAAGTGGCTGCCCCACCTAATCCTCCCCTTGAGGGGACGACTCATGGAATAAATTTCTTATAAATTTCTATCCATGCTCTTGTAGAAGAAGAGCAGCACAATAATTATTATTACAGAAATCACGAAAGAAATAACGCCTATGGCGCTATAGTCATTCATAATGACCGATAAAATATCGCGGGCAAAAAACGATACTACGAACAATTCCACTCCCCAGCGTTTCATGTACCAGATACCTACCAGCGAAATAAACAGCAGGCACATTACCATGCTATATAAGGCGGGATAAAGTGCGTTTATCTTTTTAACGGAAGGAGAAAACGCAATGAGAAAATTGAGCACCACAATTATCCAGCCAATAATGCTGAAAATAGTTATTATAACGGGGCGTTTTTTGCTGAATCCTACCATACTTAATAGGTTGAACGTATTGCCTCGACAGGGTCGAGTTGCGATGCGGTATATGCGGGAATAAAACCGGAAATGAGCCCGATGAGCACTGAAATAGTAATGCCCAGCATAACATTGCTGAATGTAAGCACAAGGCC
This sequence comes from Bacteroidia bacterium, assembly GCA_052325425.1. GTDB lineage: Bacteria > Bacteroidota > Bacteroidia > JABEUT01 > JABEUT01 > JABEUT01. Next base: position 11,139 of record JBKQUY010000074.1, on the reverse strand, counting down.
CATATCATTGGCATTCCCGATTAATACCGCTGTACCGTCAATCAATATTCCGAATAAGCCGCCGATAAGCGAAAGCAAAATAGCCTCGATGATAAACTGTGTCAGAATAAAATAATTTTTGGCTCCCAACGATTTTTGTATGCCTATAAGCGAGGTGCGCTCTTTAACCGAGACAAACATAATGTTGGCAATTCCTATTCCTCCGACCAAAATTGAAAAACCTCCGATAATCCATCCTATTACACCCACAATATCGAACAGGGAATTAAAATTTTTAGTTACCATGCTCGATTCATTCAATGCAAAATTATCTTCCTGCTCAGGCTTTAATTCCCGAACGGAACGCATAATCCCTTTGAGTTCGCTTATTAGCTGGGCATTGCTAACCCCTTCTTTCGCTTTCACCAATATTACTTTAGGCATCCACCGGTTGTGCATATCGAGCAATGTGCGCTCAAAGTTGGCAGGCAGCAATACCGATACATCCATATTAATATCGCTTATTTTACTCTCACCCTGTTTCTTCATTACGGCAACAACAAGCACTTTCCTGCCCAATACTTTAATATACTTGCCAATGGCATCCTGCCCCGGGAAGAGGCCTGATGCAACATCATACCCGATAATGGCCACATTTGTTCCGCCGTTGAATTCATTTGGGGTAAAGTACCTGCCTGCGCCTATCTGCACCCAGTTTACCACATGATTATAGTCTTCTGTTATTCCATTTACGCTGACATTATCAACGGTGCTGTTTAAATATTCTACAGTAGAACTGGTTCCGAAAGTAAAAGCGGTAGCCTCTGCGCTTTTACATTTTTTTTGAATAAAATCCAATTCATTAGTGGTGGGCTGCGGCCTGTCCCAGTATTTCCACCAGGGATAATCGCTCCCGAATGTCCAGGGCCATTTTTCAATATAAATTACGTTGCTGCCCAGGTTATTTACATCCTTTTGCAGACTCATCTGAAAAGAATCAATAAAGGTGAATACGGCAATTATTGAAAATATACCAATGGTTATACCCAGCAGCGATAAAATACTGCGCAATTTATTTTGCACCAATGCCTTGAAAGCAAAGGTGAAACTTTCACCAAACAATTGCCATGGTACCATTAAACCGTCTTTTATACAAATGTATGTTATTTTAGTTGTCATAGGTTAGTCGTTAGGTGATAGGATTGTTTTGTTAATTTTACTGCAATTTATTCGTACCCATGTTCAAGGTAAAAAACTGCCGGCTTATTTTACCTCTTTTACTTTCCATCCTCGCTATGCATCAACGTGTATGGTCGCAGGAAAGGTACAGGTATCACACTATGACCTCGGAACAGGGCCTTTCACAAGGGGTTGTGAATTGCATTCTGCAGGACCACAACGGCTTTATGTGGTTCGGCACACAGGACGGGCTTAACCGCTACGATGGCAGCAACATTACCGTATTAAAAAAAGACCCTCTCGATTCCAATTCTCTTGCTTCAAACACCATTAACTGCTTACTGGAAGATAATCATGGAATACTATGGATAGGTACCGATGGCGGGTTAAGCGCCCTGAATTTATATACAGGCAAATTTGCCGATTACTACCATGTTAATTCTTTTCACCCGGGCAATAGTAATATTCACAGCCTATTCGAAGATAATGAAGGTAATATCTGGCTGGGAACGGAGCATAACACATTATGCAGGTTCGACAGGAAAACTGAAAAATTCACCCCCTACCCTCTCGAATTAAAAGATACCTCATCGGGCTCTTTTATATATGTATCGTCAATTACTGAAGACAGCGAAGGGAAATTATGGCTAGGAAGCTTTGGCGGCGGGCTTTACAGTTTTGATAAAAAAACCGGCAAATCAGAAAATTATAACAGGGATACGAAAGTTCATATAATGGGATGGATAAATAACATCAGCTCAGTTTATTATCAGAAAGAAAAAAACGAACTGTTAATCGGCACAAAAGGAAGCGGGTTGGAGGCCTTTGCTATTGCAAACAAACAATTTACAAGCTATTATACCCAGTCAAATGATACGCTTCATGCCCATAACCCCAAAATGATATTCAGTATTACCAAAGATAATGCCGGAAATATCTGGGTAGCCGGTAACAACGGAGAAGGGTTATACAAGTTTGAAGAAGACCGGAGAATTTACATTTCATATAAACGCAGCCATCATGCCAGTTCATCTCAATCAAATGAAGATTATTGTAATTGCCTTTATTACAGCAAGGATAATATACTATGGGTAGGCACCAATAACGGCGTTGGTTATTATATACCCGAAAAAAGAAACTTTACAATTTACAGAGACACCGCGAACCTTGGCGCCAATGTTATCATGTCTATTGCACACGATGCCGGAAAGCGCATCTGGATTGGCACCAATGGTTCGGGGCTAAGGACCTACGATGAGGTTAGCCATGCCTATTTTGGACAGAGCCCCCGGTTAACCAAAGCTATAAACAATGACATTATTCTCTCACTGTGCATTGATAAAGCAGATATCCTTTGGATTGGAACCGATGGCAGCGGAGTAATAGGGTATAATTTACTGACCGATAAAATTATACGCCTCGATTCAATCAATGAGTCTATTGACAAAACAACGGTAACAAGCATCATGCAGGACCAATCGGGCAAAATATGGATAGGAACGTATGAAAAAGGAGTATTTCTCTACGACGAAAAAAATGAAGGCATTACCCGCATTACCATAAATAATGGGCTCAGTGATAACCGTGTTTACAGCATTTATGAAGACGCTACGCACAATATGTGGATTTGCACCGATGGCGGAGGGCTTAATTGTTACGGCCCTGATGGAAAAATTTCTGTCATTAAAAAAACCAGCGGGGTTAATTCATTAACATCCAATACGGTTAACTGCGTTTACCAGGATAATGCCGGCAATTTATGGATTGGAACCGGCATTGGGCTTAATAAATATATAACCAAAGAGCAAAAATTTGTCCACTATTTTGCCAAAGACGGCCTGCCAAACGATTATATATACGCCATACTGCCTGACAAAGAGGGCAACCTGTGGATAAGCACCAATAAGGGAATTTCGAAATTCAATCCTAATGTACCGAATGAATCGGGCAGTGCGTTCAGGAATTTTGATGAGGGCGACGGGCTGCCGGCCGATGAATTTAACCAGGGGGCTTGCATTAAAACACCCGATGGCAGGATGTTTTTTGGAAGCATGAGCGGCATAGTGAGCTTTATACCGGAAAAAGTTATAGGCAATATGCATGAGCCTCCTGTAAGTATTACCATGTGCGAACTCTTTGGCAAGGAACATGATTTCGACACGGTTATGGCTGAAAAAAAACACCTTGAACTTTCATGGAAAAACAATACGCTATCCTTTTCGTTTATAGGGCTCGACTATGAAATGCCGGCTAAAAACAAATACAAATATATGCTCGAAGGCGCCGATGCCGACTGGTCATTGCCCACAACCCACCATTGGGCTAATTACACACAACTTCCGCCGGGGCACTATGTATTCAGGGTAAAGGCATGCAATAACGACGGGGTTTGGAGCACCACAGGCGCGGCAATAACCATTAACATTATTCCCCCGTTCTGGAAAACAAACTGGTTTTATGCCCTCTGCATTATTTTTATCCTCGGTTCCATATTCGGGTTTATTAAATACCGGACCAACCGTATAGAAAAAGAAAAGAAAATTTTAGAAGCCAAAGTGGAACAGCGCACATACGAGCTGGCGGAAAAAAACAGGGATATTACCAGCAGCATACAATATGCCAGGCGCATACAACAGGCTATATTGCCGCCATTGAGCGAAATAAAACAGGTTCTGCCCGAATCGTTTGTGCTGTATATGCCCAAAGATATTGTAAGCGGAGATTTTTACTGGTTTGGCGAACAGGATAATAAAGTGATTATAGTGGCAGCCGATTGTACCGGCCACGGCGTGCCGGGCGCGCTTATGAGCATGATTGGCCACAACCTGCTTAACCAGATTGTATTTGAAAAGAGAATTACCAAGCCGGCTTCCATACTTAATAACCTTAACACCATGGTGCAGGCAGCCCTTAAACAGGGCGTAAGCAATATTGACACTACCGACGGCATGGATGTGGCCCTCTGCTGCTTTAATAAAGCTACCGGAGAAATTGAATATGCCGGTGCCAACCGCCCGCTTATAATTGCCGGCATTGACGAACTGAAAAAAATAGACCCCGATAAAATGCCCATAGGCGGCTCGCAGATTGGCTTAGACCGCAGTTTTACCAACCACAGCCATAAACCTAAAAAAGGGGAATTTCTTTATATATTCTCTGATGGGTATGCCGACCAGTTTGGTGGCGATAAGGGCAAAAAGTTTATGATGAGGCGCTTTTTAGACACCCTGCAACAAATCAAAAACCTGTCGGCAACCGAACAGGAAAAACACCTGCAAAACACCATACTCACCTGGCGCGGCGGCCATGAGCAGGTGGATGATATACTTGTTATTGGAATTAGAGTTTGATAAGTATATCAGAAATCATGACACTGCAAAGTCGTCAGCGATTGATGATATACTTGTTATAGGGCTAAAAGTTTAGGTTGGCGGACAGTAGTGGAAGAATATGTAAGAAAGCACTTTAAAATATTCATGCATATTGCACTTTTAGGGGTCAAAAAGTGTAAACCCGTTAGATGGGTTCCACTTTTTAGGGGGTGAAACCCAGATTTATATTGATAATCAATTAATTAATATAGGTGACACCCCTGAAAAGTGGAACTTTTTGAAACCCAAGCCTTAATTAAAAATCAGGAATTACGAATCAGGAATCTGAAAAAAAATAAAACCGAGCCCCGACGAGAAGTTCGGGATTATCCCGCATTGCTACGGGATTGCATTTTTATTGTTGGAAGCAACGCATATTATTTGGGGAAGCAACCCCGATGAAAAGAGGTCGGGATTGCGCTAATTTTAGGGGAAGCAAACTGCCACACGGCGCATTTCTTTTATAGGAATGCGGATTAATTCAGGAGAAACATTGCAGTGACGGCAGTAGGGGTTATGGCTTCTTGGTATTATCAATCTGCCCCATGAGGACATATTGCAATATGTTAGCGCCCATTTCGAGGGCTTTTTCATGCAATTCGGGCGGGTCGTTGTAAACATCGTGGTCTTCCCAGCCATCGCCAAGGTCGGCATCGTAATTATAAAAGCAAACCAGCCTGCCATTGTAAATCAACCCGTAACCAATGGGCCTGCCTCCGTCATGTTCATGTATCTTAGGCAGCCCATGGTCGAAATTATATTTCTGGTGGTATATGGGATGGTTAAAAGGCAATTCTACAAGGGTCAGTTCCGGGAAAACCTTTTTCATCTCCCTCCTGAAAGCAGAATCGAGGCCATAGCTGTCGTTCAATTCTAAAAAACCTCCGCCAATAAGGTAATTTCTGAGGTTTTCCGCTTCTTCGGGAGTGAATAAAATATTGCCGTTACCGGTAATATGCACCACAGGGTAGTTGAAAATCTCGGCGCTGCCCGGTTCCACCAAAGCCTCTTCGGGGTTAATATTCATGCCCAGGTTCTTGTTGCAAAAAGCAATAAGGTTAGGCAGAGAAGTATGTCCGTCGTACCAATTGCCGCCGCCTTTATACTTCATGCGGGCAATCTGGTAGGTGTAATTCCCCGAAAAAGAAAGCAATGAGCAGGAAACGAGAAGAAGAAAAAATGTTTTTTTCATATACCCAAAGATACGCAATTTTCACCTCACTCTTCCGCTACGCTCCCTCTCTCTCCTTGCGCAAGGAGAGAGAATGGAAGGGAACCGCAATTATTCGTTCAGGGCATGAAGTGTACAGGCAGCAACCAGCGCGGCAGTCTCGGTGCGGAGTCTGTGGTTTCCCATTGTTACGGGAATGAAGCCATGTCCTATTGCAAGCTCAACTTCATTATTGTGGAAATCGCCTTCGGGGCCAATAAGTACCCATGCATTTTCTCCCTTTTTATAGACCTGTGTAAATGCGCTTTTTTCTTTCTCTATGCAATGAAGAATAAATTTCTGCCCCTTAAAATCCCTGCTTCGTTCCAGCACTTCACTGTAAGAGCAAATCTCATTCAGAACCGGCAAATAATTCCTCCCCGATTGTTTCATGGCCTCAATGGCAATCTTCTTCAGGCGCTCTGTTTTCAATACTTTTCTCTCAGAATAATGCGCATGAAAAGGAATAAACTCTGAAATACCAATTTCGGTAAGCTTTTCAAGCAGCCATTCCATGCGGGCAATGTTTTTAGCAGGCGCGATGGCAACGTGCAACTGCCATGAAGCCGCAGGTTCCCGGTGATGTTCCAGTATCCGCAATACGCACGCTTTAGGTGAAGCATTCTCTATCTCTGCTTTGTATGCGCCGCCTTTTCCATCAGTAACATTCACGTGTTCACCTGCATGTAAGCGCAATACTTTTATGCAGTGATATGATTCCTCTTCGCCGAGTGTACAGGTATTGCCGTTTATGAATGGTACAAAAAATAAATGCATTGGTTACAGTTTAAGTACTGCCATAAAAGCCGATTGCGGAATTTCAACATTACCTACCTGGCGCATACGCTTTTTTCCTTTCTTCTGTTTTTCGAGCAGTTTGCGCTTACGTGAAATATCGCCGCCATAGCACTTTGCCGTTACGTCTTTACGTATCGCACTGATGTTTTCGCGGGCAATAATCTTGGCTCCAATGGCGGCCTGTATGGCAATCTGGAATTGCTGGCGGGGAATGAGTTCCTTAAGTTTTTCGCAAATCTGCCGGCCAAACTCGTATGCGCGGTCTTTGTGTATAAGCGCAGCAAGCGCATCAACTACTTCAGCATTAATAATAATATCGAGCTTTACCAATTCCGAAGGCCTGTAATCTAAAGGAGCATAGTCAAATGAAGCATACCCTTTGGAAATGCTCTTAAGCCTGTCGTAGAAGTCGAATACAATTTCTGCCAGCGGCATTTCAAATATCATTTCAACACGGTCGGTGGTAAGGTATAGCTGATTTTTAATGCTGCCTCTTTTTTCAATACAAAGCGACATGATAGCGCCTACATATTCAGTTTTGGTAATGATACTTGCCTTAATATATGGCTCTTCCACATGGTCAATAAAGGTCGGGTCAGGAAGGTCGCTTGGATTATTGATGTTAAGTTTCTCTCCCCTGTTGGTATATGCGAAGTATGATACGTTAGGAACAGTAGTGATGACGGTCATGTTAAACTCCCTCTCCAGGCGTTCCTGTATTATTTCCAGGTGCAGCATGCCAAGGAATCCGCAACGGAAGCCAAAGCCCAGCGCAGCGGTAGATTCAGGCTCATAAACAAGAGCGGCATCGTTGAGCTGAAGTTTTTCCATGGCGCCACGCAATTCCTCGTAATCATCGGTATCAACAGGATAAATACCTGCAAATACCATTGGTTTTACCTCTTTAAATCCCTGTATAGCCTCTTTGCATGGGGTAGCAACATGGGTAATGGTATCGCCAACTTTTACCTCTTTTGCTGCTTTAATGCCTGAAATAATATAGCCAACATCGCCCGGGTAAATAGCTTCGGTAGGCTTGTAGGCAAGTTTCAAAACCCCTATTTCCTCGGCAATATATTCTGTTCCGGTTGCTACGAATTTAACCTTATCTCCTTTCTTTATGGTTCCGTTAACCACCTTAAAATATGCCACTATACCGCGAAAAATATTAAATACTGAATCAAAAATAAGCGCCTGGAGAGGTGCGCTTGGGTCTCCTTTAGGTGCAGCAATACGTTCGATGATTGCAGTTAAAATATCATCAACACCCTGGCCGGTTTTACCGCTTGCCAGCAATATTTCTTCCCTTTTACAGCCAATGATATCTACCATCTGGTCTTTTACCTCCTCAATCATGGCATTGGGCATATCAACCTTATTAAGTACCGGTATTACGGTAAGGTCGTTATCTAATGCCAGGTAAAGATTGGATATGGTTTGAGCCTGGATACCTTGCGTAGAATCAACCAATAAAAGGGCGCCTTCACAAGCAGCAATAGAGCGTGAAACCTCGTAAGAGAAGTCAACGTGGCCGGGTGTATCAATAAGGTTGAGAGTATAATCCTCACCTTTATGAATAAAGTTCATCTGTATGGCATGGCTCTTTATGGTTATACCGCGCTCGCGTTCTAAATCCATATCATCGAGCACCTGAGCCTGCATATCACGCTTATTGATAGTCTTGGTAAACTCCAGTAACCTGTCGGCCAGAGTGCTTTTACCATGGTCAATATGAGCAATAATGCAAAAGTTGCGTATGTTCTTTTGTTCTGACATAAATTCCTGCTTCCTTTATCAAAGGGCGCACAAAAATATACTATTTTTCCAACTATTTAGTAAACAGAGTTTCCTCGATTTTATGACAAGGCAGTTTGATTGTAATAAATCATCTGGTATAGTGCTTACGGTCATTTCATATGCTGCATTATATAAATACCTTTGAAACGATAAAATTAAAAATTATGGAATCCTTGAATATTAAAGAAACAACTGAAGGTTACGAACTGGAAGTTCCTGCTCCCGGACTGAACAAAGACAATTTTAAGGTTGAATTGGATGAAGGCATGCTGGTTATTTCTGAACAAAATGAAATAATCAAAGAAGATAAAAACCAGAATGGTAATTACACAAGAAAAGAGTATAGCTACGAGTCATTCCAGGGCTCGTTCTCCCTGAGAGAGAATATGATAGATACAGGCAAAATTTCAGCCAGGTATTTGAATGGGGTACTTCATGTAACTGTTCCAAAGATTGTATCGGGCATGAACAGGTATAAGGTCATTAAACGGCTAAAAAAGCTCCTGAATAAGCTGGGAGCATATTTGCAAGGGAATATGTTGGCCGGGAAAGAAGTTGAACCCACTTTACATGAACTGGATAGTTATATCCGGGATTTAAAAGCAAATGTAAAAAACCGTATTATTCCACTCGCCCTCACAGAAAAGATTGCCCTTTTTTCAGAGGCATTTAAGCATTATACAGGCATTGAAACCAGCAATAACCCTGAAATAAAGGGTATGAATGATTTGCAAGGTTTTATGGCCGGCTTGCTTGGTATTTCAATACTCCGTAAACCCTTATTAAATAAGTAATATGCGCGCTATAAATAGAATGTGCACCGTTTTATTAAGAGGTACAAGTGTGTAATAAATTTTTTGCCCACTGATGGGCAAGATAAGTTAAGGAAGATGACATACCTTATTATTAAGGTTTACCATTGATAAGTATCATTCAAAAATGTGCAAGACATCATCCCTTTCCGGATGCAGGTTGAGTATTTTGCAGTGTGGTAAAAACTCAAAAATTATGAGAACTGTTAAAAACTCAGCTTATGAAAACTCTGAAACATATCGTCGGCTTAATTGCTTTAATAATAGCATTTACTAATATATCTATAGCTCAATATAACAATAAAGCTTCTCCAATTGCAATAGACAACACAGACCCGGAATATATTGAAACATTTGTATTAAGGTGGTTTGCTGCACTAAATGAAATTAAGCAAGAAGCAAAAGCAAGTGATAAAGACTTTGAAACCTTCACCAATTTCAACCAATATTATCTCGATTCTGAACGATGCGCATTATTTCAACTTGCCAAAGCAGGAATTATTAATGATTCAAATGTAAACCAATATCTTAATGGCAAAAAAACAAAGCTCCAGGCTCTTTACGCTAAATTTCTTGAAATAAAAAAGGAATACCCATCGACAGTAGAAAAATTTAAGAGCCTCCAACATCCCACTATTCCAATCGGTTGCAACCCAAGCTGTACAAATATTGACTTCTCATCGGGAGACTTCACAGGATGGAATGGATATTATGCAGTAAATAGTTCCACAACCAACCATAAAATCACAAGTGTTACAGGAGGGCCTTTGGGAGCAGTAGTAAGAGGCGCTGAAGATCCTTTTACAAAAAATACTTACCAGATGCATATAACTTCCAAATCGAACATGGATTGGTTCCTGAAGAATTATTACGGAATAAATATGCCACAAGCATCGCCTTGGGGCGGCAATTATTCTGCTATGATTGGAGATAGTGTAAATAACGGTTCCGGCGTAGCTATTTTAAGCCAACAATTTATGGTAACTGCTGCTACAAATAGTTTCACATACGCATATTCAGTATTGCTGGAAAATCCTAATCATCCGTATTACGAACAACCTTTCTTCAGTGTTATAATGCTTGACCAGAATGGAGATACTATTAAGAACTGCGGTATATATGACGTTGTTTCAGGGCCAACAATGCCTGGGTATAAAGGCTTATATTATCCTGTATATAAAGATACTGTTTATTGGAAAAACTGGACTTTAGTAAATGTTCCTCTTTCTAACTATATCGGACAAAACGTTACTATTGAATTTGAAATATCAGATTGTGAGCCCAGCTGGCACTTCGGTTACGCTTATGTAGCTGCTTCATGTTCCAATCTTACTATTTCCCAATCTTCCTCTGCTATATGCGGAAATGGAACTATGGTTCTTACCGCTCCTGCAGGGGAAGCCGGGTATCTTTGGACAGGCCCTGCCAATGGCATTATTGGCAGCAAAACACAACAAAGTGTTACCGTAGATAGTGCGGGCACATATACTGCAGTGATAACACCGGTTACAGGGGATTTATGCAAGGACTCTCTTAAAATTTCTATTTTAAGAGATATATTATCCGTCAAAGCAAATAATACCAATGTGACTTGTAATGGAGGAACAAATGGAAGTGCTGCGACAAAAGTTACAAATGGAACGCCTCCTTATACATATTCCTGGAATACTGTTCCTGTTCAGACTAACGCTATTGCAACTAACCTTAAAGCGGGTAATTATACTGTAACTGTTACTGATGTCAATAGCTGTTCGGCTACTGCTACTGTCGCTATTTCTGAGCCAGCTTTGCTAACTGCTTCTATGGGTGTACCTGTCAATGTAAGTTGCAACGGAGGCAATAATGGAAATGTAACTGTAACAGCTAGCGGCGGTACCTCGCCTTGTACATATTCCTGGAATACTGTTCCTGTTCAGACTAACGCTATTGCAACTAACCTTAAAGCGGGTAATTATACTGTAACTGTTACTGATGTCAATAGCTGTTCGGCTAC
>JBKQUY010000073.1:0-7788 GCA_052325425.1 Bacteroidia bacterium | reverse complement strand
ACTGTCAATTCTTAGAAATTAAAGGCATTAAGCTTGGCAATGCAAGTAACACTAATATGCCAATAATGACTACTTATATAATATTCTCTCATTATTTGGCAGTGCTCCATCAAACTGGCCTTTATTTTCAATAAAAATATTATTATCAAATGGGTTGGACATCCACTTTTGCGAATATGTCTTTTTCTGGGCATGTAACATCATGGCAATAGCCTGAAAGAAAAAAATGACTATCCATAGATATTTTTTCATTAAGATGGTATTGCCTTACAAAAATAGTAAAAATAAGGGTTATAGATGTCCTCCCTATATTGGGTTCTCTTCCAAATTCATAAAATAAAAATACTCATTTATTTGTACTATATGGTACTATACCTTTTTTACCACCAACCTGAACCCGCATACTGATTATTTTGAAAAAGTCATAGGCGGCAGGACTGACTCAAGGCTCGACAGCCTTGTTGGCAGAAAAAACTTTATTCCGATGATTGGAGTTTCGCTGCGCAAGGCACCTGCACAGAAGGCTTAGGTAACATGTTACTGTGTTGTTCGATTGGAGCCGAAGGGCACACCACTTTTGAAACAAGGTAATCCATGCTCTTGGTATACAAGCACTTTAGAAAAACTACGCAATGGCCGGGAGGTCAGGTACCGCGGTAATTTTGCCGATAGGGTTCCGATTCGCAAAAAAATGTTGTGTTTTTATTCGCCGGAAGGCACGCTAATTCTCTTGCGCAGTGCTGCATCTTCTTGGAAAGCAAGTGCATGTGAGAAAGACCATCTTCGCCGAATCCTATAGTACCGGGGACTTGCTTCATTGCGCAAGAAGTTCTCACACTCTGTTTTTATGAAATATGCGCAAATAAAAAAAAGGCGCCTGCATTCCAAAATCAGGCGCCAATAACTAAAACACTTTATGTCTGTAAACAAGTATTTTATATATGGGAGTGGACTTTGTTTCGCTTTGAGATACCGTTCTTCTTCAAACAATGGGGTAAACCTGGTTTCAACCCTGATGCCAACGACCCTACATTGAATAAAGAACATCCGAGCTATGCCAAAGGGGGTTGCCAAGTGAATGGGGAGATATACCGGCAGATGCCATAAAGTTGAATAAATCCTTCTGAAAATCTTATCATTATTATCTCCCCAAAGCATGCCTGACTTAAATGGAAAGGCAATTAAATGTGCTTTTTTCGCCGCCGAACAGGGGGCTACTTTCCCTATTAGCAGTCCAAAGGCTTGGTTTCCATTATTTTACGGAAAAGGCAACTGTCGCCGAAACGCGAAGTGACGATGGAATTTTGTCGTTCTGTCTGATGCAAAGGGCATTTTGACACTTCCTACGTCACCGAACTGGGGGCTACTTTTCCGGCAATGCCGCTAATCAGTTTGGTTAACAAGGGCATGTGAAAAGTGCTACCGTCTAAAATTATTTGAAGACCATTTCACTTTTAAATATAAGATCAACCAAAACAATGAGGATATTTTACAAATGTCCCCTGGTAAAAGGGGCGTTGTATTATTACAACTTATCCTGCACTTAAGCAATGCAAGCCATCCAATACTAATCGACCAGCCTGAAGATAATCTTGATAACCGTACTATATTCAATGAATTAAATCAATTTATAAAAGATAAGAAAATACAAAGGCAGATTATCATTGTTACACATAATGCAAATTTGGTAGTATCAACGGACTCAGAAGAAGTGATTGTAGCCAATCAGCAGGGGCAAGAGCAAGGTAAAGAGAATAAGGAATTTGCTTTTGAGTATGCTACGGGGGCTTTAGAATATTCATATAAGAAATTTAATGAAGCAGGAATTTTATATAAAATGGGTATTAAGGAACATGTTTGTGATATACTTGAAGGTGGTGAAGATGCTTTTAAGCGAAGAGAAATAAAATATGGGTTTTAGATTACGCTCAGGATATGGAAGTGGATGGAGATACACCCTACTACCAAAATAAAGTACGTTTTTGATTAGCAAGAACAAAAGGTTCATGTTACGTTTTAGTTCTTATAAGTTCATATACACATTCGCTATCTGTTGCTCGGTAATTCCAATGTATCTTTTTGTTATCGAAATACTGGAATGCGAGAATATTTCCATTAGATAAACCAAAGCCGCTTCCGATTTATTATTTCCCTCGTACACCCTCTTGCCAAATGTTTTCCTGATTGTGTGGCTGCTGGGATTTTGCACCGCGACATCATACTTCTTGAAGATATACTTCAGCCGCCTGTTTATGTAGCTTACACTTATCTTACCATCCCAGCGATTACCCAATAGAAAAGCATCCGGCCTGTACTTTCCCTGCTCGCGCAGTGCATCAGCCACCACTTTCACGGCGGCATTAACTTTAGGGTTGATTGTTATTTTCCGCATCTTCCCTGTCTTCTGCTCGGTCAGGACTAATTCAGTCTTATCTTCAACATCACTGAATTTTAATTCAAGTAAATCAGAGATTCTCAATCCAAAATAACTACCGACCAAAATCAATAGATAGTCCCGGTACAATTTATCCTGCAATAACCTGGTTGTAAGGCCAAGCATCGTGTTCCACTCCATACCCGATGTGGTCATTTTTCGTTTTCTCATATTATGTGATTTTATTACAGCGAGTATAAAAGAAGAAAACGAGTGGAAGTTCTTATTTCAGTCCCTTTTTTGGTTATTGGAACCACTTAATTGGCTCAATTGTACTACTGGCTGGTAACCAGTCATAGTCCCACTTTCTACAATAGTGGGACAATTTTTAGCCCAGTCTCTCCAGGGCGCAATTTTTGCGCGCAGGCCTTACCATTACCCCGCCGGTTGAGTTTTGTCCCTGGACTGATATATAAATGAAAAAGCTCACTATGTTCAAACTACCCAGGTTCAGTTCATACAAACAACCGCATAAACCCGTATCGGAAAAAACAGAGCCCGATGGCGAATGGAGCCAACATGTAACTTTACCCTTACCGCCTTCGGTGTACGCCGCATACCAGAAAGCAAGGGGCGAATCGGATTTGGTCAGCAAAAGCGCTGCTATCACTGCACCCGAAGATAATGCACCGCAAGACAATGAGCATAAACTCTCTGCTATTGCAGATTTAATTCGTTGCATGGAATTAGATGGAAAAGAAGTTATTGACTATATCCTCGCCACCAAAGATTTAGTTAAAGGCGTACCTTCCGTCGAGCCATAACCCCGTTTTTCCTTTTGGGATGGTGAAAATATTACAAATACTGGAAAAGCCATTCTGAACTTCATTCCATTTAGAATAAAGCTACCACGCCTCTTTTCTTTCCTTCAAAATTCCTGAAGAAAACTTCCTGGTTGCCATCCTGCGCCTTCCTGTTAGGGGATATGTTGTCGAGCACCTTGGTATCTTCTCTTATCCATCCCGTTAACCGGTTATGCTGTTCACAGGCAATATCGGTATAGACAACCGAACCTTTCAGGGTACGAATCTTCTTAATAAATTGTTCGAGGTCAGCCATGCCGTAGGTTGACTGGTAGCCTACCTCGTTTCGCCGCACATAAGGAGGGTCAAGGAATATCAGCGCCTGGTCAGAATCGTATTGGTCAAGTACGGAAGAGTAATCCGCCGAGAGTATTATTACCTTCTTCTTCAGCCTTGCCTGAATCTCTAAAAACTCGGTTCTTCCCACCACCCTGGTTCTGTTGCCGTAGGACTGGTTAAAGCCATTGGGGCCGATGCGAACCAGTGAATTGATGCAGGAGTTCATCAGGAAGTGAAAATAAAACCCCTCCGTGAGCAGGTCTTTCCTGCCGCCGAAATATTCCGCATTAAACCAGTCCCTGAATTTAACGTAAGCGCCTTTATCCTCTTTGGTATCGCCGAACATTTGATATACGCGCGACTTGAGAGACAGGTATGTTTCATAGCTTCCATCGCGGAATGAGCGCACGGAATTCATCACATGCGCATTGATGTCATTAATAACATAGATGTCAAATTCCTTTTCAAGGTTGAAAAACACTGCCCCACTGCCGAAGAACGGTTCGATATAGACTTTTTTATCGAGCGGGCTCGTGATGAAGTTAAACGTGCCGGTAAAGTCGCGCTTGCTGCCGGCATAATTAGAAAATCTGAGGGGCATAAGATGGTTTTCATCATCTTATTGGGCTTGCACGTCATTGTTTCCCTACAGGCAGATAGTTGGGCAAAATTTTACCGTATTATCATGCTAACGATTTATACATGAGGATCCCATCATGTATAAAATATTTAATTATCTTTACATGATGAATTCATCAGGTATACTTCATTTACATGACAAGGAAAGATAAAAACATCGTGGTTGATAATGAAAGCGCATTCAACAAGCTTCCTTTATTGCCTCCGGCAAAGGAAAAGGTTGAGACTGTAAAGGTACTCCGGCAGTTAGTTAAGTCTTCGGTAGCCCTGGCTGAACTCAAGGGACTGGCAAAAATCCTGCCCAACCCAAATATATTATTGAATGCGGTCATTTTAAAAGAAGCGCGGGCCAGTTCCGAAATTGAGAATGTTATCACCACGCAGGATAAACTTTATCAGGCCATGTCCGCAAAGGGCATTCAGATTGACAGCGCTACAAAAGAGGTATTGCGTTACCGGGAAGCCATGCTGTATGGCTTTAAGATGATACAGAAGAAAGGATTTCTCAATACCAATGGAATTATTGACATTCAAAGGATACTCGAGGAAAATAATGCAGGTATAAGAAAACTGCCTGGCACTGCGCTGCGCAACGTTACGACAGGTAAAGTCATTTATACGCCTCCTGATAATATTGATGCAATTCATCGTCTGATGAAGAACCTGGAGGAATATCTGAATCAGGGAGACGACATCTCTCCTTTGATAAAAATGGCCATCCAGCACTACCAGTTTGAAAGCATCCACCCTTTTTATGATGGTAATGGCCGAACGGGCAGGATAATCAATGTACTGTATTTGATTCTAAACGGCTTGCTGGATGAACCCGTGCTTTACTTAAGCGGTTATATAATTCATAATAAGGCAATCTATTACCGGCTGTTGCAGGAAGTGCGCATAAAAGAAAAATGGGAGGATTGGGTGCTGTTCATCCTTAAAGGAGTAGAGCAGACCGCAAATGAAACCATTGCCACTGTGAACGAGATAGGCAGCCTGTTTTCGCTCACGCAGGAGCTTGCTAAAAAGAAGGCGCCGAAAGCATACAGCAAGGAGTTAATGGAGTTACTATTTGAGCATCCCTACAGTAAGATAGAATACCTGACCGAACGTTTGGGCATCTCGCGCATCACAGCTTCCAAATATCTCAGGGAACTGGAAGCAATCGGTATTCTTCAGTCGAAACAGGTCTGGAAAGAAACGTTGTATATCAATACCAAACTTTTTGATTTATTGAAAAAGTAGTTTGGCATCTGGCAGGGGCTGAAAAATATTGTATAGTAGAAGACCTGCTAATAATGAATAAACGGGCAATATCTCGATGGCCAAAATCGAATCTTTTGTTTAAAGATATTTATCGAACAGCTTATCCCAGCAGCCATAGGTTCCCACCTCTAAGGCCATCTCCAGAGCCTCGCTGACGCTATACCTAACCACGTTCACGATATTCCCTATCCTATAATAATCTGCCTTAAGCATTATGAGTACCTTACCATTGCTATGGTCAAAGACAGTTTCATCATTTTCCAGCCAGGCGTGAACATATTGTACGCCTTTTACGTTCCCACCCTGGCCAGTAACAATCCCGTGACACAGATACCATCCCCGGTTAAATGGTTTCTTCAATATAGCTTTATAGTTGGCCTCGAAGCAATTTCCTTTCTTCATGTCAGCAGGTTCTCTTCTATGTAGTTGATTACCCTTGCTTCGTTAGCTTTATATTGTTCAGGGTCATCTTCTTTATCCTCCGCGCTGAGCGCGAAGCCGCTGGCGTATTCATCAATGAACTTACCGGCCTCATTATAGATGTCTATTCCGGTAAAGCCTGAATCGGCGTCAAAAATGTTCCTGGTATGGAATGTTCCTATTGCCGTTTCAACAGTGGCATCGTATTTTACTTTATTCTTTTTCATAGTTTTAGTTTTTACAGGTTTCTTAGGCGAAGCGTATTTGCTCACAACTTCAGCTTCATAGTCTATGTTATGGCCGCAGAGCATGTTCAGGCACAGTACCATATCTTTTGTATGCAATGACAGAACGCTTTCGTAGCTGTCAGCCCGGTATCCTCCGAAAAGCGCCATTGAAACCGAAAGTGGCGCACGCCCATTTGATTCAAGTTTCTCGTCAACTCGTTTTACCCACTTGTAAAATTCTTCCGAGCATTTCACCCAATAGTTGGTATTGACCTGTCCTCCCAAATCATCATCTGTGTGGCTGTCAGCGCCGTGACACCATACCACATAATCAATCTCGCCGGCAAGTATGGCCTTCTCTACTAATTCAAATGCCTCAAGAAGATTATCCAGGTAGCTTTTGTTATGTCCGTGAGGATTGATGTTGAACCCTGCAGGAACCGCCTCGTTAATATCAGGACAGAAATTCCTGCAATCCTCAATGGAGTTGCCATAGTGGCCGTCCAAATCAAAGTAGCAGCCCCGTTTGCCGAGTTCCCTGTACAATTTCACCGAGGCAATTACCTGGCCTGCGAATGTGCAGAAGCCACTTCCCCCGTTCGGCCTTGCGTGATGAAACCCGCTGACGGGCGCAAGTGCGGGCGTATCCGGGTGGTCAATAGAATATTTGATGGCATTGTAGAGGCTGGCAGTCGTATAACGTACCGTTTCTGCCAATTCAGCGCTCCAGGGCAGCCCGTTTGTGCTTTGGAGGCGAACATCATTACCGGTGAGCACCGCATCAACATACCCAGGTGTGTGGGAAATCAGGAATTCATCCCTGTCGAACGGCGCGAAGGTTCCGTCCACATCGAGGAACTGCGTTATGCCATGCTTCCCGAAATACTTCATCAGCAGCATCGGTTTCATGGGTGATTTAGAATAGCTCTGGTTGATGTGCTTTCGCAAAACCATCTTTGGCGTGTAGAACACCTTTACTTTGTTGTTTCTCATAGTTGAATCAATTACTCATTATTATACAATCCTCGGCTGATAGTTGAAGCATGAACCCATAGGTATCTGTGAAATTGTTCCGTTCGGGTTCATCATCGGATACGCCGAACACCGCCCTGATTCGTTTATCCCGGCCTGATATTTTTTCAAAGTCCCAATCGTCCGCCTGCCCTTCGTCCAAAATGTCCCAGAGCATTTTTTGTTTCTCCTCCGGTACTTCATATAGTGCAATCATCTTCATCCAAGCGAGATAAATTTGAAAGCTCTTGGGATTTTTTTTCTTGTATGAAACCAGGTTCTTCTGCATCAGTTTGTTATTGTTATTTCCGAATACCCGAATCCGTTTATCAGGCAGTTAAATTTCTTCTCTTCAATGGCCGCTTTCCTATCCAACTCGTCGAGCGCCCTTGTTGTTTATCAGTTATTATAAATTCTGGGCATTGGCACAGGGATTATTCGTTGTGTTTTCCGTTCAAGCCAGTAATCATTTTCCGTTTTATCGTGTTCAGCGTCGTAGTGTATAAGCGGGTAGTGACACCTGGGCAGGCCGACGGTCATTCTGCAGACTTCTACCTTGTCAACTACCCCATACTTTGCCCAAAGTAAATCCAGCAGGGCCACTGCATGCTTGTAGCCGCAGTGGAGCATGGATGTTATTTCTTCGTCTATGGGCTTTATGCAGCCGTAATGAAAGATGTGCCTGAACCGCCTGTTTCCCACCTTATAAATA
>JBKQUY010000072.1:0-13342 GCA_052325425.1 Bacteroidia bacterium | reverse complement strand
GTTACCAATTATATGAAAGAGATTTGTATCTGCAAAATTTTTCTGTATTGATTTTCATCAAATTTGGCAAAACCCCGTATAAATACGGGGGTATAAAGCAAAAATACCCGTATTTATACGGGTATATTTATAAGATAAAAACGTAGCGTGGCACGTAATGTATAAGTAATTTTCTGTAATAAACGGTTAGTGTTTTCCGTAACGTGGTTAGTTTTTCCGTAATGTAACGGTAAAATACGGTAACGTAGCAGTAACAAAATCGGTAATGTTTCGGTAAGTAGCCGGTAAAAATATCATAGGATATATATAGCCATTATAGGGGGTATATAGGGCAATATAGCTCCTTTACTGTAACTAAAATAATTTGCGTTACGTTAATAAGTAAACAAAAAGGAGCTTTCAAATCTTAAAATTACTACTAATGGAAGAAATTGAAAATTATTTTAATACTGAATATAAAACTGCATTTGACCGCTTGGAATACTATGGTGATAAATTAATGAACAAGCCTAATGTTGATATTCATTCTGTCCAGCATGAAATAAGAGAAATAATTGACAGAAGGTTTCATCATAAAGTTTTCATTTACGGGGAATTCAGGATTAAAGGCGACAGGAATACAGGAAGAACCAATGGAAAATATGGCTGGGGTATGCTTACAGATATTGACAAGCAAAAGAAAGTTCATGGTCTTTCATTTGACGAAGCATTTATAAAACTTACCAGAAACGGAACAACAGATGAAAGGAAAGAGATAGTTAAGAATATCGCCACGATAAAGGCATATTTAGACTATATGACCTACCTTACCCGTCAAAATATTAATTCTCATCAAAGAAAAATAAATGCACAAACCCTGCCCCAAATCAAAGAAACTATAATTAAGCCGGAAGAAAAATCAAATATACAAGTCTCGCCTCAAATTTCAGAGCCTTTAATTACTACATTGTTTCCTATAAATAAATTTTTACTTTCTGATATATTTAGTGATGAAGCAAAATATAAATACATTATGAATTTGCTTGTTGATAAAGGATATTGCCAAAAAGAAACCTTTATTTGGAAAGATGGGAAAAAGGGCAATAAAGGACTATTAGCAGCCATTATTAAACAACTGCACCCGCAGGGGTATTATAAAGACAATAAAAAACCATCCAATGAACAAATACAGGAAATAGCAAAAAATACTTTTGGCTGTGAAATAAGTATTTCTACTATTGAAAAATCTAACTCTACTACATACGATGTAAGTTTTATCCCCCTTGCAGCCACAATAAAATAGAAAATTCAGGCATTACGGAAAATGCAATATTGCATTTTCCGTAATGTTTATTTGGCTTTTTAAGGTTTTTGGCATATATGTTCGCAGGCTGAACATTAAATATTCAGCCATGAGAAATAACACCTGTATAATTTGCAAAACGGAATTTGAACCCCGTGAGGGCAAAATATACTGCTCCAATGCCTGTAAACAAAAGGGCTATTCAGATAAAAAACTGCAAATAGGGGCGCAGCAAGCAAAAGAGCAGGAAGTAAAAACAGCCCGCAAACAGTTTCAATTTTTTTACCCTGAATATGAAGAGTACAAAAGCAAATACCCGAATGATATTGATTCCTTTTTACTATACTGTTTTTTCAGGAAAAATCTTACCGGAGTTACAAGCATAGAGCAGGTTTATAACTACATTAACAGCTTTACCAGAAACTGGTGGGATGAGTTTTGGGATAACTATGACACCGGAATTGTTTCCCCCCAAAGGAAAAAATACAATGAATTTCAGGAGAGATATTTTGGGGATGAGGTTATAATATCATTCTCCGAGCAAGCCAAAGCCAGCGCATGAATATTCAGAATAAAATGCGACTGACACATAGCGTCATACAATTCTGTCCCTATGATACAGTTCAGCAACAAAGTGGAAATGTTAATGGCAAAAAGGAACATTTAATGGCAATACTACGGCAGTCTTTGGACTGCCAAGGCGTGATATTAAATAGCATTATTCCTCATCAATTGCCATTTCCAATTTTTATGTTCCCGATATATGTTTGCGGTGCATCGAAACAGCAATAAGAAAATGCGCACGCCCATAACATATTACGGTGGTAAGCAAAGGCTGGTGAAAGAGTTATTACAACTTATTCCCAATCATGGCCTGTACTGTGAACCCTTCATGGGCGGCGGCGCATTGTTCTTTGCCAAAGAGCCAAGCAAAGCGGAAATTATAAACGACCTGAATGGCAATGTTACCAATTTTTACAGCGTGGCGCAGAGCCAATTCACAGAGTTAAAGAAATTGGTAAACGGCACATTGCATAGCAGGGAAATACACACCAAAGCCAGAGAAATATATAATAAGCCTGCTCAATATGATACTATAACAAGGGCTTGGGCATTTTGGGTTTTGACAAATCAAGGCTTTGCTGGTAAAATAGGTTCGTGGGCATTAAGCAGGGATGGGAAAACAGGCAAAACCCTTGCCAATAAACGGGAAGGCTTTACAATACAATATGCCGAAAGATTAAAAAGGACGCAAATAGAAAATAAGGATGCACTGGAAATAATAAAGCAATACGATAGCTCCGAAACATTTTTTTACCTTGACCCGCCCTATCAAAATTCAGATTGCGGGCATTATAAAGGATATACAGAAACAGATTATAAAAACCTGTTAGATAGCCTTATCTCTATCAAAGGAAAATTTTTATTGAGCAGTTACCCTTCCGGTATTTTAAATGAATATATAAAACAATACCGTTGGCAGTATAAAGAAATACAACAAAAGATAAGCGTTACCCGCCTTACTAAAAAGCAAAAAACCGAAGCCTTAGTATGGAATTATAATTCAGATAACAGCCAACGTATGCACTTTTCAAATGAGAAATGCAAGCGGGTTGGGGCAGAATATCTGCCTGTTAAGGTAAAAAATAGTGGGGCGACACCTATGCCCGTGCCAAAAGTTGTGCCGAACTTTGACGATAACAAAAAGGTAAGCCTTGAACGATGCAGGAAAATACTTGAACAAAGCGGGAAAACATACACAGATGAGGAAATAATTAAGATAAGAAAACTGCTTTATAAATTAGGCAACCTTGAGTACAAATTATTCACCGAATCAAAAACAAAGTTGCATGACAAACTCAATTCTTTACGCAAGGGTATCAACGGACGAACAAGCCGCAAAAGGCACAAGTATTCCCTATCAGAAAGAACGCCTGGAACAGTATTGCACTCTGACAGGGTATAACGTAGTAAAGTATTTTGCAGAGGACTACTCAGCTAAGAGTTTTGATAACCGCCCCGAATTTAGCAAGTTACTTGCTTTTATTAAGGCTAATAAAGGGCTTGTTCAAAAGCTATTAATAGTCAGATGGGACAGGTTTAGCCGGAACGCCCCCGAAGCCTATAATATGATAGCGAAATTGGCAAAGATGGGTATAGAGGTAAACGCCATAGAGCAGCCCCTTGACTTAACCGTTCCTGAAAATAAAATGATGTTGGCTTTTTATCTTGCCGCCCCCGAAGTGGAAAATGACCGCAGGGCTATGAATACCACTAATGGGATGCGGAAAAACATGAAAGAGGGCAGGTGGGTCAGCACCGCCCCGATAGGGTATAAGAATGCACGGGACGGGCAAAAGAAGCCTATACTTATAAAATCGGACAAAGCCGAATTGATTAAGAAAATATTTGAAATGTACGCAACGGGGAATTACCCAATGGAATTTGTGCGTAAACAATTATATAAAGATGGTTTTAAATTAACCAAAAATCATATTTCCCGCATATTACGCAACCCTGTTTATTGCGGTTATATAAAGCTAAAACCCTACCGTAATGAACCCGAAGAAATAGTAAAAGGCAAACATGAACCAATAATAAGCGAGGAGTTATTTAATGAGGCGCAAAGGGTAATGACAGGCAAAAAAAGAATTATAGCCAAAATAACAAAGTCAAGGGAGGAATTTCCCATGCGGGGCTTTTTAGTTTGTAATACATGCGGGGGAAATCTAACAGCCAGTTGTTCAAGGGGCAGGGGCGGTAAATATTATTACTACCATTGTAATTCAGGCTGCAAAGAACGTATAACCACGAAAGTGGCGCATGAGGCTTTCGGGCAATGGCTGACTAAAATGTCTATGAAACCGGAAGTAGCCGCCCTTTATTTAGAGGTAATGGAGGACGTTTTTAAAACAAATGAAACAGATAGGGAAGCGGAAATAATTAAGTTAGGATATGAAATAAACAAGAAAACAGAAATGCTTGATAAAGCGGCTAAAAAGCTAATCAATGATGAATTAGACAAAGAAACATATAATAGGCTAAAAGATAGTCTGCAAAGAGAAACAGCCGACCTGAAAATGAGAATAACCGAATTAAAAGATATGGAAAGCGGTTTTATGGAATATATACGTTTCGGGGTTCAAATACTTGGAAACCTGCCCCTTTACTATGATGTGGCTACTTTGGAAAACAAACAGGCATTTTTGGGTTCAATATTTCCTGAAAAACTAATTTATAGTGAAAACAGTTATCGAACCCCTGAACCAGACGAGTTAATAGACCATCTTTATAATGTTAATAAGGCTTTCAGAGATACCCCAAAAAGAAAGGTCGCCAAAATTGGCGACCAGTTCCATAAGGTGACCCCGGTGGGGATCGAACCCACGACCCAAAGATTAAGAGTCTTTTGCTCTACCAGCTGAGCTACGAAGTCAATTTTTAATTTGGGCTGCAAAGATTGTAAAAAAATGACTAAGTCAGGCAAAAAAATTGGTTTTTGCATTACAGGACGTTTATTGGGCTCTATTATATAAAAAAACCGCCCCGCAATATTGCGGGGCAGTTTTTTTCATGATGGGGTGGATTAATTACGCTAATTCCTCTTCGGTAATTTCAATTTCCTTTTCAACCAAAGAATCGGATGATTTCTTGGGAAGAGTGAGGGTAAGGATGCCATCTACGCAGTTAGCTTCAATTCCTTCAGTTTCAACTTCGTTGGAGAGTAAGAAAGTACGCTCGAAGAAAGTGCTGCGGTTTTCTTTCCAGGAATAAAATACAGCTTCTGTTTCCATTTCCCTGCGGCCATAAACATATAATACGCTGTCCTTTACTTTTACTTTGCAATCTTCGTTTTTGTAACCCGGAACAGTCATTTCGATGGTGTAGGAATCATCATCTTCCGAGATATTAACGGTAGTGCTTACTTCATGAGCGCCGTAGAATGCCGGGTTAGCATTATTATGGGTTTGGGTAAAAGGAGAAGGCATGAACGGGGTCATTGAATTCATGGTGTTCATACTGCCGGTAGCCGGGTAATAAGAAGGGGTAAAAGGCTGAACTCCGAAAACCGGGCTTGAAAATTGGTTGGCGCCATAGGACCATGGTGTAGTAGCAGACCATTGTGATGTTGGGTTCTGGTAGCCCCAGAATGGGTTCATTGATTGGGTGTTGTGGTTGAATGATTGCAGTGGGAGAATGCCCCTGTTGATTCCGAAGAATGAGCCGTTGCGGATGGATTCGATTTCCCTTGGAAATTCGCTGAATGTTTTGGTTGATTCTTTTTTGGTTGTCTTCATTTGTTTTGAAAATTTATTGGTTAATACTGTTAACCTGTCTGCCAGGTTTCGGGGACAAAGTAAAGCTCTCAATCTTATGGCATCATTTCTCAGCTGTATATTTTGGTTTATCTTTATATTAACCCAATGCCAAAAAATGAAATACGTTTTAACGATTTATTTATCGAAAACGCGACTAAAATTTTAACACAAAATGTAAGTTGCTCTGTTTCAATTATGAGACGAAATTGAAAGTTAAAATTGTTAGGATAATGTTAATGAGAGTTATGAA
Organism: Bacteroidia bacterium; assembly: GCA_052325425.1. Taxonomy (GTDB): domain Bacteria; phylum Bacteroidota; class Bacteroidia; order JABEUT01; family JABEUT01; genus JABEUT01. The sequence continues at coordinate 7,491 of JBKQUY010000072.1, read as the reverse complement.
TTGGAACTGCTAACTGACTACTAATTTACCTAATTTTGCAACTACTTAACGCTGAGATTTTTATGGAAAAAATTATTGCTGCCTTTTCATCCCGCAATGCTACGGGATTTCGCTCTGCTCAACTTTTCTTCTTCTGTTTTTCACTTTTCACTTTTAGCTTTTCACTCCTTAATGCCCAGACCATTGAAATGGGTTTACGTGGAGGGATTGACAGTTTCTGGTTGCTGAACTCAAACACGTCCAATATTGGAAACTCGCAAAGCACCAAATTATCCCTGTCATATAACGGCGGGCTTCACCTGGCTTATGATATTACCGACAACGTTGGAATAGAAACCAATTTTATGTATGCATCGCTTAACCAGGGTTATAGCGGCAGTTTTACTAATGCCGGCATACTTCCCGGTGGTGAATTATATCAAAATGGCCAGTCATATAGTTCCATGATAAATGTAACTGCTTACCAGATACCATTGCTTGTATGCCTTGAAACAAATTCCGGTTCGTTTGTTGAACTGGGAGCAGAATATGACATGATAAAAGGCGCCAGTTATACCTCAACATATTCAAACCCAAGTGAAAGCTTTAACAACAATGTGATAAACTATTTTGCCACAAGCAATATTGCAGGTGTATTTGGAGTGGGGGGCAAGTACAGTGTTAATGACTATATTTTTATACTGACTGATTTAAGGGTTACTTATGGCTTCAGTGATATTAAAGGTGTTGATGGCCTCGGGCAGAGCTACAGCATTACTCCCTATTACAGCAGCTATAAACCAACTACTGCCGTTAATGCAAGCTTGAATATAGGCGTTTTTTATCTGCTGGCTCTTACCCCCACCTACCAGGTAGGGCACAAATGCAAAGGTTCACCCAAAGTACGCTCGACAAGGAAGAGGCCGAGTTAGGTTACACTAAAATTTCGTTTGGGTTTCAAAAAGTTCCACTTTTCAGGGGTGTCACCTATATTAATTAATTGATTATCAATATAAATCTGGGTTCCCCCCCCTAAAAAGTGGAACCCATCTAACGGGGTAACACATTTTTGTCTCATTAAAACATAAGGCATTGGTAACCAATAATTTAATTTTCAAAAACACCTGAAAAGTGTTTACCCGTTAGCTTCTCTATATTTTTTATTCTCTGCGTCCTTTGCGTTGTATTTTTCCTGGCGTCCTTTGCGGTTAAATAATCAGAAGGATTGAAATTTTCACCGCAGAGTCATTACGCTTCGGTTATGATGCTGATATTTATCGTCAGCAAGCGCAAAGATTTACGCAAAGGACGCAAAGACTTTTTGTCACTCAATTTTGAGTTTTTTAGCCACAGATTCACAGATTTTTTTCATTTTAAATTCATTTCGCGCAAGGTGCGCTAAGATTTACGCAAATTGCTTCCCCAAAATATTAGCGCAATCCCGAAAAAATTATCGGGATTAACCCCAAACCTGAATGTGGCGGTTTGTGACGGAACTTGGCGGTGATTTCGGAGGGGGAACCGCCACTATTTTTTAAAACTGCACACTTATGCACACGGTTCCCAGAAAATGTGTGCAGTTTTTGCCCTCTTTTGATAAATTTTTTAGCATTTTTCCTGAAGAATGGCACACTTTGGCACACGGTTCCCAGAAAATTTGTGCCATTTTTCTGATTTTCTGATAAATTCTTTAGCATTTTTCCTGAAGAATGGCACACTTTGGTCCCGCAATATCTGCGTGATGCCATTTTCTAATTTCCTGCTAATTTTTTTAGCAGTTCTAACTGTCAATTTTTCACTGATAACTCATAACTTATAATTTATAACTCTATAAGCGCTATGTCAGAGAACAATTATCCCACCACCACATTAAACGCTTTCCATAAACCTTCCCCTCAAGGGGAGAGGTTTGGTTGGGGCAGACACTGCAAATATAAACAATTTATTTAAAATAAATGCACAAAAAGTTAAATATTTTTTCAGCGCTGAAAATAAGCCACAGATTCTCAGATTAAAATAAATCAGGGAATCTGTGGCCGCCTATTAATTCCTAATTCGTAATTTTTAATTACTAATTATTTCTGAAGCATCATTTTGCATGCGCTTTCGCGCATACAAATATACATAATTATTTACTTATATGTAACAAAATAGTTAATAAAATTTTCAACAGCCAAAAAAGTGATTTGGAATAAGGAGTGCTTAAATCCTTATTCCAATTATTAAAATGTCATCAACCTGTTCTAAGCCGCCTTTCCATTCTTCTATTGCCTGTTCAAGTTTTTGTTTTTGTTCCTGCATTGTCAATTGACAATTGTCCATTATCAATTGCTGAAGTTGTTTATATTTAAACTTCTTGCCTTTTGGCCCTCCGAACTGGTCGGCGTAACCATCGGTAAAAATATAAATCATATCACCTTTTTGAAGGGGAACAGACTGGAGGGTAAAAGGTATATTTTTCTCACCCTGTATTCCCACCGGCATTTTATCGGCTTTGTATTCAATACATTCACTGTTCCGAATCAGCCAGGGAGAGTTGTTGGCACAGGCAAAATCTAACATATTGTTTGCAAAATCAAATGAACAAAGCACGCAATCCATGCCATCTTTACTGTCGGTTGCACCACCTTCGGGGTTCAGCGCTTTTATAATATGTTCTCTTACATCATCAAGTATAGCCGCAGGACTGTATATTTTTTTTTCTAAGGTTGTTTCATTAAGCATTGAAATATTAAGCAGCGACATGAAAGCTCCCGGAACTCCGTGCCCTGTACAATCGCCGGCACAAATCAAAAAGCGGCCAGCCCCCTCCCAACCTGGGGCTTCAATCGCCCAGTAAAAATCCCCGCTCACAATATCACGGGGTTTAAATAATATGAAATATTCTTTTAAATATTTGCTTATATAACCATCTGTTGTAAGCATGGCACGCTGTATGCGTGAAGCATAATGAATGCTGTCGGTAATATCTTTGTTTTTTTCTTCCACCAATGCTTTTTGCTGTTCTATGAGCGTTTTTTGAGTCTCGGTTTCTTTATTCTTAATTTCAATAAGCTGTTTTTGTTTACGGGTTATGCTCAAGGAACGAAAAATAAAAGCTGCAAACACAAGTACCAAAAACAAACCACTCAAGACCGACCATGTAATAATTTTCTGCTTCCGTTTATCAGCTTCTGCCACTGCATCTTTCTTATCCTGCTCTGCTTTCTGGGCCGCCTCTTTTTTCTCAAACTCGTAGGTCATTTCTTTACGGGTAAGGGCTTTATTCTTATCAACATTAAATAAAGTATCCTTTAATACCATTGCTTTTTTATACCATTCCAATGCTAATTTGTAACGCCCTGTTGTATCATAAAGCTGGGAGAAAGACTCTTCAAATTCCTTTAGAAAATTCTTTTCTCCAATACTACTATCAATAGTAATTGCCTTTTCCAGGTACTCTTCTGCCTTTTTAAATTTCCCTATTTTACAATATAGTGTGCCAATACTGCCTAAGTCTGCTGCCATTCCACTCTTATCCCCAATTTCTTCAGTCATTTTCAATGCCTTAAAATAACTGTCCAATGCTTTGGGGTGAGCGCCTAGCCCCTGGTAAGCACTTCCGATGTTGCCGAGGTCTAGAGCCATTCCGTTTTTATCTCCTATCTCTTCCTCCATTTTTAATGCTTTCATGATATAGTCCAATGCTTTGGAGTAATCCCCCTGGTCACAATAGATAATTCCAATGTTGCTGAGATCATAGGCAATTCCGCTTTTAGCTCCTATTTCTTTATCTATTTTCAATGTATTCAGGTCATAATCTAATGCTTTGGTGTAATCGCCTATGCTCCGATAGGCAATTCCGATGCTACCGAGGGTTTTAGCCTGCAATGGCTTATCTCCCGTTTCTTCCGCTATTTTCAATGCCTTCAGATAATAGTCCAGTGCTTTGGGGTAATCACCTTTTACCCTATAACCGAGGCCTGCATCCCGATAAGCGTTTGCTTCGCCTTTTGCCCATAAAAGATTTTTGGCTAAAGAATCTGCCTGCTGAGCAAGTAAAATGGTAGTATCGGGATTAATATGATAAAAAGCAAAGGCGAGGGCATTAAAGTGTTTCACTTTATTAGTATCTTCTTTATCAGTTTTAAGAAGGGTGAGCAGGGAATCAATCTCATGGGGTTGGGCTGAAAGAAGCGTAAAGTGAAAAGCGAAGAGTGAAAAGTATAAAATCACTTTCACAACCTGTAGTGTAATTAATTTTTCATTTTTCATTTTTAGTTTTTCACTAAATCCGTATTTCAATTATTAAAATATCGTCAATCCCGATAAAAAGACGTCGGGACTTCGTTATGCTCAGCCTGCTTATATTCGTATGCCTATAATCAAAATATCATCTACTTGTTCAAGGCTGCCTTTCCAGCTTTCAAGTGTTTGTTCCAGTAAGTTTTTTTGTTCCTGCATTGTCAATTGACAATTGTCCATTATCAATTGCTGTAGTTGTTTGTATTTGAATTTCTTTCCTTTCTCTCCTCCAAACTGGTCGGCATAGCCATCTGTAAATAAATAAAGAATATCTCCCCTGTGCAGTTTTATTCTATGCGTTGCAAATTGTTTCGGGTTATCGGTTTTTCCAATGGGTTGCTTATCCGCCGGCAATTCCTTCATCTCTCCCTCTTGTATGTACCATAACGAATTAAATGCACCACTCCAGTGAATTTCTACACTGTCGACTGACGGCTGACGACTTATCGCTGCAAGCGATATATCCATCCCGTCCTGAACATTGCTTTCACTCTTTTCGAAAGTCTCCAATACCAATTCCCTTGTTTTATCAAGTATTTTTCCAGGTTCGGTTATTTTAAATTCCTTTACGGTTCTGTTAAGTGCATTACTGCAAACAACACTTACCAAAGCGCCGGGTACACCGTGGCCGGTACAGTCTGCGGCTGCAATAAGAATAGCCTCCGGATTCCACTCCAAAGGAGGGTTCACAAAGCTAGCTGAAATACCCCCTTCGGGGGGCAGGGGGGCAACCCAATAAAAATCACCGGCAACAATGTCTTTGGGCTTAAATAAAACAAATGATTCCGGCAGGTATTTCGTAATCAGGCTAATGGGTGGTAAAATGGCATCCTGAAGCCTTTTTGCATAAGTAATCGAGTCAATAATATCCCTATTCTTTTCTTCTATAACTTTGTTTTTATCCTCCAGTTCCCCTTTTTGTTTCTTTATTATAGCATTCTCTTTCCTGGTTCGTTCAGCTTCAAATATCAATTGCAGGTTCTTTACTTTCTTTGCCGAATCCTCTACTTCGACCTGTTCCTTTATTTTGTAAAATGTTTTATAATGATAAAGGCTTTTGTCAAACTCCTTCGTAGTTTCATAGACCTCTGACAGTTTCTGATGCAATTGGTAAATTTTGGGTTTCACTTTTATTTTATCTGCCAATTCCAGCCCTTTGTTAAGCGTGGCAATGGCTTCCCCGAGCTTATTCAGCTTAATGTGTATGGCTGCAATAGTTATAAGATTAGTTATAGCGCCACCTAAAATATTGTTTTGTTCACGCAATGTTAAAGCCTGGGTATGGAGTTTTAATGATTCACTATAATCACCGGTTTCAAAGTAATAATTCGCTAATTCTGTTAATGGTTTGGTGATGAATAAGGTTGAGTGGGTTGGCTTTGCATTTGAAAGCGAGCGTTCTAAAACTTCCCTTGCATCCTTATATTTTTTGAGCAGCATATATAGTTTTCCTAATACCTGCAATGAATTTGTAATAAATATGGCATTGTTCAGTTGTTCTGCCGATGCTAATGTTTTGAGTAAGAGAGGCTCTGCTTCCTGGTAGTTTCCCTGTTCCACATATATACTGGCAATCTGGAAAGAGCTTGCCAATGCACTGTGGGAGAAGTTGCCTGATCTGTCAAGTTGTGCGTAGGCCTCCCATAAAGCCTTTAACGCAAGGTCAACATTACCGAGCGTACGGTATATTCCTCCCGATATAGTATCGCATAATGCCATACAATCAGGGTTACTTGCTTCTTCAAATAACAGCCTTGCATCATTAAGAAGTGGCAATGCCAGTTCATATTGTTCAGTAAAATAACCGGCTAAACCAAGCATGCATTGTCCGTATGGCAATTTAAATGGCTGTGTGCCTTCATTTTCTTTTGCCCAGTTATAAAAATCAGCGCCTATACTTGCCTGGTCGTTTAACGGCAATAAGGGTAACATATCAAAAACGGGATTAAAATACTTGTGTATATCCGTTTCAGGACAAGTTTTCAGCTCAGCAACCAACTCCTTTATTTTTTCAGTATTTGACATTTTTTGATACCATTCTGATTTTTCAACCAGGATATTCGTTGGCTTATAATAAAAAAATAACCAATACTTAACAATTCCAGGTTACGCTTCCCCCAGGTTCACCATTACCCAATCGTTATCGGCTGAGTTTATTGTGGCATTGCAATATGCGCATTGGGTTGTAGTTGTATCGGTATATGGCGCTCCGCAGCTTGGGCAGGCAAAGCTCCACAGTTCAGTCTTTTTAACTGCTCCCACTTTCTTGCTCAGGGTTAATGTCAAAGCGCGTTCTATAACGGTATCATCAATGGCATTAATGCCTTGCGGGGTTTCGCGCAGGCGCATAGACGAATATAAAATGTTGAACGTGGCGAGCCACATGTTATTTGATTGCAGGCAGCTAATAAGCGATACCTCATTTAGGTATAAACGGTTAAACACATATTTTTCCTGCGATTTAACAGATTGCTCAATCTGCGCGAATAATGTTTCGCCGGTGAAACGGTGTATATGTTTAAGGTCGTGTGTAGTGTGCGAAACAAAGTATTGCATAATGGCATTGGATGCCTTATCTTCCATAAGCTGTATGCAGAAGTTTTCATTTGGGTCGGCATACAATGGAGCGAGGCCGGGTTCAGTTTTACTGAGCCTGTAATTGTTCCTTAAATAATCTTCTTCCTGTGTTATTTCGCAAAGCACCCAGTCGTAATCGCCAAGGTATGTAACGGTTCCGCACGATTCGCACTTGCTCACTTCTCCCGCGTCATCTTTTAACGGCGCCCCGCATTTAGGGCAGTTATTGCTATGGTACAGGTCTTTTTCAACTGCGCTGGTCTTTTTAATGAATGTCCAGTATTCAGTTGCCGTATCTCCGCTAAACGATTCGTTAAATTGCGGGTGTTTGTTGCTGATGAATTTATCATCCATGCTGAAGAAAACCGAAGCGGTAATTATGCTGTATGCGCCCTCCTGTTCAGCCGATTCAATGCGTATTTGCCTTATATTAATATTGCTGAGCATATTAACCTGGTCGAGGGCGTTCATCATAATAAACTGAGCGTTGAACCTCTGGTAAACGCCATCACTTATCCATTTGCGCACTTTGGCAAGGTTTTTATTCGACCATGCATCCTGTATGGCAAGGAAAGCAGTATTTACTTTTCCCATAAAAGCCTCCTGGTTAAAGCCCTGGTTAGCAGCAAAGAAATCGGGGCTTATGGCTTT
>JBKQUY010000071.1:0-63001 GCA_052325425.1 Bacteroidia bacterium | reverse complement strand
AAAAAAATTAGCAAAAAATTAGAAAATGGCACACATTTTCTGGGAACCGTGTGCCAAAGTGTGCCATTCTTCAGGAAAAATGCTAAAGAATTTATCAAAAAAATCAGAAAAACTGCACACTTTTTCTGGGAACCGTGTGCATAAGTGTGCATTTTTCAGGAACAATGCTAAAGAATTTATCAGAAAATTGGAGAAATTACACACGAAATTGCGAACTGTGTGTAAAAGTGTGTGATTTTAATTGTGAATTGTAAATGGTGAATTGTGAATTACTTACCACTTACTCCTTACTACTCCCCGAATGGAAGCAACCCCGATAAAAGAGGTCGGGATTGCGCTAATTTTAGGGGAAGCAACGGGTAGTAATTTAAGCTACAATAAACTGGTTTCAAAAAATGATTAAATTTGCTTGAAACAAAAATAATGAAAAAGACAGTTTTCAAGAACAAAACATTTTTTGTAATGGTACTTGTTGTTATTGGCTCATGTATGCTGTGGAATTTATATTGGCTAATTACTGCTTCAATGATGATAGCCTTTCTGCCAGTGACAATTCAATCAATATTAGTGGTATTAGTACTTACTCGTAACCAATATGCTAAAATAGTGTTTTTAATATGGGCTATTGTATTTCTTATAATTGCTTTTGGATTTCAATTCGTGGGGAAATTACTTATGGATGCTGCACATGGTTTTTCAAATGTTGATTTCCTAATATACATTAAAACAGGTACGGGAGTAATTATTGGTGTTCTTATGACAATATTCACAATGAAAACTGTAGAAGTAAAAATTATACAAGCTGATGAAAAGGATAATGAGGTAATTAATTGAATTAAGTAGTATATTTGGAATATGAAAAAGGCGAAAACAAAAAAAGAAAGCCAAGAAACGCCCTGCTAACTACGATAAGCCTCTTACTACAAAAGGTAAGTATAATTTCGGTGAATTAGTGGAATTGGCAATGTCTGGCAATCCGAAACCTAAAAAGGCTTAAAAAGCTAATTGGTTGAAACACTTAAACTTACTATATTTTAGTCCCTACTCGTAAGTAGTTACCAATAAAATTATTGGTTACCAATGCGTTATGTTTTAATGTAATTAAAAATCAGGGAATATATTCACGAGTTCAAGAAAATAAATGTTTTACGGGTAATCAGGAATCTGAAAGGAAATAAAACTGAGCCCCGACGAGAAGTTCGGGATTGCGCTAATTTTAGGGGAAGTCTGGGTTAATTAACAATTAGGAATTAATAATTAGGAATTAACAATCATGAGTACCGATAAAAAACAAATAATGACGCGAATAATCAGCAATGAAAAAACTTTGTGGTCTCCCGGTAAAAGAGGTCGGGATTGCGCTCAGTGTGATATGGGAACTCTTTCAAAAAACACAAAACCATTTTTCCGGTATAGTTCTTTAATCCCCGGAGAATCCTTTATTTTTTCTTCGTCGCTATTTACCTTGCAAACAAAATAAGCAGGCTTGTCAATATTTCCGGTCAATAGCCAATTATTATCGGTACACCTCACATCTTTCCATGGCTGCTCATCCGTATAAAAATACTGAGCATAACTTTTAAACCCCAGCGTAGTTACATAAACATCTTTCCCCTGTAAATTCTGATAAAACTCAATCGCTGCCCCCTGTGTATATTGCTCTATTTTGGGCGCAATAACAATCAAAGCAATATTGGTTGTAATAAGCGTTCCTATGAAAAAAGTCAGCGCTCCCCTTACAATATTGCCTCTTGTGATAAATATTAACCCGCTTATTATAGAGGTTAGAAGAATAAAACCCGCAATGGTGTCGAAGTATGTCCAGTGCACCGTTGCTTGCAGGTTAGCAGCTGCAAAGGGGTCATTGATAAACCGGATAAGCGCTGGAGTATTCATACCTGCAACGGGTAAAACAGAAAGTGCTGTTACCCAAACCCCTCCTATTATTCCAAGCATCCAGCCCATCCATCCTTTCCAGCTTGCAGAATTTTCTGTTATCTCATACAGAGAAAGCGCGGCAAAGAAAGTAAGCGGGTAATAGCATAATGACGAATAGTGCAGGATTTTTGTCTTCACAATGGAAAACAATACCAATACCACCCAAAATAAAATATTCATCCAGCGGGAAGCTTCACGCATTTTATCATCATTTGTTTTTATCATCATACCTCTTATTGCAAATATGGAAGCCGGAAAGCAGCCAATAAGCAAAACAACAAAATGATAGTAGAACGGGCCTCCGTGGCCGGAATCCCGGGTATTGAAAAGCCTGATTTGATATTGTATAAATTGCATTATTATATTCCAATGCCCGGTTAAGGCTTCAAGAGCAAACCATGCGCCACCCGCAGCAAACACGACAAAAAAATAAATTATTGACTGCTGAAAACTTACCATAGCTCTTCTCTTTTCAAACAGCCAGTATACAACAGCAGAAATAGAAAATACCAGCAAAGCAACCGGCCCTTTGGTAAGCATGGCAAGCCCTATGCAAAATGCCGATAATACCAGATGCATTTTATTGCCTTGCATTAAACCCTTTCTGCGCATCTGAACGCGGATAAAAAAGTACGCCCCTGAAAAAATGAAGAAATTGAACCAGGGGTCTATAATCCCCGATTTGAAATAGAATTGCGGCAATAATGAACCAATGTATGCAAGCACCCAAAGCAAGCCAAAACGGCTGTCTTTCCATAACTTGCCGATATTATATAATAACAGCATGGTTGCAATGCCGCACAATGCATTGGGGAAACGGGCGGCATACTCACATACGCCAAATAATTTCATACTTATAGCCTGCATCCAGATAAAAAGCGGGGGCTTTTCCCAAAAAGGCACATAATTAATGGTAACCAGGAAATATTGCTTTGCAACAACCATTTCCCGTGCACATTCAGCAAAATTTATTTCATCCCAGTCGAAAAGATGGACCCTGCCCAAAAATGGAAGAAAAAGTATAGCCCCTGCAACAACAAGGAGTAATGGAATAAGCAAACTTTTTTTCGAGCCGTCAGCCATTAAATATTCTAATCTACATTAGTAACTCCGCCTGAAACCACAAACTTCATAGCCTCGGCAGAAGTGACATCCAATGGTACAATATTCTCCTTCGGAACTACCAGCAGTTTCCCCGACAACCCATAGGAGAAAGGCATATACACCGCTGTGAACTCTTTATCAATGGCCATATTTGTTAAATCATCCTGCGTAATAAACCCTATTTGTTTTATTCCATTTATTTTATCCAATGTTACCAATACGGGTTTATTGAATTTCTTTTTACTGCCCACAAATGCCGAAGTAATATCCTTAACTGATGAATAGATTAACCGGATCAATGGAACTTTTTCAATGTCTTTTTCAAAACGGTCGTACATGGGGGTAAACAGAAACGAAGAAGATATTCTGCCAACTATATAAACTATAATAACTATTGCAAACAGTATTATAAAAGGGTCAATTAATGGATGTACCATCAGGTGTATGAACCCTAAAGATGAACCTATAAAGTCTATGATTTTATATACAACAAATATTGTTATTGCCGTGGGAGCTATTACAAGCAATCCCTGTATAAGATGTCCGACAAAATTTTTTACAGCATGTGACTTCAAAAAATTTTCAGTGTGCTTCTTTATAGCCATATTTTACCTGGGTTTAAAATTCCGTTTGGGTCGAATACCGATTTAATCTGTTTTTGCAGTTCGCGTGTCTTTTCAGTGAAGGCAATATCCATATAGTCTTTTTGCACCCATCCAATTCCATGTTCGCCTGAAAGTGTTCCGCCTAATTCCACGCAAAGTTGAAATATTTCACGGACACCTCCCGGCAGCATGTTTTTCCACTGTTCATCACTCATTTCGCCTTTGATTATATTAACATGCAGGTTGCCGTCTCCGGCGTGTCCATAACACACGGATTTGAAACCATATTTCTTCCCGATAAGCTTAACACCCGCCAACAGCTTAGGTAATTCAGCACGGGGCACAACAGTATCTTCTTCCTTATATACCGAATGTGATTTTACAGCTTCTCCCATGCTACGGCGCATCTTCCACAATGAGTTTTTTTGTTCGGCAGTATCGGCAAACAATATCTCGTCGCACTCATATTGCTGCACAACTTCGGTTATTTTTTCGCATTCTTTCATCAGTACATCCATGTCGTTACCATCAACCTCGATTATAAGATGGGCGCTTATTTCGTTTTTATGGCTTACATTCAATAACTGCTGGCTGATAGCCGATGGCTCCATATATTTTAATGCCCAGTCAATCGCGTCCCGCTCAATAAACTCCAATGCTGAAGGAGTAATACCTGCCCTGAAAATAGCAGACACGGCCTGGCAGGCTTTTATAGCTGAAAAAAAGGGAACAAGCATCAGTAAATTATACTTAGGCATTGGAATAAGCCGAAAAACTATTTTGGTAATTATCCCCAATGTTCCCTCACTGCCTGTCATTAATTGGGTAATGTTATATCCTGTAGAATTTTTCAGCACATTAGCACCGGTCCATATTATTTCTCCGGTAGGCAAAACCACTTCGAGATTTAAAACATAGTCCTTAGTAACTCCATACTTTACAGCCTTCGGTCCACCGGCGCCTTCGGCCACATTTCCTCCTAAAAAGCAGCTTCCCTTGCTGGCAGGGTCGGGAGGGTAGAACAAGCCCTTTTCCATAACAGTTTCCTGGAAAACCTGGTTAATAACACCCGGTTCAACGGTAGCCTGCAAATTTCTTTCATCAATATCCAATATCCGGTTAAATCTTTCCATAGAGAGCAATATGCCGCCATAAACAGGTAATGCACCACCACTTAAGCCTGTGCCGGCGCCACGAGGCGTTACGGGAATATTTACTTTATTGCATAACTTCAGAACTTCGGCAATCTCTTCTGCCTTGCGAGGTTTAATAACTACAGCAGGCAAAAAACTCAGGTCTTCGGTCTCATCGTGGCCATAGTTTTTCAATGTATCCTTATCAGTAAACACATACTCATTGCCCACAATCTTCCTGAGCGCTTCAATTACATCAGGCGTAACGCTGTTAAATTTCATATAACAAAATTAGGAATCAAATGAACATCTTATGCAGGTCTATTGTCGAGATTACTAACAAGCTTTTGCTCAGTTCCATTCATAAAAAAAGGAGGCAAAATTGCCTCCCTCTTAATACTTAATACCCAATACTTAATACTATTTACCCACTTTAATATATTCTTCCTTTGTTCCGTAAAAGAAACTAAGAGTTTTGTATTGTTGTACAAACTTCTTTAAATCAGCCGAAGCAGTAAATTTCTCGGTGATGTAATCCGATACCGGGTAAAGTGTAAATCCTCCTGTTTCGTCGCTAAACTCCACCTTATAAAAATAATATGTTTTAGTGTCCTGGTCAGGTTCAAATAAGTTTAAAAATTTAGTGCCGTCAACATCCGATAAAAAACCATTATAGGTCTTATCCTCTTCCGGAGTCTGGCCTTCGGTCTTTTTGTGCTTTTCAACAATTGAATAGGTGTTATCATCTTTTTGGGTTACTACATAAGTAACGTCTTCTGAGTTGCGCTGCTGCCATTTGCCAATAAGTTTAGAATCAATTTTTGTTGCCGTTGATTGGTCAATGGAAACTTCAGAGTTATACGGGCAACCCATAAATAATAAACTACAGCAGCATAATAAAATAAGCAAGTATTTGTTTTTCATTGTGATGGAGATTAATTAGTTTGGGCAAATGTATTCTTTTATTTGAATAACAACTACTGATTAAAAGCAGGTGAGGAATAATTTAAAAATGATTTAACGCGAAGCTGTCGATTGGAATCAATGGCATCTCAAAATTATTCAGCCAGTACTATAACTTTATCGTTACGTACTTCCATAATGCCACCTTTAATATCAAAAAAATGCTCTTTTTTCTCCATATCGCGCACTTTTACCTTTCCGGCTTTAAGCGCGCTTATCATAGGAGCGTGATTCTTCAACACCCCTGTTCTGCCTGCCTCACCGGGCACATCAAGATACTCAGCGTCTCCACTGAAAAGTTTTTTATCGGGTGTTAATATTTCAACATTCATAATTAGTCATTTGTTACTTTGCTTCCGCCAATATCTTCTTGCCTTTTTCAATAGCCTGTTCAATACTGCCTACCAGGTTAAATGCTGCTTCAGGGTACTCATCTACTTCGCCATCCATAATCATATTAAAGCCCTTAATGGTGTCTTCAATACTTACAAATTCTCCCTTCAAGCCTGTAAACTGTTCAGCCACAAAGAAAGGCTGCGACAAGAAACGTTGTACGCGGCGGGCGCGAAGAACCACAAGTTTATCTTCTTCCGAAAGTTCATCCATACCCAGGATGGCAATAATATCCTGCAATTCTTTATAACGCTGCAATATCATTTTTACGCGCTGGGCGGTATTATAGTGAGCATCGCCTAATACAGCGGGTGATAATATCCTTGATGTAGAATCGAGAGGGTCAACCGCAGGATAAATACCCAACTCGGCAATTTTACGGTTCAACACAGTTGTAGCATCTAAGTGGGCAAATGTTGTAGCGGGAGCAGGGTCTGTAAGGTCATCTGCCGGCACATATACTGCCTGCACCGATGTAATGGAACCGCGCTTGGTTGATGTAATACGCTCCTGCATCAATCCCATTTCAGTAGCAAGTGTCGGCTGGTAACCCACTGCTGAAGGCATACGCCCTAAAAGTGCCGATACTTCGGAACCTGCCTGTGTAAAGCGGAAAATATTATCAATAAAGAACAGAATATCCCTTCCGCCCGATTTTTCATCGCCATCGCGGAAATATTCCGCTGTGGTCAGGCCTGAAAGAGCAACACGGGCACGGGCTCCCGGAGGTTCGTTCATCTGGCCGAATACCAGTGTAGCCTGCGATTTTGCCAGTTCATTTTTATCTACCTTGCTCAGGTCCCAACCGCCTTTTTCCATAGAATGCTTAAACTCTTCGCCATAACGTATAACACCCGATTCTATCATTTCACGCAAAAGGTCATTGCCTTCACGCGTTCTTTCACCCACTCCTGCAAAAACTGAAAGGCCTGCATAGCTCTTGGCGATATTATTGATAAGTTCCATGATAAGCACGGTTTTACCAACACCGGCGCCGCCAAACAAACCTATTTTTCCGCCTTTGGCATAAGGTTCCAGAAGGTCAATAACTTTTATACCGGTAAACAACACTTCGGTAGAAGTGGAAAGATCTTTAAATTTGGGTGGTTCACGGTGAATGGAGTACCCGCCCTCGTTGCCGACAGGACCAATGCCATCAATAGCCTCACCTACTACGTTGAACAGCCTGCCCTTGATTTTATCGCCAATAGGCATTTTTATAGGCATACCGGTAGCGGTAACTTCTACGCCTCTCCTCAACCCATCGGTCGAATCCATGGCCACGGTGCGCACCGTATCTTCACCTATATGCTGTTCGCATTCCAAAATAATCTTCTGCCCATCGGCCCTGTAAACTTCAAGAGCATCAAGGATATTGGGAAGGGTAGCGCCTTCAAACCTTACGTCAATAACAGGTCCTATTATCTGAACGATTTTGCCTTTGCTGGTAACGGTTGTCATAGTATTGCTTTATTTTTTAAAAAGTGGTGCGAAGGTATAATATTTTTTTACGTTTCAATATGATTTTCAATTTATATTTTTCATTATTTTTCAGGGTGGGTTTGCCTGTTGTTTTTCCCTTTTTGTTAAGATAAGGCGGTTGTTACAATTTTTTAATTTTGCACGCTCTGTGAACAGTATCAGGTATTAAGAATTGATGAAAATATACAGCTCCATAGATGAATTTGCGGCCTCGGGGATTAAGAATACCATTGTAACAACAGGTACTTTCGACGGAGTGCATACAGGCCATAAAATTATTTTGAAAAGGTTAAATGACTTGTCTATAAAGCAACATTCCGACAGCGTTTTGCTCACTTTTAACCCGCATCCCCGTACAGTCTTATTTCCCGATAGCACCGAAATGCGTTTTCTTTCTACCCTTAATGAAAAAGAGATATTATTAAAAGAATCGGGGATAAAGCATCTGATCGTCCATCCATTTACCAGGAAAATGGCAGGAATATCGGCTTATGATTACGTGCGGAACATACTTATTGATAAATTGAGCATGAAAACCCTGGTCATAGGGCATGACCACCGCTTTGGCCGGGGACGTGAAGGCTCCATTAAAGAATTGCTCGAATGGGCTCCCATGCTCGGTTTCACCGTTGAGGAGATTGCCCCGGTCAAGTCGGGTGAAGTAACTGTAAGTTCCAGTAAAATAAGAAAGGCGCTTACAGAAGGCGATGTACAAATCGCTAATTTATATCTCGGCTATTCCTATTCTATTGAAGCAACAGTTGTAAAAGGGTTAAACCTGGGCGGAAAAAAGCTGGGCTACCCAACAGCCAATTTAGAAGTCACCGACAAAAGCAAGCTGGTTCCCGGTGATGGTGTGTATGCAGTATATGTCTCAATTGAAGGGATAAGGAATAAGGAGCAGGGGATAAGTAATACAACTATTGATGGGATAAAGAATAAGGGGCAAGGGATAAGTAATACAGCCTTACCACTTACTCCTTACTCCCTACCCCTGTTTAAAGGCATGATGAACATTGGCCTGAATCCGACTATTGCCGGAAAAGGCAGAAGTATGGAAGTGCATATTTTCGATTTCGATACTGATATATATGGTAAGAAACTACAGGTTCTTTTTCATAAAAAACTAAGGAACGAAAAGAAATTCAGCGGGTTGGAGACGTTGAAACTGCAATTGGACAAGGATAAAGAGGCTGCACTGAAAGTGCTTGTGTAGCAGCACCTTACGTGTTATTAACGTTATAGCCACACTATTTTCATAAATTCGCACCTTTAAAAGCACGTGGATGAATTTTTTAGATTTTGAAAAACCGGTTGAAGAACTTATAGAACAGCTTGAGGCGTTAAAACAGGTATCGGAGAAAAGCAAGGTTGATACTTCTGCCAATGCAAAAGAGATTGAGGAAAAGATAAAAAAGGCCAGGAAAGAAATAGCCGAAAAGCTTACCCCCTGGCAACGCGTTCAGTTGTCGCGCCACCCCGACAGGCCATATACCCTCGATTACATACAATATATTACCGGGGGCGATTTCTTTGAATTGCATGGCGACCGCGGAGTAAAAGATGATACCGCCATGGTGGGAGGTATCGGAAGAGTGGAAGGCAGGAGCATAATGTTTGTAGGGCAGCAAAAAGGGAATACCACCAAATTACGCCAATACCGGAATTTTGGTATGCCCAACCCTGAAGGTTACCGCAAAGCGCTCAGGCTTATGAAGCTGGCTGAAAAATTCAACATGCCCATTGTTTGCCTTATTGACACTCCCGGCGCCTATCCCGGCCTTGAAGCCGAAGAGCGTGGCCAGGCAGAAGCCATTGCCCGCAATATTTACGAAATGATGCGCCTGCGTGTGCCTGTAATATGCATTATAATTGGCGAAGGAGCTTCGGGCGGGGCATTGGGAATTGGAATTGGCGACAAAGTATTGATGCTTGAAAATACCTGGTATTCTGTCATTTCACCCGAATCATGTTCATCTATATTATGGAGAAGCTGGGATTTTAAAGAAAAAGCAGCCGAAGCCTTAAAGCTTACTGCCGAGAATATGCTTGAAAATAAACTTATTGACGGCATTATTAAAGAACCTTTGGGCGGAGCCCATGTGGAACCCAATGAAGCTTTCCAGAATGTGAAGGATGAAATTATAAAGCAACTGGAAAAACTCAGTAAGACAGAACCGGGAAAATTGGTACAGAAGAGAATAAATAAGTTCTGTGCAATGGGTGTATTCGAAGGAAAAGAGTAAATGCAATATTTCCTTATCAGAAATACAAACAAATAACATAAAACAAGAAATATTTAATTATAAAGGGGAAAAACAAGTACACCAATTAATATTAAATGATTCAATTTGTGCTTATCATTAAATATTTTTCATTTCTTGTTTAATATTAAGTGTTATTTTTAAATAAAACTTCATTTGTTGAGTTGTAATGAGTAACTTGCATTCATGAAAAGGGGCCTTCTCTTTATTTTATTGTTTGTTTTTAAGCTGGGCAGTGCACAATTGCTTGATTCACTTTCTCTTGATACAATGAAGGGATATACTTCCATTGGCGATGCGAAAATTGAACCCGATAAGGTGATTAAACTGGTGCTTACCAAACATAAACTTACAGAAGTGCCTGAAGAAATAAGAGAATTTAAAAACCTTCAGTATCTTGATCTCAGCAAGAACAAACTCAAAAAAATACCCGACTGGATAGGCGAACTTACTTCTTTGCAAACACTTATACTTTCACACAATGATATTGATACACTTACCCCGAAAATTGGCCTGCTGACTAACTTAAAATGGTTTATTATGAACCGTGACCCTTTAAATGCCATACCCGATGCCATTGGCGGCCTTACTGAATTAAGATATTTAGATATGTGGGGCGATAATATTGATTATTTTCCTGCTGCATTAGGCAAACTTACAAACCTGAAAGCATTTGACCTGCGCGATATACTTATAAGCGATGATGAGCAACATACTTTGAAAACATACTTACCGAATTGTACTCTCTATCTCTCTCCTGCATGCCCATGCAAAAATTAAGTTATCCGTTATGAAGATAACCTGATTGTCAATTTCATAAAAAAAGTTAAAAAATTAAGATAACCTGGTTATCACTATTAAGTTTGCACTATGTTTGTGAATTGAAACTTATAATTGCATCGCAATAAGATGAACAGGTATTTCAAAATATTTTTCCTTCTTTTTTCCCTTATATGCCTTGGTACTATTGCTAAGCCAGCCTACTCTCATATTGACTTCAATTCTGCTTATCGCTTAAAAAATTGTTCCGGATCTTCTCACTCATGCACTCATTCCAAATCGAGCATGAATGAGAATAAACCGACCAACGAACACCAGCTTTTACTTTTTCGCTTCGGAGTAGATCAAAAAGGAATTTCATTTTCTTATGCAATATATCCTTTTACTACACTTTGCCTGGCGCCGTTAACTGATAATAATTTAATAAACCCCGGAAGAGTAAAATTCATTTTATCATTTTCGGAATTCCTTGCTCTTCCCCCGGAATTCCTTTCCTCCTCCTCTTTACGTTCCCCACCTGTACTTTGTTAAGGTATAGGGTATAGTTTCTTTATTGCAAACTCATTTCCCTGTACAAGGTGTGGAATGCCTGCTTACGGTTATAACTGTTGACCTGCGTCATCCATATCTTCCCGGCAAATGTTCAGTCTTCTGAGAGACGGGTACAGCCTGTATTCCTAAGACTTGGATGGATGTAAAATCAAGAATCTGCAAATTATTTCAACCAAATTAAACTGTATTCATTATATGAAAACGCAAGAATTAAAATCCCTGCCTGCTATTTGTTTGATGGCTGTGGGCCTGACCGCATGCAATGGTCTTTCCAAAATGTTTAAAGATGCCAATAAGGTTACGTATTCGGTAACGCCAAACCCGATGCAAGACAACGGAGACAGTGTTGCCGTAAATATATCGGTAAAGTATCCTGCCAAATATTTCAATAAAAAAGCTGTGGTTACCGTTACCCCCACGCTAAAAATGTCGGATGGTACTGAGCAGGCACTGAAACCGGTAACATTGGTAGGAGAGAAAGCATCGGGCAGCGGCACAAAGATAAATTACGACCAGGGAGGCGGTTTAACATATAGTGATAAAGTTGCGTACCTGCCCCAGATGAAGAACGATGAACTGGACATAAAAGCTACGCTGGAAAATAATAAGAAAACTTTCCCCGCTCTGAAAATTGCAGATGGAACAATAACAACCGCAAGGCTTTTGCAAAGTGACGACAAAGTCATACTTGCGAAAGATAACTTTCAGAAAACAATTCCTGAAAGAGACACTACACGTATCTTTTACCTGATAAGCCAGTCGAATGTAAGGGCAGGGGAATTAAGCAGCAAAGAAATGAAGGAATTCATGGAATTTGTAAAAATGGCGGTAAAGGAAGGTTATACATTCGATAATATAAACATTTCAGCCTACGCATCGCCGGACGGTGAAACAGAATTCAACGCCAATCTTGCCAAAGACCGGGCCATGACTGCCAATAAAGCCATGAGGGAATTGTTCAGGAGGATGGATTCAAAAAAATGTGACACCAAATTCGGCACCGAAAGCGCTTTTTATACCATGGGAACAACAGGCATGGACTGGGAAGGTTTTAAAACCAAGGTTGAGGAATCGAAGATTAAGGACAAGGACCTGATACTGCGCGTTCTGTCAATGTATTCTGACCATGACCAGAGGATGAAGGAAATAAAGAATATGTTGAAAACCTATGTAGAACTGGCAGATGATGTGCTCCCAAAACTCAGAAGGGCAATTATCATATTGAATGCCGAAAAGAAAAGTCCAACGGATGACCAGTTAAAATCACTTGCTGTGACCAACCCGGAAAGCCTTACCGTGGAAGAATTGTTATATACTGCTACACTCACCAATGACCTGAGCCAGAAGTTGAGCATTTATAAAACTGCAGCAAAACAATTTCCCAACGACTGGAGGTGCGCCAATAATATTGGTTATGTTGAGGTTATGCAGAACAACCTGGCAGACGCTAAAGAACAGTTCATGAAAGCAGGACAGCTCAGCCAGAATAATGCTGTTGTGGAAAACAACCTTGGAGTTATTGCCCATTTAAACGGAAAACGCAGTGAAGCCTTAAAGTATTATAAGAGCGCGGCTTCTGCAGGGCCTGATGTAGCATATAATATGGGGTTGATTGATATTCAAATGGGTAATTATTCTGATGCAGTGTCTAACATGGGGTCGGCCAATACATTTAATGCCGCTTTGGCAAAATTGCTTAGCAATGATGTGGCAGGGGCAAAATCGACATTAGATGCGTCCAATGATAACAGCGCAGTAGCATATTACCTGAAAGCCATAATTGCTGCACGCACCAATAACAAGACAGAAATGATTTCAAATCTGAGGACGGCATTGAATAAAGACGCGTCTCTGAAGCAACAGATTCAAACAGATTGCGAGTTCATTAAATATAAGGATGATGCCGATTTTAAATCTGTAATGGCTTAGGATAGGACATAGCGGAGGACAAAGTTTCTTAGTTAAGAAGTATTAATTTTTAAAAACTGCATTATGAACAAACTCTTGTATATACCGGCAGCGGCTGTCATCCTGGCAGCCTGTACCGATAACTCAAAACAATTGCAGCAGCTCAGGGAATTGAGCATGCAGGATTCTATATTGGCCCGTCAGGCTCAGCAAAAAGATTCTTCAATTGTTACTTACGTTAAAACGCTGGATGAAATACAGAATAATATTGACAGCATTAAAGCAAAGGAGAAAATAGTTTCGGTGTCGAATGGCGGAGAACCTCCGCACAGCATAATTGGCGATATAAAAACCTTGGATGAGCGGATAGTAAGAGAAAACAGGAAGATATACCTGCTTGAAAGAAAGCTCAAAAAAGAAGACAAAAAGGATGCAGACCTTGAAAGGGTTATAAAGCATCTTACCAAAGAGCTGGCCGAAAAGGATTTACAGATTGCCGATTTGGAAAAAAAGCTGGCTGAAAGCGACGCATCCCTTAAAACCATAACCCAGCAATTCAACGATAGTATTGCGGTTATTCACAGGCAAAGAGAGGAAATGAACGCGATGAGGTCAATGGTCAATACTGTCTATTATGCAATAGGGACTTTTAAGAACCTTAAAAAAGATGGCATTGTCAGCAAAGAGGGAAGCATTATTGGCATAGGAGGAGCCACTGAGCTTAAACCCGATGTTAACAATTCTGACTTTATTAAAGGCGATATGACCCAATTACATGATATCCTGCTAAACAGAAAGTTTGAAAGGCTGGTAACAAAGCATCCCGACGGTTCTTATAAAATATCGGGCAGCGGAAACTCTGATACCCTGCATATTACAGATGCTTCATCTTTCTGGAGCGAGTCAAAATATTTGGTAATACAAGTAAAATAAGTTGGTTGAAACACGTTGGCGTCAGGGGGGCAAAACATGGAGATAGATTGTTATAAACTCTGTAAGACTCCCTGCGCCTTCGTGCTTTCATTAAAATGGCGCTTACAAAAATAAAAGAATATCAATAATTAATAATAATCAAATAATAATCTTATGAAAAAGGTAGAGATAATTAAAGAAATAGCCACGCAAAAAGGTATAGAAACAGCCACCGTTGAAACAGTACTCGAAGCTTTTATGACATCGGTAAAGGAACATACATTAAACAAGGAATATGTGTCCTTGAGCGGCTTCGGGCGCTTCGGTATAAAAAAGATGGCAGCAAAAGTAGGCAGGAATATTTCTAAAAACACTCCGATACATATCCCGGAGCAATGTCTTCCTGCTTTTAAACCTTCAAAAAAATTCACACAAAAGGTCAAGAATGCATTGAGTGAGGTTGAATAGTACAATTTCATTTTAAATAATGGTAACAGCAATTATAATAATAGTAGCTGTAATAATCATAATAGTTGCAGTCGCTATTTGGGCTCAAAAATACATATAGGAAAAGCTATCATAAAAAATCGTGAAAAACCTTGTTAATACTAAGAAAACTTTGGAAATCACGAAAATTCTCTTTTAAAAGGGATAAGCGCGAATTATTTTTATTATGAATACACACAAATTCAGGCTCTTAAAAATGTCACATGAGCCTCCGGTAAGCTTGATTTTTTTCAAGGAAATAGATGGGGTCAAAGTATATCAATCGGGTATGAATAATACTGTTTATATTCTACATGATTCAATTGTCGGGGTATATTATTCCCTCCAGTATTTAAAAACAACTTTTGAAACCCTTGATGCTGATTTATATAAGAATATTGAAAAGTATATTAAAAACATCCGGATTCCTCTTTAATGAACCGGAATATGCTGATAAATATAAACTGTCAAAAATTTTAATAAACAGAAATTGGTAATATTTGCACTTGATGGTTAAAACCAATTATTATTCAGGAAATATTATTCTATAAATAGGGTAGTATTCAGTACTAAGTAATAATGCATTAATCTTCTACCCCATGAAAAAACCCATTGAGTCTGCATCTACCAATAAAGGAATCCCTGTATCTGTTTCTATCGGCCCTGCGCTGGAAGCCGAAGGCATTAAAAGAGAGTATAGAATCAACTTTCGCAGGTTAATTTATATATGCTTTCTTGCAATCTTAAATGCCATACTTGTTGGTATTGTAGCCAAATTAATGGTGCAACTCATTGAACTTGTAACGGGTATTTCTTTCTATGGGATAATAAAAACAGGAAATGTTTCGCCGGTAGGCAATCATCTGGGTTTATGGGTGATTCTGATTCCGGTTACCGGCGGAATATTGGTTGGAATAATGGCGCGTTATGGTTCAAAAGCTATTCGGGGGCACGGCATTCCTGAAGCTATGGAACAGGTATTAACCAATGACAGTAAAATACCGCCTATTGTAACTTTACTCAAACCTCTCTCAGCAGCCATATCTATAGGCACAGGCGGGCCGTTTGGCGCTGAAGGCCCTATTATTGCCGCAGGAGGCGCTTTTGGTTCGCTCATTGGCCAGGTATTAAAGATTACCGCATACGAAAGAAAAGTATTATTAACTGCAGGAGCGACTGCGGGCATGTCTGCCATTTTCGGTAGCCCTGTAGCAGCCATAATGCTTGCCATAGAGCTTTTACTTTTCGAATTCTCACCGCGCTCCATCATTCCGGTAGCCTTAGCATGTATTACAGGCGCTGCCATGCATATCTTATTCTTTGGTTACCATCCCATGTTCGCCATGCCTTTCGTTCCGGCGCCGGGTATCCTGCAATTGGTTATTTATGTTCTTATCGGAGCCCTGGTAGGTATTCTTTCGGTAGGGGTTACCAAAATAGTTTATGCCGTCGAAGATGTTTTTGAAAAACTTCCAATCCATTGGATGTGGTGGCCAGCTATTGGCGCAATAGTGGTAGGTATTGTCGGGTATTTTGCGCCTTCTACAATGGGAGTGGGGTATAGTAACATCAGCGATATACTCAATGGCAACCTTGCTGTTAATACATTACTTGTCCTATCCATTCTTAAATTCATATCATGGTCTATATCGCTTGGAAGCGGTACTTCAGGCGGTACCCTGGCTCCATTATTTACCATTGGTGGCGCTTCAGGCGCGCTGATTGCAATTGGCATCAATCAATTATTGCCATCATTGGGATTAAGCAGTTCTATAGCAGGGCTTATTGGAATGGCTGCCATGTTCTCCGGCGCTTCAAGGGCATTTTTAACTGCGGTTATTTTCTCTCTTGAAACCACGCAACAGCCCGGTTTACTATTGCCTCTGTCAGGAGGTTGCGCCGCCGCTTATTTTATTTCCTATGCTTTGATGCGCGGTACCATTATGACAGAAAAGATAGCCCGAAGAGGTATCGCCACTCCCGATTCATTCCTGCCTGATATACTGAATAGTTTTACAGTAAAAGATGTGCTGAAAGATGAGGTTAATGTGTTGAGCGCTAACAGAACTATTGCACAGGCACGCCAGTTTATCAATGAACAATGCAGCAAGAATTTTCATGCATGGTATGCAATCATTGACGAACATAATAATGATAACTTGCTTGGAATAGTCGGGGAACAGGAAATATTCAGTTCAAAGCACAATGAAGAAGAGAAATTGCATTCATTGGTAAATGGCAGCGCTATTATTGTTAATGAAGATGACACCTTGCATAAAGCAATTAATAAGATGATTGCACATGAGATTGACATTCTGCCGGTAGTAAGCAAAGAAGACAGGCAGCAACTTATGGGTGTTCTTTCTTATCGTGAAATATTGGAAGCCTATGAAATTAAGAGAAAAGAAGTCGAAGAGGAGGGTATTGCAATTTCGGTCAGGAAAAAAGGTATGCAAATCCTGGTAAAAGGAAGAAAAATAATCAGAAAATAAAAAACTGAATTGCTCCATTTTTAGAATAGTTTTTCATTCACGTTGGCTAAAAATGATGCAAATCATATATTAGCTTGATGTCCATCACATATTTTTCTTTAATCGTGCATTTATTTTGCTTTATAATCAAAATAATAAGGCATGAACACACATAGCATTGAGCATCACGAAGGCAAAAAAATATCTTATTTCCTGTGGTTATATGTAGGAATATTTTCCGCTATTATGCTGGCAGTGATGGTTGAAGAGCATTTCTTCCTGAAATAATTAACTACGCAATAGCTTCTCGATAAAGAGGGACGAACTTCCGGTAGAAAATATCAAGTCTCCCTCTTTTTCTTTTTTTCAATTGCAGTATAATTGCTCTTATTCTTCCAGTATTAGAATAGCATTAGAAAAACATATTAAAACGGCATTAGAAAGTATCGCTATGGGTGTTAAAAAAACTTAACTCCCGAATCAAACGGATATAGCTCGCGTAGTTTTGTTTGCATAAATAAACTTATTATAAACCTTTAAATTACGCGCCATGAAAAAATCAACTCTCTCAATCCGTATTGCCACTTTAATAATGTTTGGCCTTTTATCACAGCAATTAAATGCACAAACTGATACTATAACCGGAAAAGATAATGCCAATAAAATAGGTGGGTTCAGAATGTCAGCAGGGTTTAGCTACCAGGTGTTGCCGGGCAGCGACCTTAGCCTATTAAACAGGCATTTGGAAAGTAATGGGCTGGCCACTGTATCTAACCAATATGGCGCATTTAATGTTGACCTTATTCACTTTATTTATAAAAGCAATGTTTTTAATTTAGGTCTGGGTGGGCCTATTACTAAAAATACAGTTAACGATTCCTCTAAAACCGCTTTAACCGGGTTTACATTTAATATCGCACTTGGCAGGGTAATCTATCACACACGCAAAATTCTGCTTTACCCGATGGTTGGCGTAAATTTTGACGAGCTAGATATTGATGCTTATTTCGCGGGATTCAAATCGGCTAAAGATGTTTCAGGTACTATTGACTATAGTTCCATAAATCTTTCCTTGAATCTTGATTACTTTACAGGCAAAATAGGACATAATATAGACTGGAAATATGCAAACAGTTTCCCTTTTTCCTGCATAGTTTCATTTACCGTTGGGTACTTATATTGCCCAACAACAAGCTATTGGAACGATAACAATTTCGATATTACAAACCGTTATACACCAAACGTAAATTACCCTGTAAATGTTATCGGGAGCCTGACATATTCAAACTTATCTATGTTTTATGCCAGTATAAAGTTTGGATTCGGAATACATCATACATGCGAAAAAATATAGAAGGGGTTAGAATCTTATATAAAAAATAAAATTTTCACGTCTCCCTCTTTTTCTTTTTAGCAGCCGGGAACAACACATTATTCAAAATAAGCCTGTAACCGGGAGAATTGGGGTGAAGGCTAAGGTCGGTAGGAGGGTCTCCCACGCGGTGCTGGTAACATTCCGGGTCGTGGCCACCGTAAAAAGTCCATGTGCCTTTACCAAAGTCGCCATGAATGTACCGGGCTTCGTGAGCGCCTTTGTTTTCTCCCATTATGGTAACGCTCGATTTTATGTAACTTTCATTAAATGCCGTTGTCTGACCCCAGAATCCTTTAATAACTTTGGTATGGTCCTGGCAAAGCATGGCAGGCACCGGGTCCCACTTGGCCGAAAAATCAAATAAAGTAAAAAAGTCATTTTCCTGTGTTATTCCATATTTCTGCACACGGTAAGGAGATGTGTCAATATTTGATTTTGAATATTCATAAGCATTCAGGCTAAGGGTAAAATTGGTAAAAGCGAAACAACTTCCAAAATTGAGTTTCTTATTGCAGTCCGGGTCTGCCGGGTCACCATCGAATGGTGTCTGGCATATATCTATGCCTTCCGCAGCCAGAGCAATATCATACGAATCGGGAGCAGAGCACATGGCAAATAAAAATCCTCCTCCCGCTACAAAATCCCGTATTTTTTCCGCTACAGCCAGTTTCATTTGCGATACTTTCTGAAAACCCAATTCATGCGCTTCTTCTTCATTGGTCTTAACGTCCTGCTGATACCACTGTGCGTTCTGGTATGCACCATAAAACTTTCCATACTGCCCTGTAAAGTCCTCGTGGTGCAAGTGCAGCCAGTCGTATTTAGGCAATACGCCATCCAATATTTCCTTATCGTAAATTATATCGTATGGTATTTCGGCGTAAGTAAGTGCAAGAGTAACGGCATCATCCCAGGGCATTTTGTTTTTTGGCGAATAAACTGCAATTCTTGGTGGCTTTTCAAGCTTTACCGCGTCCATGTTTACCGATGGATCTGCTATCTGCGCCAATATCGAAGATTCCTGCTCATCGGCAATGAGTTCAAATTTCACATTGCGTATTTTACATTCGTCTTCAAAAAGCCGGGCATCGGGAAAACTAAAGCTGCCGCCCCTGTAATTGAGAAGCCACTCAACGCCTATGCCATTTTTAAGCGCCATATAGGCAATGCCATAAGCTTTAAGGCAATTGGTTTGACTTTCATCCATGGGAATGAAAATAAACGTTGCCCTTGCCTCAACAAATGCAAGCAGAACAAAAAACAGGGAAAACAGCCTTTTCTTCATTATTAAGAACCCTGATAATAATTATGAGTTGAATTATACGTTATGAGTTAAAAACTCAAATATACCTATAAAAACCCATAGTTACCTGTAAAATTCTATTTTTTAAGCTGGCGTTTGATTCCCAATTACTTTTGGGTCAATTTTTTAAAATTATATCCTTGAAGTTCAATTTATGAGGTGCTTCATCACTCATAACTCAAATTCATAACTCCTTAAAATGGTCCTTCTTCTTCGATATCGTTTTTCTTATCATCCCAATTTTTTGACTGCACGATACGCGTTTCAAAGCCTTGGTCAGACGTCGCGGAATGATAATTATCCAATGAAGGTTCAAACTCAGTAAACTTGGCAAGTTCTTTCTGGAATTTAAGATGTACGCTATCCAATGGGCCATTCCTGTGCTTGGCAATTATAATTTCAGCAGAGTCGGGTGGCAAATCATCTGCTCCTTCCGGGGCTTGACCGTAATAATCCTGCCGGTAAACAAAGAGAACCATATCGGCATCCTGCTCAATAGCTCCCGACTCACGAAGGTCGGAAAGTTGTGGCCTTTTTGCGCCGCCACGTTGTTCAACAGCCCGGCTCAACTGTGATAAGGCTATAATAGGTACATTCAATTCTTTGGCAAGGCTTTTCAACGCGCGTGAAATGGAACTTATTTCCTGCTCGCGGTTTCCCCTGCCTTCAACGCTACTGGTCATTAACTGAAGGTAGTCTATCATAATCATTTTTATATTATGATTTTCTTTCAGCCTTCGCGCTTTTGCTCTCAGGTCAAATACCGAAAGCGCAGCAGTATCGTCAATATAAATGGGAGCATCGGAAAATTTGGTAACCCCCTGAACAAGCTGAACCATATCTTCTTCGTTAACACTACCCTTTCTTAATTTCTCCATAGGTATCTCCGTTTCACTTGATATGATACGGGTTGCCAATTGAAGATTCGACATTTCCAATGAGAACAGAGCAACAGGCTCCTGGAACTTAATAGCGGCGTTGCAGGCGAGTGTGAGAGCCAATGCAGTTTTACCCATACTGGGGCGCGCAGCCAAAATAATAAGGTCTGAATTTTGCCAACCCGAAGTAATACGGTCTAATTCTGAAAATCCGCTTGGAACACCGGTTATACCGCTTTTCCTGTTCCTGGCAGCTTCTACCTGTTTTATTACCTCATTAATAAGACTACCGGCACGCTCCGGGTCTTTCTTAATATTTTCATCGGCGATGGAGAAAAGCCTTTTTTCGGCCCTATCAAGCAATTCAAATACATCAATGGTATTGTCATACGAATTCTCTATAGTCTCCGCTGAAAAACTAATCAGTTCACGCTGAATGTATTTTTGAAGCACAATACGGGCATGGTATTCTATATTGGCCGATGAAGCTATTTTACTGGTGAGCTGGGAAATGTAAAACGCCCCGCCGATTGATTCCAGTTCTTCATTTCTTTTAAGCTCATTCGTTACTGTAAGTATATCTATCGGCTCCGAGCGTTGGAACAAACGCTTGATAGCTGCAAATATTTTTTTGTGGCTGTCTTTATAAAAAGCTTCCTCGCGTAAAATATCAATTACTTTGGTAAGCGCTTCTTTTTCAAGCATTAATGCGCCCAGCACTGCTTCTTCTAATTCAATTGCCTGTGGCGGCAGTTTGCCCATCTCCAGTTCCTCAAAATTTGGAGATAGGTTGGTTGCCCTGTTTTGTCTTTTGTTGGTTGCCATTATCAAAAAAAATTCCTGTATTAAAAAATTGGGAGACCAAAAATATAAAAATAGGTTTCGGTCACCCCATCAAATTTATTAACAATCCTTCAAGCCCTTTAGAGCAGTGAAATATATTTTTTTCATACGTAAATTTTTAGCTCAAGGTTATAAAAAATATGAAAAATATTTTTTATTCTTCATGTGAAAAATTTGGCGATTCAAATAATTATAATATCTAACCGCAAAGACTGTAGGGCGCAAAATTGCGTTTACACTTCTCTGTAGTTCACAGCGCCTTAACAATAAATATCTTTAAATTAAACTAATGGTCTATTTTAGCACAGACTTAATTCTCTCCATCACCAAATCCATTTCATAGCCCTTTTGCAATGCAAAACGAATAAGTTTTTGCTGGTTATGTTGCTTTGTTTCATAATTATCTGTAGTTTCCATTCGTTCATGCCGCTGCATAATCTGCTTCCACTTTTTTTGCAAAAGGGAGTCGAGGGTATCCAAATATTCTTTTTCAGGTAATTGTTTCAGGCCTTTTTCTATCAATTCTTCTGAAATTCCCTTTTTCTTCATTTCTATTTCAATCTTTTTCCTTCCCCATTTTTTAATACGGAATTTGCCGCCCGCAAATGATTTTGCAAACCTGTTTTCATCAATAAAACCTTGTTTTGTAAGCTTTTCCATCACTATTTTGGCATCAGCGGGTGAAACATCAAGGCTTTTTAATTTCTTCTTTACTTCATCCATGCTTCTGTCCCTATATGCACAGAATTTACCCATCCTTAACAGGGCATTATCCGCCGATAGTTTTTTTTTCGTTCTTTTGTCCATGAAAAGCTAAAGATTTTGGTGTAAAATTACCTGTTTTTATGGCAGAGCGCAATGAAAATACTTCTTCCCCGCCCAAAGGTATGTCGTTTCTTGACCATCTTGAAGCGCTTCGCTGGCATGTAATTCGCTCAGTTCTTGCCCTTTTTATTATTACTTCCGTCCTATTTTTTTACAGCGATTTCGTTTTCGACACTGTATTATTCGCCCCAACAAAGCCCGGCTTTATAACTTATAGGGCACTGTGCAAAATATCGGAGTGGCTGCACCTGGGAAACTCATTATGTGTAAGAACCACAACGCCTTTCAAAATAGTAAATACCGAAATATGGGGACAACTGACCATGTATATGTGGGGAACATTTATAGCAGGTTTTATACTGACCATGCCCTATGTATTATGGGAACTATGGAGATTTATAAGCCCTGCCCTTAAACCCAAGGAGCTTAAATATACGAGAGGAATTGTAATAGGGGCAAGTTTTTTATTCCTGTTAGGGGTCTTTTTCAGCTATTTTATAATTGTACCCTGGACAGTAACCTTTCTTAATAGTTTTAAGCTCAGTACAGGCACCAATGTTGAGAATCTTATTAATGTCAGGTCATACATTTCGACTATTACCACATTATTGTTATGGATTGGAGTAATCTTTGAATTGCCTATGGTAACCTATATACTTACATCTGTTGGCATAATTTCATCGGCTTTCTTAAAAAAATACCGTAAGCATGCCGTAGTAGCAGTACTTATTGTAGCCGCATTGATTGCCCCGCCCGATGTGGCTTCCCAGGTATTTATTTCAATCCCTTTGTATTTATTGTTCGAAGTAAGTATTTTTGTATCGAAATTCGTGGAAAGAAGAAAACAAAAGGAAGCCAATTAATTACATTAACTAACCCCGGAAAAAAATATTGATGTCAAAAATACTTGTTACAGGAGGTGCAGGATTTATTGGAAGTTCCTTGGCTGAAAAACTGGCTGAGAATAAAAACAATTTTATTGTAATTGTAGATGACCTTACTACGGGCGACAAAAATAAAATTCCCCATTCCAAACATAATAATATTGTATTTATTAAGTGCGATGTAAACGAATGGAGAGATATATCAGGAGTGATGTATTCGCAGCCATTCGATTATATATTTCATTATGCGGCTGTGGTGGGCGTAAAACGCACTCTCGACAACCCTGTAAATGTATTAAGAGACCTTTCCGGAATCAAGAACCTTCTTACTTTTTCAAAAAACACAGGAGTTAAACGGGTTTACTTTTCTTCTTCTTCCGAAGTTTATGGTGAATCCGTTCACTTTCCTCAAAATGAAGAAACCACCCCGCTTAATTCACGCTTACCTTATGCTATTGTAAAAAATGCAAGCGAGGCCTATCTCAAAGCATTTCAGCAGGAATTTGGTCTCGAATACACCATATTCAGGTTTTTCAATACATACGGGCCGAAGCAAAGCAAAGATTTCGTAATATCAAAGTTTATCGCTAATGCACTAAAAAATGAACCCATACAGGTATATGGAGATGGAAAACAGATGCGTACCTTCTGCTATATTGATGATAATATAGATGCAACAGTGAAAGCATTTAAAGAAAATTTGTTTGTTGATGATATAGTGAATATTGGCGGTAATATCGAGATTACTATCCTGGATTTGGCCAGGACTATTATTAGGCTTACTAAATCAAAATCGAAAATTGTTCACCTGCCACCACTTAAAGAAGGTGATATGACCAGGAGAAAACCTGACCTGGCAAGGATGAACAAACTATTGAACCGGCCACCGGTGAAATTGGAAGACGGGCTGATGAAGATTATAAATAATACTGCTTACATACTTTAACATCCGGAAGTGAAGATACCTGTAACCTTCCGGCGGTCCATTGAAAAGGAAATAACTTCTTTCTGCAAAAGCATAATAATTTCACCCAAAGAGCTTTATGAGCCTATGGCATATATGCTTTCTATGGGCGGAAAAAGGATACGACCTAATTTATTACTGATTTCGTGCAAGTTATTCGGTGGTAATGCAAAACACGCGCTGCCTGCCGCAATCGCCATAGAGCTTTTTCACAGCTTTACCTTAATGCATGATGACATTACTGATAATGCTCCATTGAGAAGAAATAAACCCAGCGTACATGCCAAATGGAACACCAATATAGCATTGCTTAGCGGCGATGCCATGCTGATAAAAGCATACCAATATATTGCTAAAGTTCCCAAAGCCCATTTACCGGCTGTGCTTAATTTATTTAATGAAACTGCCTTAAAAGTTTGCGAGGGCCAGCAACTTGATATGAATTTTGAAACCCTGCAAAAGGTTTCGATTGATGACTACCTATATATGATAAGCCTCAAAACTGCAGCCCTGCTCTCCGCATCGCTTGAAATGGGCGCCGTTTTAGGAGGGGCGATGGGAAAAGATTCCCGCAGAATGAAAGCATTTGGCCAAAATATTGGCATGCTTTTTCAGTTGCAGGATGACATTTTAGATGTATTCGGCGAACAGGAAAAAGTTGGCAAACAAACAGGAGGAGATATTATTAACAACAAAAAAACATTCCTTCTTCTTAAAGCACTTGAACTGGCTAAAGGGGCTACTTTAAAAGAATTAAACAGGCTTTTGAATGATAAAACTATTTCTGCAAAGCAAAAAGTGGCAAGGGTAACTTCTATTTACAATGAATTAAATGTATTAACGCATACACGTGAAAAAATGGGCGCTTACTTTAGCAATGCAGTAAAATTATTAGAACCCATTAAAATGCCTGAAAAGAAAATATTACTCGACCTTACCGGAGAATTAATGAGGCGTGAAATATAAATCTCCCTTATCAGGAGCTCTTGGTCATTTGATTTCTTAATGCAGTTATTGATTCAGAAATTGCTTTTAACTGGTCGGGGGTTAAAAGAGGGGGACCGTCTTCTTTTGATGTAGAATCAACCTGCACTCCTGAATAAACATCCTGAATCTTTTTAATTTGCCCGATAAGTGTAGTCATATTCTGGCTTGCAGGATAAGTTTGAAGCATCTCAGCCAAATCATCTAAAGAAATTTTCTGACGCGCCATTTCATTGGCAATATCCTGGTTATTGGTTTTGGCTTCAAGCTGTGCGGCAATGTACATTCCTTCAACCCATCCGCCGGAAACCAAATAAGCCGATACTTCCTGCCTGTCGCTTTTCTTCAGGTAAGTATCCGTTGTCCAGAAATCACTTAAAATTATTGCAAGAAGCGAATCTGAATTAGCCATATTACTTTCTATCCTGTTTATAATATTTTCATTAAAGGCGTCAGGTATTCCTAACGAGCCGGCTAATTTATTTGCCGATTCAAGGAAAAAGCTTGCATCATCTTTCTGGTTAAATAAACCGGCAAAAGAAAGGTCCTGGGTATAAATGCCAAGATTAATAGCCTGCGCCTGTTTGGTAGAATATTTGGAAACTAATGTAGGATCATTCGGTATATCAACAGCATAACGGGAACCTGATTTTTTAAAAAGTTGCATAACCTTGAGTGCAGAGGGCAGGTTATTAAACATCGCATGTACTTTATTTACTCTTTTTGCAATAGCAGAAGTATCTTTTCCATTATCATTACCA
Organism: Bacteroidia bacterium; assembly: GCA_052325425.1. Lineage (GTDB taxonomy): Bacteria > Bacteroidota > Bacteroidia > JABEUT01 > JABEUT01 > JABEUT01. The sequence continues at coordinate 37,193 of JBKQUY010000071.1, read as the reverse complement.
TTCTGGCCAAACAATGCTTCAGCTTTTTTACTATCAGTTGAGCAACCAATCCATGTGAAAGAGATGCATATGATACTGACGAAGCACAGCACAATTTTCAGAATACATTGTCTCATATTCATAGTGTTGAAAGATACAAATATAGAATAATTTATACGGCACCTATATGTTTTACATCATATAATATGGGTAAAATGCTTTATTTTATTTTAGTATGAACCGGGAAAATCAATGTTCCTCAATCAATATTATATAATGCACTTAATTTTTTATATTTAAGGTATGATGCCCAGGCCGACAACCTGCTTATTGTAAACCCCGCTTTCCCATCTAAAAAACCCAACTTGATAAAATAGCATTTAATGAATTTCAGAAGAGGACTTAACCATGTTTGTATTAATGAAGTACGTTTCCCTTTTCGGAACAGCTCCTTAGAGGAAATAGTTGAAAAAAATTCAATCTGTTTATAGTGGTCATCAATCGTATAATAACTATAATGTAAAATATCTCCTTTTAAATATCCAATGGTAGCACCGCTTTGCATTTCATATTTATCATGCGGGTTTGTACCACCCCATCCTCCTTTAGTTTTATCATATAGTCTGAGCTTTCGGTCAGGGTACCAGCCACAATGTTTTATCCATGTGCCGCAATAATTAGTAAGACGGTTCATTTCATATCCATCGAATTTCCAATTTTCTTTCACGTCCGCTATGTTCTTCTTCAATGTATCATCGAGAGCTTCATCTGCATCGAGTGATAAAACATGCTGGTAGGTTGATAAGGTCAGGGCATAGCTTTTTTGCTCAATATGCCCTTCAAACGAATGCCTGAAAAACCGTACTCCGTATCTTTTGCATATTTCCTCAGTGCCATCAGTCGAAAAAGAATCAACCACAATTATTTCATCCGCAATATCTTTAACAGAGCCTAAGCAACGGCCAATATTCTTTTCCTCGTTAAATGTTATGATGATTACTGACAGCTTTACCACGTATGGAAGATTAATATATGACAAAAATATTAAAATGCAGGGAATCACTAAACCTCTCTTCATCTTATTCTAACGCAGAGAACGCTGATGAATTCACGCGGAGACCCGCAAAGTTTCTCTGTATTTTTCTGTTTTTTCCTCTGCGGCTCTCTGTGCCTTCTATGCGGCCTCTGCGGTTATTTATGACGGCTGAGTAATCTCATTATATTTGCCCAATTATGTCTATTGAACAACATAACCTGCAAATCAAACTTGCGGATGGCGACGGCAAAGCCCTTGCACGCGCCATTACTATTGTGGAAAACGAATTGGAAGGTTATGAAGATTTATTAGCTGCCCTACAGTATGAAAAATACGTGCCTATTATTGGCATAACGGGCCCGCCTGGAGCCGGTAAAAGTACTTTGGTAAATAGTTTGATACGGGTTCTTTTACAAAAACTCAATCCAAATTCCAGAGGCATTGGCATAATAAGCGTTGACCCAAGTTCACCTATACACCAGGGCGCCATTTTAGGTGACAGGCTCCGTATGAGCGAACATTTTAACGATAGGAATGTATTTATACGCTCCCTGGCAACCCGCGGAGCTTTGGGTGGCCTTTCCGCTAAAACTATTGAAGTGACCGAAGTCATGCGCAGTTTTGGTTTCGAATATATATTGGTCGAAACAGTTGGCGTAGGGCAATCGGAAGTTGAAATTGCAGGATTAGCCGATGTTACTTTATTGGTTATTACTCCCGAATCGGGCGATGATATCCAGGTAATGAAATCGGGGGTAACCGAAATAGCGGATATTTTTGTAGTGAATAAAGCGGACAGGGATGGCGCGGATGAATTTGCAAAGAGCCTTAACCAGATTCTGCCCATGAAACATGAAAAAGAAGATTTGAAAGCCGCCATAGTAAAAACAGTTGCGATAAAAAATGAAGGAATAGACGAACTGGCGGAAAAGATAACTTTCTGTCTCGGACACAAATCGGCTCAAAAAGAAAATATGCTTTGGACAGAAAAAGCATTCCAGCTTATATTGAAGCAAAAAATGAAAGGTATAGATAAGGTTAAGATTAAGATTGAGATTGAGAAAGAGAAAGAGTTGAAAAAGAATGAGCATTTTAATATTTACCGTTTTATAAGAAATTTCAAGGTATAGCCATTTGCCATGAAAGAGGAAACTATTCTAAAAAACATTTCAAAACACATTAAGCTCGATAAAAAGGAGCAGGAGTTTTTCGTAGGATTCCTTCATTACAAGAAACTGTCAAAGGGCGATATTCTTTTAAATTATGGTGAAATATGCAAGCGGCAATATTTTGTAATTAGCGGTTGCCTCAGGAATTACTCTATTGATGAATATGGCAAAGAACATATAATGATGTTTGCAGCGGCAGATTGGTGGACATCGGACCTATACAGTTATGTTACCGGAACCCCCTGTGAAAGTATTATTGATGCCTTGCTTGATACAGAAGTATTTGAAATATATAAAGAAGATATGGAAACGATATATGAACGTGTTCCAAAATTCGAACGATTTTTCAGGATACTTTTCCAAAATGCAATTGTAAATAATAATCGCCGTTTAACCTCCGTAATGTCAGTGCCGGCTGAAGAAAGGTACACAGCATTCATAAAGAAATACCCCAATATATATCAGCAGATCCCACTCAAGCACATTGCATCCTACCTGGGCATATCGCCCGAATTTCTGAGTAAAATCAGGAAGAAAATAGCACATTCCTGATTCCCAAATCCTATTCTTTATTCCATCAAAAGAACAATATTTCCGAAAAAGATTGAACCTTATTTATATAAGTTTGTATTAAATTAAAGTTCCAGGGTGAAATTGTTTTATAGATTATTTATTTCGGCCTTTGTGATTGGTTGCAATTTACATGCGATTCCTTCCTATGCACAGTTAATAATTCCCAATTCAAATTTTGAACAGTTTGACGCTTTATCTGATACTAAATCATCTTATTGGAAGATAGGTGGAAATATAGATAAATGTACTATTGATTCCATTAATGTATGGAAGGGAAAATATTCAATGTATATTTTAAGAACAGCTAAAGAGGGTATTGGACTCTTTTTTCAGGAGTTACCTTTTCATGTTGATGGGTTGAAAAAATATAAGATATCCGGCTTTATAAAAGTAAAAAACGTTAAAGAACAGTATGCGGGCATATTTGTAAAAATTCTGGACAAGGATGGGAATATTATTTGCAAACAAGATATGGGAGATTTAAAAATAAAAGGTACGCAAGAATGGAAAAGCTATGAAGCTGAATTCTATGCCGATGAAACAGCGGTAAAAATTAAAGTTGCAGGGCTTCTCTATGGTTCTGGTGAGGCTTGGTTTGACGACCTATTAATTCAAGAAATTCCCTTAAGTTCAAAGGAAGCAATACCGATTGTTAATGAATATATTGATCAATATTTCAAGATTGTTGAGAATAATTCCATAATAAAAGACACTTCTTACCTTGCAGAACTTAAAAAGAATACCAGGCGGTTATGTACTGGAAGTTCAAGTTTGGAATATTGCCATTATATTTTGAAGAATTACACAACCAGAAAATTAAATGATGGGCATTCTTTTTTTCTAAACCCTGATGAAGTAGCAGACTGGCAGAATGGAAATAAAACAATTGAGAACGGGTTAGCTAATTATGCGAGCGGAAAATTAACCAAGGAACATATTGCATATATCAATGTCCCAACTTTTGTTTCCCTTGATTCTGTGCTCATTGCAAAGTATGCAGATAGCTTACAGTCTGTCATAGCAAAACTGGACCAAAAGGCCCCCAAAGGATGGATTATTGATTTACGTAATAATATGGGGGGCAACAGTTGGGCAATGATTTTAGGATTGGGGCCACTTTTAGGAAATGGAATCTTTGGATACACCATCTCTGCAAATGGAAAAAAGATGACCAGAATATATACTGACAAATGGGTAGGCTGGGATACGATACCTATGTTAAAAAAGTCAAATTCCTATCATCTAAAAAAAGTCAATAGACCAATTGCAATCCTTTATGGAAATCAGACATCAAGTGCAGGAGAAGTTGTAGCTATTGCATTCAGAGGCATGCAAAACACCAGAAGTTTTGGAAGTGCAACAGAAGGGTCGACAACAAGAATTGATAATTTTAAGCTTAGTGATGGAGCCTATCTGAATTTAGCTTCAGGTGTCGATGCTGATAGGAATGGGATAATATTTGGAAGCAAAGTTATTCCTGATAAAATTACTGCTGGTAATGAATCTGCGTTATCAGATGCAATTGCATGGATTTTAGATTTTTGAAAGGAAGAAAACGGCACATTCCTGAATTTCTTAATCTAGTTCAATCTCTTTTCGGTACACGAGCAGTAGTTTTGCATCGTGAAACTAAAATTCACAGGCATGAAAACAAGAACAGTTCAACAAGTTACAATTGCCACCCAGGTACAGATGGGCAGCGATTTTATTTACCAGCCTTTTCCAAGCCATCAATTAAGAAATGTTGACCCCTTCATATTATTGCACCATTGGGGGCCTTATGACTTTCCACCCAATAATAACGCGCTTGCTTTAGGCGCTCACCCGCACCGCGGTTTTGAACCTGTTACTTTTATTTTTAGCGGAGAAGTTTGGCACCGCGATACTATGGGAAATAATAGTATTATAAAAAAGGGCGGCGTTCAGTGGATGACTGCCGGTAAAGGGGTTCTGCATTCTGAAATGGGAACCGATGAGTTTCATAAAAAGGGTGGACCATTTGAAATAATACAGGTTTGGATGAACCTGCCAAAGAAACTTAAGATGACTGAACCGCAATACCAGGGATTCCAGGAAGACGCTATTCCGGTTATTCAGCAGGATAATGGCAAAGTGAAAATTGCGGTTGCATCAGGAAAGATTGAAAACGTAACTGGCCCTATAAAATCTATTACCGGTGTTTCAGCATATACTATAAATATGGAAACAAATTCCAAGGCAACATTAACAACCAATGCATCGGAAAGCGCAATGCTATACTTATTAAATGGCAGCTCAACTGTTAGTGGTAAAAAAGTTGAACAAGGCCGCTCAGCAATAACTTTTAATAATGATGGAACAGAAATCATTATAGAAGTTTCCCGGGAAAGTAAATTTCTATTCCTCGAAGGTAAGGCAATAAAAGAACCTGTTGCACAATACGGCCCATTCGTTATGAACACCACTGAAGAGTTACACCAGGCATTTGAGGATTTTCAAAGTGGCAAAATGGGAGTACTTAACAATTAAAACCAATTAGTTTATGTTACAGAAAATTTTAAAAACAAAATCAGGATACGACCTTACAGCAATTCGTGTGGTATTAGGAATAGTAATATTTGCCCACGGCGCGCAAAAAATGCTTGGCATATTTGGCGGCAATGGATGGAATGGCACAATGCAATTCCTTAGCGGAACCATGCACATGTCTTATATAACTTCAGTGCTGACTATATTCATAGAATTTTTTGGCTCACTTATGCTGATTGCGGGCTTTTTTACACGCATTGCAGCATTGGGTATGTTTGGCCTTTTTGCGGGTATTATTTATTACGTTGCATTTACCAATGGATTCTTTATGAACTGGGGAGGAAATAACTCCGGCGAAGGTTATGAATACGATATTCTTGTTCTTGGCATGTCATTGGCGCTTTTAATAGGTGGCGCAGGCAGCCTTTCAATTGACAGCAAATTATCATCAACCAAGTTATAACAATTAAAAACCAAAAACTATGACAACCTGGAAAATTGACCCCGCACACTCACATGTAGAATTTAAAGTAAAGCACCTTGTTATCAGTTCAGCAAAAGGTGAATTCACAAAATATGATGCAACGGTTGAATCATCAAAAGATGATTTCACTGATGCTAAAATAACTTTTGAAGCCGATGTTGACAGCATATCAACCGGTAATCCGCAACGCGACGGACACCTTAAGTCTGATGATTTTTTTAACGCCGCATCTTTTCCGAAATTAAAATTTGTTTCGAAAGAAATTAAAAAGATAAGTGGTGAGAATTATAAACTCACCGGCGATCTTACTATCCGTGATAAATCATTACCTGTAACTCTCGATGTCGTTTTTGGCGGTATCAGCACTGTTACCCTTCAGGTCGGAAGACGGACTGTTGCAGGCTTTGAGATACATGGAAAAATCAACCGCCAGGATTATGGATTGAAATGGAGCGCGACAACTGAAGCAGGCGGGCTTGTTGTATCAGATGAAGTAAAAATTGAAATTACTGCTGAAATAATTAAGCAGGCATAATGATTCATTGTTTTATTTGTTTTGACAAGGCGCACATTTGTGCGCCTTTCTTTTGGGCTTCTGTCAAGGCTTTGGAGATGTTGAAATGCTGGTTTAAAATAAAAAACAAAGTCAAAAAAAATTATCTTGAAAAAATATTCCGGAATAAAAACAAAAAATGATTTTTAATCATCACTTTTTTTCTAACTATTAAATCATGGAAAATATTTTTTTGCTGAAATCATGAAACGACTGTGAATACTATATGTGCAGGGTTTTTATTTTTTGCAAACACTTTCTTTTTGAAAAGTTATTTCATGCTTATGAACATTTCAATGTTAAAAACATAAACACTCCTGCACTATTTTAAGCGGAAAAAAATTCGTAATTCGTATCATAATAATTAAAACTTCAACATCATGGCAACAAAAAAGAAAGCAAAGAAAGCAGCTCCTAAAAAGAAAGCTGCGAAGAAAGTAGCGAAGAAAAAATCTTCGAAGAGGAAATAACTCGAAAGCCCCGCAAACTGCGGGGCTTTTTTTTGCTTATCTCTTTTCTGTTGTTATTACGAAATCCTGCTCCAGTCTCCCTTCTCCTTATCCAGTTTTCTTAACTCCTCCGAAAGAATACGGTTCTTCTCCATGGTCAATCCCCTGTCTTCATTTAATATTTCAGTTGCAATAATTCTTGCCCGCTGAATTATTTGTCCGTCTTTTGCAAGTTCAGCAATTTTTAGATTAAGTACTCCGCTCTGCTGTGTTCCGGTAATATCGCCGGGACCGCGCAGGCGCAAATCTTCTTCCGATATTTCAAACCCATCATTGCTTCTTACCATTATCTCAACCCGTGCTCGCGCATCGGCTCCCAACTCGTATGGCGTCATTAAAATACAATAACTCTGGTAGGTGCTCCTGCCAACTCTGCCCCTCAACTGGTGAAGTTGTGACAAGCCAAAACGCTGCGCGCTTTCAATTAAAATAATACTTGCATTGGGGACATTAACCCCAACTTCAATAACTGTTGTAGCAACTAAACTGTGTATTTCTCCCCGCGCGAAGGCCTGCATAATTTTTTCTCTTTCAGCGAATTTTATTTTACCATGCATCATAGCCACCACGTGACCTGGAAAGGCCTTTTTTATTTCTTCAAAACCCTGAACCAGGTTTTCAATATCAACCTTTTCCGATTCTTCAATGAGCGGATAAATAATATATGCCTGCCTGCCTTTATCAATTTCCTTTTTTATAAAGGCGTAAACTTCGCTGCGCTTTGCATCATACCTGTGAACAGTCTGTATAGGTTTTCTTCCGGGCGGCATCTGGTCAATTATAGAAACATCAAGATCGCCATATAATGTCATGGCAAGTGTACGCGGAATAGGAGTCGCTGTCATAACCAATACATGCGGAGGGGTTTCGCTCTTTTGCCATAACCTTGCGCGCTGAGCAACACCAAAGCGGTGTTGTTCATCAATTACCACTAATCCAAGGTTTTTAAATTTCACCCTGTCCTCAATCAGGGCGTGGGTACCGGCAATAATCTGCATTTGCCCCGCTTCCAACTCGTCAAGGGTAATTTGTCTTTCAGCTTTTTTTGTTGAACCTGTAATAAGCGATATAGTAACAGGCATATCTTTTAAAAATTCTTTCAGGGTTGCGAAATGCTGCATCGCCAGGATTTCAGTCGGCGCCATCAGGCAGCATTGATAACCGTTATCCAATGCTATAAGCATGCACAGAAGAGCAACCAACGTTTTACCGCTGCCCACATCACCCTGTAACAGGCGGTTCATTTGTATGCCGCGCCCCATGTCCTGCCGTATTTCTTTAACGACTCTTTTCTGGGCATCGGTAAGCGGAAAGGGAAGGCATGAATTATAGAACTCATTAAAATATCTGTCAACTTTTGAGAAAGTGAAACCTTCTATCGTTGTCTCTCTGCCAATTTTACTTCTCAGAAGGCTTAATTGCAAATAGAGTAACTCTTCAAACTTTAACCGCTGCTGTGCCTTTATTAATGTTTCATTATTTACAGGCAGGTGAATATTCAGCATAGCTTCACTTCGGGGCATAAGCCTTAATTTATCCACTAAATAAGATGGCAGTACTTCGCTCATTTGCTCCACAGCCTGCGGAACAAGCACACGTTGCAATTTTAATATGGCTGTAGAATCGAGCCCGGTTGACTTAAGCAGTTCTGTTGTACTATAAACGGGTTGAAGTCCCTTAACAAGTCGCATATTTTCCTCTGTCATCTCTTCAATGGAAGGGTGTGAAATGCTGAACTTTCCATTGAAAATAGTTGGCTTCCCGAAAACAATGTAATCCGCATCGGGCCTTAATTTTTTACTTATCCACCTTATTCCCTGGAACCAAATCAATTCAATGCGCCCGGTATCATCCCCCAAATCAACCACCATGCGTTGCTTGCGCTTTTGCCCGACAATTTCCATATTTACTATCTTACCACATAGTTGTATATAAGGCATATCGGCATTCACCTCTTTTATTTTATAAAAGCGGGTGCGGTCAACATAACGGAAAGGGAAAAAATACAACAGGTCCCTGAATGTATGAATATTCAGTTCCTTTTTTAAAAGTTCAGAACGGCGGGGGCCAACCCCTTTCAGGTACGTAATGGGAGTATCAAGGAAAGGAACGGCTTTTTCCATCTCTCAGAATTACCAGCCTTTTTCCAGAATATCCCGGGTATGGTAAGTAATAACCAGGTTGCAGCCTGCCCTGGCAAATGCATGCATATTTTCCATTACTATGCCTTTCTCATCTATCCATCCTTTTGCAGCAGCAGCCTTTACCATCGAATATTCACCCGATACATTATAACAGGCTACCGGTAAATGTGTATTTGCTTTAAGCCGGGTAACAATATCTAAATATGCCAGAGCGGGTTTTACCATCAATACATCTGCGCCCTCAGCTTCATCAAGCCAGGCTTCTTTCATGGCTTCATCGGGGTTGCGGTAATCCATCTGGTACGATTTCCTGTCACCATACTGCGGAGCTGAATCGGCAGCCTCGCGGAATGGCCCATAATAGGATGAAGCAAACTTGATGGAATAAGACATGATAGCAGTATTCTCAAATCCTTTTTCATCAAGCAATGTACGTATAGCTCCTACCCTGCCATCCATCATATCGGAAGGCGCCACCATATCGGCTCCTGCTTCAGCATGTGTAAGCGCCATTTTTGCAATAGCTTCCACCGATGAGTCATTGTGCACATGCCCGTCTTTTATAATTCCGCAATGGCCATGGTCAGTATAAGCGCACAGGCATACATCGGTAATGATATATAAATCATCCTTAAAATTCTTTTTCAGTAATTTAATCGCATCGGCAACAACAGTATCTTTCTTATAGGCCGATTTGCCTTCAGCGCTTTTTTCTTCACCGCTGCCAAAAAGCAAAATTTTCTGCACACCCTTTTTTAAACCCTTTTCCACATCTTTCAGCAAGGTATCGGGTGAAAAATGGTGGATACCGGGCATGGAGGAAATAGGAGACATAATGTTCTTTCCCTTTTCAACAAAGTAGGGATATATAAGCATATCCTTATGAAAACGGACTTCAGCAACCATGTCGCGAACGACAATATTTTTTCTGAGACGGCGGGGGCGATGTAACATAATTACGAATTAAAAATTACGAATTAGGAATAGCAAATACATAATAAGGTGCAAAGATAGTTTGAAAAAATATTAAACACTGAAAATAGCCTGCAACAACCCTATTTCATCAAATGATGGAACCAGGTAAACAGAATTTACGCCAGCCTGTTTGAGGGTATGTGCAGTAGCATCGCCCATAGCAATTACTTTTTGCCCGGGGTTTAGTTTTTTCTTCTCAAAGAAAGCTTCCACATTTGATGGGCTGGTAAATAGCATAATATCGGCATCAGGAGTATTGTCAACAGGTTTCTGTATGGTTTCATATACGGCTAAATCTTTAACCTGCGTTTTATTTACAAACTGTTGCTGTACCGTGCGCATACTGTCTTTTGCCTGTGGAAAAAGAACACTGCCCGATTTAACCAGGCTTGCAAATTGCTTGCCGGTTAACCGCGTGTCGGCAGAGTAGCCAATAAAATCGGCCCGTTTGCCATATTGCCTTACTGCTGCTGCAGTAGATTTACCTATAACCCCTATTTTAGATTTACCTATATCAGGCTTCGATTCCATAAAAAATTTCACCGCGTGTTTGCTCGAAAAAAATATCCAGTCGGTAGCAGTTGGCCTGCCAAAAGCAATAGGTTTAAACTCAATAAATGCTTTACCGCTGACTTTATAACCATTTGCTTTAAGCGCGCGGCTGAAAAAATCATCTTCACGTACATCCCGGGTAATAAAAACAGAAGCAGGGTTAAGCGATTTTATCTTTTCCGCCACTTTTTCCGGCCAGCTTTCGGGCTTTCGGGTCTCCACACAGAAATAGCGGGGAAATGCATCATTTGAAGAGGAATAGGCTGCCCAGGCTTTATAAAATGGCTTGTCATCTTCATCAGAATGTTTTTCGCAATAAATACCGAGCGGTAAATTACATCCGCCACGAAAGAGGTTAAATATTTTACGTTCAATTGAAACTGTTTCCTCTACTTCAGGGTGATTTATTTTTTGCAACGCTTCCTGAACTTTTTTATCGCCTTTTCTTGTCTGTAATGCAAGCACACCTTGCGCGGGAGCCGGAACAAATTCCTGTGGAGAGAGTTTTTCGGAATGAAATTCGGAAACATCTATGCCAAGGCGTTCAACTGCGGCCGCTGCCAATACAATAGCGTCATATTTTTTATCTCTCAGTTTCTGTAAACGCGTAGGCACATTGCCCCTGAGTTCTTTAATTTGCAAATCGGGCCTGAAAGCTAAAAGCTGAACCCTTCTGCGGGCTGAAGAAGTGCCCATAACCGTGTTCTTTTTCAATGAAAATTTCATCCTGCTGTCCACTGCATCTTTATTTACAAGAATAAGTTCTGCCGGGTCCTCCCGGTAAGATACTGCAGCAACAATCAACCCTTCAACAGGGGTGGTAGGCAGGTCTTTATAAGAATGTACCGCCAAATCAATTTCCTTGTTTAACAACGCATCCTCTATTTCTTTGGTAAAGAAACCTTGCCCCTGCATTTCAGAAAAACGTTCCTCTGGATTTTTATCTCCGCGGGTTTTAATAATCTTCAGTTCTGTATTAGCCCCGGTTTTTTCAAGCTCTTTTTTTATAAAATGTGCTTGCCAAAGTGCCAGTTCACTCCCCCGTGAACCTATTATAAGAGTATTCAATTTTCCTTTTTCTTTCATCATCTGTAAATAATCCGGTGCAAATGTACCTGTTTATAGAACTAATAAAAACAGATATTTGCAAAACAATACCTGTGGCAAAATATAAACTCTTCTATGGATACAAAAACATTCAGAAAATCAATATCAGAAGGCATACCTGTCAACTTGCCGGAAATGCCTGAATATAATAATAACATCAACCATGCCCCGAGACGAAAGGACATTTTAAGCAATGAGGAAAAAAAACTTGCCGTCCGTAATGCTCTGCGCTATTTCGATAAAAAACATCATTCGAAACTTGCTAAAGAATTTGCCGGGGAATTAAAAAAATATGGGAGGATATATATGTACCGGTTCCGCCCCGTTTATACTATGAAAGCCCGGCACATCAATGAATATCCTCATCGTTCCAAAAAGGCTGCGGCAATTATGATGATGATACAGAATAACCTGGATGAGGCGGTGGCGCAGCACCCGCATGAACTTATTACTTATGGCGGTAACGGGGCAGTATTCCAGAACTGGGCGCAGTACCTGCTTACCATGAAATATTTATCGGAAATGACCGATGAACAAACCCTGGTAATGTATTCAGGCCATCCTTTGGGATTATTCCCCTCTTCAAAGCAAGCGCCGAGGGTAATAGTAACCAATGGCATGATGATACCGAATTACTCAAAACCCGATGATTGGGAAAAATTCAACGCCCTTGGGGTGACACAATATGGGCAGATGACAGCAGGTTCTTATATGTATATCGGTTCGCAGGGCATTGTGCATGGCACAACCATTACCTTATTAAATGCAGGAAGAAAAATAAAAGTGGCTAGGCTTGGAGGAAAAATATTTGTTTCATCGGGATTAGGCGGCATGAGCGGCGCACAGCCCAAAGCAGCAGTAATCGCAGGCGCTATCGGAATAATTGCGGAGATTAACCCTAAAGTGGTTGAAAAAAGGCACAAGCAAGGATGGGTAAACGAAGTTTATACCGACCTGGATAATTTACTGAAACGAGCTAAACAGGCAGTAAAGAATAAAGAAGCCATATCGCTTGCATACCAAGGTAATGTGGTGGACTTGTGGGAAAAATTTGCCAAAGAAAATTTCAATATTGAATTAGGCTCCGACCAAACTTCATTGCATAACCCATTTTCAGGAGGATATTATCCTGCCGGGTTATCGTTTGAAGAAGCCAACAAAATGATGGTATCGGACCCAGGAGAATTTAAACTAAAGGTTTATGAATCATTAAAAAGGCAAGTGAATGCCATACACAAGCTGACTGACAAAGGAATGTACTTTTTCGATTATGGCAATGCCTTTTTATTGGAAGCAGGAAGGGCAGGCGCCGATATTTTTAAGAAGGATGGTAGTTTTATTTACCCATCTTATGTAGAAGATATTATGGGGCCTATGTGTTTTGATTATGGATTTGGCCCGTTCAGGTGGGTATGTACTTCATGCAACCCTAAAGATTTGGAAATTACTGACGCGCTGGCAGCCAAAACACTGGAAAAGCTTTATAAAAAATCTCCACCTGAAATAAAACAGCAACTTACCGATAATATACACTGGATAAAAGAGGCGCAGAAAAACAAATTAGTGGTCGGTTCACAGGCCCGTATTTTATATGCCGATGAAGAAGGCCGTATAGAAATTGCACTCGCATTTAACAAAGCTATCCGAAGCGGAAAAATATCGGCTCCTGTTGTGCTTGGGCGCGACCACCATGATGTTTCGGGTACCGATTCTCCATACAGAGAAACGGCCAATATTTATGATGGTTCACGCTTTACTGCCGATATGGCAGTGCAAAATGTAATTGGAGATTCATTCCGGGGAGCCACTTGGGTATCCTTGCATAACGGCGGGGGTGTTGGCTGGGGTGAAGTCATAAACGGCGGTTTCGGAATGGTACTCGATGGTACCGATGAAGCCGAAAGCAGCCTGAAATCAATGTTGTTCTGGGATGTGAATAATGGCATAGCCCGCAGGGCATGGGCAAGAAACAACGGTGCATTATTTGCCATTAAACGGGCAGAAAAGAAAGCGAAAAAACTACAGGTAACCTTGCCAAATATTGTTGAAGATAAACTATTGGAGAATCTATTTTAGAACTTATAATTTGGGAGTCTCGAAGGTTACATCTATATCGTCAACATATACAATACTCTTGTGATTATTTACTAAAATACTTAATTCATCTGTTGGGTCTTTAAAATCAGGTAATTGTACTACTGTATATGCCTGTGTCCAAACACCTTGCTTAAATACAAATCCCTGCAGATTTATTGGACGCCATAAATAAACGTCTCCTTTTTGAGATTTTATGTACACAATGAGTGCAGCATCGTTGTCCATATCGGGCATATAAACCCATAGTTTCACATAAACAAATAGATTAGGTATTTTAGGGAGCATAGAGGCTTTTATAGAAAATAGAGGAAAATGCTGATGCCGGTCATTGACATAAGCAGAATAATCGCCGCTATGGGCATATGCCCCGGTAATGTTCACATCGCTACCCCATGCATTATGCTCAAAGTCATTAAAATAATGACAATTGTTTAATGGGTTATAGGCAATTGTGTCCGGGCGGTCAAGACTACCCGAATAAGATTTGTCGCTTTTAAGAAATATTTTCCAGTATTTGTCCTCATCCATTCCAATATTGGGTAATATCCAATGGGTAACCTGGTACATTTGAAAAAGGTTAAGCCCGGTAGATAAAACACATAGAAATATAACAGACATTCTTACCCATAATGAAGCAAATGTATTCAGGGCAAGAGAAAGTAAAATTGCGAAAAAAGAGTAGAAATCAACAAAAGCGCGTAACCCATAATCGCCTTCAAAAGTCCATGATGACCAACTGGAAAAGACGTAAATTACAAACAGTGAAAAGAATAAAGCTACAAAAAAGCGAAACAGGTTTTGTTTCAGCAAAGCTGCCAGGCCACCCAAAATAGCAATAAGCATAAGGGGAGTATATATGAACCACCCTTTACGGAAGCTGAACATTATATCCCAAAAATGAGACTTTTTGAAATTGAAGCCTTCATTAGGGTAGCTCCAGACAAAGAAATGGTCAGTTTGCAGATACCAAAGAAAAGACTGGATGGAAAAGATGCCTGCCGCAATTAGAAAGAGAATAACAACCTTTCTGCTTTTAAAAAAAGTCACGATAAACGCGAAAAAGCTTTTAAAGCTTCCCGCTATAAACAAAATCAAAGCAAAGCTGAGCATATTTGTCGGCCTTATCATCACTAAAATACATGCCGCAATGGTCATCAGAACGAGATTCTTAAACCTGGAATCGTCTATTGACCTTTTGGTAAAAAACAGGAAAACCGCCATAAGCCCAAATGAATATACGTGACTCATGCAAGGTTCTAAGGTTGCGTAATACAACAGGTTGGTACCAAAAACAAGCATTAGCAGCGTAAGGGAAATTACAAATTCTGATATATTAAATTCCTTCAGAAGTTTACGTAAAAATATTAGCCCTACCGTAAGGTAAAACAATGCTCCTATACTTACCGATGCCTGGAATGGAAATTCATAGCCACCTGTGCCATAACCAAGCAAATAACTTAATAGGTATGCCAACAAAAAGAAAGGTGTAAGCAATAATGCAACTCCCGGGAAACATTTATCTACCTCTTTATTCTGGAACACAATGGCATTGGCATTATATGCATCGGCCCTAAACTTACTTGCCTCCCTGACTGTTCTTTGATAATCAAACTTATGATAAATAAAAATGCAAGGCAGATAAGAATAATAACCATACCCGTCTGACTTAATAATTAATTTCCAGTTATCATCTTTCCACCTGTTTTGAATGCCATAATTTAAGCTTAGAAGCGAAATAAGAAAGATTACAATCAGTGAATACTTTTTCAGCAATGAATAAAAAAAAGATTTCAACCCCGGCATAGTTCCTTTAATTATGAGGGTAAAAATAACTTTTTTAAAAATATAACAAGAATACTGTACGAATAGTTACCGGTTGTTGTTTTTGTATTATTTCATGATTATTGCTTTATAATTAAATAAATTTATGTAACTTTATTGTTTTACCGAAAAAAAATAATCATGCGGGCTTTCTTGCTTATTTTATGTCTTTATTTTTTAACTGCGGCAAAGCCGGTAGTGAGCAATGAATTAATTACCCGTGCAATTGATTTTGCCCTGACCCAGGATTGCCTCAATGACTACGCAATTTTCATAGATATGTCGCTTCCATCCAATGAAAAGCGTTGGTTTGTAGTTGATCTCCATTCCATGAAAACAGTATATAAAACTTATGTGGCCCATGGCAAAGGCAGCGGGGAAGGGAAACTCGCCACCTGCTTTTCTGATAAACCCGGAAGTTGTTGTACGGCTTTGGGAATTTATAAGATAGCAGGAAGTTATATAGGGTCACACGGACTTGCTTATCTTCTTGACGGCCTTGAAGAAACCAACAAGAATGCCATGAGCCGTAATATTGTAATTCATTCGGCGTGGTATGCCGATGAAGATTTTATAGCAAGCTATGGCCGTTGCGGCAACAGTTGGGGATGCCCTGCAATATCGGAAGAAGCCATGAAAATATGTCAGCCATATTTAAAGCCCGGAACATTGGTTTGGATTTACAGGTAACATTATATTCACCGGCAAGTACCTGTTCAACTTAATAAATACTCATTCAAACATTATCTCCGTTGCCATACTATACCAAGAGGGCGAGGGAATTATTATCTTTGAACGCAGATATTAATGCATATGGAAATATCAAAAATATATGAGCCTGGTTTGGCCGAAGAGAGGTGGTATAAGCACTGGATGGAGCAAGGTTTTTTTCATTCGGAACCTGACAACAGGGAACCTTATACCATTGTAATACCTCCCCCAAACGTTACAGGCGTATTGCACATGGGGCATGTATTAAATAATACCATACAGGATATTTTGATACGCCGTGCCCGTATGAAAGGTAAAAATGCCTGCTGGGTGCCGGGTACCGACCATGCTTCTATTGCTACGGAAGCGAAGGTTGTAGCCATGTTAAAAGAAAAAGGCATTTCGAAACATGACCTTTCGCGGGAAGAGTTTTTGAAATATGCCTGGGAGTGGAAAGAAAAATATGGTGGCATTATATTAGAGCAGATAAAACATTTAGGGTGTTCATGCGATTGGGAGCGCCTGCGCTTTACCATGGATGACGACATGAGCGATGCCGTTATACATGTGTTTGCTGACCTTTACAAAAAAGGGTTAATATACCGCGGTGTTCGCATGATAAATTGGGACCCTAAGGGCATGACTGCAGTATCGGATGAGGAAGTAAATTATAAAGAAGTTGATTCGAAACTTTATTATGTACGTTATAAAATTGACGGAACAGCCGATGAATGGATAACAATTGCAACTACCCGGCCTGAAACTATTTTGGGCGACACTGCTGTTTGTGTTCACCCCGATGACAAGCGCTATGCACACCTGAAAGGAAAGAAAGTGATTATTCCCATGGTGAACCGCCTGGTACCTGTCATTTTCGATGAATACGTAACTATGGAATTCGGTACCGGAGCATTGAAAGTGACTCCTGCGCACGATATAAATGACTATAACCTGGGCATTAAACATAAGCTTGCTGTTATTGATATACTTAACCCTGACGGAACAATGAGCAAGGATGCCGGTTTTTATATTGGCGAAGACCGTTTTAAAGTGAGGGAGCAGATTGCTGCTGACCTTGAAAGAACGGGGCATATTGTAAAAACTGAAAACATAAAAAATAAACTGGGTTATTCAGAGCGTACCAATGCGGTAATAGAGCCAAAGTTATCGCTGCAATGGTTTTTGAAAATGGACAAAGTATCGAAGCCTGCATTAAATGGCGTAATGAACGGCACGGTGAAACTGATTCCTGAAAAATTCATCAATACTTACCGCCACTGGATGGAGAATGTGCATGATTGGTGTATATCGCGCCAGTTATGGTGGGGGCAGCGCATACCGGCTTATTATTGTGAAGCACAGAAAAAACCGGAATGCCAACAACCTGTTGTTTCAGAAACAAGCCCTGGAAAATGCCCGCATTGCGGCAGTAAAAACCTGAGGCAGGATGAAGATGTGCTTGATACCTGGTTCTCCTCCTGGCTCTGGCCGATAAGCGTATTTGACGGATTTAAAGAACCGGGAAACAAAGACATCAGCTACTACTACCCTACCAATGACCTTGTTACCGCGCCGGAAATATTATTCTTCTGGGTGGCCCGAATGATTATTGCCGGATACGAATATTTAGGGAAAGAACCTTTTCACAATGTGTACCTTACCGGCATTGTCCGCGACAAGCAAGGCAGGAAGATGAGCAAATCGCTGGGTAACTCGCCTGAACCGCTTGACCTTATAAAGCAATATGGAGCAGATGGGGTACGTGTAGGAATACTATTATGTTCCCCGGCAGGTAATGACTTGCCATTTGATGAATCGCTTTGCGAGCAGGGAAGAAATTTTGCCAATAAACTCTGGAACGCTTTCAGGCTGATACAAACATGGGAGCCTATAGATGCGGAGCCCGGAGATACTAGCATTTATACAAACTGGTTCGAACATAAACTGAGCGAACAGGTAGAACTAATTGAAAAAGATTTTGCTTCGTACCGCCTCTCGGAAGCCCTGATGTCTGCTTATAAACTTACCTACGATGATTTTTGCGGATTTTACCTTGAGCTGATTAAAAGCCTTTGCGGGAAAAACCCTCCTCGCAAGGTATATGATACAACTATTGGTTATTTGGAATCGCTGTTGAAAATATTGCACCCTTTTATGCCATTTATTACCGAAGAGATTTGGCACCAGATAAAAGAGCGTAAGGACAAAGATTGCATTATTGTTGCACCCTACCCAGTTGTAAAGAAATATGATTCCGCTTTACTTGCAGGCTTTGAATTGCAAAAAGAATACCTGCGCCTTGTCCGGGGAATAAGACAACAAAACAACATTTCTCCGAAGATTGAATTAAGCCAGCTTGAGCCTGTAGAATCAATCATATCTCCCGGAGTAATGAAATTATCGGGAACAGTTGCTGGATCTAATGGACATAACTCTGCCCGCACATTGAGTTTTGTATTGAAGGATAAAAAATATTCTTTCGGGCTGCCCGAAGGAATGGAAATTAATGCAGGACAGGAGAAAGAAAAACTCATTAAGGAGCTTGAATATCAGAAAGGGTTTTTAAAATCGGTGGATGCAAAATTGGGTAACCAGAAATTTGTTGCCAACGCCAAACCTGAGATAATACAGAATGAGAGAAATAAAAAAGCGGATGCTGAAGCAAAAATTGCGGCTATTGAAAAACAGCTGACAAGCCTTAATTAGAAGGGCAATACCGCATAAATACTACTAAAATATAAAATTATATTCCCTATCAATGCTGCCATTTGATTAGTATCAATCTTGGTTTAGCTTTATCTTCATATTAGCTTCATGTTAATTGTCGAGGTTTACCATCCGCGATTAAACTTGCACCTGCAATAAATAGAAAATCAATGCGTTAACACTATAACATGAAAATGAAAAAGTCACTCGTCGCAACCCTGGTCGCATTTGCAAGTTTAGCTATTGCAGCAGGTATTTATAGCCTTCGTATACATCCGCAACCGAAGCCTAAGCCGCTACCTCAATTAATTTTCCCTAAAGGAAGCACATATACCAAAGAGTGGAAAAAAGTTGATTCACTGATTAAAGACGGGCTATCGAAATCGGCTATTGAACAGGTGGAAATGATTTACAATAAAGCAAAATCAGATAACAATGCACCGCAGATTGTTAAAGCCATTATGTACCGTCTGCGCCTTGTGCAGCAATACCAGGAGGATGACATATATAACTCAATTTATAAGATGAATAATGAAATTAAGACTTCATCTTATCCACTTACTCCTATGCTACACACTATGCTTGCCGACATTTACCAGCAATATTACCAACGCTACCGGTGGAAATTTTCGCAACGTACTGAAGTCGTTAACGTAAAACTTGACGATATTTCCACATGGGACCTTAAAACTCTGTTCGACCAGATTATAAAACACCATCTTCTTGCTTTAAAAAGCGCCGACAGCCTTAAGCGCACCCCGTTGAATATTTATGACGATATACTTGAACAGGGTACATCTGATGTAATTAAGCTCAGGCCAACTTTATATGATTTTATTGCCCACAGGGCTGTTGATTTCCTGGCAAGCGAAGAACCCGATGTCATAAGGCCTGCATATAAGTTCGAACTCAACAGCGAAAACTATTTTGCAAACTTTGATGATTTTGCGAAAATTAATATACCATATAACGGTGATTCTCTCAGCACAAAATATTATGCCATTAAAATCCTGCAGGACCTTATTGCTTTCCATGCCAATGACGATGACCCACAGGCATTAATAGATGCAGACCTTGAGCGGCTAAAATTTGTAAAAACACATGCAACAACAGGCATAAATGACAGCCTATACCTGAATACCTTGCTGGCATTGGAACAGCGATTCATTAAATATCCATCATCAACCGAGGTGTCTTATGCAATTGCAGGGCTTTATTCTGAAAAAGGCAATAAATATGACCCACGTAAATCGGAGGACAATAAATGGTTCAGTAAAAAAGCTGTGGAAAAATGCAAAGAAGCTGAACTAAGGTTCCCCGACTCTTATGGAGCTAAAGAATGTATTACCCTTGAAACTACTATTAAACAGAAAAAATTGGCATTTGATATTGAGAAAGCCAACCTCATTGATAAACCTTTCAGGGGATATTTGTCTTATACGAATGTCAGTAAGGTTTATGCCCGCGTTATTCCCATAGAATTTGAGAATTACAGGAGTTGGAACAATAATTATTACGGGGACCAAAAGAAATTCCTGAAAAAATATCTGAAAATCACTCCCATAAAACAATGGGCCATAAATTTACCTGACGATGGCGATTACCAGACCCATTATACCGAAATTAAAATCCCTGAATTGCATGCAGGCTATTATTTAGTGCTTATTAGCGGTGATTCAGGTTTCTCCCTTTCAAACAACGGCATAGCCTTTTCGCCGACATGGGTAAGCAATTTAAGCTTTGTTGACCGCAAAACACCTGACGGTGGCTATGAGTTTTACGTGCTTGACCGCGAAACAGGCAACCCCGTGAAAGGGGCGACAGCTAATTTGTGGAATTCACAATACAATAACATATTGCGTAAATATGAATATGTAATATCTGATTCTAAAATATCAGATGAAGATGGCCATGTAGATTTTGCCCCAAAGAAAGATTATGCTTATTTCGATGTAGAATTGATTCACGGAAAAGATAAATTCCGGACAGATGACAACTACTCACTCTATATGTACAGGAATAGTATAAGCAAGCCTGTAATGGAACCACGTACCACCCTGTTTACCGACAGGGCTATTTACCGTCCGGGGCAGACCATTTACTTTAAAGGCATAATGATACGTACTGACGGAAAGCATAATGAGATACTGCCGAATTATGCAAGCACAGTTACTTTTTATGATGTGAACTACCAGAAAATTGCTTCACTTGATTTAAAAACCAACGAGTATGGCAGTTATAGCGGAACATTTACTGCCCCTGCAGGAATGCTTAATGGTTCCATGACTATTTCCGATAATTATGGTACTGTCAGAGTACAGGTAGAAGATTATAAACGGCCTAAATTCGATGTGGTTTTTTCTCCGGTAAGCGGCTCGTACAGGCTTAACGATTCAGTAAGAGTATCCGGTACCGCTAAGGCATATTCAGGAGCCAATATAGAAGGGGCACAGGTAAAATACCGTGTCGTTCGTAATGCCTCTTTCCCTTATTGGTTTTATTACTGGTGGGGTTATTATCCTTCATCTCCGGAGATGGAAATTACCAATGGCATAGCCATGACTAATGATACCGGGGGATACTTTATCAATTTTAAAGCCATTCCCGACCTCAGTATTCCTAAAAGTTATTCCCCGACTTATAACTATACCGTGTTTGCCGATGTTACTGATATAAATGGTGAGACACACAGTTCGGAAACTTATGTAGAAGTAGCTTACAATGCCCTCAATCTGAACGTCGGACTTCCGGGAGAGGTAAATAAGGAAAAAGTTGATACATTCCCTATATATACTACCAATACTAATGGTGTGGCCGATTCTGCCGTAGTCAAAATGGGAATATACAAGTTAAAAGAACCGGATAAGATTTTCAGGAAACGGGAGTGGGAAAAACCTGACAAATTCATTATAACAAAAGAGGAATATTCCGTTTCATTCCCCCACGACGTTTATAACGATGAAGACAATATGTATAAATGGGAGCGTGGAGAAAAGGTTTACGAAAACACTTACAATACACATAAGGAAAAAGAATTTTCAATCAAGGGCATTTCTTCCTGGAAGCCCGGAACGTACGTAATGGAAGCCCATGCAAAAGATAAGTATGGAGAAGATGTTAAAGACATACGATATTTTACTGTTTATTCTGAAAAAGAGACTGTAATGCCAAACAATAGCCCCGATTGGTTTACCGCAATTAATGATAAAGGCGAACCCGGTGAGAAAGCCTCTTATCTTATCGGTTCGAAAGAGAAAGATGTGAAAGTGCTGTATGAAATTGAAGAACAGGGAAAATCGGTGCACAGGGAATGGATAACACTTAATGAGGAACAAAAAAAGATTGAAGTGCCTATTGAAGAACGCAACCGGGGCAATTTTGCCGTACATTTTGCTTTTGTAAAAAACAGCAGAATGTATGAGCATGATGATGTAATTACTGTACCGTGGACAAACAAAGAACTCGACGTACAGTTTGAAACGTTCCGCAATAAGCTGCTGCCGGGGCAAAAAGAAGAATGGAAGGTAAAAATAAAAGATAAAAAAGGTGATAAAATGATGGCTGAAATGATGGCTACCTTATATGATGCCTCGTTAGATGCCTTTAAAATTAATTCCTGGAATTTTAATGTTTACAATAATTATTATTCTGAATTAAGCTGGGAAAACTCCATTGCATTCGGAACACATACCTCAACTTTATTTAACGAGTATTGGAACCAGATAACATATTACCCCTCCCGTATATATGACAAGCTTAATTGGTTTGGTTACTATTTTTACTATTATGGTTATTACCGCGGCGGCTATGGTGATGAAGGTGGCGCGGTAAAGGAGGAAAAATCGATGGCATATAATGCTACTCCGGCCGCAATGCCAATGCAAGCCCAGACCACCACAGCAGCTACAGGTGTTGAAGCGCTTGACCAAACTGAAGTAGCAGGCAAAAAAGAAGACGACAACTATCATGAAAGCAACCAGGTTGCCGACAGGCTTGTTGCCAATGAAAAGACTAAAAATGGTGAAGATGCCGACAACAGAACCCGCAATGTTGATTTATCAAACATAAGCGCCCGTACCAATTTTAATGAAACTGCTTTCTTCTATCCCCGGTTAGAAACTGATTCTACCGGAAGCATAATTATCAGCTTTACCATACCTGAAGCCCTGACTAAATGGAAAATGATGGGCCTGGCACATACCAAAGATTTGAAAACAGGGCAGATAACAAAAGAACTTGTCACTCAGAAAGAACTCATGGTAGTGCCTAATTCTCCTCGTTTCTTCAGGGAGAATGATAAAATAGAATTTACATCAAAGGTTACCGACTTATCTGATAAAGACCTTACCGGAACAGCCCAGTTACTTTTATTTGACGCAGTTACCATGAAACCAATTGACCCTGTTAACATAATTGCTCAATATAAAAACACCATAGATGACGGCACACGTTCATTTACGGTGAAAAAGGGATTAAGCACCAATCTTAGCTGGGACCTTTACATACCTGCCGGTATAGGCGCTATTACATACAAAGTAGTTGCAAAAGCTGATAATTATTCCGACGGGGAGGAAATGGCTGTGCCTGTTCTTACAAACCGTATGCTTGTTACGGAATCAATGCCCCTGCCTATAAGAGGCATGCAAACCAAAACATTCAGGTTCGAAAAATTTATTACTCAGAATGGAGGTTCAACTACCTTGCGAAACCATAAACTGACTCTGGAATTTACTTCAAACCCGGCATGGTACGCGGTACAGGCATTACCCTACATAATGGAATATCCTTATGAATGCGCAGAACAGACCTTCGACCGTTTTTATGCCAACAGCATAGCCTCAAATATTGCCAACTCCTCGCCCAAAATAAAAGCAGTGTTCGATAGCTGGAAGAGCCAGACTCCTGATGCATTGCTCTCCAACCTTGAAAAGAACCAGGAGCTGAAATCGTTGATGCTGGAGGAAACTCCCTGGGTTATGGATGCCAAAGATGAAACAGAGCGCAAGCACCGTGTTGCTCTGTTATTCGACCTGAACCACATGTCAAACGAACTTAGCCATGCTTTAAACAAGCTTGAAAAAATGCAGTTATCAAACGGAGGCTGGCCCTGGTTTGACGGCATGCCTGACGACAGGTATATTACCCAATATATAATTACCGGCATGGGGCATCTTGACCACCTTGGAATTAAAAATGTAAGGAATGATAATACAGTGTGGAGTATGGTCAAAAAAGGCACTTCATATCTTGATGACCGTATTCGTGAAGATTATGAAGAGATACTTAAATATGGCCACCCTGAACTCGATAATTTGGGATGTGAGCAAATACAATATTTATATGCCCGCAGCTATTTCAGAGATATTCCCATAAGTTCACGAGACCAGAAAGCCTTCGACTACTTTAAGGGACAGGAACAACAATTCTGGAATGACAATAAAGGGCGCTATATGGAGGGAATGATTGCCCTTGCACTGAGCAGGTACAGCGACAAAGTAATTCCGGGAAAGATTATTAAGTCGCTGAAAGAAAATTCCATTTCCAACGAAGAAATGGGAATGTACTGGAAAGAAAACTATGACGGTTTTTACTGGTGGGAAGCCCCTATTGAATGCCAGGCCTTGCTTATTGAAGCCTTTGATGAAGTGGCGCATGACGAGCAATCGGTTGATGATATGAAAGTGTGGCTGCTGAAGAGCAAGCAAACACAAAACTGGCATACAACCAAAGCCACAACTGAAGCCTGCTATGCCCTGCTATTACGTGGCACAGACTGGCTATCTAACGAATCGGATGTTGAAATAACCATGGGTAACACCAAAATTGACCCGAAAAATATGCCTGATGTAAAACAGGAAGCAGGCACAGGTTACTTTAAAACATCATGGAGCGGCAGTGACATTAAACCCGAAATGGGCAACGTGACGGTTGCGAAAAAAGACAAAGGAGTAAGCTGGGGCGCAGTTTACTGGCAATATTTTGAGCAGCTTGATAAAATAACCTCAAGCAAAACGCCATTGCAGCTTGTAAAAAAACTTTTTGTAGAGCACAACACTGCGAGCGGCCCGGTTTTAGAGCCAATTGACTCGAATACATTGTTAAAAGTTGGCGATAAGATAAAAGTTCGTATTGAATTGCGCGTTGACAGGGATATGCAATATGTGCAGATGAAAGACATGCGCGCTTCCGGGTTTGAACCTATTAACGTAATATCACAATACAAGTGGCAGGATGGACTGGGGTATTATGAAAGCACCCGCGACGCGGCTACAAATTTCTTTATCTCATACCTGAATAAAGGCACCTATGTGTTTGAATATCCATTGCGTGTAACGCATAATGGTAATTTTTCCAATGGCATTACCAGCATACAATGTATGTATGCCCCTGAATTCACCAGCAACTCGGAAGGCATTCGTGTTAAGGTAGGTAAGTTTACAGGGAACTGATATTGTTATTTTCCACCATTCTTGCCACCCCATGGATAATGTAGGGTGGCTTTTTTTTATTCCTTCAAAGACGATTATACTTATTTTCTGCTCCCCCACAAACCATTGAACTTGTTCAGATCGGGCTTATATTTTCTTTTTCGTTTTTTTTCATATTTCATGATTGCCTTTCCTAAATCACTCATAAATGGCAGCCCTACATCATTATATTCATATTTACCACTGTTAATTACATCTTTTTCGTTCAGGTACATAAGTACCGAAAGGCAAAACTCCACATGGGCAGAGGTGTCAATAATATAGCTGCAATCGGCCAGGAAGCCATAGGCACGGCCAACAATATTCAGTGAGCGCACGGTGTTAGAATCGCTTATGGTATCCGTAGTACCGAAGTAATTATACTTTTTCAGGTTGTCAGGGTACATTTTCCTGTCATAGCGCGGGTAATCGCTCTCCCGAGGCAGCATGCCCATGTATTTATAAAGGAACATATAATCATCAGCAGTAAGCCTGAACCGGCTTGAAGCAGGAAAAGCGTTCGGAAAAATCAAAGAAAGTAAAATATCATTTTCATTTTTAAAGGGAATATAATTATTCCTCCTGAAATCGCGGGCCGGCTTAATCTTATTATTATCTGCATAGCCTTTTCCCACAACAGTATGCCTCGCCACATTTGTTATAGGGCACATATTGCTGTCGGCCGGCTGCCTGTACATAACAGTGGAATCAGGGGCTAAAAAAGTAAATGGGTTGGTAAAGCGGTTATTAGTGCTGTCGCAGTTAGGATTGAAACGTTGGTTAACTATGGCATTCTTATATCCAAGTTGGTGCAGCCTTCGGTTAATATAGGCAGGGGTGAGGAATTCATATATGCGGTTATAGGCATAATTATCGCTTACCAATAGCATGCGTCTTATATACTGGGCTATACTTGGGTACCTGTTTTGCGAAGTGGAATCATATAATTCTGTTGTTTCACACTGATGCGCGCTGTCAACACACAGGCGGGTATCCTTTGTAATGCTGTATAGCTTGTTGAGGCTGTCAACTTTTTCAAGTGCAAGGGCTACAAGAGGAAGTTTTACAAGACTGGCTGGGTAATAATAATTGGTCGAAGGCTTGTATAAATAGTGCCTCTTTAAATGCGCCCTGTTATTTGAGTCGCGGTTAATTTCGGTATAAATAACCTGGAAATGGTACCGGGCAGGGTTTTTAAATACTTTGCTGTACTTTAACTGAAGTGAATCAGAATGAATAATATCGAGTAACACATTCTGCGCAGCGCATGTATGAAGCGCAGCAATTGAAATGAGAATAGCGCGCCACCACTTCATTTTTATCAGCTTTTACGTTCTGCCTTAATCAGGTTCTGGTAGTTTGAACTCCAATGATACCCCAGCGAAAAAGGCAATTTCTTAACTTGCTTTAAACTGTCGCTTATATGATATGCCTTTTGCAAATCGGCCTGGAAGAAGCCTTTAGGGAAACTGCTTACCGGCATTACATAGCTGCCATAAAAAGTAAGGGTCCAATCTTTGGCAGGAAGATACCTGTATGGCACACCAGTGTCATCCTGTATTATGCTCATGCTTTTATTCAGCACAGCATCCCGCATAACCTTAAATGTAGGGTTATGCAATAAGTATGATGCCGATTTAATATAGGTCGTGGAAATGGGCATATTGGCAAGGTAAGCCATCAACCCGGCGTTCTTTTTAATTTCATCATCCACCATGTTGCATTTCATATACGATGCAACCTGGATAAGGGTGTCGCCCGGGTGTTTGAAGAACACTTTCACGAAATCGTTAGTATGAGTTGGTGTGCTGTCTTTGCTCAAAGGCTTATCTGTTCCGTCAGGATAGAGGTGGTAGTATTTTACATTCACAATTTCATAATTGTTCCTTACCAGGAAAATAGATATGAGAGGCAAGGTACCGTCAACTTTGTTCTTTTGAAGGTCATTGAGCATGTTCTTGGTAATAAAATAGCTTTTACCAAGAATATCATTAAGGGAACCATATACATCGGCAAGGTATGATTCAATATCACTTGCTTTCATTCGTTTAAAATCGGGCATTGCACCTGCCCTTTCCAGCCCGTATAAATGATAATGCTTTGCCTGGGGAAAAAGTATATTGGCATGCAAAATATCAGGGCCGCTGAACGGATAAAATACATCGAGGTTAGCTTTGCGTTGCGCATCCAGCTCTGTAACTGCCCATTGCGCCATAGGTTTCAGCCTTACATCCTCGGCATGATTCCATTCCCAGTTAAAATTTTTGGAAAAGCGAATCCATACTGTATCTTTTTCAAGGCTTGCAGGTAATGTGCTGCCGGGTTCCTGCTCCATTCCGGCAATATACCGGGCAATATCATTGAACCTTCTGTCAGGGGTTACCGTATCCGGGTTAACAGGCGCCGCTGCCTTGGCAGGAACAGCTTTTTTAGCAGTATCTGTCTTTGGAGCCGGTTGCACTGAAGTGGTGCTATTCTTTGTGGGGCTGTTGGAACATGATATTGCCACAATTAAGGGCAATAAACAATAAATTAATACTTTGAAAACTTTCTTAATCATAATTTTTGGGTTTCCTGATGAAGTAGATTACACTGCCCGCTAAAATAGTAGCTAAGCCAAGTAAAGATGTTTTTGGTTGGTTGCTCATTGTAAAGTATAAAGTCCAGGCGCTCAAAAGTAAGAAAATGAACGGAGTTACAGGGTAACCAATTGTTTTATATGAATCAGATTTTACTTTTCCTTTTATGCGCATTACAAATAAACCAAGCACGGTAAGGAATGTCATTAGATTTAAGGTAAATCCTATATATAACAGTACAAACTGGAATTGGGAGGTAAGCACCAGCAAAATAGTAATGGCTGATTGCACTATAGTAGCAAGCACCGGAACTCCATGATTATTTTTTATGGCGAGAAAACTCAACTGCTTCAAATCTTCACCCATAACCAGCGCCACACGCGGGCCTATAAATACCATTGAACTTACCGTTGAAACGAGCGTGAGTGCAATAAGAATAGCCATAATATTGCCTCCGTTAGTACCGAAAATATGCACCGCAGAAACATAAGCGACGCCATCTCCGCTCTGTTTTAATTCATCTACAGGAGAGCTATTCATAAACACATAATTTATTAATACATACAGAACGGTTACAATCAGCGTGCCATAGAGTAGCGATCTGGGAATATTTACTTTGGGGTTTTCAATATCATTAGCCACATAGGCAGAGGCATTCCAGCCGGAATAGGCAAGGTAAATATAATTAAGCGATACAGCAAATGAAGCGGAAAAAATAGCCGTCCAGCTTTGTTCTTTCACATTACTGACAACAGGTAATACAGCAACATGTTGTGATGAAGCTATCAGGAACCCGGCAATAATAAAAAAAGCAATCAATAAAATTTTCAATATCGTTGTTACATCCTGGAAAATCGCGCTTCTCCGCAAGGTAAAAGAATGCACAATTGTAATCAGCACCACAATAACGGTAGCGAACAGCTTTGAGTTAATGCCGGGATAGACCTTAGCCACATAATCGCTCAACGCCATAGCTGCCAATGCCACCGGAGCCGCAAAGCCGACAGTTACCGACACCCAGCCCGATAAAAAACCCAGCAATGGATGGAATATTTGCGACAGGTAATGGTATTCTCCTCCCGAACGCGGCATGGCAGAAGCCAATTCACCGTATGCCAAGGCACCGCAAAGGGCAATTATACCGCCAATAAGCCACAGCATCATTATGCCAAAACCCGATTGCACGCCGTCTAACTGGTAACCCAGGCTGACAAAAACGCCTGTGCCAATCATGTTAGCGATAACAATAAAAGTGGCTGTATGCAGGTTTATTTTACGAACGGACACGGATTTTACAAATAATAAGGTGCAATAATACCGTTTTTAACGCAGCAGGGACATAAAATTTTGTGCCCTGCAATACTCAATACCCATCCCCGTCATCATCTCCGTCCCCATCATCATCATAGTCTTTAACGGCTATTGGTTTGATAAAAGCGCCATGCCTGGCAGGGGGCATAATTGCATTACCTTTAATAGCGCCCCATAATACTTCATTGAAAATACTTTCAGGAACTTTATCTTCCTGCCTTAAATCAAATTCATCCGATTTTTTCATCCAGTCATTAAAAGCTATATTGCGCTCTTCCAAATCTATATTAGATTGGATGTGCGTGTATGTTGCCCTGTCAGCCGTATCGTTAAAACAGCGCCACATGGGCACTGCTGGGGCATCGTACTGGCTCATGGGAGGCAGGCCAAGAATAAGTTCCATGGTATGTACCATAGAACAGGTTGAATACATAGTATGGTCAACATATTTTCTTTTGACAAACCCGCCGGCGACAAATGCAATTGTACGGTGGGCGTCAACATGGTCGGGGCCATTCTGGGCATCATCTTCCACTATAAAAATTGCGCATTGCGCCCAAATTTTGCTTTTAGAAAGATGTTCAATCAGTCGCCCCAGTGCCAAATCATTGTCAGCTACCGCGGCAAAAGGTGTAAATGCTTTCTTCGCCAGACCGCTGGTATGGTCATCGGGCAGGTAAACTATATTCATTTGAGGAACGGCATTAATGACCAGCAATGAATCAAAATCCTTTTCCCAAACCCCTTCCCTGTAAACATCATGGATGGCAAGGTTCCACCCCGGGTAAGCCGGGCAGGTATGTTTCGCCAGTTCTTTTAAAACCGGTTTGCCCTCGTCCGAAAATTCCCCATAATTACGTACGCTTATATTGTGTTTAATGCAATTATCCCAGATAAAACCATCAGGAGGGAAAGCAATCTTGCGGTTGCCGCCGTAATCATACGTACCACCCCTTCCGCCGTAACTGGTAGGCCATGTTTTCTCTGTATAGTCATTGGCATAAGCAGCCATGCTCCAGTTATGCCCGTCGGCGCTTACTTCGGCATCTACATAAAAATTATCGAGCAGTACAAATTGTTCTGCTATGGCATGCTCATTGGGAGTTATTTTTTTGGGGAACAAACACAGGGATGTATCTCCATTGCCACCTGTTTCATCGCCTAATACCTGGTCATACGTGCGGTTCTCCTTCATTACGTAAAACACATATTTTATGGGCGAAGCGTTTCCAACTTTTGCTGGCACGGGATTGCCCGCAGGAACATCAGCGCTCAGCGACTTGGCAATATTATAAGGAGTATTCTGATAAACAGCCTGGGTATAAGCAGCACGTTGTTCCTCATCGGGTTCCGGAATAATACTCATAGTCCCCATTAATAACCCGCCACCGATATACTGTGCTTTATGGGGCTCTTTATTATTATCACCGCCTCTGTACACAACCTTTTCCCGGCGATGAGCCGGGTTAGGCCCATAAGGGTCGGGCAAGGATGTGAATCCCTTGCCATTGGTTACCCATAATTTACCTTTTACTACTCTTACGCATGTAGGATACCATCCTGTAGGAATAAAGCCTTTTGAGGCGCTATGCCCGGGGCGACTTACATCAAATACCGCAAGGCAATTATTATCGGCATTGGCTATGTAAAGCGTTTTATCATCGGCGCTAAGCCCAACTCCGTTAGTAGTCGAACCTTCCAGTGAGCCGGGATAAAGAGCAGCATTCAATGTTTCCATTACTTTGCGTTGTCCTATATCTATTACTGATACGCTATTATCATTGGAATTAGCAACAAAAAGATATTTCCCATCGCTTGTCAACGCCATATCATTGGGGTTGCTGCCCACTTTTATTGAATCTGCAACAATATCTTTCTCAGTATTAAAAATCAACACTTCTCCCCCACCCCATACGCTTATAAAAAGCTGTTTGCCATCCTTCGATAATAAACAGGTATACGCTTCCGCACCGATAACATATTGCTGCATCTCTTTTTTTGCTGTATTGAATACATACAACGAATTATTTTCTTTTGTTACCACATAAACCCTGTTACGGCTGTCATCAACACATAAACCGGACGGAGAAATTTTATCGGGCCAGGGCTTACCCAGTACAAGGCTATCCTGCAAACTTAGTTTGCCATTGGCAACATCATAACAATATACCACATTTTCATTCCCGCCTGAAGCATACAGCTTTTTCCCGCCAGAGCCAAATGCAAGCCCTAACCAGGAAGCAAGTATAGGTACGCTATCGGTAACTTTTTGAGTCATTATATCAATCAGCATAACCGATTGGGTGCTTTGTCCATTGTTGGTAACTGCCAGGTATTTGCCGTCAGGGCTTACTGCTATGTTGAGGGGCAAATCTCCCAATACAATTTTTGAACCAACGGGGGTAAGATGCCAGCCATTGGGTAAATCTACACGGCCTGCCTCTATCTCTTTCAGCGATTGGGAAAAGCAAGTTGCAGAGAATAATATTAATAAAAGAGTTAGCTTTTTCATAATAAAAGGTACTTGGCCAATTTTATGGTTTAAAATTATATAAATCTGTAACAGCAAACCCTTCATCTAGTTTATTATTACATTAAATCTGTATCCAGGCCAATGAATACCATTAAAAAAGCCCGAAGGAATCAATCTTCAGGCTTTTATAATTAATAATACCGACTGTTAATTTTTCACAAACTTAACTACCTGCACCGATTTATCTGTCATTACTCTTACAAAATATATTCCCTGTGCAAGTGAGCTAATATCCATTGTCATTATTTTACCATTGCCTATCATTTCATTTTCACTCATCAGCTCTCTGCCGCTTGCATCAATTATTTCTATTACCGCCGCTTTAGATACGCCTTGCATTTCAAATGAGAGGTTTAACTCATTGATTGCAGGGTCCGGATAAACACGCGTTGAAGTAGAGGTAGAAATGTTATTTATCCCGGTAACATACACTATCACTTTAATGCTGGCCGTATCTTTACATCCGTTGGAATCTGTCCCGGTTACTGTGTAAGTTGCAGTGGCCAATGGTGTTATTATGACAGGATCGTTTGTAATTCCTCCCGTCCATACATAACTTACTCCGCCACTTGCAGTCAATGTGTCGCTGCTTCCTTGCAGAACGCTATCTATGCCATTAATTTTTATGGTTGGCAATGCATTTACAGTGACAGTCAGGCTGTCAGAAGCAGAACAAATTCCTTTTTTCCCTGTAACTGTATAGGTAGTTGTGGCGCCTGGCTTAGCAACAGGATTTGAACATGTTGTACAACTCAAGCCACCGGCAGGTGTCCAGGTATAACTCGTAGCGCCACTTGCGGCCAGGTTAACATCGCTACCGGAACAAATAGCAGTTGAAGCCGGTGTAATTGTAATAACAGGAGGTTGAGTAACACTTACAATTACTGTTTTCGGGCTACTGCTTCCACAGCCTGCGACGCTTGTTCCATTCACAGAGTAGGTTGTAGTAACAATAGGAGAAGCGTTAACAGTGTCACCTGTTGAGTTGTTAAGGCTTGCTGAAGGCGACCAGGTATATGCAGATGCCCCGCTTGCCACCAGGTTAATATTTCCACCGGCGCATATTGCCGGAGAAGCAGGAGTAATTGTAATTACCGGAAGCGGGTTTACCGTAACAACCTGTGTTACCTTATTGCTGCATGTTGTTACTGAATCGGTTCCGGTTACAGTATATGTTGTAGTTTTTGTAGGGGAAACATTATACGATGCGGAATCAGGCCCGCCTGTCCATACATAAGTATTGGCCCCGCTTGCAGTAAGGGTTGTGTTGGAGCCATTGCATACTGAAGTTGTACCCGTTATGCTTATTACAGGTAAACTGTTAACTGTCACAACTTGCGTAGCTGTATCGCTGCATGCAGTTGCCGAATTGGTTCCGGTTACTGTATAAGTAGTCGTAGCTGTGGGAGATACTTTATAAGCTGCAGTGCCTGGTCCGCCGGTCCACACATATTTACTGGCTCCCGAAGCAGTAAGGGTTGTATTGGAACCATCGCATATTGTTGTTGTTCCGGTAATTGTTATCACAGGTAAACTGTTTACCGTAACTGCTTTTGTCGCTGTATTGGTGCAGGTAGTCACTGTGTCAGTTCCAATCACGGTATAGGTAGTTGTGCTTGCCGGTGATATTGTATAAGTAGCCGAATCAGGCCCGCCTGCCCATTGGTATGTGTTGGTACCGCTTGCAGTCAGTGTGGTGCTTGCTCCATTACATATGGTTGTTGTGCCGGTAATGGTTATTACAGGTAATGCATTTACCGTAACCAATTGTGTGGCTTTATTGCTGCACCCGGTTACCGAATCTTTTCCGGTTACCGTATATGTGGTGGAGGCAGCAGGTGAAACATTATAGGTGTCTGTAGAAGGCCCGCCTGTCCATAGGTATGTATCAGCTCCTGATGCGGTAAGGGTAGTGCCAAAACCTTTACATACAGCCGCTGCTCCGCTTATAGATACAACGGGCAAGGAATTTACAGTTATTGAAACCGTTTGAGTGTCTGCACAACCTGAAACATTCTTGCCGATAACTGTGTAAGAAGTATTTGTTGCAGGGGAAACTTTATAAGCCGCAGTAGTCGGGCCACCTGTCCATGCATAAGTGCTGGCTCCGCTTGCGGTAAGGGTTGTACTGGAACCATCGCATATTGTCGTAGTTCCTGCTATACTTACAACAGGTAAACTGTTTACGGTAAGCACTTTCGTTGCAGTATTACTGCATGCAGTTACTGTATCTGTTCCGGTAACTGTATAGGTAGTGGTGCTTGCAGGGGATACTTTGTAAGATACCGAATCAGGGCCTGCTGTCCATTGATATGTATTGGCCCCGTTCCCGGTGAGTACTGTGCTTCCGCCAATACAAATTGCTGCTGCGCCGGTAATGGTTACCGAAGGCAGCGCATTTACCGTAACTGCCTGTGTAGCAGTATTAACACACCCGGTTACCGAACTGGTACCGGTAACTGTGTAAGTAGTAGTAGCAGTTGGAGAAACAGAGTATGACGATGTTGTCGGGCCGGATGTCCATGCATAAGTATTGGCTCCCGATGCTGTAAGAGTAGTGCCAAAACCTTTACATACAGCCGTTACTCCGCTTATAGATACGGGAGGTAATGCATTGACAGTTACTGAAACAGTTTGAGTATTGGTACAACCTGAAGCATTTGCCCCGGTAACCGAATAAGTTGTTGTGGCCGTCGGGCTTACTGAAATAGACGAACCTGTTGCACCTGTACTCCATGTATAAGTAACCCCGCCGCTTGCATTAAGAGTGGTTGATTTTCCTGAGCATATAGTGGGTGATGCAGCCGAAACAGTTACCGTGGGGGAAGCATTCACTGAAATAGTTGTAGTAACATTATTCGCGCATCCGTTGTTATCGGTTACGGTTACGCCATAGGTAAGCGAAAGGGTAATTTTCCGTACCTGGTTATTGGTAAAATCAGCAACATAGAGGTTTCCGTTACCATCAGTTGATACACCATAAGGAGCCCTGAAAGTTGCGGCTGTGCCAATTCCATTGGCATCACCGGCTCCAGAGCCTGCAAAAGTAGTAACCACCCCACTGGAAATAACAATTTTCCGGATTTGATTATTCGCATTATCAGCTACGTAAAGATTGCCATTGCCGTCTGATGCAACTCCTGACGGATATTTAAAACTGGCAGCCGTGCCTGTTCCGTTGGCAGAGCCACCGGCTGTATTTCCGGCTAAGGTAGATACTGCGCCAGAAGTAACAACTATCTTCCGGATTTCATAGTTATTCTCATCGGCAACATAGAGATTGCCGCTGCCATCTGCAGTTACACCGCGTGGGCTATTGAAACTTGCGGCAGCGCCCGTACCATTGGCAGAACCCGCCACAGTGCTACCAGCCAGGGTAGTAACAACAGCGCTTGAAATGACTATCTTTCGTATTTCATTGTTATTTCCATCGGCCACAAACAAATTACCGTTGCCATCAATTGCAAGCCCGGTTGGCCCTTCGAAACTTGCGGCTGTGCCGGTTCCGTTGGCAGAGCCTCCGCCAGTATTTCCGGCAAAGGTAGTAACCACACCGCTTGAAATAACTATCTTCCGTATTTCTTTATTGCCAAAATCGCCTACGTAAAGATTACCATTGCCATCTGCAACCACTCCAACAGGGCTATGAAAAGTTGCTGCAGTACCGGTTCCGTTGGCAGAGCCTCCGCCGGTATTTCCGGCTAAAGTAGTAACCACGCCGCTTGAAATAACTATCTTTCGTATTTCATTATTACTGTAATCCGCCACATAAAGATTGCCGTTGCCATCGGAAGCCACTCCTGTTGGCGTATTGAAACTTGCCGCTGTACCTGTTCCATTAACAGAACCGGCTGTAACTGAACCGGCTAAAGTGCTTACCATAGCAGTAACAGCACTTGAAGATGCAGTTATTATAGCTGTATCATTGGTCCCGCTCGTGCTCCATGAATACTGAAAAGGGCTGTCCCCGGTCGCATTGGCTGTCAGGGTATCGTTTGTTCCTTCACAGATTGAGTTATTGCCGCTTATGCTTACGGTCAGTAAACTGCTCACGGTAACTGCCTGTGTAGCGGTACCTGAACAACCGGTAGCCGTATTCGTTCCTGTAACTGTATATGTTGTATTAGCTGTAGGAGTTACACTGTAAGTTGCAGTGCCCGGGCCTCCTGTCCATACATACGTATTCGCTCCGCTGGCAGTCAGGGTAGTGCCTTCACCATTACAAATTGTTGCAGTACCGGTAATAGTGACAGTCGGCGATGCTGTTATGGAAACATATATTGTTCCGGCTGTACTTGTACCACAGCTATTGGTTGCAATAACGGAGTATGTTCCTGTATCTGCCGTTGTTACCCCGGTTATGGATGGATTTTGCGATGCGGATGAAAAACTGTTTGGCCCGGTCCAGCTATAGCTTGCTGCCCCGGCAGAATTTGCAGTAAGATTAAGGGTAGCACCCGAACATATTGGGGTATTCCCTCCGGTTACAGGCGCACCTGGCCCGTTATTTACCGTCACTGCCTGGGTGGCGCTATTGGAACAACCGGTTACCGTATTTGTGCCGGTTACAGTATATGTAGTAGTAGTTGCCGGTGATACGGTATCCGTGGAGGTGCCTGGACCACCTGTCCATTGGTAAGTATTGGCGCCATTACCTGTAAGAACAGTATTGCTGCCGCTACAAATGGTATTGTTACCTGTTATAGTTACAGATGGAAGCGTATTTACAGTTACCAATTGCGCAGCTGTACTTGAACAACCGGTTACCGTACTTGTACCGGTAACGGTATAGGTTGCTGTGGTTGTTGGGGTTATGCTATAAGTTGCCGCAGCAGGGCCACCTGTCCATGCATATGTATCGGCTCCGGCGGCAGTAAGGGTGGTATTTGCCCCGCTACATACTGAAGTTGGGCCGGTTATGGTAACGGTAGGCGATGCATTTACAGTAATAGATATTGTTCCTGGAGTGCTGTTTCCGCAACTATTGGAAGCAGTAACCGAATATGTGCCGCTATCTGCATTGGTTGTACTTGTAATAGAAGGGTTTTGGGTAGCAGATGAAAAACTATTTGGCCCGGTCCAGCTATAGCTTGTTGCTCCGGCAGAATTTGCGGTAAGATTAAGTGTTACTCCTGCGCATATCGGGGTGTTGCCTCCAAGAGCAGGTATAGCCGGAACATTATTTACCGCTACTGCCTGAGTAGCCGTGCCCGAGCATCCGGTTACAGTATTTGTTCCGGTTACCGTAAAGGTTGTAGTAGTTGTTGGAGATACATTATACGCTGCTGTTGCAGGGCCGCCTGTCCATGTATACGAATCTGTACCAGATGCAGTAAGGGTGGTGTTGGAACCGTCGCATATGGTTGTTGTACCGGAAAT
>JBKQUY010000070.1:0-10634 GCA_052325425.1 Bacteroidia bacterium | reverse complement strand
TTTCACTTATGTATAAGAATGCTAAAAGTGAAAGCAGTAACGGCTATGAAAACACTACTTTTTACATAACGCATTGGAAACCAACAAAAGAAAAACAGGAAGTTACTTTCACTTTTTATAGTTAGTGAAAGTAGGCCCGGAAAAGGCTATATTCAAGGCAGAACCAATAATAACTGAGATGAGCACTAAAGGGACAAAAACTACATGTAGTGGCATGGAGTGGAACACCATGATGGGATTATTAGCACGGCTAAAGAATGATGGCAAATTACGGGAGTATTTATTAATTGCAACCGGCTGTTACTTCGGGTTGAGGATAGGCGATTTGCTAAACTTGAAATGGGAAGATGTACTGGATAAGGATGAGTTTTATATTACGGAAAGCAAGACTGGTAAACAACGTAAAATTACCATCAACCGGTTTGTGAAAGAATCAATAAAGTACGGAGCAGATACTTTAACACAGAGAGGTATATTCAATCCGCAAGGGTATATCTTCTGCAACAAGTATGGCAATAAATTATCAAGGCAGTTTATTAACCTATTGCTGCAAGATATGGCTCGGGACTATAATATCAAATTACAGAACCCATCTACACATACTTTAAGGAAGACATTCGGCAAACGTGTATGGGAATCTGATGGCAAGAGCGAAAGGGCATTGGTATACTTGTCAGAGATATTTTCACACAGTAGCCTTGCCGTAACTAAACGTTATATAGGTATTACCGATAAGGTTATTGCGGATGTATATTTAAAAATGTAATAACGGTACATTTACGTGAGTGGAATTTGAATAATAAATATTATTTTCGTGCTATTCGTTTTATAAGTATAGATATTTTAATATGTTATATAATAATAGAATATTTTAACATAAAATCAAAAAAGTCATGGAAAATAAAACAAAGGAAGAATTAAAAGCAGAGAGAGAGAAAGAAAGAGCGGAATATTGGAGTGATTTCAATAGACGTGTTAGGGATATTATGATTTATGAATCAGCTTGTGCAGACTTTGTTTCGTATCTGGAAAAGAATGGAACCAAAGGAGAATCACATGGCGAGTCCGTAGGCATTTGGTATATCCTTCTGAGGGCTTTATATCAATATAAATATAAGGATGATGGAATTTATGCACGACTAAAAGCACTTCACTCGGCGATTCACGTTTCGGATTCTCCTAAATTCACTGATAAGGCATTTATAAATAATATTACAATTATAAAGTCTTTTTCGGATAATTGTGATTTCTGCTTCGATAGTATAAAGTCATCTGGAGATGGGATGGCAATATTAGATGTTATAAGTGATGATGAAACTAACGTAGAAGATCGTTTAATTTTAACCAATATGTTATTAAATCATTTTGAAACGAGAATTGATTACTTAAAATTAGTCCGAAATGAAATCATTAAAGAAAATACCGAAGGGGTTGATGGCATACTAAATCAAACAAAATAATATTTCAGAAGACATGCCTGATTTTACTGAGCTTAGAAGGATAGGAGGGCAGCTTCAAGAGAAGTATAAATCCGGTAAGGTGACTGTTAAATTACCAGAAAAAATTACGTTTTCTTTTACTCCAACACGTGAAGAAAAAATTATTGCAAAGAAATTATTAGTATTTCTAAGTGATAAAGATGTACTATCCCCTATCGATTGTACGCCTGAAATGTGGGTAAACAGTTTTGAGCATGTTACGAAATCACTTCTTGCAATTCGCGATAAGATAGTAGAATTTGATTTGGGGTTGCAGGATGAGAAAGATGTCATTTCTCCATTTGATTATCTATTAATGTATGCTTCTCTTGGAATACGAGAATTCTTAAGGGAGACAGAGAATAGTAAAATTGCTTATACGAAGGCTTTGGATAAAGTACGTGTGCATTTGCTTTTCATGAAAGATACGATTCAACAAATTGTCGCTGCAAAATTGCCTCTAACGATAGAGAAGACTAAAGAAGAAAATATACGACCGCCAGCTTTTGTTTTTGAAGTAATAGATGAATTTAAAATACGCCAGTGCTTTTCGACTTTAGCATTGGGTTCGATGTTTTTAAATGAAACAGATAAGACAGATTTCATTAATGTTTTTACCAAGGAATACGTTGATAAAAGTGTCATGTGGCGAGATGGAAATATGTCATTGCATTATTTTATAAATGGAATTATAGGACTTTGTAAAGATGATGGGGCAAAATGGGATAGAGCCTCTGCTATTTTTTTTCGCAAAAACAAGAAGCATTTTATTTCAGAAAGCTTAAAAGCTCCTGCCACCCGCGGTAATATGAAATTTAAAAAAGCACAAAGGCTGGTGAAGGCAATTCGCGAAATTGGTGGCACACCTCCTCCATTACTTTTAAGACTTATAAAAGAGAAATAGGAAAGGGAAACTCTATACTACTCTCTACAAGTCTCTACGTAAAATCAAATATTTTATAGGTTGTTCATTACTGGTTACTTCCGAATAAGGGCAAGTATTTCCATTGTTTTTCTCTTTCGTAATCTACACAAATATCTCTACACGTATTGATATTACTTCAATATAGCCCATCTGGAAAAATTATTTTTGAATTTGAAAACAACATATAAATTACAAAAAGATGAAAACTAAAATTGCAAAAATCAATCAGAAAAACAACAACCAAAGTTTATTAATTCAAAATTCTAAAATTATGGAAACACATTATCTCAGTCCTGAAATGAAAGCCATCCTATTTAGTATAGTGGGCATTCCTAAGTTCCAGTTGTTCTGTGAAAAATACCTTATAGGTAAAGTAGGCAAAGAGTTTCGTTCAACAATCAACTATGTAAACGGATTAAGTGATGCCTTGAAACTGCTTCACATTGAGGGTGAAACTTTCAGCAAAATCCGTAATGTCTCATATTTAAAACACTTGCTTTCTCAACTTGAGGACAACCTAAAGTATAGCACAGATAAGTATAACGCCTATGGACTATCCTGCGCTTTTTCAAAATACATTCAGTTTGTTGAGTGGGTTATTACACCTCCTGCACCTCAAACCTATGCAATTGCTGCATAGGTTTTTACCGCCCTTAATTGCCAATGGCTCTATTATCAACAATTAAATAAACATAACATGAGTACAAATCAAAGACCCGTTATGGTAAAGGTAGAAGACCTTATACCAAACCCACTGAACTTCTACAAAAGTTCGGAACATGACAAGTTAGCAATGGCTGATTCAGTCAGAGAACATGGCGTGAAGACCGCCATTGTTGCCAAACCCGACAAAGACAACCCGGGCAAGTTCATCATCATTAGCGGCCACCTGAGAGTAACAGGCAGTATAATGGCCGGGTTGCATGAAGTTCCCTGTATCATAGAAGAATATGATACCGAGGAGGAGGAACTGAATGCGTTAGTCATCGGCAATGAGTACCGTACCAAGACTAAACTCGAGATAGCGAGTGAAATGAATGCGCGCAAGCGAATCTGGGCATTGGGAGGGGTGCGCTCTGACCTTTATTTTAAGGAAGGTGAACGCCCATTGTCCACCCGTGCCCGTCTTGCGGTTCGTTACAAAATGTCGGAGGCTACCGTCGGTAAGTATGAACTTATATTTGATGCAATGCCGAAAAGGTTTACTGACATTGACAATGGCGATATGTCAATTGACGGAGCCTACAACTTGATCAATTACCTCAATTCGGAAGACATTATGGAGCCTGATGATGTTAAGATGCAGAGGGTTGTTGTTGAGCACCGTGCTCCGCACCTGATGAAAAGGGTTAACGAAAATAAATTACCTCTTGAACTTGCGTTCTATGCTGTAGTGAGGGGCTTATCCAAACTGAAGAAGCCAAAAGTTAAAGCGGAAGGTGAGCCTGGCGATGATGAAAAAGAACCAACAAAAAAGACAGCGACACCTGCAAAAACTGAAACGCCTGCTCCTATAAAAGACCAGGACGAAAAAGTACCGAAGGGTGCAGAAAACCAGAAGAAGGCCGAAGAAGAAGAGGATGAAGTTTTGACATATCGTTGCAAGACTCTGGATTGCCCTTGCTACGATAAGCTCGTTAGCATAGTGGAGGACGATGGTAATACAAACGAAGAAGAATCGCAGAAATAATGAACAAGCACCTTGATATAACTCCTCCGCTTTATACATCCATTGATGTGTTCTGCGGAGGTGGCGGTGCCTCTTTAGGCATCCACAAAGCGGGATTCACCAGTAAATTGGGTATAGATATTGACACGCAAGCATTAAAGTGTTATAAGGCTAACAATCCAGGTATACCGGTACTTCAAAAAGCTGTGCAGTATGTTACTGCACAGGAAATTTTTAAAATTACCGGGCTGAAGCGTGGAGAACTTGGACACCTGCATGGCTCACCGCCATGTAAGCTTTACTCAACGGCTAATACAAAAGCCGCGTCTAACCCGCCGGAAAATGCCAATGCTAATTTCCATGAATTAATCGAGCTGATATATGAATTAAGACCACTGACTTGGACTGCGGAGAACGTGAATGGAATGTTGGAAGGTGCAAAAACACCCTTCTTCAACGACATCATAAGAAGGCTACATGGGCTAAATGACTATGAGTTTAAGTACAAGGTTATGAACTGCTCGTATTATGGCGTTCCACAAGACCGGCTTAGGGTAATTTTCATCGGCAAGCGGAAGGATGTAGCACCCAATATTCGGATAAGTTTCCCTAAACCAAACAAGGAAGGCACAAGATTCCTAACAATAGGGGAAGTAGCACCGCACATTGATAGATTCGACCCGAAGCAGTTCGATGCTAAACCGAAGGACAATTCAAATCTCATGTGCACTATAACAGCCACCGATGGTTTGGTGGTGTATGCGGGTGGCAAATGGAGGGGATTAACAATACCAGAGCTTAAGCTGTTCATGGGCTTCCCTAAGTCGTTTGTAATGCCCTGCAAGGCAAGGACGACCAGTGTAAGGATACTTGGTAATGCCGTACCACCACCATTAATGACCGCCGTAATGCAGCATATTAAAACACAATACTTAATTTAAAACATAATGAAAAAAAATAAGAAAGACAAAATATTCGCTCAAATAAAACTTGATGAACTGATGGATGAGTTTGCCGAGAAGGCACCTAACGAGCATACTGTTATTGCACTGGGCTCATACTTCACTGGCACCAACACTATGGAGATTCTGATAGAAGATTATACAACTCATAAAGAACTATTCAAATCGGAATCCATAAGCGGCGGAAGCCCTGAGATTGCATCCTTCCTGGCTCTTGTACAAGGGCTCAAGTACAGTGAGAAGCAAGGTAACAATGGCGCTGTGCATTGCATAAATAAAACAGCGATAAAGTGGTACGACAGGCGGGAGGTGAAATGCAAGATGAAAGAAAACGAGGAGAATAAGCATGTATTTGAATTGCTTAGAGAAGCAGAGAAGTGGATTAAGGAAAGCAAGTATAAACCAAGAGTAGCAAGGTGGTAACAGCCAAGCAGGTGACAGAGCCACTCAACCGATACAAGCAGCTTATACCTTATATAATGTAGTCCAAAAGGCCATTCAACCGCTGATAATATTATCGGAGGTTGACCGGATAAATTAAAACAAGCGATAAATCGAAACATGACAAAACCAGAAATCAATTTCCTTCCAATAAAAGCATATCTCCCGGTAGGAATGCCGGATATAGATGCACTGGTTGAAGGTACAGGTTTAAACCCCGATCGTGTGAGAGCAATTTACCACCAATTTTATATGAAACGGTTGGCTGATGCAAGCAACGATAATGTTGTAAAGACAGATAAGTTTAAGGGAGGGTGGGTGTCGCTGAATTCGGAACTGCTGAAAAAGGTCGCAACTAACCAGTATTGCAGGTATATGGATTTTTTAGAAAATAAAGGGCTTATACTTGTTCGGTATACACGAACAGGAAGTAAGAGTTATTCTAAAAACGGCTCGAGCATACAGTATAAGATTCCTATTGATTTACTTAGGAGTGTATATGGTGTCCGTCATTTCAGGAAAGAAAAGATTACGGGCCATGCTACGCTGAAAGCAATAGATGAATTAAAGCAATCATTCAGATTTACACCTAATGACAATCACCTTCCCTTATCACCCATATACGAAATCATGCGTGAAATGCTTAAGATGGTAAGGTTCGATATTGATAAGGCAGAAGATTTCTTGAATAGGGTGGCGAAGAAATTAATTACAGTGAGGCCAACCAAGTCTGGTACTGAAAGAAGTTATTCAGAGATGCTAATTTTAATGGATGCTGTAAACGAAGGGAGCATTGAAAGATGCGTTGTAGATAAGTTCGGTGAAAGGTTTCATACACAAATAAGCAATCTTTGGAAAGAGTTGAGGCCGTTTATGTATTTTACTGATGAACCAAACAGACCACTCGTAGCATTAGATTTGGCTAACTCACAGCCATATTTTTATTCTATAGCAATTGATTCAGCATTGGTAGATAAAGTTCTGCCTGAATTTAGCCCGTGCATTCCATATCTCGATAGAATAAAAAATAATGCTGATTATAAATTGTTCGCTGAGCTATGTGCCACCGGTTGCCTCTACGAATACTGGATGCAGTTAAGAGGCTTTGACCGAGACGCGGCCAAGAATGAAATTTTTAGAGTTATGTTTTCTCGCAACTTAAGGCAAGGTGTCGAAAAGCGGCCGCATGTGCTGGCTTTCAAGAAAGAGTTTCCTTCTGTTTATGGCTGTTTCTTCGCTATTAAAAACCTTACCAAAAGGCATTTGCCATTTATCGAAACCCTATTCCTGAAAGATACAGGGGTTTACGAGGGACAGAAAGCATCGTATAAAGTAATCTCAACCATGGCGCAGAGAATGGAATCAAGGATTATTATTCATCGGATTGCTCCAAAGCTAATTGAACAAGGCATTACACCTTTCATCACTGTACACGATAGTTTTATTATAAAAAAGGGGTTTGAAATGCGGGCAAAACAACTCATGGAGGATGAGTTCCGCGCATTGGGAGTGATACCGCCAAAAATCAAGACGGAATTTCTTAAACCACGTTAACAGACTGTTTCATGGAAAAACAAATACTCATAGTAATAGATGAGACGAAACTGAGCGCCCTCATTTCAAAGGTTGACGGCTTGCAGATTTTAGTGGAA
The DNA here is from genome assembly GCA_052325425.1 of Bacteroidia bacterium. Classification (GTDB taxonomy): domain Bacteria; phylum Bacteroidota; class Bacteroidia; order JABEUT01; family JABEUT01; genus JABEUT01. Next base: position 3,507 of record JBKQUY010000070.1, on the reverse strand, counting down.
CGTATATTGTCCGAAAATAATAACCAATCTGGCTATGTAACCGAGGCCCGTGCGAAAGAAATTACTGGTCTTTCAAAATCTACTTTATATAAACTACGTAAGAATTTCAAAATAGGTTCATCAAGTTTCGGTGGCCGTGACGTCTATTATAAGTTGAGTGATTTAGAGGCACTTTTGAAAGAAAATGAAAAGCATTTATAATATTCCACTCATAAAAATTAATAAGATTTGACACTAAACATTAACCCAATGCTCACTGCCTGTTCAATACGATTTTACTTACGGCCAGACCGTAAGAAAAAGGAAGGGGAGCATCCTGTCTGGGTACGAGTTATTGTTAACAGGCGTAAAATAGAACTGTTTACCTACCACTTTGCAGACCCTAATAAGTGGGATGTACAGAGTGGCCGGTTAAAAGGAGCTTCACGAGAGGATAATTATTTAAACCTTAAGCTGGCGAATATTGAGGCGAGGGTTTTTGAGTTGCGTGATTCACAGGAAAGAGCAGGAAAGCGGTTCTCTGTAATTGATGTCCGTATCATGTTAAAGCATGGTAGCACAGTAAACGACATGAGCTTTATTGAGTTCTTTAAGAAGCATATCAATAAATTAAAGCTACATACCAGGGAATATAGCCCAACTGTGGTGGTGCAGTACCAGACTACTATGGTTCATTTTGAGGAGTATCTCAATTCCATAGGCCAAAAACAATTGCTTCTACGTGAGCTTAATACTAATCACTTGGTGGCCTTTGAGGAATACCTGTTAACGGAATATATCAACCCTACCTTACAACGAGGTATGTTACGCAGTACCGCCAACAAGTACCTGAGCAGGATAAGAACAGTTTTAAAGCATGCGGTTCGTGCTGGTGCTATTGACAGAAGCCCGTTTGATTTGGGCTTCAAACTGAAGGCCACCAAGAGCCAACGGGAGGCATTAACTATTGAGGAGATAGAATTGATTGCCAGGCACGATTTGGGTCAGAACCCGTCACTCGAAAGAGTCCGGGACATATTCCTATTCAGTTGTTATACCGGTCTGAGGTACATGGATGCCCAATGCCTCAAAGCTGAGGATATAAAGATGGATAAGAAAAATAACCGCTTGTGGGTAAAGATACGCCAACGTAAAACGAAGGAAATAATTGAACTACCATTACTCTCAAAAGCGGTTGAGATATACTACAAGTATCAGGTGCTCCGTGAAGCCACTGGTTATGTTTTGCCCAGGCTTTCAAACCAGAAGGTAAATACGTACCTGCATATTATAGCTGAATTAGTGGGCATTAAAAAGAAGGTAACCCATCATATTGCCCGGCATAGTTTTGCCAGCACTATATTATTAGAGGAGGATATAGACATTGCAACGGTAAGTAAAATGCTGGGTCACAATTCTATAAGGAGTACCGCTATATACGCAAGAGTAAGCAGGAGGCTATTGGCCAATGCAGCAGAGAAGGTTGATAAAAAGCCAATTATTGTTAAACCGAATATCTGTTTGAACTAAATGCCTTTGGGAATACTAATAACCTGATGGTATACAACAAGCAATTAAAACTTAATTCTTTCAATTAATAATCAATAAAATCAAAGTAAACTGTTTGTTGGCCTCAAAGAATTGTTTGGGTGTATAATGGTATCCACAATCTACTATCCGGTTACATTTACCTGCGTGGGGTGCAAGGTATTCCCCAGTTTCAGTATCCATATAGCGACTGAACTCATTATGTTTATGACATTCAGGACATTCGTAACGAGTACTTCTGCCTTTATATTTCTGTAATATGTAAGGGTGTTCTGACATTGTTTTTATTTTAGGTATAGTGGTATATTTCGCATAGGGGGACTATACTATACCATACCAGTATAATTATACCTTATACCAGTATAATTTATACCTGTTATACCATTTCATTGATTCTCCATTTTTTATCCTGACTTTGTAATATCATAGAATGAGCTTTCATTTCCTTAAAAATTTTCTTTGCTGTTGCTTCCTGCTTATTGGTATGTTTCATTATTTTATCTAATGCCTCACTATAAGTAAAGGCCGATGTAGGTAAAAATATATCTGTGGCATTTTTTTGAATTTCTGTAATTCTCTTTATATCTTTCTGACTTTGCTCCTCTACTGGTTTGATACCACAATAGACATGATAACCTTTTTCCTTGTCGAACATGAATTGTATTAGCGGTAAATCACCTTTACCTGCATTACGCAAAAATTTAGGCTCTAAGCAGCTTATATCACCCTGCGTTTTTACTGTCAATATACTTTCACTTTTCCGTTGTAACTGACTACCTAAATGCCCTCTTTCTTTATCAGTACCCGGATTAACATGGACAATAATAATAACTGGTGCTTTGTAAGTAATAGCTAAGTTTTCAAAAAATTTAACAATGCCATTGCTTTCAATTGGCGCATTAACATCAGGTATATAATCAGCCCCACCGTCAATCACAATAAGGTGTACTCCGTTGAATTTTTTTTCGGCGGCATTTATTAATTCACTTGTTATAGTCTCATAATTTTCAGGTGCTTCTTCCCTGATATTAAAACTAAGAAAATTATCGGGGCATTTGTCTAACCCTGCTCTTTTTAAAGTACTGCGTAAATTGAATTGGTGTTTATGCCGTGCTTGTTCTGTGTCTATATGTACAACTGCTTTGCCATTATTTGAGGTTATCTCAACCCCTGCAAATCCATCATACTCTCCTGGCGCGATTGCACCTGCAATGATTACTCCTGTAAATGCAGATTTACCGCTTTTTGAAGCCCCTGAAATTGTTGTAACATTCCCTTCAGTGCTTATAGTTTCACCATTTATTGTTATTACTGGTACTGGTGTGGGGATAGGGGTTGTGTCTGTTATTTGCAGATGTTTATACTTTAAAAATATTTTATCTTCTGCACTTTCCTTAGTATTATTGCTATGGTTCAGCGTGTCATTTATTGATGCTTTGATATTTTCGGGATTAATATTATTCATAGCACATTACCCCCATTATTTTTATTTAATGGCAACAATTCAGATTCTACTTCGCTACGCTTGTAGTAAACTCTGTTCCCAATACCATAAGGTTTTAATTTTCCTTTTTTAGTCCAGTTATGGATTGTTGAAAGGTCGCATTTGAGCATTTCTGCAACCTCTGAACGGGTTAAGTATTCATTGGGCACTTTCGGCTCAAAGTTTTGTTTGAGGTCTGTTAATTGGTTCTGTAACCCTTCAAAGAGTGATGTTATTTGTTCCGGTGTAACATCATGGATAAGTGTTGAATTTTTTTGCATAGTCCGTATTTTTTGTGATACGGTGCGAAATTCAATCTATTTACTTGGTACTAAATGGCGGTACGGTACTGTTTAAGTACCGTTTATTGGCAAGCACCCCTACAACCCCTACGCAGGTAGATATTCAGCTTGAGTATTTCAATACTGCATCGTCAAAGTGCATCCTCGATGTGCTTAAAAGGCTCGAAACTATCCATCGCCAGGGTAACCAGGTTA